>DATKAE010000043.1:0-63394 GCA_035498405.1 Thermoanaerobaculia bacterium | reverse complement strand
GCAGGTCGAGCTCCCGGTGGAGCGGCACGAGTCTGGCCGCGTCCCGACGCATGCTCGCGCGCAGCAGGTCTCCCAACTTGACGATCGTGCTGACCGCGGAATCCGGATCCCGGTGGACGAGCGGCAGCATCAGATTGAGCGTGTTGAAGAGGAAGTGGGGCTGGAGCTGACTCTCCAGGACCTCCAGCCGCGCCGTCGCGAGCTCGCTTGCCAGGCGCGCCGATCGCATCCTCGTCCGATGGATGGCCGCGAGCCCGAGCACGAGGGAAATGCCCACGAGGGCCGCGAACCACGGCGTGCGATAGAAGTGCGCCCGGAGCGTAATCTCATAGGGGCGGGTCTCGACCCACCGCCCGCCCCCGCTCGAGGCCGCGGCCTGGAATCGATAGGTGCCGGCGGGCAGATTCGTGTAGTACGCCGCGCGGCGGTCCCCGGCGTCGATCCAATCGGAATCGTACCCGGCCAGGCGGTAGCGAAACCGAACGGCGCCCGGCGAATGAAAGTCGATCCCCGTGTACCGAAACTCCAGACGATCCCGTCCCGGCGCCAGCCGCGAGGGCTTTCCCGGCGACAGGCGCTCCGCATCGGCGAAGACCTCCTCGAGACGAACGCCGGGATCGCGCCGAGGTCCGGCAAGTCGGCCGGGGTCGACGGATGCGAGTCCGGCGACGGTCGGGAACCAGAGCGTCCCATCCCGCCCTCGCCAGCCTGCCGGCTGGAAGCCGCCGTTGCACTCGCTCTCGCGCATGCCGTCGGCCGTCCCGAACACTTCGGCATGCACGCGCCGCGTCTGGCCCGCCGCGAACTGGACGATTGCCTCGCGAGAGACGCGGAAGACCCCGCGATTCGAGCTCATCCAGAGGAACCCGCGCCCATCGTCGAGAATCGTGTAGACGGTATCGTCGAAGAGGCCGTCGGCTTTTCCAATGCGGGTCAACCGGGCGCCCGAAAGACGCGCGAGGCCATGGTTGCCCGTCCCCGCCAGGATCGCGCCGTCGGGCTCCTCGGCGAGGGCGAAGATGAACGGCGCCTCGGATGCCGGAATCGCGGGTGCAATGCGGCCGTCTTTCATCCGGTCGAGGCCGCCGCCGGCCGTTCCGATCCAGAGAGCGCCGTCCGAGCCCGCCAGCAGCGAGTACACACGCTCGTTGGTCAGTCCGTCGGCCCTTCCGAAGTTGGTGAATTTCCCGTCGCGATAGCGGCTCAGCCCTCCGACCGTTCCGACCCAGAGGTCGCCCGCGGCGTCGGTGGTGATCGCGAAGACGAGATCCGCCGCCAGCCCCTGCGCGGCGGTGTAGGCGGTCCAGCGGCCGGCATGGAAGCGCGCGAGGCCTCCCTTGGTACCGGCCCAGACATCACCGGCATGATCTTCATGGAGCGCCCAGACGCGGTCCGAGGGCAGTCCATCGTTTTGGGTGTAGGTCTTCCAGGAAGTACCCACGCGCCGGCTCAATCCCGATCCGCGCGTCCCGACCCAGAGCTCGCCGCCCGACGTCTGCAAGACCGGACGCACGTCGTCGGAAGGCAAACCCTCGGGCATCCCGACCGGGAGGAAGGGCCCAGCGCGCAGGCGGCTCAGGCCGCCATCGGTCCCAACCCAAAGATTCCCCTCCTCGTCTTCGAGAATCGCAAGCACCGTGTCGTCGGGTAAGCCCTCTCTTCTCGTCAGCGCCGCGGCATGCCCACCGGCGAGGCGATTCAAGCCCCCGGTCACCGTTCCGACCCAGAGGACGCCGTCTCGGTCGCGCTCGAGTGAGATGACTTCGTCGTTCGAGAGGCCGTCGCGGTCGGTCATCACGGCCATCCGCCCGCCGCTCCACCGATCGAGCCCTTTCCGCGTCCCGATCCACACCCCTCCCGATCCGTCCCCGGCAAGCGACGTGACCTGGTCGTTCGAGAGCCCGTTCGCCGTCGTCCAGACCGCGGCGCGTCCGTCCCGCCATCGGTTGACGCCGCCGCCGCGCGTTCCGATCCAGAGGGCGCCCTCCTCGTCCTGATAGAGAGCCCGGATCTCGTCGTTCGAGAGCCCGTTCCGGGTGCTCACGGACGCGAAGCGGCCGCCGACGAAGTGGTTGAGACCCCCGCGGAATGTTCCCACCCAGAGGCTGCCGTCCCGGTCCTCGAGCAGGGCGCTCACGGTGTCTTCCGAGAGCCCGTCCCGTGTGGTGTAGCGTCGAAAGGTTTCTCCGTCGGTCCAAACCAACCCGCCTCCGAGCGTTGCGACCCAGAGGCCGCCCCGCCGGCTGGCGAGCAGCCGTACGACGTTGGGACGCTCGAGCTGCGGAGTGTTGGAGGAATCGTAGACGCGGAACTTCGCGCCGTCGAAGCGCACCAGGCCCTCCTCCGTGCCGAGCCACAGGTAGCCGTCCCGGGTCCGCGCGATCGCCGACACCGAGCGCTGGGGAAGGCCGTCCCTCTTCTGCCAGAGGTCGAGGCCGTACTGGGTGATGGCGCGGTTTGGGTCGAGACCCGCGGCCGGCCGGGGTTCGCCGAAAAACGGGATAGCCACGAGCCCGACGGCCAGAGCGAGGGAGAGGCTCCGGTCCTGTGTCGCGCGTTCCCGCATGTGTCTTCGCGTCACGCTGGCAAGTCCTGGCGCAACACTACCGCCCGGTCCTTGCCGGAATGGAGGGCGAGGGACGAGTTACCAAAAATCCGTGACGAGAATCCACACCTAGGTGACGAATAGCCCGAAAGATCGCCGATTTCAGGCGTAAAGAGATCTGCGGCAAGTGAGAGCGGACAGATCCTGGTTAGACCGCCGCCTCGACCAGCTCGGGCTCCTCGGACTCCCGAGCCTTCGCTTCCTCCATCGAATGCGTCCTCGCCACGAGCACGTAGATCGACGGCACGACGAACAAGGTGAAGGCGCTGCCGATGATCATGCCAGTCACGAGCATCATGCCGATCGAGTTGCGGGCTCCGGCACCCGGCCCCTTGGCAAAGACCAGGGGCAAGTGCCCCATGACCGTCGCCGCGGTCGTCATGAGGATCGGGCGCAACCTCGTCGCCGACGCCTCGATGACGGCCTCGAGCTTGGCCTTGCCCTTCTCCTGAAGCTTGTTGGCGAATTCGACGATCAGGATGCCGTTCTTGGAAACGAGACCGACCAGCGTGATGAGCCCCACCTCACTGTAGATGTTGAGGGTGGTCAGGCCGAGGAACGAGAAGAGCAGCGCGCCGGACAGCGCGAGCGGCACGGAGCCGGCAAGAATGATGAACGGGTCCCGGAAGCTCTCGAACTGCGCCGCCAGGACGAGATAGATCATGATGGCGGAGAGCAGGAAGGTCGGCAGGAAGTGCCCTCCTTCGGTCCGCAACTGCCTCGACTCGCCGGCGTAGTCCACCGTGAAACCTTGCCCTGGCGGCAAGATCCGCCGCGCCTCGGCCTCGAGAAAGCTCAGGGCCCGGTCGAGCGAGACCCCCGGCGGAATGACGCCCTGGATGCGCACGGCGTTCAGCTGCTGGAATCGCTTCAACTCGCGCGGCTCCGTCGTCGTCTTGAGTGTTGCGAACGTCGACAGCGGCACGAGCTTGCCGCCGGCGCCCGTGACGTAGATCTCCGAGAGTTGATCGGGGGTCAGGCGCTCCGCCCGCTTGATCTGGGGGATGACCTTGTAGCTTCGACCCTGGACGCTGAAGCGGTTGACGTAGTTGCCGCCGAGCATCGTCGAGAGATCCTTCCCGGCCTGCGAGAGGTCGACGCCCTGGGAACGCAGCTTGTCGCGGTCGAAGACCACCTCGGCCTGCGGCTGGTCGAACTTGACGTCGGAATCGGCGAACATGAAGAGGCCGCTCGTGAAGGCCTTCTGGACGATCTCGTTCGCAAACGTGGCCAGCCGCTCGGGCTCCGCGGTCGAGGCCAGGACGAACTCCACCGGAAAGCCCCCGCCGCCCGGCAGCGCCGGCGGAACGAGCGAGATGACGCGCACTCCCGGAATCTGCGAGAGCTTCGCGGCCGACTCCATCTGAATGAGGCGCGTGTCTTTCTTTCGCTCCTTCCAGGGCTTGGTCACCATGCCGCCGAATCCGCCCGTGGGGCTCGTGATCTGGAAGACGCTCTCCTTCTCGGGGAACGAGCTGTAGACGTCGTTGACCTGCGTCGCGAAGAGGTTGGTCTGGTCGAGCGTTGCGTTGGGAGCCGCCTGCACGATTCCGAAGACCACGCTCTGGTCCTCCGTGGGCGCGAGCTCCTTCTGCGAAAACATGTAGAACGGGACGATCAGCAGGGCGACGATTGCCCACAGCGCGAAGACGACCGGGCGGTAGGCGAGCGTGCGCGACAAGAGGCGCGCGTACGTCTGCCGCACCCAGTCGAAGTGCCGGTTGATCATTCCCGCAAAGCCGTGCTCGGAGTCGCGCGCGCGCAGCAGCTTCGACCCCATCATGGGCGACAGCGTCAGGGCCACGACCCCCGAGATGATCACGGCCCCCGCGAGCGTGAAGGCGAACTCCCGGAAGAGCGCGCCGGTCAGTCCGCCCTGAAGCCCGATCGGCGCGTAGACCGCGGCGAGCGTGATCGTCATCGCGATGATCGGGCCGACGAGCTCTCGGGCGGCCTGGATCGCCGCGTCGAACGGGCTCTGCCCCATGTGGAGATGCCGCTCCACGTTCTCGACCATGACGATGGCGTCGTCCACGACGAGCCCGACGGAGAGAACGATGGCGAGCAGGGTCAGCAGATTGATCGTGAACCCGGCGATGAAGATCAGGAAGACGGCGCCGACGAGCGAGACCGGGATGGCCACCACGGGAATGAGCACCGAGCGCGCCGATCCCAGGAACAGGAAGATGACGATGATGACGATGAGCAGCGTCTCGGACAGGGTCTTCAAGACCTCTTCGATGGCGTTGCGGATGTAAAGCGTCGAGTCGTAGGGAACGCCCGCCTTCATCCCGACGGGCAGCTGCGCCTGGATGTCCTTCAAGGCCTCCCGCACGCGGCCGATGACCTCGAGCGAGTTGGCCGTCGGGAGCACCCAGATGCCCATGAAGGTGGCGGTCTGGCCGTTGAACCGCACGTCCGACTCGTAGTTCTCGGCTCCCAGCACGACGTCGGCGATCTCGCCGAGTCGCACGACGACGCCCTTGTCCTCCTTGACCACGAGCTGGCGGAACTCCTCGGGCGTCTGGAGATCGGTGTTGGCGACGAGATTGACCGAGACCATGGAGCCCTTGGTCTTGCCGAGAGCCGACAGGTAGTTGTTGGCGGCGAGTGCCGACCAGACCTGCGACGGCGAGATGCCGAGCGCCGCCATCCGATCGGGCTTCAGCCAGATACGCATGGCGAACGTGCGGTCGCCCAGAATGTCGGCCCGCTGCACGCCGCTGACCGCGGTCAGCTTCGGCTGCACCACGCGAACCAGATAGTCGGTGATCTGGTTCTGGTCGAGATCGCTGGAGGCAAAGCCGATGTACATGGCCGCGAATTGGCTGTCCGCCGTCTGGAGGTCGATGACCGGCGCCTGGGCCTCCGGAGGCAGATCGTTTCGCACCTGCGCGACCTTGGCCTGGATCTGCGTCAGCGCGGCGTTGGTGTCGTAATTGAGCTTCAGGTGCACGGTGATCGTCGAGACACCCTGGGCGCTCGAGGACTCGATGTAATCGATGCCGTCCGCGCTGGCGATCACCCGCTCGAGAGGCGTCGTGATGAAACCGCGAACGAGGTTCGCGTTGGCGCCGACGTAAACGGTCGTGACCTGGACGACGGCGATGTCGCTGCGCGGGTACTGCCGCACGGACAGCGAGCGGATCGAGCGAACGCCCAGGATCAGAATGACCAGGTTGACGACGATCGCCAGGACCGGCCGCTTGATGAAGAGGTCCGTCAGTTTCATTTAGCTGTCCTCGGGCCGGGGGGCCGGGTTGTTGCCCGGCTGGACTTTGTTGTTGATCTGAACGGCGGCGCCGTTGCGCAGCTTGAACACGCCCGACGTCACGATCTCCTGACCCGGCTTCACACCCGAGACGATCGCGACCTGATCGCCGCGGCCACCGCCCACCTTGACGAACTGCTGCCGCACACCGCGATAGCTCTGGCCCTTGGGATCCTTCATGTCCTCGACGACGAAGACCGAGTCCCCGTACGGGGCATAGCTGATGGCCGAGGCCGGCAGGGCGATGACGCTGTCGCTCGAACCGGTCGTCAGGCTCGTCTGAACGAACATGCCGGGACGAAGCTTTCCGCCGGGGTTCGCGAGGGTCGCCTGGACCTGCACATTACGCGTCGCAGGATCCACCACGGAATCGACCGCCGTCACGCGGCCGGTCGCCGAGACGCCCGCCCCCTCCGCCGTCACGACCACCGCCTCGCCGGTTCGCAGCCTGGCCACTTGCTGCTGCGGGACGGAGAAGTTGACGTAGATCGGATCGAGGGCCTGCAGGGGCACGACCGGCGCTCCGTCGGTCAAGTACTGGCCGAGATTGACTTGCCGGATGCCGAGGATGCCGGAAAACGGCGCACGAATCGTCTTGCGCTCGATCGTCGCCCGGATCTCACCCACGCGGGCGTCGGCAGACTTTTGCGTGGCCTCGGCCTGATCGAGGTCGGCCTGGGCGGCGACTCCCTCGGCGCTCAAGCCCCGCATTCGCTCCAGGGAAAGGCGCGCCAGGTCTCTCTGCGCTTCGGCCGCGGCCAGTTGCGCCTTCTCCTGCCTCGTGTCGAGCTCCACCAGAACCTCGCCCTGCTGCACGGCCTTGCCCGACTCGAAATTGATGCGGTACACGATGCCCGCCAGGTCGGCGCTGACCGTCACTCCGCGCACGGCGACCACGGTTCCGATCGAACCCAGGGTGGCCGCCCACGGCTCCTCCCGCGCCACGACCGTCGTGACGGCCTCCGGCGGCGGCCGGTAGGACGAGTTCTGCTTGATCGCCGATTGAACCTGCCTCGCCTTCACCATCGCGATGGCGCCCAAGAGGGCCGCCACGATGAGAAGCATCAGAATCATCCGTTTTGCCATCGAGAAACCTCCATCCGCCCGGGACTACAGTATCGGCCTTGACGATCGACCCAGGGAGCGCGACCGGGGCTTCTCAACCCACCCCGCGGCTCCGGGCCCGAAGGGGTCCTCCGCGACACCCCAGTATGTTGTTACGTTCGATTGCCCATCCAGGGTTCGAGCAAGAAAGAACGAGAAACGGCCACACTTGCCGCGCAAGGCTCTGGCCCGTCGTCACTTATCCCGAAAACCCGCACCTCCCTGCTTTCGGTCAATAGGCCGTTTTCGGGTACCAGGTGGCGGCACGGCCGCTCGGCGTCAGATCGAACAGGTTCCAGACCGGTGTGAAGAGGTCGATCGCCCGGTGCTCCTTCGGAGACATGGCCGCCTCGACTGAATACGTGTGGTGGATGTCCCCGTTGGGAAGGCGCTTGAAGACTGTTACTCCGGGGACCTGCTGGCCGTTCGGGCCTTCGAACACCTTCTCGGCCCACTCCACGTTGAAGTCGCGGTTGAAGGTGCTCTCGCTCGCCGACAGGAGCCGAATGTTCCGCCATCCCCGGCGGCGCGCCCAGGCGCGCAGAGCCCGGATGTCCTTCCTCGTTACGAGAGCGAAGTTCTTCTGCTGCTCGATGTGGCTCGCAACGGCATTGTAGCCGTCCGCCCACATGTTGCACATGCTGCAGGGCTCCGGGGCCTCCGGCCCGAACATCGTGTTGATGAGGATGAGCTCGTCCTTGCCCTTCTCGAAGAGCTGCGACAGTCGGACCTCGCTGATGGGTTCCTCCTGCGCGAGGTCTCGGGGGCCTTCCAGAAAAACGTAGTCTGTCTCGACCTTGGGCCCGAGCGGGAGCTCTCGCCGCATTCTCGCGACACGCTCCCGCTGATCCTTCAGCTCGATCTCGGCCTTGAGCAGCTTGTTGCACGCCTTGCGATAGGCGGGACTCTCGCCCGCCAGACTCACGTCGACCTGGTCCCCCATTCGTTTGAGCGGCATATCCCCTCCTCCGCCGAATCGGTATCGCGCGTCCCGGCTATTTTCTATCCTTCCTCGCTCCCCTCGCGGTGCTAGAGTTTCCATCGTGGCGGCGGCCGATCGTCTCCGGAGACCTCCCTGGCTCGCCTTGGCGGGAGTGGCCCAGGCTGTCGGGATCGCGTTCCTGCCGAAGTGCCCTCTCTGCCTCGCGATGGACTTTGGCGTCGTCGGGTCTTTTCTCGGAGCCACGCAGGCCCGTCTGGGGTCGCTCCTCTGGCCGAGCCTGGTTCTTGCCCTCGGAAGCGCCGCCGTGCTCGCCGCTCGGCTCCGGAAGCGTGGAGCCGCGAACGAGGGCCCCGCTCAGGAGCTCACGCCGCGCATCCGGCCGTGCTGCGCGCCGGCCGCCTCCCCGGCCCGCTGAAGAATCGCGCCGAAGGCTGGGGACGGTTGCCCCCCAGAGCGGGACCGACGGCGAAACCTCTGCCCGACAGCCTCGTATCCGCTGGGCGAGGAGGACCCGTGCTCCGAAAGACAACGACTCTGCTCCTGGTGACGCTCTGCGGCGCGCTTTCCGCCAGACTCGGGCTTGCGCGCCCGCCGTCCCACCCGGACGAAAGACCGCAGAACGTCGAGCTCGCCGCTTCCGAGGTCGGCGTTCCGATTCGCATGGAGAGGGGCCGCCCCGTCGTGGAGGCCACGATCGAGGGCAAGGGACCCTACCCCTTCGTTCTCGACACGGGAGCGGGCGGCACGGTCCTCTCGAGCGAGCTCGTGCAGGAGCTCGGCCTGCCGGTCGTTGGCGAGATGCAGATTGGCGATCCGATCCATCCGCAGGGGATAACCGCCAAGCAGGTGCGAATCGACCGTCTCGTCGTCGGAGGGGCGACCTTCTCCGGTTTGATCGCGACCTCCATGGAGAAGTCGGGCTTCTCCGAGCACCTCGGCGCTCGCGGCGTCCTCGGGATGCCGCTCTTCTCCGATCTCCTGCTGACCCTCGACTGCGGGCACTCGGAGATCCGGATCGCCAGAGGAGAGCTGCCCGAGCCCGATGGGAAGGGAATTCTCTCTCTGCAGCCTGGGCACGGCATTCGAGTTCCGATCACCGTCGGAACCCTCGATCTCGTCGCCGACCTCGACTCCGGATCGCCGGCCGGCATCTCGCTTCCGAACCGGTACATGGACGAGCTTCCGCTCGACGGCAAGCCCGTCGAGCTCGGCCGAGGGCGCACGGTCACCTCCGAGTTCGCCATCTACGGCGCAACCCTGAGCGGCTCCGTGCGCCTCGCCGGGTATCGCCTCGAGAAGCCCGCCTTGCGCTTCAACGGGCTTCCTTTTCCCAACATCGGCAGCGAGGTCTTGAAGCGGTTCAGTGTCACGATCGACCAGAACAAGCGCCGGGTGCAGTTCCGGGAGAATCCCCCGGCTGCACCCCAGGCGTGAGCATGACGGCGCTTCGACGCTCTTTCCCCGCCGCCGCGGCGGGACTCGTGCTGGCGCTCGTCGCCCTCGCCGCGACCGGCGACCGGCCGGGCACCGCGAAGGATCCGCTCGCGGCCGAAATCGAGCGCTGGTCGGACTACCTGCAGACGCATCAGGGCGCCGGCGACCCCGACTGGCCCCAGGTCAAGCAAGCGACGCTTCCGTTAATCGACACCGCCAAGCAGGCGCTGCGCGACGGCCGCCGGATGTGGGCCCTGCAGCGCCTGACGGCGGCCGAGGGGTACCTCGCGGCGTCGCAGTACGTCGGAAGCCACTCCGAGGCAGACCTGAAGAACGCCGCCGCGCTCGAGGCGGAATGGCGCCGGGTGGGGGGAGTTCTGAGCGCCGATCTCGGCAAGCCCTCCCCGACGGCTCTCGGCGGCGTCCGGCCCGCGGCCGTTCGGGCCATCGGCGAGGCGGCCCTTCCGCAGGTCAAGATCTACTACGACGCGAGTCTCGACTTCGCGCGAAACACGATGGCGGAGTCGGGTTATTTCTACATCGGCTCCGCGCTCGGGCAACGCGACGTCGTCCGGCTCTGCCGGAAGATCTCCGAGCCGGCGCCCGGCGCGCCGCCGCCGCCTCTTCGCTCGCTCGAGCCCGACCTCGACCGGCTCGAAGCGGAGATTCTCGCCGCCTACCGGCCGCCGGCAGCAATCGACAAGCACGATCAATTCATCGTGACGAGCGGGGCCTTGAAGGAAGCGCGCGAGCTCGACGCGGCGGGCCTCCGCTACGGGGCTCTCTTGCGCTACCTGCAGGCCGCGGTCCGATTCGCGCCGATTCGGCCGCCGGCAAACTCGCTCGATCGGGCGGAGCTCGAAAAGCAGCTCCGGGACCTCGACCGGCGACTCTCCGGCGGCGGCCGGGACGATTCGATCGGGCGCCTCTTTCTCGAGATCGCGCAAGCCGACGTTCAGAGCGCCGGGCCCGGCAAGACCGTCGACAACGCGGCCGCGATCGTGCAGGACGTGCTGCCGCGCTATTTCGCGGCGCTCGAGCCCGCTCGTCCCGAGGCTCCCAAGCCCGCTCCCGAGGTCACGGTGACGCTCATCCGCTGGCCCTACACCTGAAATCTCTCCGATCCGGCAAGTTTGCTGGCAGAAAGCGTCGTCGCCGATTTCAAGGGCAAGGCGCGCTTCGTCTCGGAGAACTACGGCGAATCGCAGCTCGCCAAGCGGTTCGGCGTGACGTTCTACCCCGTCATCTTCGTCGACGACGTGCTCGTCGCGACACCCAAGGACTTCTACAACGTGGATGAGAAGGCCACGGGGCGCTACATCCCCTTCAAGACCCAGCCGTCGCACGACCGGTTCCGCGCCGACCTGTCGCGGATGATCGAGCTCGAGCTCGCCGGCAAGAAGGATGTTGCGCGGGGCGAGGCCGCTCCCGGAAAGATGGAAGCGGTCGCGATTCTTCCCGACGTCACGATCACCGATCTCGACGGAAAGCGGCTCACGCGCGCGGATCTCGAGGGACGCGTCGTCCTCCTCGAGATGTGGGCGACCTGGTGCCCTCCCTGCCGGAGCACGCTCGGCTGGCTCGGAGAATTGAAGAAGCGCTACGGCGACCGGCTCGCGGTCGTCGCGATCGCCGTGAAATCCGAGGAGCCCGCCGTCCGGAAGCTCGCCGGCGAGCTCCAGCTTCCGCTCCATTGGGCGATGGCCACACCGGAGCTCACTCGGGCCTTCGGCGACGTGGCGGCCGTTCCGACGCTTTTTCTCTTCGGCCGCGACGGCAAGAGCGCCGGGGCGTTCTACGGCGCGCCTCCGACGCTGCACCCCGAAGCCGAAGCCAAGCTCGCCTCGCTCCTGAAGTAAGGTCGCCTCGAAAGGAGCGCGTCCCCGACCGGGCCGGCCCGGAAAGACGCGCCTCTTGGGCCGACACCTCCGGTCGCTCGGGGCGAGTGTTTTTCCCGAGCGCCAATCGGTGTACAATAGATGGTCGACGGAAGTCCCAGAAAACATAGTTCCTTGGCCAATCGGGTGACGATGGCGCAACACTCGCTCTGTACAGGCCCGGAAACGTTCTGACCTCAAGAGAGGATCGGGTAGAAGACTGTTCGCAGCAACTCGCCATTGGAAAGAGACCGCACAGCCGGTTGGCCGGCTTTTCCCACCAAACTCACTGACGAACAGGCTGACTGAGGAGGATCGCATGCTTCGACGCTCCCTGACCGCCACCTTGACGGTTCTCGTTCTGGTCGCCAGCTTCGCCTTCGCCGAGGGAATCGAAAACTGGCCGGCGCCTCTCTACTGGACGCCATCGGGCCAGGGAGAACAAGCGGCAACCGGTCACGATGGCTTGCAGGCGCAGGGAGCCACGGCCGCGACATCGGCTCCGACGCCTCTTCCCTTCGTCGGCCTCGTTCCCTGCCGGATCGTGAACACGCAAGTCGGCAAGGGGTTCACGGGAGAATATGGTCCTCCGGCGCTCTCCGCGGGGGCGCTGCGGGACTTCACCCTCGTCGGCCAGTGCGGAATACCGGCGACCGCGCAGGCAGTCTCGCTCAATCTCACCGTCACGAACACGCAGGGTCCAGGCTTCATCACGATCTACCCCGCCGGCGCCACGAAACCGGTCGTGTCGACCTTGAACTACAACGGAGTTCTGCCGACCGGGGAGGGAATCTCGAACGCCGCGATCGTGCCCATGAGCCCGGCGGGCGCAGTCACCGTCATCGCCGGAGTCTCGGGTACCGACTTCATCATGGACGTGAACGGCTACTACGACCCTCAGGGGGTCGTGAACAGCGTGAACGGGCTGTCGGGCGACCTGACGCTGTCGGCCGGTACTAACGTCACGATCACACCGTCCGGAAACACGTTGACCATCGATGCGACGGGCGCGGCCGGTCCGACCGGCCCGACGGGCCCTACTGGCCCAACGGGCCCGACTGGCCCGACTGGTCCGACAGGACCGACGGGACCGACGGGACCGACGGGCACGACCGGTCCGATCGGGCCGACAGGGCCAACAGGCGACACTGGTCCAACGGGTGCAACCGGCCCAACGGGGCCTGCCGGTCTCGTGTGGAAGGATGCCTGGAACGCCGGAACGACCTACAACGCGAACGACGCCGTCAGTTCCGGCGGCTCGAGCTGGATCAGCTTGGTCGGCAGCAATACTGGCAACGACCCGGCAACCTCGCCCACATTTTGGTCGCTTATCGCTCAGCAGGGTGCCGCCGGCGCGACCGGTGAGACGGGGGCGACTGGTCCGACGGGTCCCATTGGCCCCACCGGTCCAACGGGACCGACAGGCGCGACCGGTCCAACGGGTCCCACTGGACCAACTGGCCCGACTGGTCCGACAGGAGCGACAGGCGCGACCGGTCCGATCGGACCGACCGGCCCAACAGGCGACACTGGTCCAACGGGGCCAACGGGCCCCACCGGGCCTGCCGGTCTCGTGTGGAAGAACGCCTGGGATGTCGGCACCACCTACAACGCCAACGACGTGGTCAGCGCCGGCGGGTCGAGCTGGGTCAGCCTGGTCGATAGCAATACCGGAAACGACCCGACCACCTCTCCCGCGCAGTGGGGACTGCTCGCTCAGCAGGGTGCCACCGGCCCCACCGGCGACACCGGCCCGATCGGCCCAACTGGTCCAACGGGTCCGACTGGAGCCACAGGCGCCACAGGCGCCACGGGAGCCACAGGCGCCACGGGAGCGACAGGCGCGACCGGCCCAACAGGTCCCACTGGTCCGACCGGTCCAACGGGCCCGACTGGGCCCACTGGCCCACCGGGAGCAACAGGCGCGACGGGCCCCACCGGTCCTACCGGCCCGACTGGTCCGGCCGGTACGGGCAGCGGGTCGCTCATGGGCGGTGCCTTCGTGGGCGAGACGATCACGACGGGCGGGACCCTCTACTTCACGCCCGTGGGTCACATCTCCGACACGCAAGCGAACGCCGAGGAACCGGTTTCCGCTGGAACGGCATCGCATTTCCGCGTCAGACTCGCCGCGGCCGTCACCCGGAACCTGACGTTCAACCTTCAGAAGCGAACGGGCGGAACGACGACGACCGTCTTGTCATGCACGATCAACGCGGGAACGACCACCTGCAACACCGGATCCGCCACCGCGGCATTTGCCGACGGCGACTTCATGGTCGTGCAGGGCGTGTCGGGAGGTCCCGGAAACCAGACCGGCACGAACCTCGGATTCACAATCCAATACCAGACTCCCTAGCACCGTCCGTCTTCACGGATTGGCCGGAATTTTCGGGGTCAGCCCGCTCTAGGGCTGACCCCTTTCGTTTCTTGCCGCGCCCGGTCGAGCTCAGGACCGGGCGCCGAGATGTCGAGCGGCGGGAGGCTCGCCGTGCGGTCGTTCACCGCTCGTCATGGGAGCGATCGCGACGCCGGGTACTCTTCGATCATCTGCTCAGAAGCGCTCCCGATACCGAGTCACGCCAGTGATGTCGTTCGGATTCGCAACAACCTCGATCGCCTGAAAGCCGTCTGTTGGGGGGCGGCTGCCCCGCGGCTCAGCGAGGCGCGCAGCTCGCGCTGGCCGCCGCTCCCGACTCGGGATCACCTGGCGCGATCTTCAGGGTTTCCCGCGCGAGTGAGCAGGCGGCATCATTCCGTGCCAGGTCCCGGTAGACCCGCAGCAGCAGATGCCTCGCGTCGAGATCGGCCGGGCTCGCGGCGATCGCGGCGACGAGGTGCGCGGCCGCTTCAAGGTCTCGCCGGTTCTCGTGGAGCCATCGCCCGAAGTAGAAGTTCGTCATCGCGATGTTGGAATTTAGGGAAATGGCGCGCTGGAAGTGCCGTTCGGCCTCTGCCGGGTGATTCGTCGCGCCTTCCAGGATGCCCAGGTTGATCTCCAGGACGTCGTAGTTGGGCACGAGTGCCTGCGCGCGTTCGAAGCAGAAGCGGGCGTTCCCGTAGTCGGCCCGTGCCATGAAGATCAGGCCGTAGTTCATCCACGCCCGGCCGTTGCCGGGGCTCGCCTCGGTGACGCTCTTCCAGAGAGTCTCTTCGCTTCGCCAGTCCCTGTTTCGCTCGAACGTTCCCGCGGCGTGGGCGGTCAGAAGCAGGACCGCCAACGCCGCGGCGATGCCGCGCCCGCCCGTGGACGGCCGCCGTGCCTCGCGCGAGAACAGCAGGTCACCCGAAACGGCCGTCAGACAGAGGATCAGGCCGATGTACGGGAAATAGGGACGGTGCTCGTTGATCATCTCCGAGAGCGAAAAGAACGAGGACGAAGGGGCAAGCGCCACGAAGAACCAGAGGGTGCCAAAGAGAAAGGCCCTGCCGGCGGCGCGCTTGGAAGCGTAGAAGACAGCCGATCCCACGAAGAGAAGGGCGAAGAGCGCGCCCGCGAACACCCGCGTGTCGTACCAGTGGGTGATGACCGTCCAGTCCGAGTCGGCCGAGAGACCGAGCGGGACGAGAAAGAGGCGGAAATAATGCAGCCAGGCGAAGGTCTGTGTTTGAAAATAGGTCAGCGGCGGCGTCGCGCCGTAAATCAAACGGGGACCGCCCAAACGGCCCTGGAGGAAATAGAAGAGCCCCGCCAAGACAAAGGCGGGCGCCGATAGTCGAAGCCAGGCGAACCGCCGCTTCCGAGGAGTCGGAGCGATTTCGCCACCGGCCTCCATCGGGAAAATCAGGACGTAGATTGCAAAAAGAGGAGCGAACACGATCGCAGACTGCTTGGCGAAGGCGCCGGCCGTCGCGGGCAGCAGCCACAGGAAGCTCTTTCTCCACTTCGGCGCGTACTGGTAAAAGACGAAGGATCCGACAACGCCGAGTGTGGACAGGATCTCGGAGCGCAGCGTCAGGAAGTTCACGGTTTCCGAATTGGCGCGGTGCACGCAAAAGAGAGTCGCGCCGAAGAGCGCAAGCCCCGGACTAGCCGAGGCAAGCCCGGCGTTGACGAGAACGCGTTTGATGAAGAAGAAGATCAGGACGCCCAGGAGCAGGTGAAGCGTCCACTGTGTGACGTGAAAGGTGAGGGGGTCGAGGCCCCCGCCGCGCCAGTAGTCCAGAGCGAAGGAAGCGCTGGTCAAGGGGCGGTACGCGGCGTTTGTCGGGAAGCTCGAGAAGGTCGTCGCGTCTCGAAAAAAGAGAGGGATGTTCTTCAGGCTTCGCAGGTACGCGTTGTTCTGGATGACCGTACCGTCGTCGAAGTGAAAAGAGTTGTGGAAATGGTTCGAGTAAGCGGCCCAGATCGCGCCGACCGCCAGAAGAGCGAGGAGGAAAAAGGTCGGTCGACGGATTCGGGGGTCACCCGTGGCGTCTGGTCGTGGCGGCGAGCTGGCTGCCTGCCGCTCCGCCGCCCGTTCGGGAGAGGATCTCAAGTTGCGCCAATTCTAGAACGGGGTGGAGCCCTGTCCTGGGAACGAGAGTGTCGGCGAGGAGCACAGAGGTCGCGGGTCCGCTGCGAGAGCGTCCGTGAGATCGTGCCGCTCGTTGTCGGACGACGGCTGCGGCTGCCTATTCCTCCGCCACCTGGCCCTTCGCCTCCTGGTATGCCCGTGTGATCGCATCGTTCGCGAAAAAGTCTCGAAAGGCGCGGCCGCGGCCGTAGTCGTCGCCGGCGAAGTTCTTCTTGTAGGCGTCGAGGTTCACGCGCTGGCGCGTCTCGTCGAGTGTCGCGCCCTGGTGGACAGCCTCGTTGACCTGCGCGCGCACGGCCTCGAGCACCGCGATCACCTGCCGGGCATACTCCCAGTCGTGCATCACGGGACCATGGCCCGGCACGATCGCCGTCGCGTCCAAGGTCATCAGTTTCTTCAGCGTCTCGATCCACGCGGCCGGGTGGCAACCGTAACCATAGGGCACCGGCGAGACGAGCAAATCGCCCGTCGCGACGACCTTGCTATCGGGGACGTAGACGACCGTGTCGCCTGCCGTATTGCCGTCGCCCAGGAAGGCGACTCGAACCTCACGCTTGCCCAGATAGACGGTCAGCGCCCGGTCGAAGGTCAAGTTCGGCTCGATGACCTTCGCTCCCTGGAGCTCCGACATCTCCAGCCGGATGTCGGCCGCCATGGTCCGGAAGTAGGCCTTGGCGTCCTCCGGGATCGGCGACCCATCCTCACGAGTGCCCTTGGCCAGCATCGCCTCGATGCCGGCGAGGTACTCCTGATCGTTCTTTTCGACGTCGCGAAGATAGCCGACCTGCTTCTCGAGCATCTTGCGGCGAGTGAAATCGGTCGTGATGACGGTCATTGCGGGAAACGCCGCCCGGAACTCGCCGTCTCCCACCATGTGGTCCAGATGCCAGTGCGTGTGGACGAGATAGCGAACCGGCTGGTTGGTCTTCTTCCGGATCTCGGCAACCATGCGGCGCGCCAGCGTCGGGAACCGGCCTGAATCCACCACGAGGACTCCGTCGTCGCCCACGATCGCCGTCACATTGCCCGAGGGGACGGGGCCCCTCGTCTCGGGAGAAATGAAGGCGTAGATGCCGGGGCCGACCTCGGCGGTCTGGTACATCCTTTCGGCCGGCACGTCTGCCTGCGTCGACGCGGCACCGGCCAGCGCCGCGGCGGAAAGTCCAACGGCGGCCCGCCGAATCCCATCCATTCTCATTCCGTCTCCTCCTCTCCGGCCGGCCTGTCCGCCACCCGGGGCTCGCGGATTCTCGCCCGGACGGGGCCGGTCTGCAGGAGCAATGACGCGAGTCGCCGGAAATTTTCCACGAGAGACCGACGACCGGGGCGAGGCCCTTACGCGGGGTTTCGCTCGAGCAAACAGATTCCCGACCAGGGCCGGGACCCCTGCCGCCCGGAAGACTGAGGCAGCACGGCCATCAGGCGCAAGAACGGCGAGAGCCTCCCAGCGCCGGCGGCCGCCTTCAGCGGCGACTGAACGTCGACCGGACGCCAGCCGCGAGGGACGAAGAACCCCGGCCCCTCCGGAGGGCCGAACTTGAGCGGCGCCGCGGCCCGGTCGAGCTCCGCGCCGACCTCGCGCTGAAGCAAGCGCAGCAGACCGGGCGAGGCAATGTCGAGCGTCCAGTGGCGAAAGCTGGCCGGTCCTGCCAGGTCCTCGGCCAGCGAAGCCACCTCGGCGGCGGTCAAGTAGATGAGGAGGCCTTCGGTGATGACCAGAGCCTTCTTCGATTGTCCTCCCAGGCGTCCAAAGAGCTCGCGCCGCCCAGTTGTATCCGAGAGGTCGAGCCGGACGCGCTCGAGCGCGCAGGCCGGCCTCTCGTCTCGGAGGATTTCCTCCTTGTAGTCGAGGATTCCGGGAAGATCCACCTCGACCCACTTGAGCGCGGGCGGAAGCGGCATGCGATACGGCCGGGCGTCGAGGCCGGCGGCCAGGTTGAGGATCAAGTCAGCGCCGCTTCCGATCCGGTCGGCGATGAACCGGTCGAAGAGAACGGTCCGCATGACCCAGGCCCACTCGTATCGATCATGGGACTTCAAGGCCGCGGCGATCCGATCGCCGCGCTCGCCGGCCAAGCGCCGGGCGAAGGGATCCCGAAAAAGCGCGTTGCCGCGATCGGTCTCGCGCGCCCGATAGATCGCCGCCCAGATCGCTGTGTCGGAAATGTTTCGAAAGGTCTGTGGTGTCGAGCTCATCGCCTTCCGGAAGCATCGCGCATCCCTGCGGGGAGCGCAATTCTCGATAAGCTGTGCGCGTGAGAATCGAAACGAGGATCGGCGCCCCCATCCGCCACGAGGAGAGGGTCCTCGTTCCCCTGGCCAGAACGCTCTGGCTGCGTCTGCCGGTGCCGGTGGGAGCTCTCGTCTGGAACCGGCCGCTTGGCGTCCTCGTCACGGACGGAAAGAGGCCGCAGTTTCTACGGACCCCCGATCGAACTCGCCAGATCCAGTGGCTCCTCTGGGCCGCGGGGCTGGCAACCGCCTATCTCCTGCGGCGAACCCGGCGACGCCGGACCCTGCGAAGACGAGCCTCCCGGAGGTAAGACATGAGCGAAACCGAAGCCACCGATTCCACGCCTGCCGCCGAAGCGGACGGCCGACCGGCCCGCGTGATGGAGAGACTGATCTCGGCAGCGGACGTTTCCAAAGCCTATGGCAAGCCCATTCACCACGGGCAGGCGCTCCTTCTTCCGGCCGCCGAGGTGCTGGCAATCGCGGGCTTCGGTATGGGGTCGGGAAGCGGGGTCGGCCCCGACGGCCGCAGTCGCGGCCACGGGGGAGGAGGCGGCGGCGGCGGTCAGGCGCTCGCTCGCAGCGTCGCCGTCATCGTGTCGACACCGAAAGGCGTCACGGTCAAGCCGATTTTCGACTTCACGAAGATCGCGCTCGCGGCTCTGACGGCGGCGGGATTCGTCTGGGCCTCCTGGAAGGGAATGTCGAGACCGAAGCGTTTCCTGTCGCGCTGACCGCTTCTCGAATGTCCTCCGGATGGGCGGAGCCGCCTACCTCAGCGGCCCGTCTGCTGCACGCGGTCCGGGCGCCGAATCAGCACGTAGAGCAGGGCGCCCAAGAAGTGCAGCAGGGCGATTGCCAGAATCCACCCGACCTTGGAGCTTCCCTCGTTGGGTTCCTTCGTGGCGCAATCGATCAGGGCCCAGATCCAGAAGATGGTCCCGGCGATTCCGAACAGGACGAGAGCCAGCACGCAGCCGACCCCGTAAGCCCCCGGATGGCGAAACATCGGATCGGATCTCCTTTCCTCAGCGCGAAGCTCCCGCCCCGGCCTTCACCGGGAACGGCGGCCGCTTCGGCTGCTGCGGCGGGCTCTTCCTCAACTCCTCCATCACCATGGTGATCGCCCGCTCGAGCTGCGGGTCGTGGCCGGCGATGACCTCGGCCGGCGTCTGCTCCACGTCCACGTCCGGCGGCACCCCTTCATTTTCGACGGTCCACCCCTTGGCGGGGTCCCAGAAGGCGATGTTCGGAGCGGTGATGACGCCGCCGTCCATCAGCTCCGGGAAGCCCAGAACACCCACCAGGCCTCCCCACGTTCGCTTGCCGACGATCGGGCCCACCTGAAACTTGCGGAACATCCACGGCAGTAGATCGCCCCCGGAGCCCGCGTCCTCGTCGGCGAGCATGATCTTGGGCCCCTGGATCGAGCCCGACGGCGTCTTCATGTCCGCGCCGTAGCGCATCGTCCAGTACGCGATCAGCTTCTTCTGCAGCACGTCGATGTAGTAGTCGGCGACGGAGCCCCCGCTGTTGTGGCGCTCGTCCAGGATGACGGCCTCCTTGTTGGCCTGCGGGTAGAAGTAGCGCGTGAAGGAGAGATAGCCCTGCGTCGAGGTGTTCGGAACGTATACGTACGCCACGCGGCCTCCCGTCGCCGCGTCGACCTTGCGGCGATTGGCTTCGACCCAGTCCCGGTTTCGAAGCTGCAGCTCGTTGGCGATCGGAACCACCGCGACGGTTCGCGATCCCTTGCCGTCCGGGGAGGGACCGACCGTGATCTCGAGGAGCTTGCCGGAAGTGTTTTCGAAGAAGCTGTAGAGGTTGGCCGGGGGTTTGACGTCTTGGCCGCCGACGGCGAGCAGGTACTCGCCCGCCTTGACGTTGACACCGGGCTCGGTCAGCGGCGAGCGAAGCTCCGGGTTCCAGTTCAATCCGCCGTACACCTTGGCAAACCGATATCGACCGTTCTCGACGGTGTAATCGGCGCCGAGCAGGCCACCCGGGACCATCTTGATCTCCGCCAGCGTGTCCCCGCCTCCGCCGCGATGGTGGCCGACGGACAGCTCGCTGCACATCCACTGGATGACCCGCGTCAGGTCCTGCCGGACGGCGAGATCCGGGAGGAACACGGAGTACTTCTGGCGCATGGCCGGCCAGTCGACGCCGTGCATCTTCGGGTCGTAGAAGTAATCGCGGTTGATCCGCCAGGCCTCGTCGAACATCTCCGGCCACTCGGCGCGCGGGTCGATCCGCACCTCGATCGCGTCCATCTTGACCTTCCCCTCCGAGGCCTCGATCTTCTTTGCGGAAGTGGAGGCGATGGCCCAGCTCTCCTTCGTCTTGTAGAGCAGCTTCTTGCCGTCGGCGGCGATCTCGTAGCTCTCGAGGTCGGGCAGGAGCGTTTCGGTCTTCCGGTCCTTCAGGTCGAACCGCTCGAGCGCCGTCTTCTCGTCCGCGGTGCGCAGGAAGAAGACCTGCCCGGCCTCGCCGGCCTGCAGGTTCGACAGCTCGGCCGCGGGCACGGGCAGATCGAGAATTCGGTAGTTCAAGCCGTCGAGGTCGATGCGGACCGGCTCGACGGGAGGCGGCGCCTTCGGTTTCTCGTCGGACTTGGCGTCCGTCTTGCCCGCGCCTTCCTCCTTCTTCTCCTTCTTGTCGGCATCGGCGCCCGCCTTCTTGGCCGCTTCGGCTCCCTTCTCCTCGTCGCTCTCCTTCACGAGCGGGGACGGAAGGTCCTTGCGCAGAACCGCGAGGTAGATCGACTGCCGCGCCTTCAATTCCGAGTTTTCGAGCGTAAACCAGTGGTTCACCGGCCCCGCATTCGTCGAGGCCAGGAAGAAGAGGTACTTGCCGCTGCGGTCGAAGACCGGCTGACTCGCGTCGGAGAGCCCATCGGTCACGGGGTAAGACCTGTCCTGTTCGAGCGAATAGACGTACACCGTTTGGATGAGCGAGGAGTTGTTGACGCCGTAGGCGACCCAGCGCGAATCGGCGGACCAGGTCGGGCGCAGCGTCTTGACCGGTCCGTAAAAGTAGTCAGCGCCGATTCTCCTGGTCGCGCCGCTCGCGGCGTCGATCCAGTAGAGAGTCCGCGCGTTGTCCACGTAAGCGATCTTCTTGCTGTCGGGAGACCAGGCCGGGGACTCGTAGAAGCCGGCGCCCTCGAGCTTCCAGACCTTGGGCTCGCCCTTGCCGTCCTGCGTGCGGATGTGGAGCTGGTATTCGCCCGAGGCGTCCGAAAAATAGGCGATCGAGCGGCCGTCCGGCGACCAGATCGGGTAGCACTCGTGCACTCCGGGAGTGTTAGTCAGATTGCGGATGTCTCCCTTCTCCGCCGGAACGGTGACGATCTCGCCTCGAAAGTCGACGGCCACGCGCACCGCGGAGGGCGAGAGGGAGAAGCTCCGGATGTACTTGTGCTCCTTCGATTCCTTCACGAAGCGCGGACGCGTCTCGACCAGGTCCGCCGCGACGCCGATCGCGAGCCGCTTCGAAGCGCCGCTCGAAGGATCGTAGAGGTGCAGATACCCCGCCTGCTCGTAGACGATGCGGCCGCCTCCGGCCGAGGCATTCACAACCGGAAAATCCGTGTGGTTGGTCAGGCGGCGAATGGCCTTCGATCTCGTGTCGTAGGAGTAGAGGTTCAACTCCCCTTCGCGGTCCGATCGGAAGTAGACCGTGTCGCCCACCCACATCGGGCCGGCGTCGTTGCAGCGCGTCTCGGGCTGCGGGACCTCCTCGACCGCATGCGTCGCGACGTCGTAAAGCCAGACCCGCGAGACCGCGCCCCCGCGATAGCGTTTCCACTGCAGGAACTGCGGCGAGCCGGGGTTGTAGGCGATTCTCTTGCCGTCCGCAGAGTACGCGGCGCGGTTGGCCTGCGGGATCGCAAGCGCCTCCTCCGGACCGCCCTCGAGAGGCACCGTGAAGAGCTGCGTGTGACGGCCGGTGAAGACCGCACGGGGCGAGGTGAAGAGGATCGACTTCCCATCCGGCGTGAAGCCCTGCACGATGTCGTTTCCGGGATGCCAGGTTAGGCGCCGCGGCACGCCGCCCTCCGCCGCCACGACGTAGACGTCGGTGTTTCCCTCGTACTGACCGGAGAACGCAATCCACTTGCCATCTGGGGAAAACGCCGGGCTCGACTCCAGGCCGAGCTCCGAGGTCACGCGGCGCACGTTCCCGCCGGAGAGGTCGCAAGTCCACAGGTCGCCCGCGTAGATGAAGGCGATCCGGTCGGCCGAGATCGCGGGCTCCGACAGCAGCCGCGTGTCGTGGATGTTCGGCCCGGACGCCACCGCGAAAAGAGGAAAGCCCAGAAGCAGCAGAAGAGTCGAAAGGGGCGCGCGACGGCTCATTCGGATCCTCACTTCGGGTTTTCGGTCTTCTGCGAACCATACCAGCTCCGAACGTCTCGAGGATCTCTTCCATCGGAAGCGCTCCGGCGGCAAGTCCGCCAGGTTCCGGGAAGGAAAAAGAGGCTCGGGTGTGTCCGGCCGGGCGGCCCCGCCCCGCGGGGCTGGCGGAATAGCGTCCTCGCGGCGACGCCGGCGTCCGCCCGTACCGCAACCAGCCGTTAGTATGGGGGCCGCTGCTCATCATCCGATGTCCAACGCGCTCGAGGTTTCGCACCTGACCGTTTCCTTCGGAGCGAGGAAGGTCCTCGACGACCTGAGCTTTGCCGTCGAAGCCGGAAGATCTCTCGCGATCATCGGGCCGAACGGCTCCGGCAAGACCGTTCTCTTCAAGGCCCTGATCGGTTCGGTACCGGCTCACGGCACGATCCGGTGGGCGCCGGGCACGAGGATCGGGTATGTCCCCCAGAAGCTCGACATCGAGCGGGACCTTCCGCTGACGGGAATCGACTTTCTCGAGGCCCGCGCCGACGTCGCCCGGCTCGGCGCGGGCGAGGTCTCGCGCGCGCTCGACCTGGTCGAGCTACCGTCCGAGGTCGGAGCACAACCGATCGGAACGCTCTCCGGCGGGCAATTCCAACGGCTGCTCCTCGCCTTCGCCCTGATGGGTCGGCCCTCGGTGCTGCTCTTCGACGAGCCGACGGCCGGCGTGGATGAGCCAGGGCAGGAGGGGATCTACGCGCTGTTCCGCCGCCTGCAGAGCGAAGAGCCTCTGACGCTCCTGATCATTTCCCATGAGCTCAGCCTCGTGTATCGCTTCGCCGACAACGTGCTCTGTCTCTCGCGCCAGCGCGCCTGGTTCGGGCCGCCCGTGACGATGCTCACGCCCGAGCGGCTCGCGGAGGTCTGGGGCGCTCCGATGCATCTCCACGTGCACCCCAAACGATGATGCCCTCCGCCGCCGACCTCGTCCTCCCGCTGGTGATGGCCGCGGCGGCCGGACTGGTCGGATCGATCGCCGTCATGCGCCGAATGACGCTCGCGCCCGACGCGATCTCTCATGTGGCGCTCCCGGGCATCGGCGCCGCGGTTCTCCTGCGGATCAATCCAGTCCTGGGCGGAGTGGTGGCCCTCCTGCTCGGCACTCTGCTCGTGTGGGCGCTCGAGCACAAGACGCGCATTCCGACGGAGGCGATCATCGGCGTCGTCTTCTCGGCGGCGCTCGCGGTCGGAAGCATGCTCGCCTCCGGAGAGGATCTCATGGAGGCCCTGTTCGGCGCGCCGCGCCGCGCCGGGCGCGCCGAGATCCTGGTGGGCCTCGCGACCGCGGCGATCGTCATCGCCTTCATCCTTCAGGCGCGCAGTCGGCTGGTCCTGACGCTCGTGTCGCCCGATCTGGCCCGAACCGCCGGCGTGGCCGTCGGCCGCTTGAACCTGATCTTTCTGCTGGCCTTCGCGCTGACCGTCGCGCTCGGCCTTCGCTACCTCGGCGTCCTGTTGATGGGCTCTCTGATCATCATTCCGGCAGCCACAGCCAAACACCTGGCGCGCAGCCTTTCGGCGATGCAAGCCCTCGCGGTCGCGATCGCCATGGTTTCCACGCTGGTCGGCTCGCTCGCCGCGCCGGTCCTGCACCGCGAGGCCGGCCCGCTCATCATCACGGCGGCGGCGTTGATCTTCTTCGGGAGCCTCGCCCGGCGCGGCGCCGACTGACGGGCGGCGGCCTGTTCCGCCCCGACCTTCCCGGGCGCAGCGCGCCTTCCGCGAGGGAGACCCCCTACCTCGTCGAGCGCCTTCGACTGCGCCGCAGGCGCCGCCTCTTCGTCAGCGCCCGGGTCAAGTCCGCGACGGACTGACCCTCGAGGTGCTTCTCGAGCGCGGCCCGGGCCGCCTTCCACGCCGGGTGAACCGGACAAGGCGCGGCGTCGGTGCACTCCGGAAGGCCCAGCAAGCAGCGCCGCCACAGGGTGTGGCCGTCGATGGCATGGATCACGTCGAGCAGTGAAATCTCCGACGCGGGGTGAGTGAGCGCGAGACCCCCGCCACGGCTCCGCTGCCTCACGATTCCGGCCAGCCGGAGGAAGGAAACGAGCTGTGTGAGAGTCGGCAGGGCAAGGCCCGTCTCCGCCGCCAGCACCGGAAGGCTTCGGACCGCGCTCGGACGGCGAACGGAGGAAGCGGCCAGCCGGTCGATCACGGCAAACGCGTCCTGACAATTTCGCGAGCAGACGGGCGATCGCAGGAATGCGGCGGGGTTCGCGCGTCCGCGCCGTCTCGGCCGCGCGGGTGTGCCGGCAGATCTCAAACGGCCTGGCGCGACGGCTATCCCCTTCGCCTCTCTTGCCCGCGCCTCTCGAACACGCGCCGGTCGAAGACGAGGGCCTCCGGATGGGATACGGCGACCGCAGCGCGCCGTTCTCCTTGTCGCCGCTCGCCCTGCCGGTGCTTGGGCGGTGTCACGGCGTGGGGCGACGGCTCCTCATCGTCGGTCTCCTCGAAGACGACCTCGAAACCCTGACGGGCCTCGGGATCCGAGACGTCCTCGACCGCCCAGCCCTCCAAGGCTGCCGTCGGAATTCCGCGCGTGCCGTTGATCGCGGCCACGATGCGCCGGGCGTCGGCCGCGCTCCGGCCGCGCACGACGATGGCACCGTCGGCGTCGCGGATGTAGTTGCCGTCCTGGCGCCAGGGCTCGGGGGCGTGCTCTCGGACGGACCCGTCCTCGCCCGACATCCCGGTCGCCGCGCCGTCGGGCTCCGGACTAACGTTCATTCAACTCCCCTTGTGCCTCGCTCCCGGCCGCTCTCTGGCGGCGGTCACCTCTGCGTCGCTCACCCAGCCGCCGGTCCTCCGAGCCAACGAACTCCTTGACGGCCTCCACCGCGTCGGCCGGTATCGTGGCCAGGGCCGGGTCCGGCCCGACACCCGCGCCGCCGACGACCTGGATGTTCCAGCTCTCGATCGTTTCGGTGGGCACACCCATCAGCGCGTTGACGCAGGCGACCACTCGCCGGACATCCTGAGGATTCTTTCCACGGATGACGATCCGTCCGTTGGCGTCGCGAACGAACCGCCCCAGCTGCGCCCACGGCGCCGGGGCGTGCTCGTCGGTCTCTTCCCGCCGGGGTCTCGCGTGCGTCGGCACCGTCACGGCTATGTCCTGGGGCGAACGAGTGTCGAGGCCCGGCGCCGGTCGCCCAGGCGGCGCTCCCCCCTTCGGCGCTCGTCGGGATGCGGCGGGAACTCGATCAGGGCCTCGAGCTCTGCCGCGAGTTGGTGCACCGGGTCGTTGATGACTCCGGTCGTCCACGCCTCGAGAGCGTCCGTCGGCATTCCCGACACCGCATTGACCGCAGCGACGAAGCGGCGCGCTTCCTCGACCGTGCGCAGAGTGCCGGCAACTTGTCCGGCCGGGTCGAGGACGTTGCGCCCATCCTGCGCCCAGCGCTCCTCCGGGATCGGGTCGGGCAGCCGCCCGATGGTCAATGTCTCTTCCATGTGCCTCCCCCTAAAAAGAGAAAAGGGCGCCCAGGGCGCCCTCGATCAGCCGTCAACGCTCGACCGGCATGGCTGATTTTATCGCGATTTTGGCCGGAAAGCGCCGTTCTTTCGCGAGCGCGAGCTCCCCCGCGGGCCGCTCCCTTCCGCGGCGCCGCGGCGCGGCCGGAGGAGTCACCGGCTCAGGAGTAGCGCTCCCGCAGGATCGCGGCGTGATGGACGACGTGGCCGGCCGCGATGTAGGCGCACGCCCTCACCGTGAAGGGAAAATCGCTCGCGATGCCGCCTCGGCTCCAGGCCTCGGCCGGCAGATTGCCGAAGAAGGCCAGCGTCGCCCGCCGCACTTCTCGAAACTCGTCGACGTGCCGCGCCCAGGAAACCTCATCGGCCCGCGCGGTAGCCGCTGCGGCGTCCTGCTCGAAGCCCGGAAGCGCGCCTTCGAGACCGCGGGCGAACCAGAAGGCTCGAAACACGAAGACCCTCTCCGTGTCGTTGACGTGGTTCCAGACCTGGCGAATGCTCCACTTGCCGGGGGCATACCGGTGCCGAGAACGCTCCTCCGAGATGCCGCCCAGAAACGCCAGAATCTCCCGCGATTGCTTCTCGAGAACCGCGAGGACGTCTTGTTCGGGAATCCGGTCGATGTAGCGAAAGAAATAGGGCGCCGCCTCGCTCTTTTCCGGACGTCCCGTCACGCCCGCAGTCTCTCCCCCGTCAGCCGCGGGCGCAAGAGGCGAGTCGCCTCAGTGCTTCTCCAGGCCGGAGAGCGCCGCGAGCACCTCCTCGCTGTGCGCGGCGGGCTTGACGCCGAGAAAGACCTTCGCGAGCTTTCCGTCCGGGTCGATCAAGAAGGTGTTGCGGGCCGAAAGCTTCGCTCCCTGGTACTCCATCACGGAGCCATAGGCGGCCGAGACCGCAGCGTCCGGATCCGAGAGCAGCTTGAAGTTCAACTTCTCCGTGGCGCAGAAGCTCTTGTGGGAGTCGGCGCTATCGACACTCACTCCGACGATGACCGCGTTCAAGGCCTGGTACTTGGCGAGATCCTTCTGAAAATTGTGCGCCTCGAGCGTGCAGCCGCTCGTGAAGTCCTTCGGATAGAAATAGAGCACCACCCACTTGCCGCGCAGATCGGCGAGCTTGGTCTTCTGCCCCTCGTTGTTGGTCAGATCGAAGGCGGGCGCCGGAGCCCCGACGGCGGGCGCGGCAGCGCTCTCCGCCGCCCGCGCCGGACGGGCCAGCGCGGCGCCGCACGCGAGCACGACGACGGACATGTAAAGTTTACTTGACATCGAACAACTCCTCTTCCTCTCTCTCGACAAAACGGCGGCGCAAGACGCGATCACATATCACGAACGGCCCCGCCGCTCCCGGATTTCAGCCGTCGAAAAGGTCCGCTCTAGGAGCGGAGGGCCCGACCCGCGTCGACCCGCGCCGCCGCGACCGCCGGAACCAGAGAGGCTCGAAGGCGACGGCCGCGAGAATCGCCGCGGCCGCGATGCTCGTGCGCGCGCAGGAAGGCGGGACGTACCGGTACGAAGACGACGAGCAGTGGCTGAACGAGGCAGGATTTCCGAACTCGTCAGATCATCGTGTAGGTGATCTTCGTTCCACCGTCTTTCTCGGCCAGAACGAGTGCCGCCTTGATCACGTAGGGCGCCTCGCGCGTCACCCACCAGGTGCTCGAGCCGTAGAGCTTCGTCTGCACGTGGACGACCCAGGTGTCGGCGTGCTTGCCCTCCCCCGCCGCAACCGTCTCCCGGCCGGTGACCTTCAGTTGGATCCAGTCCACGCAGGCTCGGTCGGAATCGAACGCCGCAAACTCGACTTCATAACCCTCCCGCAGGGGAAAGGCATCGATCAGGATTCCGTACATTCCGTCGTAGAAGTCGAGAATCTGGCGATCCACCCGAGCGACGTAGTCCTGCGCCGCCTCCTCGCCCGTGCCCGGCTGACGCTGGAACCGGAGCGTCTTGCCGTCCACCTCCAGATGCCTCGTCTCGCCGGTGTCGCTGCGCAGGTAGTCGAAGGTCAGAGGAGCCATGGACGCCGGGTCGAAGACGTTGACGAACGTGATCCGGATGCCCTTCTTGTATTCCGCGATCTGCGTTCGCTTCATCGCGGGCCGGCCTCGAAACGAGGTGGCCTCCAGGACGTCGCTCCAGAGACCCGCCTCGACCGGCTTCGATCCCGGCCTCTCGATCGAGAAAGTCCACCGGTTCGTGTAGGGGCGCAGGAACGACCCGTTGACCGAGGGATCGCCTCCCTCGACTCGAACCGGCGCCTGCGCCAGGGCCGCTCTCTCTCCCGCCATCAGCCAGACGGCCGCGCCGCCAACCGCGGCCGCCAGTGCCCGCAAGCTCGAGATCCGCATGGAAGCCCTCCTTTCCCTGTCCGGCTGGAACCCAACAAAACGCGGCGGGCCGGCCGGATCTTGCAGGCTCTTGTCGAATGCCATCAGGAGCCGGACGAGCGGCCCGATTCACGTGCCGAAACGGCCTCGCCGCCGGGCGAGCTAGGCTCTGCCTTGCGAGGAGACTGGCATGACGACCGGACCCGCTCCCGGAACGCCCGCGGCGCGACCTTCGCGCGGCGGCCCAGCCGGACAGGCTCCCTCAGCGGCGGCCCTTCGAGCCGAAAGGATCCGCGAGAAGCTTTACGTGCTTCGCGGCGGTGGCCGCACCGTCCAGGCCGGCGGCGTCGATCTGCCGTCGGCGGGAAACACGCTGGCATTCCTCACGAAGACCGGCGTCGTGCTCGTCGACACGAAGCTTCCCGGATGGGGCGGGCCGATCCTCGAGAAGCTCAGGGAAATCACCGACAAGCCGGTGACCGTGATCATCAACACGCACACGCACATGGACCACGTCGGCGGCAACGTCGAGTTCCCCGCCGGCGTCGAAATCCTCGCTCACGCCAACACCGCCAAGCTGATGGAGGAGATGCGTCCGGTGACGGGCGGCCCGGCCCAGCCCAATATCTTCCGGGAAAACGACGGCCGCGGCCTGCCCACCCGGACGTTCGCCGACCGACTGTCGCTCGGCAGCGGCGAGGACCGCGTGGATCTCTACTACTTCGGCCGGGCCCACACGAGCGGCGACGCGTGGGTCGTCTTCCCGGCGCTCGGCGTCCTGCACTCCGGCGACGCGTTCGGACACAAGGCGGTCGCACCGCTCGACGCCAACAACGGCGCGAGCGGCGTCGAATACCCGGCCACGATCGCGAAGGCCATCGGGGCCCTGACGAACATCGACGTCGTGATCACGGGGCACTACCACACGGTGCTGACGCTCTCCGATCTGAAGACCTACGGGACCTTCATGCGAGAGCTCGTCGAAGCCGTGCAGGCGGCCAAGGCGGCTGGCCAGTCGATCGACGACTTCGTCCGCGCGTGGAAGATCCCGGAGCCGTACGTCAAGGAAGGCTACGTTTCCTTCGAGCACCTGCGGCCGGTTCGAGCGGACATCGAAGTCATCTGGAAAGAAACGGGCTAGGCCTCACGGCGTGCCAGGCCATCCGCCGGACCAGATCGCCGTTCTGCTTGACGATCCGACCGACAGATGCCGTTGCCAGTCGGGTATCGAGGCGCGCGAGTCGTGGCGGGCGGATTCCTCCAAACTCTTGAGAGAATGTCCCCTCTCGGAAGGGCGGCCCAACGAGGAGGAGAGCCATGAATACCCGCGAGTACTACGTCCAATGCTTCCAGGCCGAGCGGCCGAAATTCCTCCGTGTCATCCGGGCCGTGCCGCCGGACCAGATCGCCTATCGGCCGCATCCCCGCTCGTCTTCCGCGGGTGACCTCGTCTGGTTGCTCGCCTCCGAACTCGCCGACGCGTGCGAGATCGCGGACCACCTGAAGGTGAACTTCGTCGAAAGGCCCGCGCCGAAGATCCTCGAGGAGTCCGCCGCCGCCTACGAGCGAAACGCCGATGAGCTCGAGAAGCGACTCGCACGGCTCAACGACGCTCGGTGGGAACAGAAGGCGCAATTTCTCATGGACGGCAAGGTCGCCTGGGAGGCGTCGCTCGGCGACATGCTCTTCGGATTTCTCTTCGACGCAATCCACCACCGCGGGCAGCTCTCGAGCTACTTGCGCCCCATGGGCGCCAAGGTGCCGTCGATCTACGGACCCTCGGCGGACGATCCGGGAGCGTGAAGCCTCCGATCCGAAGGTCTGGCGCCGGCGAGATTGTTCCCGCGCTGCCGTGTCGTGGTCGGCGGATCTCGGGCACCGCCGTCTCGAGGTCATCAACGTCGGAGCGAACCCACACGCGAGGGAGAACCTCTTCGCGTGGCTCCCGGACGAGCGGCTCCTGTTCCAGGGAGACCTCTTCTACTACGAGGAGGGTGCGCCGTTTCCGCCCTCCGGCCGCGAGACCATGAACCGCTTCTTCGCGGCCTGGCTCGCGGCGCCCGATCTCTCGCCCAAGGCAATCTACGGGGTGCACGACGTCGGCGCGGTGCCTCCCGAAGCACTCGAACTCGCGGCACGCCGGTAGCCCTCTTCCCTCGCCTCCTCTTCGGGATCGGGACCTGCGCATTAACGCGAGATTTCGTCAATCGTCGCGGCCAGCCGAGCCTCTGTCATCCGGGTGGGCGAGTACCTCTTGACGATTCCCTTCCGGTCGATGAAGACGAACGTGGGTGTCGACGAAACGCCATAGCGGAGCATCGCCTCGTTGCTGATGGGCGCCGAGACCGAGCCCGGCAAACCGTAGATTTCCTTCCAGGCCTTCTCGATCTTCTGCTTCTCTTCGAAGTGATCCGCGGTATAGAAGCGTGTCGGCGCGACGAAGACGACTCCCCTCGGGAGATATCTCTCGACGGTCCGCCGCAGCGCCGGCGACTGCATCTTGCAGTCGCCGCAAGACTCCCACCAGAGAAAGAGCACGACGGGCTTGCCGCGCAGAGACTCGAGAGTCGGCGCCTCGGCGCCCACGTGGTCCTCGGGACGCACGGCGGGCGCCGGCTTGCCCTCGAGCTCGATCAGGTTCCGGCGCTTCCAGATTCGCGCCCGCAGGTTGTAGGGCGCTTGCGCCTGCGCCCGAGAAGCTTCCTCGAGGTACCGGATCGCCTCCGCCTTCTTGCCGGAAGCCGCCAGCACCTGCGCCTGCACCTCGATCGCCGTGCCGAGCAGGTAGACGGCCTCCGGGTTCCCCTCGTCATCGGCCGGCGACCGGAGCTTCGACTCGGCCAGAGCGCGCGCCGATGCCGCCCACTCCGACGCCGCCTTCCAATCGCCCGTGAGCGCCGCGCCGCGCGTGACCCAGGCGAGCCCCAGCAGATAGTCGCCGTCCTCGCCCTTTTCCGACTTGTGGTATTCGAGGATCGACTCGGCGCTCGGAAGATCCCCGGCGGAGATCTTGTAGCGGATCATCCGGACGTCGTCCGGCGGAGGCGGCGCTGGCGTCGATTGGGGCGCCGCAGTCTGAGCCGCCGCCGGCAGCGTGAGAAGGAAGACCAGAGGCAACAGTCTCGAGACGCGCATCGGCTCTCCTCTTCGGTTCGCAGGACCCAACGCCCGGCAGCCGCCGCTCATTCCTCGGGGTCAGACCGGAGTTCGAAGCATTAGGATCTCGGAGGTGGGCGCTCGACGCGCCGAGGAGAACCGCCAATGCCGAAGATCACCCCGTTCCTGTGGTTCGACAACAACGTCGAAGAGGCGATGAACTTCTACATCTCGATCTTCAAGAATGCGAAGGTCATCGAGGTCAACCGGTATGGAGACGCCGGGCCGGGTCCGAAGGGAACCGTCATGACCGCGGCGTTTCAGATCGAAGGCCAGGACTTCGTCGGCTTGAACGGCGGCCCCCACTTCAAGTTCACCGAAGCCATCTCGTTCGTCGTCAACTGCAAGGACCAGCAGGAGGTCGACTACTTCTGGGAGAAGCTCTCCGCGGGCGGCACGACGAGTCAATGTGGCTGGCTCAAGGACAAGTTCGGCCTTTCCTGGCAGATCGTCCCCAACGCGCTGCTCGAGCTGCTCCGCGACAAGGACCCCGCGAAGTCCCAGCGCGTCATGAAAGCCATGCTGGGAATGACGAGGATCGAGATCAAGGGCCTGAAGGACGCCTACGGCGGGAAGTAGCGGTCGGTCGGACGTGGCGGACATCGTCTCCGCCCCGCTGCCGTCCCTCCGTGAGGCGCCCCCCGGGCCGAGAAGGAAGGCTCTCTAGGTCTTCTTGCGCGTGTAGTTGATCTCCATGATCTTGACGTTCTTCCCGTCCGGGCCCGGTTGCCACATCTCCATCTTGTTGTGGTCATTGTCGATGATCGTGAACGTCTCGGTCGCGTGGGACATCTTGCCCGTCATCGGGTCGGACATCGCGGCCCTCGATTTCATGACGTTGCCGGTCATCGTGCCCGTCGAGACCATCATCCCCGTACCCATCGTATCCATCCAGGTGCCGACGTACTTCTTGGTCACGTTGTCGTATCCGGTGTAGCCGATTCCGGAGAAGGGCTGGCCCATGAAGGTCCCCTGATACTTCGTCTCGAGGAAACGGTTGCCGAGCACCCAAGAGGTCTCCGACGTGCCCGTCGACTCTTCAGGCGGTTTGGACGGGCCCATCCACATCGTGACCTTGGCGTCGAAGGTGCCCACGAGCGGCTCGAGTTTTTTCTGACCCTCCCCCGGCGTCGCCGCCTTTTGCATGGCCTCCATCGCCGCCTTCTCATCCATCGCGGCGGGCTTCGCCTTCTTCGCCGGCTTGTCCTGCGCCGCGGCAGCGCCCGCGAGCAAGGCCGCTACAACCAGGCCCAGTCCCAAGGAACGGATTCTCATCGCCTCTTCCTCCTCTTCACAGAGGCGGGATCTTACTCGACGCCTGGCGAAGGGAGCCTCTCCGTTTTCCCGGCGTCCGTGAAGGTCCCGAGCCTCCACCGGCCCGGCGTCAATGCAGTCGACGGACGACCCGTCCCCGCTCAACTCGAGGCGTCTGCGCCATCACTGCCCGCACCCCCGGCCACCGGGCCGGCCAAGAAACGCCAGGTAGGATCCAGTCCGTCCTCGCCGGGGTCAGGCCGGGCGCCCCTCTCGCGACCGAAGCCAGGAAGCCATGGCCGGCCCCGGCGGATCGAGGAAGGAGACCGCGGCAATGACAAGAGTGACTGCTTTCGTCCATCTGACTCTCGATGGATTCTTTGCGGGTCCGCGGGGCGAGATCGACTGGTTCAAGGCCATCAAGAGCGATGCGGAGTACGGGGCCTACACCCACGATCAGTCGGAGTCGGGCAACACGTTGATCTTCGGGCGGACGACGTACGAAATGATGAAGAGTTTCTGGCCCACGCCCGAGGCGATCGCGAGTGACCCGCGCATGGCCCGGGTCGTCAACACCAGTCCCAAGATCGTCTTCTCGAAGACGCTGCCGTCCGTGGCCGAGGGTCCGAGCTGGAAGAACATCACCCTCCTCCGGGAAATCGCCCCGGCCGACATCGCCCGGCGCAAGGCTCAGGCCGGCGCGGATTTCACGATCCTGGGCAGCGGCACCGTCGTGCGGCAGTTTGCAAACCTCGGCCTCCTCGACGAGTACAGCCTCGTGATCGTCCCGATCGTGCTCTCCGCCGGCCATCCCTTGTTCCAGGACGTCAAGAAGACGAGCCTCGAGCTGCTCGAATCACGATCATTCAGGAACGGACTCGCCCTTCTCCGATACAGGCCCGTCTGACTCGCGGGAAGCGACCGGGCAAGAGCCCCAACCCGGTCTGCGACGTCAGCGATCCCGTCCGACCCCGTCCGAAGGGGCTATGCGCCGATCGTCTTGGGGACGGTGAGCCGGGTCGCTTGTCCGCAGGGGCAGAGGCGCGGGAAGGTTTCGCCGACGCTTCCTCCGATGCTCTCCCGTCGCGTCTCTCCGCACGCCTCGCAGGTCCAGGCCATGAGCCGGATCTGAGAGCCGCTGAACCCGTACCAGAATTGCAGGCAGCTCTCGAGACCGGACCAATGCTCGTAGACCGTTGCCTCGCCGGAGTCGCTCGCCAGGGCCTTGCGGACCGCGGCGAGCTCGTTGGCCGTGTGCAGATCGAAGTGAGCGAGACGGCCCCGGAGGGCGGCGTCGGTCAGGGTGCCCACCATCGTCGGAGGCTCGCTCCCCCGGGAGGCGTCGACTCTCAGAAGGATCAGCCCCGGTGCGTTCTCGATTCTCGGGAGGCGTGTGAACAGGATGGCGAAGGCCTGCGGCGTGTTCATCGTCTTGCGTCGAACGGGGTTGACCGAAGACAAGAATCCTTCGGTTGCTTCTCGAAGGCTTCTCGCCGCGGTCTTGCAGGCCTGGCTCGCGCGCTCCACGCGCTCGTCCGGTTCCCCGAGGGGCCCGGGCGCGAGCCCGCGCTCGAGCTCGACGGCCAGGTCTTCGAGCCACAGCGAGACGAGCGGGATCATCTTGAGGCTCAGATTCGACCGGCGCTGCTTCGTCGCTCCGCTCGCGCCGAGAACCCAGTCCAAGTTCCTGTGGGGCTCCTCCGACGAGAGAAGCTCGCGCGCCTCGCCATATCGGGCCTCCAAACGACGGAGGGCCTTTTGCTTCCGGAGGTCGTCGGTCTGCGCCGCCGCCTCAGAAGCCGTTTCGGTCGGTTTCACGTTCGGGCCCGTCGCCAGAGAGCCGATAACTGCGCGGACGTCTCGTCTCCCCGGAAGCGGCTCGGCTGGATTCTCATCACCCAACCGCAGAACGCGCACTTTGCCGTACCGTCCCGCTCAACCTCGGTCTGGTTGCTCTTGCTGCAATTTCGGCATCGCCAGGTTCTCAGGGCAGCCATGACACACTCCGCTTTCTCGCCGAAGGCCGGCGACGGGCTGTCATGGATCGGCTGACGTGGTCCGTCGGAGGGGATCGGGGAAGACAAGCATACCACGCGTTTCCGAGCGGTCGTCTCGGCAGGAATCCGGGTCGATTTCAGCTCCCGATCTTCGTCGTCAACCTGGTCGTGGCGCGGGGCGGCGATTCCCGGCCGCCCTCCAGCGGCCGCCCGCACAATATTTGCCCCTCTCATTCGTCTACGAGAGTGAGAGGAGGAAGATCCTGATTCTCGAGCAGGTGATGAACGAGCAGGACCGGCGAATCGCCGAGACGATCGAACGCGAGCGGGGCCGGCTGCGCCACTTCATCCGGAAGCGGGTGCCCAATCGCGAGGACGCGGAGGACCTCCTGCAGGACGTCTTCTTCGAGCTCGTGGAGGCGTACCGCCTGGTGAAGCCCATCGAGCAGGTCGGCGCCTGGCTCTTCCGGGTGGCGCGAAACCGCATCATCGATCGGTTCCGCAAGAAGAAGCCGGAAGTGTCGACCAGGACGCCGAACCCGGAGGATGCCGAGGACGGAGAGGTCGGTTCGCTCGAAGACCTGCTGCCCTCGCCGGACGCCGGACCGGAGGCGGCCTATGCGCGCGAGGTGCTCCTGGACGAGCTCGAGACGGCCCTCGAAGAGTTACCCGAGGAGCAGCGCTTCGTGTTCGTCGCGCACGAGCTCGAGGGACGCAGCTTCCGCGAGCTCGCGTCGGAAACAGGCATCGCCATGAACACGCTCCTCTCGCGCAAGCACTATGCGGTGCTTCATCTGCGCCGGAGACTCCAGCAGATCTACGACGAATTCAAGGAGAAATGAAGATGGAACCCATGAGAAAGCGTCGCCTCGTGAGACTCGTCGCATTCGTTCTGCCGCTCATGCTGATTCTTTTCGCCGGCATGGTCTGGGCCGTCTTCGCGCTCTGGAACTGGCTGATGCCGGCCATCTTCGGGCTGCACGCGATCACCTACTGGCAAGCCCTCGGCCTGATGGCGCTCTCCTGGATCCTCTTCCGAGGCTTTCGCGGCCCGCGGTTTTCTGGCGGCCCGTGGCGGCTTGGGATGCGGGGGCGCTGGGAAAAGATGACTCCCGCCGAACGCGAGGAGTTCGCAAAGGGTCTGCGCACCGTGCGCGAGGAGTTCGTCAAGGGCTTTCGCGGCCGATGGGGCGGCGGCTCGACCCCGCCGGAGCCCGAAACGAGGGCGTGACCTCTCCCTCATTTCCCTCTCCCCCGTCTGCGGGGGAGAGGGATCGGGTGAGGGAGACCGGAGGCCGCGCCTCTCAACCTCGCGCCCTCAGGCCGGGCGTGGGGCAGATCCGGCCATCTCGCCCCGCGGAGTCAGAACCAGCAGCACGGCGGCGACGATGAACAGCGCGGGCACATCTCCCATGAGATGGCCATGATTTCCCGGGCCCTCGAACGACTGAACCGCCATGATCCCGGCATGGATGACGCTCGACCATGCGGTGAACCGGATCAGGCTCAAGTGACGGACCGGATTCCGGGCCGCGATCAAGAGAAATACACCGAGCGTCGCGTAAACCCCGACGATCATCAGAGGGTAGTCCGAATGGCCCGTGTGCCACGACCAGCCGGAAGGCCATAGGACGAACATGAGCAGCGGGAGCCCCACGATGAACGTGACGCCAACCAATACGAGTGCGATCCGTAGATACTTGAGTCGGGTCGTCTCAGACATTGTTTTCTCCTCTCTCGATAGTGCCGCCAACAAACTGGCCTGGCCCGTCGACCCGTCCCGCCCTTCAGCGACCCGACGCCTGCAGCGCCTTCAGGTCGGACGTCGTCAGCGGCTTGCCGCCGATGGCCCACTCGCCGCTCGAAACTTCGAGTACGCGCACCCAGGTAACGCCCCGCATGGCCTCCCCTTCGATTCCGACCATTGCCTCGGTCACCTTCTCGATCATGTTCCGCTTCTGCGTGTCATTGAAGACTCCCTCGATGAGCTGAATGTCGACGAGCGGCATGTGCGGCCTCCGTTAAGATGACGCCGGACCGATTTCCGGCGTCATCGCGAGGGTAAAGAGGCGGACGAGCCGATGCTGGGAGACGGCTTGGATTTTTCTTGAAGATCGTCGCCGCTGACCGGGTTTCCGAATGATCCATCGTTTCGAGTCGTTCGAGCTGGACACGGACCGCTACGAGCTCCGGCATGAGGGACGGCCGAGGGCGATCGAGCCGCAGGTTTTCGCGCTGCTAGCCATGTTGATCGAGAACCGGCACCGCATGGTCCCGCGCGAGGAGATCATCGGGACGATCTGGGCCGGCCGCGCGGTCTCGGACTCCGCTTTGAGCAGCCGAATCAAGAGCGCCCGGCAGGCGCTGGACGACGACGGCAACGCCCAGAGACTCATTCGAACCGTGCACGGGCAAGGATTCCGGTTCGTGGGCGAAGTGGAATCCGTTGCGGCATCCGCGCCGGGGCCTTCGGCGGCGCCGACGCCCGCGCAGCAGTGGACCCGCGACGTGCTGGCCCGGCCCGTGCTGGCCGTCCTGCCGTTCGAGAACGAAGGCGGGCGCGCGGAGGATGCCTATTTCGCCGACGGCATCGCAGAGGAGCTGATCTCCGAGCTCTCGTCCTGGCGGTGGTTTCCGATTCTGTCGCGAGATTCGTCGTTCGATCGGAGCCGCGCGGGCCTGTCGGCGTCCGCTCGGGCGGCCTCGACCGGCGCCCGCTATGCGGTGACCGGCAGACTCCTGCGCGCCGGCGATTCTTCCCGGCTGACGGTGGAGCTGCTGGACACGGCGAGCGACACGCAGCTCTGGTCCGCCCGCTACTCCTGCGGCACCGCCGAGCTCGCCGGTCTGCACCCGGAGATCGCGTCCGAGATCTTCCAGCGGATCGCGCCCGAGCTGACCTCGGAAGAGACGCGCCGCGTCATGCGAAAACGGCATGAGGACTTGACCGCCTGGGACATGACGATCAAGGGGCTCTGGCATCTGCACCGCGCGACACAGCACGACTTCAGCCAGGCCATTGCCCTGCTCGAGGACGCCACCCGCGTGGACCCGGGATTCGCCATGCCGTGGAGCTTCATCGCTCTCGCCCGATTCGAGCAGGCGCTCAAGGGTTGGACGAGCGGGGCGCCGGGCGGTGTTCGCGACGCGTTTCGCGGCATGCTCGAGGCGGCGAGCACGTCCGTCGAGCTCGACCCGGCGTCCTGGATGGGTCACGCGCTCATGAGTGCCGGTGAGCTATGGACGAACCTCTCGTTCCCGCGCGCGAGACTGCACGCGAACCGGGCCCTCGAGCTCAATCCCAGCGCGTCCATGGCGCATCACTTTTCGGGGTGCATCTCCGGATTTGCGGGCGATCTGAAGGGCGCGATCGCGACGCAAGGCAACGTGTATCGAGTGGATCCCCAATACGGCCATGCCGACGTGGTGGAGGCCGATCTCGGGTTGTGGCGCCTGCTCGAGGGCGAGCTCGAACGTGCGGACGAGCACCTGCAGCGCGCGATCAGCATCAATCCCTCGAACCTCCGAGCCTGGCAACGCCAGATCGTTCTGGCGGGATTGGCGGGCAAGCGGGCGCGCGCGCGTGAGGCGCTCGGCGCGCTGAAGAAATTGGGGGGGAACATGGACGAGCAGTACCTGACGGCCTCTTATCCTTTCCAGAACCCGCGCCACGCCAAGACGTTCCGGGCAGGGCTCGTGGCTGCCGGCGTGCTGCACAAATAGGCCTTTGCCATGCCACCGATCGGAAAGTTGTTCGCTCGGGTGCCGCGGCGGGAGCGGTCGGACGAACTGACGAGTCACCCCGCGCGACCCTTCCTTCGGGCGATCCTGGCCCTGTTGTTCGCTTCTGCCCTGTTCGGTTCCGCTCCTGCGGCAGGGCCCAATTACTCGATTCAGGCGATCCGCTACGGGACCGTTCGGGGCTTCCCCGTGTCCGCGCTCGTGATGGGCGCACCCGAGAACGAAAAGATCGACATCGCCATGGTCGTCTGGTTGATCCGCGGTGGGGGCCGCAACATTCTGTTGGACAGCGGCTTTCATCGCGGGGTCTGGCTCGAGGAGTTTCCCACCGCCGACTACCTGCGCCCGGACGAAGCGGTGAAGCTCGCGGGCGTCCCGCCCGAAGACGTGACCGACATCGTCATCAGCCATGCTCACTGGGACCACGTGGGCGGCATCGACCTCTTCCCGAAGGCCGCCGTCTGGATCCAGAAGCAGGAGTTTGCCTACTACACGGGAGACGCCTGGCAGCCGGGCGGCCGACACGGAGGCATCGATCCCGACGACGTCAAGGCCCTCGTGCAACGAAACGTCGAAGGCCGCCTGCGTTTGGTCGACGGGGACAACGTGGAGATCCTTCCCGGCATCCGCGCCTACACCGGAGCGCGTCACACCTGGGCATCGCAGTACATCCGAGTCGACGGCGATCCGCCCTTCGTCCTCGCTTCGGACAATTGCTATCTCTACCGGAATCTTGCCGAGCACAAGGCGAGCGCCACGTTCAGCGAGGCCGATCAGCCGGCCAACATCCGGAATCAGGCGCGGATGGTCGAGCTCGCCGGCTCGGCGGAGCGCGTCGTACCGGGCCACGACCCGCGGCAGTTCGACAAGTTCCCGGCGCAGGGCCGGATCGCGCGAATCCGGTAGAGGTCGGAGGTCACACCCCCGCGGCGGCGGCCTGCTCTTTCCATCGCTCCTCGTTCACGCCCTTCACGATCAGCCACAGCTGCAGCGGAAATTCCGCTAGGGCCGAGGCCGTGGCGATGAAGGGGAACAGAGAGACGCCCAGCGGCGGTGACACGTAGATCATCCAGCCCAGACCGTCGATCATCAGCAGCCCACCGAGAACTCGAGGCAGGAAGTTCGACCGGAGAATGAGATAGCCGGTCAGGACGCACCAGAGCCCGAAGAACACCAGGTCGACCTGGAAGGCCAGTCCATTCAACTTGAGCAGCACCATCGCCAGCGTCTGCAGCTGTTCCGTCGAAGACGCGCCGTAGGCGCTGCCGCCTTTCAAGACGAGCAAGGGGGCGAGGTAAAGGAGGCTGGTTACGGCCTGCATGGCGCAGACGACGATGCCGACGAAGGCGGCGAGCAAGGAGAGGCGCTTCCGCACGGGCTTGAACAGGTCGTAGAAGAGGGCCACCCAGGCGATATGGAACGCAACCCCGAGAAGCGAGGATGCGAACCCTACTCGAAACAACCGCTCCTGCCCCAGGATGTTGGCCGCCGTGGCCGCGGCGTTGCCCACCACGACGAGCCTGCCGAGGACGAACACCTGGCCATAGGCCGAGGTCAAGCCTTCCAGCGCCTCGAAGAGGCCCGCCAGTCGGGCCCTGGAACGCGGCGACATCTCGCTGAGCTGTCCAGTCGTCACGGCAGTGATCTTTCAGGTATGTACGGACAGACGGCGAGTTGGTTTGCGCCGCCTGTCCTCACTCGCGGTGCGCTGTGGGTGCCTCTTTGCTCGCTCTGCTTCGCACAGTTCCCGCCAGCCGTCAAAGACCCTGCCCGTGTGTGTCTCTTTGCTCGCGGCGTGCAAAGTCTCCCGAGCGGAAGCGAGGGGATGCCCTACGCGCCTTGAGTAGGCTCCGGTCGCGGCGCGGGGAGTCTCCGCGAAGTAATCGAGTGGAGGAGCCCCGCGCCGCGGGAGCGAGCGGCGCGCCCGAGATCAGGCGAGCGGTCGAGCCCCTTTGGGCGAGCCGATCGCCGGTGCGCCCGGAGGGCGCAGGATTCAGGCGCGGTGCGAGCGACGTGCTATTCACACCTCAGCGCCAGCGTCGGCGCGATGTGAGTCGCCTTCCGCGCGGGTACATACGCCGCCAGCATGGTCGCCAGCAGCATCGACGGGACGACGATGAGATAGACGAGCAGGTCCGTTCCGCCGGCGTTGAACAGCATGGCGTTCATGAGCCGCTCGACAGCGACGCCCATCACGACCCCGACACCCGCCCCGATTCCCACCAGGATGAGGCCCTTGCTCATCACGAGGCGCAGGACGTCGCCGGGTCTGGCGCCGATCGCGATGCGAATGCCGATCTCGCGTGTTCGCCGCGTCACGTTGTAGGCGACGAGTCCATACAGACCGGCGATGGCCAGGAAGAGGCCGACCGCTCCCAGCGTGCCCACGAGCTTCACCGCCACGCCGGGCCCCTCCACGGTGGAGTATCGGTAGAGAACGTTGTAAGACCGTGTCTCCACCAATGGCATGTTCGGATCGAGCGCCCGGACGACCTCCTTCAACGGCTCGACCATTTCCAGCGGATCGCCGGTCGATCGCACGAGCAGGACCAGGCGCGCGACCGGATGCTGGGCGATCGGCAGGTAGACGAAATCGATCGCCTGGCCGAAGGAGCTGTCGCGATACTTGATCGTCTTCGCGACGCCGACGACCTCGACCGGCGCGCCGTCCCTCCGGTCGAGTCGGATGCGCTTGCCCACCGCGTCTTCGTTCGGCCAGTAGTGCTTCGCGAAGAATTCGTTCACGACGGCAACGCGGGGCGCGTGGGCGTCATCCGACTGCCGGAAGCCGCGGCCGCGCAGGATGCGCACCCCCATCGTCTCGAAGAACCCGTCGTCGACGGTGTCCATCGTCGAAGAGAAGTTCTCGCGATCGCGGGGCATCTGAAAACCGTCCGGCACGAAGGTGACGCGGTCGAAGTCCTCCAGCCCGAGCGGAGGGTTTTGCGTGTAGGCCGTGCTGCGAACGTCCGGCATCGCGCGGAGACGTTCGGCGAGACGCCGGTAGAACTGCTCGGTCTGGGCGGCCTCGTACTGCACCAGACGCGGATCGAACCTCACCATCAGGACGTGATCCTTCGCCTCCTTCGCAAAGTCGACTCCCTCGCCCAGGCTGTGCTGAAAGCCACGGAACATCAGGAAAGAGGCGGCGAGAAGCATGAGGGACATGGCGACCTGCGCCACCACCAGGGCATTCCGGCCCCAGAGGCGCTTGCGGCCGCGCCCGAACTCCTCCACGTCAGCCGTCTTGAGCCCTTTCAACAGGTCCGTCCGCGTGCTCTGGAGCGCGGGCGCGAGGCCGCAAAAGAGCGCCGAGAGGATCGACAGGGCGAGGCTCGCCAGCAGCACGTGCGTGTCCATGCGAAACGGGACCTTGACAGGCACCTCGGCCGGAATGGTGAAGGTTTGGAGGGCCGCGATCCCGGCGTACCCGACGGCGATGCCTCCGAGGCCGCCCAGCAGCGCCAGAACCAGGCTCTCCGTCAGGAGGAGCCGAACGAGCCGGAAACGCCCGGCGCCGATCGCCAGACGCACGGCGATCTCTCGCGTCCGCGTGCGGGCCCGCGCCAGCAGCAGCCCTGCGACGTTCGTGCACGCCACGAGCAGCACCGCGAGGGCGAGCCCCGTGAAGATCACGCCGAACTTCCAGTTGATGTCGGTGTCCTGCGTCCGCATCTCGAACCGCGTGTGGACCGCGGCGCCGCGGTCGCGGTTCATCTTGGGGAATTCACGCTCGAGGTTCCGGGCGAGCACGGTGAGCTCGTTCCGAGCCTGTCGAAGCGTCACACCCGGTCTCAAACGCGCCCGCACGGTCAGCTCGCGGTCGTCGCGGTCCACGAAGAAGTTCTTCTGCGGGTTCGTAGAGAACCTTCCCGCCATGGCCAACGGGATGTAGAAGTCGGGGCGGATGAAGATGAACATCCCCGGGAAGGACTCCGGCGCGATGCCGATGACGGTGAAGTCCGCGCCGTTCAGGCGGACGATCCTGCCGACGACGGACGGATCCCCCGCGAATTCGCGCTTCCAGAAGTCCGGCCCGAGCACGACTACGGCGTCGCGGTCGGGCACCGCGTCCTCGTCGTCTCGAAAGCCGCGTCCGAGCTTCGGCTCGACGCCGAGCACGCGGAAGTAATTGCCCGACACCAGGAGGCCGCCCCGGACCTGGGGCGTTTCGCCACGTCTGGCGCTGAAGCCGACGGACTGCACGATCGCGTTGGCGATGATGCCGTCGTAGCTCTTCGCGTGGTCTCGAATGTCCAGATACTCGCGATACGAGAAGGAGTCATAGGCGCTGTCGCGCGACGTGCTCACCAACGTGACCACCTCGGCCGCCCGCGGCACCGGGTAGGGCCGGAACATCAGTGAGTCGAGCATGGAGAAAGGCGTCGCGGTCATTCCGATCCCGAGCGCGATCGTGATCGCCACAAACGCCGTCAGCCCGGGTGCGCGGCGCAGGCTCCGGATCGCGTAGCGCACGTCGTCGAGGAAATCCGTCAGCCAGTGGATGCGGCGCGTGTCGCGAACCTCTTCCTTCCGTTGATCGAGCCCGCCTATGGCGCGCAGAGCGCGGTAACGCGCTTCCTCCGGGGAAAGCCCATCGGCGATGCCCTCCTCGATCTTTTTCTCCAGGTGAAACTGGAGCTCCTCGTCGAGCTCCTGGTCCGCCCGGCGACGGCGGAAGATGGACCTGAGCCGTAGAGGCGCGGTGAACCGCCAGTGTTCGATCCGCATGACTATGCCTCGGAGAGCTGGACGACGTGGGAGATCGCAGACGACAGCCGCTGCCAGTTCGCCGTCTCCGATTCCAGTTGCCTTCTGCCGAGACGCGTGAGCGAGTAAAACTTCGCGCGCCGGTTGTTTTCCGTCTGCTTCCACTCGGCACTGATCCAGCCTTCCTGCTCGAGCTTGTGCAAGGCCGGGTACAGAGATCCCTCGCTGACCTGCAGCACGTCGCCGGAGATGGATCTCAAGCGAAGACTGATGGCCCACCCGTGCAGGGGCTCGAGCGCCAGGATCTTCAGAAGGAGCAGATCGAGGGTGCCTTGGACGAGGTCGGTCGGTTTGCTCATGACGTCGCTCGCGGCGGCGGCGCGGAGTCTGCGCCCGCGGGGCGCACCGGCTGGCCGCCCGGCCAAAGAGCCTCGACGGCCAGCCTGACTCCACACCTTGCGCTCGCTCCCGCGGCGATCTGAGGAACAGGGGGCGGGAGCGAAGGAGCCGTCATTTCTTCGTCTCTGGCATGACACCCGGCTCGCTGGATGGAGGAACGATGTTCTTCAGCCGCATGTACGTGACGAGGTTTCCGTAGTGCTCCACGAGATGCGTGTTGTTGACGACGAGCACGCCGAGTTTCGGCGTCTCGCTTCCGAAGAGCTTCATCGCTTGCGCGGCGGACGCGTCGGTCATGCCGTCGTAGGCTTTGTCGCAGTAGGCGAAGGCGTCTTTGAGCGCCGCGGTCAGATCGGCTTTCGACGTCCTGCTCTGCTCGATGTGCGGCGCCGGGTTCTCTTCGCCGAGCGCGACGGAGCAGAAGGTGTACTGCGCGTCGGCCACGTGCCCGACGATCTGGCCGTAGCTGCGGACCGCCTCTGTCGGCTTGAAGCCGTAGTCCCCCTCGGGCATCTTGTCGGCCGAGCGAAGCAGGATCGCTTTCAACTGTCCGCACATGTACTTGTTCCACGCGCTGAGCGGGTTGTCCTTGGGCAGGGTGAAGGCCGGTCTGGGCGGGTTTTCCTGGGCGAAGGCCGCGGCGGCCGGAGCCAGAAGGCAGATCAGAAGCCATGGCAGGAGTCTCCGCGTTGGTCCGGTCCCGTCGACGGTGTCATGCATTTTCTTCTCCTTGGACCAGAGCTGGTCTTCTCCGTGAGGTCGTCCGGTTACTCATCTCGGTTTCCCCAGGGGAGTCTCCGGCAGCCTCCTCTCGGTAAGCAAGGGGTCATGGAAGTGAGTACGCAGTTCCTGGCTTCGAGTTCTCGCCAGGTTTCGAACCTCTTCGCCACGGTCTGACGGGACCCCCCGGAGTGGCCGCCCTGGGCCGAGGTGGACGGCATCTCCGTCGCCCGGCCGCGGGGCTGGTCGAGGGTTCCGAGGTCAGCGTGCCGTGTCGGAACCGTCTGGAGCAAAGGGCTTTAAACGAGTTCCGACCACCACGAGATCCTACCCGTTTGACTGTTCAGACCGCGCAACGGCGGACAATCTCATGCCGCCGTCGCGAGCCACAACTTTCCCGTGGACACGGGCAGGGAGACCGCGCCGATCACGCCCTCGGCGGTGCGACAGGTCAGGACGAGCATCGCGAGGTCGGGATCCTCGTCGCGCGTGATCGCGTACAGCGTCACGGCCACCACCAGGGCGGAAAGGCAGCCGAGCAGCACGAGCACGATGCCTGCGCGCACCGTGGAGGCATGCCGGGCGATGTTTGCGAGCTTCGCGGCGATTCCCACTCCGCTCTCGGCCCGGGTGAGCAGGACGAATCCGGTGAAGGCGACGGCGATGTAGAAAAGGAACGTGAATCCGGCCACGCTGGCGTTCGTCGTGCGAGTCATGGGTGCTTCTCCTTACGCGAGAAACGGAGTCGCAATCCGACGGTGATTCAGGCCTTGAAGCGCGGCGATGCTTCGTTGATCCGGCTCCGTCCTTTGATGGAGAGATACGAGCCTCGGAGCCCTGGAGTTCCACTTTTCTCGGGTGAAAACTCGGATTCCACCGATGGAACCTGAGGCGGGCCTCTGAGGCGAAGCGGCGAGCCGTCCGTGTCGGGCGGGCCTCACCGGCTGCCCGCAATCGCCTGTCATCATCCCGGCCGAGGACGAGCCCCGCCCCTCCACCCACAATATCCACTCCCTTCGTCCGTCTACATGGGTGAAGGGAGGAAGATCCTGATTCTCGAGCAGGTGATGAACGAGCAGGACCGGCAGATCGCCGAGACGATCGAACGCGAGCGAGGTCGGCTGCGGAGCTTCATCCGAAAACGCGTGCCCGATCTCGAGGACGCGGAGGACCTGCTGCAGGACGTCTTCTTCGAGCTGGTCGTGGCGTAACCGCCTGGTCAAGCCCATCGAACAGGTCGGCGCCTGGCTCTTTCGGGTGGCTCGAAATCGCATCATCGATCGGCTCCGCAGAAAGAGGCCGGAGTCGTCGGCCCGGACGACGAACCCGGAGGACGCCGAGGACGGAGACGTCGGTTCGCTCGAGGACTTGCTGCCCTCCCCGGACGCCGGACCGGAGGCGGTCTACGCGCGCGGCGTGCTTCTCGAAGAGCTCGACGCGGCCCTGGAAGAGCTACCCGAGGAGCAGCGCTTCGTGTTCGTCGCGCACGAGCTCGAAGGCCGCAGCTTCCGCGACCTCGCGTCGGAGACCGGCCTCGCCGTGAACACGCTTTTCTCGCGCAAGCACTACGCGGTGCTCCATCTGCGCCGAAGACTCCAGCACATCTACGACGAGTTCAAGGAGAAATGAGCATGAAGACCACGAGAAAGCGCCGAATCGTGAGACTCGTTGTCCTGGTCCTGCCGATCTTTCTGGTCGTGTTCGCCGGTCTGGTCTGGGCCGTCTTCGCGCTCTGGAACGGCCTGATGCCGGCCATCTTCGGTCTGCGCGCGATCACCTACTGGCAAGCCCTGGGTTTGATGGCACTCTCCTGGATCCTGTTCGGAGGCTTTCGCGGCGCGAGATCCTCCGGCGGCCGGTGGCGGCACGGCATGCGGGAGCACTGGGAAAGGATGACCCCCGGCGAGCGCGAGGAGTTCGTCAAAGGCCTGCGCAGCCGATGGGAAGGAACGACGACGCCGGAGCCCGAACCGAAGGCGTGATCTCCCTCCCTCCCCTCTCCCTCGTCATCGGGGGAGAGGGGAGGGGTGAGGGGGAACTCGGCAGGCTTCGAGCCTCAGCGCCAGCCAAACACGGTGATTGCCGCGGGTGAGTGCCAGGAATTCGGCGCTGGACCGAAGCGCAGGACTGACCCCAAACGCTGGAATCCGGCGTTGACTCCGCCCGGACTCGGCAGACCTCGACCCCCAGCCGCGGCCTTTGTCGACAGAGATTGGTGCTATCGTCGATTCTGGTGGTTGCCCGGTGTCTTCCCTGTCTTTCCAGGCGCCCTATCCGCGGGCCTCCTGTCGGATTCCACCGTAAGCCCCTTGCCGGCTTCGACAAGCTCCGCTCCTACGAAGCTTCCCCGATCCGGCCCGCGAATTTCCAATCCGACCCCGAAGGAGATTCCATGATCAGGGTTTCCGGGTTCTCGCATTCGGCCCTTCTCGCCGTGGTCGCCTTCACGCTGCTCGTCCCTTGTGCACTCCCCGCCCAAGACACCCTTGCCGTGCGGTGGAACGACGTCCTGCTCGAGGCAATTCGAGTCAGCCGCCTCGGCCCTCCCATCGTCGCCCGCGCGATCGGCGAGGTGCATACCTGCGGCTTCGACGCCTGGGCCGCGTACGACGACTTCGCGGTGGGCACGCAGCTCGGGGCGACGCTCCGGCGGCCACCGGCCGAGCGCACGCCAGAGAACAAGCAGAAGGCCTTCAGCTACGGCGAATACCGCTGCTTGCTCGACCTCTTTCCGTCGCAGAGCGACTTTCTGCGTGCGCGGATGATCGACTTCGGCTTCGATCCCGACGACGCCTCAACCGATCCCGCCATGCCCCAAGGCGTCGGCAATCTCGCCGCGGCTGCCGTCATGGGTTTTCGCCATCACGATGGCTCGAACCAGCTCGGCGACCTGAACCCCGGTCCCTACACGGACTACACGGGCTACCTCCCCGTCAACGACCCCGACCACATCAACGACCCGAACCGGTGGCAGCCTCTGCGGTTCTCCGACGGGCAGGGCGGCTTCGTGACGCCCGGGTTCATCGCGCCGCATTGGGAGAACGTGGTTCCCTTCTCTCTCGAGTCGGCCTCCCAGTTCCGGCCCGAGCGGCCGCCGCAGCATTGGCGATCGCTCGGCTACGTGGCCCAGGCCCTCGAAATCGTGGTAATGAACGCGAAGCTCGATGACCGCGGCAAGATGATCGCGGAGTACTGGGCCGACGGGCCGCGCTCGGAGCTCCCCCCCGGCCATTGGACTCTCTTCGCCGAGTTCGTGTCGCGCCGCGACGCGCACACGTTTGACGAGGACGTCAAGATGTTCTTCGCGGTCGGCAACGCCGTGTTCGACGCGGGAATCGCTTGCTGGGAGACCAAGCGCTTCTACGATTCCGAGCGCCCGATCACGGCGATCCGCTACTTGTTCAAGCGCCGGCGAATTCCACAGACGGTGCCTTTCGAAGGCGTCAAGCTCGTGAAGGGCCGGGACTGGCTGCCTTACCAGCCGCTCACATTCACCACGCCTCCCTTCCCGGAGTACACGTCCGGCCACAGCACCTTCTCCGCCGCAGCGGCGGAGGTCCTGAAGCGATTCACCGGGGGCGACGCGTTTGGCGCCGCGGTGACGTTCCCGGCCGGCTCCGGCCGCCTCGAGCCGGGCTTCGCTCCCAGGCACGACGTCACACTGAGGTGGGCGACTTTCTCGGAGGCGGCCGACGAGGCGGGGATTTCCCGGCGCCTCGGAGGAATCCATTTCCTCGAGGGTGACTTCCGGGGGCGAGCGATGGGCCGAAAGGTCGGTTGCACGGTCTGGCAGAAGGCCCAGACCTATATCGACGGAAACCCGCCGCCGGCCGACAGCTGTAACTGCAACCGACGCGGCTGTCCGAACTAGTCGCTTCCAGGCGACTCGTCTCCCCTCAAGGAGGCGAATGAGTCAGGGCGGAGCCTTCTTTCCTCGCCTGGCCGCCCGGTTCCCTGACCCCGTCCGTCGGGATCCCGATGCGGTGGGCCTTGAGCCTCAGCGCGAGACCGAACCCACCGTAATCGCCGTTGGGAGTCACCAACTCAGCCTTGAGCCCCAACGCAGGAATTCAGCGTTGACCCCAATCCCGCCCGCCCCGAGCCGCACCGCCCAGCTCGCGGCCGCCGGCGCCGTCATCGCGCGTAGCCCGGCCACCAGACCGATCAGAAATGCGAGCAGGTACAGCATCGTGCCCCCGCGGTTGGTCGGATCCTATATCCGGCCCGTCCCTGCAACCTTCGCAAAGACGATCGTGTTTTCGGAGCGAGGAGAAGCGCATGGCACCCTACCGAGTCATCGCCATTGTTGAGGGTCTCGCCGACAAGGTGCGTACGTCCCGAAAAGCGCCCGGATACGGGCATCCCGTGCATTCCGAGGTGGCGACCGGCTACGGTCCCTGCCGCCTGTGCCTGCGCGAGTTCGAGGTCGGCGTCGACAAGCGGCTGCTCTTTACGCTCGATCCCTTTCACGGCCTCGACACCTTCCCCCTGCCGGGTCCGGTCTTCATCCACGAGGAGGCCTGCGGCCGGTATCCCGAGCATGCCGGTTTCCCGGCGGATCTCTTGTCCCACGACCTGACGCTCGCCGCGTACGCCCGCGGTCGGGTGTTGCGGGCCGAGGAGCGCGTCGCCGGAAAAGACGTCGAAGCCGTGGTCAGCCGCCTTCTCGCCCGCGCCGATGTGGACTACGTCCACGTCCGTGACACCGAAGCCGGCTGCTACGACTTCCGGATCGAGCGGGCCTGACTCAGCACGCTGTCATCTCGAGCGATAGCGAGGGATCTCGAGCCCGGCAGGCCCTGGACCGCCGTGCGGCTCTCCTCACATCGGGTTCTGTCTTCGAGCCCTGTGGTAGTGTCCGCCAACTGATCGGCCCACAAGAAGAAGACTCTTGCAACCTTGGAAAAGAAGAGGAGACTGGAATGAAGAAAATTCTGGCGATCGCGGCTCTGGTTTTCGCATCGGCTGTGGCGGCGGCCCGTCCCCCTGAGGATGTCGCGCAGGCGCTCGTCAAGCTCGAAAACGACTGGGCGAAGGCGGGGCTCGCCGGCGACGCGGCCGCTCTCGAGAAGCTGCTCACACCCGACTACATCTACACGAATCAGGATGGGGAGATGGCGAGCCGGGCCGAGATGGTTGCGGGGGTAAAGTCGGGCTCCACCAAGTACGACACCTTCACGGTCGGGGATATGAAGGTCCGCGTCTACGGCGACGCCGCCGTCGTGACCGGAAAGGCTACGACCAAAGGCAAGGAAAACGGCAAGCCCATCGACGAAACCGTGCGCTTCACCGACACGTGGGTGAAACTAGGCGGCCAGTGGCAGTGCGCTGCGACACAGGTGTCGCGAATCCCGAAGAAGTAGGTCGCGCTTCCCCCTCTACCTCGTCGGCGGGGCAGAGGGTCAGGGTGAGGGAGCCTCTCTACGGCCGGTGGACGACCCGCGGGGAACGATGGTTGCCTACCCCGATTACCGGATTTCGACTCTCCAGCTCGCTGGAGACGACGAAGACCCTGCGCCGTTTGTGGCCGCGTACAGCGCCCCGTCCGGGCGCGCGGGCGAGCGCGTTGACGATCGGATTCGTCAGGCCGATTTCATCGGCGTCCAGCTCGAGCCGCCATTCACACTCTTGAAAATGCCGTCGCTGCAACCCGCGTCGATCGTGGACTGAGAGAGAGGATCGACAGCCAGAGCCAGAATGGTGCCGCCTTCAGGCGAGATGTTCACCCAGTGGCCCGTCTGGGCGAGCAGGCGAGCCGCGGACGCCGCGAGCATCCCGACAGCGACCAGCGCCCGAGCTACCGAAGACCGAGACATCGCCACGAATCTGGCCCCCTCGCTCATGTCAAGGAAGAGGCCGGGGTAATGGGTAATGCGGTCCCAATCAGGACCGACGCCATTTAGACTCGGCTCGTCGGATGAAGGACTCTTCGAAAGCCACGACGCTCGCGAGGTCCGCGGCTTCTCGCGAGGCTCGCGGGAAAGCTCTGCTGCTTCCCCAACAGGTCATCGCGAGCCCCGAAACGCGCATTCAGTACCGGGTCGATAGCCTGCTCGGACAGGGAGGGTTCGGCCAGGCCTACCTCGCGACACGGATCACGCCCTCCCGCGCGATCCCGGCCGTCGTCGCGATGAAGGCGAGCGAGCACATCGACGGCTGGCTGCGCGAGGCGTACTTCGGGCAGATTCTCGCCGGACATTCCCGGGCGATCCGCGTGTTCGACGCGTTTCCCCTCGCGCGAGCCGATGGCAGCGTCCTCTACTGCCTCGCGCTCGAATACGCACGGCACGGCGACCTGCGATCCTTTCTCCAGCGCACCGGCAAGGGATGGCCGGAGAGGACCGCCAGACGCGAGATCGCGGGGATTCTCGAGGTTCTCGGAAAGCTCCATCGCGGTCAGATGCTCCATCGTGACCTGACGCCGATGAACGTCTTCGTCTGTGACGGCGGCAGCCTGAAGCTCGGGGACTTCGGAATCGTGAGCCACCAGAGCGATCGACGCGGCATCGAGGCGCGCACGCTGAACCCGTGGGGCGCCCCGAGCGACATCCTCGCCGGCACGGCGCCCAAATGGCAGGCGCGCGACGACGTTTATCAGGTCGGACAACTGCTGGGAATGCTCGTCAAGGGGACCGCGGCGGCGCGGATTCGCACCGGCGAGGTCCGACGCCTCCGCTGCACCGATCACCTGAAAGAGATCGTCTATCGCTGCATCGGCGAGCGCCGAAAGCGGTACGAGAGCGCCCAGGAGCTGATCGACGCGTTGACCCATCCGCCCGCCGCCCTGAGGGTCGGAAGGCTGCGGACGCTCAAGGGCGCTCATCTTGCCTTCACCGGCATTCTGACCAGGCGGCGCAGCGAGGCCGCCCGCGCCGCTCGCCGCGCGGGAGCGATCGTCCATGGCGCGCCTTCCGCTCGAACAACCGTCGTCGTCCGCGGCCGGCCGAACCCGCTTCAGGCCGCCGGCCGGGACGCGGGCATCAAGCTCATCCAGATCAAGCGGCTCCGCGAGAAGGGACACCGAATCACCCTCCTGAACGAGACGCAGTTCTGGCGCCTGGCGCGCCCAAGACGTCGGACCTGACGGTTCCGACTCGCTAAACTTCCCTTCCGGGAAGAGAGCGCAGAAGACGGGAACACAGTCGGGCCATTCTGCGTACAGGTGGATGGAGGTCCCTCGCATGCGCAGCTTTTCCCTATTTCTAGGCCTCGCCGCCCTCCTGGCTGGGCCCTGCTTCCCCCAGGCGAAGGTCCAGGCGACCGACATCGTGAACCACCCGTTTTCCGTCCATTTCGTCCCTCAAGGCCGGCTCGACCTGCGCGTCCGATCCGGCGACGTCCGTGTCGTCGGCACGGACCAGGCCACGATCTCCGTTGACCTCTCGGGCAGCAGCGTTGACGACGCCCGCACGCGCGGCCTGAAGGTCGTCTTCGAAAACAAGGACGGCGACGCCAAGATGCGGATTTCCGGCGGCCCGAAAGACGGCCTCACCATCACCGTCAAGATCCCGGCGAAGACCGATCTTCGCGCCCGCATTCCCTTTGGCGAGGTCGTCGTCGAGAACGTCCAGGGCAACAAGGACGTCTCGCTCCACGCCGGAGACTTGACCGTCGAGGTCGGCGACCGGGCGGCCTACTCGCGCGTCGATGCGTTCGTATTCACCGGCGAGGTGGACGCCGCCGCCTTCGATGAATCCCATGGAGGCTTGTTCCGGTCGTTCCACCACGACGGACAGGGCACGCATCGCCTGCACGCCCACGTCGGCGCCGGCCAAATCACCCTTCGGTAGCAGTCAGGCTTGATCTGCCGACGTCACCCGGGAGCGCGCGCGACTTCCCACCTCACCCGTTCGATCGAATCGCCTAAAAGGCCGTGACCGTTGCACGCACGGTGAGCCGACCAGAACCTCTCTCGAGGACCAGAACGCGGACTTCACCCGGCTTCCCGTGCAGGGCACCGTAGATCTTGCCCAGGGTCGCACCCTTCGTTTCGAGCCCGTCGATCCGAATCAATTTGTCCCCGGCCTCGACTCCCTCGACCGTCGGCTTCCCGTTCTTTGTGGCGAGAGCGGCGACGATGACCTCTTCGCCCTGCCTCCTCAGCGTGAGGCCGACCTGATTTTGGTCGCTCGCGTCGGGTTCGCTCTGCCGGAGCCAGTACATCGTGCGATCTCTGTAGTCGATGGTCAGGCGAAAGTTCTTCAACACGTTTCCACCGATCCAGCCGATTACGGGGACCGCGTTCTTCGTCGAGTACCAATCGAGCAGATCGAGGCCTTCGACCGGACTCCTGCCTCGCCCGGCTCCCAGCGCACCCACCTGCTTCAGAGTCAACCGGCCGATCCGGACTTCAGGAATGCGCAGCAGAATGCCGGAGGCTTCGGCGCCGTCGCCCGACATCGTGATGTTGCTGGCACCCACGGCGCCGATGCCGCGCTCCCAGTCGGGATGCGTCGCGAGCCAACTCCGGACTCTGTCCTGACGGAACCACGTGTACGCGGAACCATCGTCGATCGTAACGGGATAAGGCTTGTCGTCGATCAGCGCGTCCACGGCGATCAGGCCGGTTCGAGGGTTCACGCGAAACGGCACCGGCGTGCCTTCGGGCCTGATCGTTCCCGCCTGCGCAATCGTGAGTGTGCGGTTCTGGTAGTCCAGAACGACTTCATATTTCTCCATGACGCCGGCTGGAAGCATGGCCTCCACCTTCAGGTCGGAGCCCATCGCGTGCGGCTCGGAAGGATCGGCAGCCACCTCCCCCGCGGGCACGCTCACGAGAAGGTCTCCGACCCGGAAGCTCAAGGGCCTGCCCTGATTCAGAGCAAGCTCCTCGAACAGGGCCGCGGTGATCTCCATCGATGGACTGCCCATGTCCACGAATGCCAGAGCCCGATGGATACGGCCGTCCGGCCGAACGAAGGACAGCTCGACGTACACGCGATTTCCGTCGAGCACAAAGGGTGCGGTTCCTGCCGCACGCAGGGGATGGGCTACGCAAATCGCGCCGACCAACAGGAAGGCGAGACCGGCGAGCGAGCGGCCGGCTGTCAGGGCCTCTCCTCAGGGAATCAGGACCGACCCCGAGCCGCCGGTCACGCCGTCAGCGCCTTTGGGCAGCGATCGTGATCTTGAATCCGTCGGGATCCGTCAGGGAGATGTCGCGCACGCCCCAGGGCTGGTCGGTGGGCTCGTGATCGAGCTTGCCGCCCCGCGTCTTGATCCCCTCCGCGAGGGCGTCGATGTTCTTCTTCGTCATGCAGAACATCCGAAAACCCTCTCCCTTCTTCCGATCGCGTCCCTTCTTCCAATCGTCCTGCCCGATCATGAACGACACGCCGCCGGCCCGGAGGGACACGCCGACGACCTTGCCTGCGTCGTCCCAGGTCTCTTCGACCCCGAATCCGAGAACGTCGCGGTACCACGCGAGGCTCTTCTCCAGGTCGTTGACCGTGAAGCTCGGTGAACTCGAATTCAATGCCAGCGTCTCGGTTCCCGTGCGCGACTTCGGGGGCGCGGCCTTCGCTTTGCGGGGAGCCTTCTTCTTCGAGCGAGCGGTCTTGGCAGACTTTCTTGTCGCCATGTATTGCCTCCAGGCGGAGGAGGTTATGACCGGGGAAGCTCGGAGTCAAAGCGACGGAACACCCGGAGCACGTCCCCCCTGCCCCTCCCCCGTTGAGGGAAAGGAGTTGGCGCCCGCGGAGTCAGGACTGCCCCGGCTCGTCTCGACTCTCGGTCAGGAACTGTCGGAAGCCCGTACCCGGAGGCGTCTTGCCGAGTTGCCGCAGCATCAGAACCAGCTGGCCCCGGTGGTGAGTCGAGTGATTCAGAGCGTGCTGGATGAGCTCTCCCAGAATGTACGAGTCTTCCCGAACGGGGCTTGGCGCACGGAGCTTCTCATCGGTCAGATCGCGGGCAAAGGCGGCCTTCTCTTCCTCGAGGCTCACCCAGCTCTCGACGATCGACGGAAGTTCCGGAAGGTCCGATGACGAGAGATCGGGACCGAACGATCCCTCCCGCCAGAACCGGAGCCAGGCGCGCTCTCCCCACAGGAGATGCCGAAGAGTGCCTCTGATCGAAGCGAAGCTCCCGCGAAGATCCCGGTTGAGCTCTTCACCCGAGAGTTCGCCCGCAGCCTGCAGCAGCCGCTGATTGGCCCAGCGGTTGTAGGCAAACCCTGTCCGAACGTCTTGAACGTTCACCCCACCACTCCGTCAAAGACGTCAGAACACGTCCAGGTCCCGGCTCGTTGCAGCCTAGGCCAACTGGCAAGTCGAGACCGACTCCCGCCACTCGCGTGGATCACCCGGAGAGTCCCCCAATCCCCGCGATCCCCGGCACCATCGGGCAGACGACTGGAAAAAGAGACCACCGAACCCCGGCCGACTCAGCTCTTGCCGCCGAGCTCCTTGACGTACTCGATCAGCGCGGGGAACTCGCTCTGCTGGATCACGCCGTCCCACGTCGGCATCCTGGTGCCAGGCTTGAAAGACGAAGGGTTCTTGATCCAGGCCTCGATCGCGGCATCGGTCCGGTAGTGCTTCGTCGCCTGCCTCAGGTCGGCGATTCCCACGCCTGTGTCCCCGTGGCAGGACGGGCAGCCGTACCGGTAGTAGAGCCTCTTGCCCTCGCTCGCGGCTCCGGCGACCCGGTACTCGGGCCGCGCGACCGCATTCCGGATTTTTGGCACCGTCGTCAGGTAGGCATAGAGGGCGGCCGCGTCCTCCTCGGTGAGCTCCGGAACCGGCGACATCGGGTACACGAGGACCGTCCGATCGGGGCGCACGCCGACGCGCAGGGCCCGCGCGAAATCCGACTCCGACCATTTCCCGATTCCGGTCTCCTCGTCGAACGTGATGTTGGCGGACCGCACGAGTGCGCCCCTCTGATCGAGAAGCGGATTACCGCCGCCCATGTAGCCCTTGGACTTCTCCGGCTCGAGCTCGTTCATGGTCTTGAAGTCCGCCGAATGGCAGGTGAAGCAGCCTAGGCTCGAGGAGAGATACCGCCCGTACGCGACCCTGTCCGTCATCGCAGGCGAATCGATCCGCGCCTTCGGGAAGGGCAGCGGGCGGAACACGGTGTGCGCCAGGAGCTTCGAGAGAAACGTCGGGCGCGTCTTGCCCGGAGGATCGACCGCGGCCGGTGCAACGAGAGGGTCGTCCGAGCGCAGGAACGCGACGATCCCCTCCAGGTCGTCGTTCGATAGGAGCGGGAACTTCGGCATCCAGGGCGGCAGGTATTGACCCGTGCGGTCGATCCCGGTGCGCAGGAGGTAGACGAGCTCCCCGTCCGTCCAGCTCCCGATTCCCTTGACAGGATCCCGGGTGATGTTCTTCGAGAAGATCACGCCGAATTCCCGTGGTGCGTCCGCCACCCGCTTGCCCGTCAGCTCGTGCGTCGTGGGGTTCTCGTGGCACGAGGCGCAAAGCATCTTGGCGTACTTGCGCCCGCGCTCGACTCGCTCCGGCGTGACCTCGACACGCACCTGCAGCCGGCCCGGTTCGTACTTGGGGATGCCCGTGATCGCGACGTAAGCCGCAAAGACGGCAACCGCTCCGACCACGACGAGCAGGGCGATTCCCAGGCCTCTCAGGAACTTTCGCATGACGGAATCTTACTGGCAATCGCAGGCGCCGCAAGGAGGGCGTCAGCGCCGCGCGCCGCGCTGGCCTGCAGGAACAAGATGCCAGCCGCTACGTATGAGAGATGAGGAGATGGACTCCACCAAGAAGACCGCTCGGCTCGCCGGGCTCCTCTACCTCGCAAGCAGCATCCCCGGCGTGTTCGCGCTCCTTTACGTCCCCGAGAAGCTCGTCGTGAGGGGAGACGCGGCGGCGACGGCCGATCGGATTCGGGCCTCGGGAACCCTCCTCCGAATGGGCATCGGGGCCGAGGTGCTCAGCTTTACCCTCTTCATCTTCGTCGCGTTGGTCCTCTATCGCCTGTTCAAGCCGGTGAGCGCAGGACCCGCTCTGTGGATGGTGGTCCTGATCCTGCTTTCGACCCCGATCTCGTTTCTCGGCATCGTCAACGAAGTCGCCGCGCTGAAACTCGTCGGCGCCGCGGGCGGGGTCGATTTCCTGTCGGCTCTCGACGCGCATCAGCGCGACGCCCTGGCGTACCTGTTTCTCAGTCTGCACGGCCAGGGGTTCCTCGTCGCACAGGTCTTCTGGGGCCTCTGGCTGTTTCCGTTCGGGACCTGCGTCATCCGATCGGGATTCATCCCGCGCATCCTCGGCGTCCTTCTGATGATCGCGGGTTGCGGGTACATCGCCAGCTCGATTGCCGACCTGGTCTTCCCCCAGTACTCGCACGCGGTCGGCCAGGTGACGAGGATTCTTAATCTGGCGGAATTGCCGATCATCTTCTGGCTCCTGATCTGGGGGGCCAGGCCGCAACCGATCGCCGCGCGGGCTTCCTAGACCGGCCCCCTCTACCGTCGCGCTGTCGGCCCACAGCGACGCCCTGGACGCCCGGCGCCACGTGTGGCCGAGATCAACAGGGGACAGATCAAGCCTCGCTGGCCCACGAAGCGAAGACCGCGGAGCGGGCGCAGGCGTGACTCCGAGGGAAGGGCCTCCTGATGACGGGGAGGTCGTCCGCGACTACACGAGAATCAGAGAATCAGTTCCGGACGGACCCGGTCCTCCGCCTTCGAAGTCAGGAAACCAAACCCGGCCCCTGTCCGGCGCCAGGCGGCGCTTGAGGCGACCGTGAACGCCGCTATTCCTTCCGCCGGACGAATCGCCCGTCGCTCTTGATCACCCAGGTCTTCCCGCCGTCGGCGGACGTCGAATAGATGTGCCGGATCGTGTCCGGCGATACATTCTCCAGGACATTCGACGCGAGCAGCCGCTTCCCGCTAGGGTCGAGGACCCAGCCCTCGAACCGCATCGCGCCGTTCCGGTACGAGCCCTCGAAGTCGTTCGACCGGTTGTCGTCGCCGTTCCACACCATCCGCCACGCTTGCCGGTTGACGTCGTAGAAGGACATGCTCATGCCCTGGGAGTTCGCGCCCTCCCACCGCTCGACGATCACGCAGCCCTCGTACTCGCGCGTGTTGTGCAGGTGTCCTTTGACCGGCGCCGCCGGTCCGTTCCACGGCGTCGCGTCGAAGTCGCCGACCCAGAAGTCGAAGGTGTGCACGGCCCGACAGGGGTAACGGCCGTCGGCGGCGGCCGTCTTTGCCTGCTGCTGGCCGAGCAATGGAGCGCCGGCGAGCAAGCAACAGGCTGACAGGAATCTGACGAAGCGGATCGTCCTCATGACGCACTCTCCTGCGTCGGTCGGAACAGAACGAGTGACCGACGAGAGAGCTTACGGGCGGCGATGCCCGCGGGTTATCGAACTCGCGTCCACTTCCCTACGCCTCGTCACACTCTGCGGACGCTCAATAACCCGGCGAGCACTTCTCGGAGTGTTCGATTCTCACAACTTGACGCAGACGTTCTTCGCTTCGGTGAAGAAATCGAGCGATTCGAACCCGCCCTCGCGCCCGAGGCCGCTTTCCTTCATTCCGCCGAAGGGAACGCGAAGATCCCGCAGCAGCCACGTGTTGACCCACACCGTTCCGCTCTCGATTGCCGCGGCGACCCGATGGGCCTTCTGGAGGTCCCGGGTCCAGACGCTCGCCGAAAGTCCATAGCGCGTGCCGTTGGCGTAGGCGATCGCCTCCTCGGGAGAATCGAAGGGTGTCACGGTGACGACGGGCCCGAAGATCTCCTCCTGCATGACGCGCTTCTGGCAGTCGAGGCCGGCGATCACCGTCGGCTCGAGAAAGTAACCATCCTGGACGCGCTCCGGGAGATTCTCGGGACGTTTTCCGCCGAGAAGGATGTCGCCTCCTTCCTCTTTCGCGAGCCCGACGTAGCCTACGACTTTGCGAAGGTGCGGCTCGCTCACGAGCGCGCCCACGTCGGTCGAAGCGTCCTGCGGATCTCCGATCCGGAGCTTCGTCGTTGCCTCCAGAAAGCGGTCGAGGAACTCTTCGTAGATCGTCTTCTCGACGAACAAACGCGATCCGCAGAGGCAGATCTCCCCCTGATTGGCGAAGCTCGACTGAATCGACGTGGCGACGGCCTGTTCGAGGTCGGCGTCCGCGAACACGATGTTCGGGTTCTTCCCTCCGAGCTCCAGGGACACCTTCTTGAAAAGCGGTCCCGCGCGGGCCATCACGTCCGCCCCCGTCTTCGTTCCCCCGGTGAACGAAATGAGCGGGACGTTCGGATGCGACGTCAAGGCGCGGCCGGCGCTCCCTCCGGGCCCGTGCACGATGTTGACGACGCCGGGCGGAATCCCCGCCTCCACGGTCAGTGCGGCAAGCCTGTCGGCGGTCAGGGGTGTGAGCTCCGAAGGCTTCGCCACACAACAATTCCCCGCGGCGATGGCCGGAGCGATCTTCCAGGTCAGAAGGTACAGCGGCAGGTTCCAGGGTGAGATGAGGCCGGCGACGCCCAAGGGCGACCGGATGGTGTAGTTGAGCGCCCGATCGTCCGTGAGATGGCAGGAGGTCTCGGTGTGCAGGATCGCCGTCGCAAAGAAGCGAAAGTTCCGGATGGCTCGGGGCACGTCGATCCGGCGCGCGAGCGCGATCGGCTTCCCGCTGTCTTCCGATTCGAGCCGCGCCAGCTCGTCGAAGTTCTCCTCGATGAGCTCGGCAACCCGGATCAAGAGCCGGGATCGTTCTTCGGCGGGTGTCTCTCGCCACGACTTGAACGCGCGGGACGCGGCGACGACGGCGGCATCGACGTCGTCGGGGCCGCTTTCTGCGGTTTCGGCGATGACCTGTCCCGTCGCCGGGTTGACGTTCGGAAGGTATCGTCCCGAGCAGGGCGGCCGGAACTGGCCATCGATGAAATTGAGGATGCGGTTCACCGCCCGGAATCCTATCCCTTGGGATGACCGCCGACATCGTGTCGGACGAGCACCGGCAAGGGACGGCGGGCGCGGACCCTCCACAGCCAAGAGAACATCGCGGCGAACAGCAGCAGAATCGGCAAGGCGCGCATGGGCGCCGTCGTGAATGGCGCGGGAAGGATTTTCGCCACGCGCTCACGGACAGAGAAGAACGATCCGGCCGCGATGAACAGCGCGAAGCACATCCGCCACAGATGGCGGGCCAGGCGCGGCCGGCCGCGAGGCGCGCCGAATCGCATGATGCGCACGTCCCCGGCCGCCGCCAGGATCATGACGGTGGCGAGGAAGAAGAACATCGCGAACGGTACGCCCTTGAGGAGACCCCGAGGGCTGTCGAGGGCCTTTACGCCGCCGGCAATGTCGATGAGCGCGAGTCCGACCGCAACCGTCAGCGCGGCAACATTGATACGGCGAGTCCATGGCGACACCGGGCGGACGGTCGTCAGCGCGGTGGCCACAAAGTAGACCGCCGTCAAGCCGCCGCCTACGTTCCCCAGCATGGAGGCGCTAACGCCCATGACGAGCATGGCGCAGACGAACAGCAGCCCGCTGCGGCGGTGGATGGTCCCGCCCTTCTTCGCCAGGAGTGCCACGGCGCCGAGAACGAGAGCGAGCCCGCCTGCGGCAACGTGGATCGGTAAGACCGGGTTCATTCCGCTAAGTCCTGGCCTGACCCCGCCGCAGGTTCCACAGTCCCTGCACCGAGAGGATGAGGGAGAAAAGTGCGGTCACGCCCAGCGCGAGAAGTGTCCAGATGAAGAAGAAGCCTCCACTGGACCCGGCAATCTCGGCGATGCGCTTGCCCTTGAAGTGGAGGACCGGGACGGCCGCGCCGAGGAGCGATCCGAGGAGGAGGATGACATACCCCGATCGCCGTTCGACGAGAACCAGCGTCGCGTACAGCCAGACGACCAGGATGAGCACCATCGTGAGGTTCGAAAGCCTTGCCGGTTCGAATCCGCGGACGATGTCGTCCGTGACGTGAAAGGACGCAAAGAGCATGGTGAGCAGAGACGTGATGGTGAGCGTGACCGTCTGCTTCATCGATGACCTCCCTTGCTGGCCTCGTTCATCGGCTTGCACTCCGTTTGGTTCCCGCTTCCGGTGGCTCGCGTTCTGCTTGCTCCGGCTCGAACCGGAGAAGGTCGCCAGGCTGGCACGAGAGCGCGCCGCAGATCGCCTCGAGCGTCGAGAAGCGGATCGCGCGCGCCTTGCCGGTCTTCAAGATCGAGAGGTTGGCCAGCGTCATTTCGACCCGATCGGCCAGCTCGGTCAGCGTCATCCTCCGATCGTGGAGGAGGTCGTCGAGCTTGACGGCGATCGCCATGTCAGACCGTCCCTTCGAGGTCCTCGCGCATGAGCGTGCCTTCGGCGAACACGCGGGCCAGCAGGAACGTGAGGAGCACGGCGAGCCAGCCGCTGATCGAGAAGCCCGCTTGGAGATGGAGCGGATGCGCCGGCGTCGAAACAGCCTTGGCGATTGCACCGATGACGAGGCTCAAGAGCTGCAGCGCGAGCAGCGTCCAGGCGATCGTCTGCAAACGGAGCGCGTTCGCGGCGACGAACGGGTCGCCCGCGCGAACCGTCTCGACGATCGCGAGCAGCCGTTTGAGGACGACGTAGTTCAGCGGGGTCGCGACGAGGCCGAGCGCCGCGATCGCGCGCAGGCCCATGACGAGCCGCTCCGCTTCAGGCGAAGGAGAAAGCTTGAACGCGGTCATGATCCATCGCTCGTTGGGCATGACGACCAGCAGAGCCAGGATCGCGGCTCCCCCAAGCCAGTTCAGGACGATGAGAATCCGCAGCGCGGCATGCGCGATCGGAAGGGCGGCGGAAGAGGCTGGCTTTGACATGATTCGATACCCCTTCTTTATCGAATATAAATATATCATTTATCGAATATCATCAAGTATAGTATCGGAAGTCGATAAATAAGACCACTCAGGCTCCGCCAGGAGCCGGCGTCAGGAATACGTGCCGCCAACCGGAGCGCTCGCGTTCGCCTCATTCATCGCGCATGGGCAACGAGAGGATCAGTCCGGGCCGCGTGGCGTGGCGGTAGAAAAGCTCGCGAGAAGCGCCACGGCGATCAGCGATGTGGCTCGAGTCGGACTGGCACTCCATGAGAACAGGTACACGACGCAAACGGAATCGGCTTCGGGATCAGATTGCTTCGCTTCGCTCGTCGATGACCAGGCGTGGCGGCTCCCAGGCAGTGACCCGACGGCTGGACAGCTCCCGAGTCTCGAGACGATGACCGCGTTCGACGGTTTGTATTGCTCCGGGCCTGTGGTACGAAGCACGCTCAGATGAAAGAAGAAAAGCCCCGCGGTCCTCTCTACTACGCGGACTACATCCAGCTCGATCGGCTGCTCGGATGCCAGCAGATGGAGAGCGCCCGGCATGGCCGGCCCGCCCACGACGAGATGCTCTTCATCATCGTTCACCAGGCCTACGAGCTGTGGTTCAAACAGATCCTGTGGGAGCTCGACGCGGTGCTCGCGGCCTTTCGGAGCTCCCCTATCCCGGAGGAGGAGGTCGGGCGCGCGGTCCTGCACTGCGGGCGAATCGTCGAGATCCAGCGCGTCCTGGTTCAACAGGTCGACGTTCTGGAAACCATGACCCCTCTCGACTTCCTCGATTTCCGGGACGACCTGATTCCGGCCTCGGGCCTTCAGAGCGTTCAATTTCGCCTGATCGAGAACAAGCTGGGAATGCGGCGGCAGGACCGCCTTCAGCTCCACGGCGCTCCCTACACTTCACGCTTGACCGAAGAAGATGCCGCGCGTGTCGAGGCCTCGGAGAAGGAGCCTTCTCTCTTCGATTTGATCGAGGTCTGGCTCGAGCGAACGCCCTTCCTCCACTTCGGCGATTTCGACTTCTGGCGGGAGTACCGGCGGGCCGTCGAGGCCATGCTCGCTGCCGATCGCGCCTCGATCCGAAGCAACCCGACTCTGACGAAAGACGAGAAGGCCATGCAGCTCGCGGGAGTCGAGACGACGGCAGGCCGGTTCGCGGACCTGTTCCAACAGGGGGCCGACGAACCCATACACGTCGCTTCGTCGGGACGTCACCTGTCCCGCCGCGCGCTCCAGGCGGCGCTCCTCATCAATCTCTATCGGGACGAGCCGATTCTGCACTTGCCCTTCCGGCTACTGGCGCTCCTGGCGGACATCGAACGGAATTTCACGACCTGGCGCCAGCGGCACGCCCAGATGGCGATGAGGATGATCGGCACCCGGATCGGCACTGGCGGCACGTCGGGTCACGAGTATCTCGACCGTGCGGCCGAGCGTCACAGGGTCTTCGCGGACCTCTCGGCGCTCTCGAGCTTCTTCATTCCCCGGTCGAAGCTTCCCGCGCTTCCTCCCGAGGTGAGAAGCCGGATGGGGTTCGAGTTCAACTCTCGGCGATGATCTTCAGCTCGACCGAGATCGGAACCGGGAGCGCGACGACGCCGACGGTCGTTCTCGTCGGCCGGCTTTGGAGCGTCTCGAAGTACTCCGCGTAAACCCGATTGAACGCGGCGAAGTCGCGGTCGATGTTCGTCAGAAAGACCGTCACGTCGATCACCTTCTCGAGCGAGCTCCCGGCGTCCTCGAGAATCGCCTTCACGTTCTCGATGCACGCGCGCGTCTGAGCCTCGATGCCTTCGGGAATCTGCTCGGTCTCCCGATGCCGCGGGCCGATCCCGGACAGGAAGAGCAGCTTCCCGAGCCGGCGAGCATGCGGATAGGGGCCGAGGGGCCGAGGCGCGCGGGAGGAAACGACCGTCGGGTTCCTCGAGTCCGGATTCACGGCGCATATACTACCCGCGACGAATGCCATGGAATCGAAGGCGCTGAATTTCCAGCGGTGGATCGACGAGCACCGGAGCCTGCTCAAGCCGCCCGTGGGCAACAAGAAGGTCTTCGAAGAAGACGACTTCATCGTCATGGTCGTCGGCGGGCCGAACAAACGCACGGACTACCACATCGACGAAGGACCCGAGTTCTTCTATCAGCTCGAAGGCGAGATGGTCCTGAAGACGATGCAGGGCGGGAAGGTCGTGGACGTCCCGATCCGCGCCGGTGAGATCTTTCTCCTTCCGGGGCGCATCCCCCATTCGCCCCAGCGCATGCCGAATTCCGTGGGTCTCGTCATCGAACGAAAGCGCCTTCCACACGAGAAGGACGGGCTCCAGTGGTATTGCGACAACTGCAATTCTCTGCTGTACGAGGAGTTCTTCACTCTCAAGAACGTCGAAAAGGACTTCCCCCCCATTTTCGACCGGTTCTTCGCCGACGAGAAGAACCGCCGCTGCAAGAAGTGC
>DATKAE010000042.1:0-30677 GCA_035498405.1 Thermoanaerobaculia bacterium | reverse complement strand
GACCGGCTCGGCAATCCGTCGTTCTACGGGTACTACGGCATCGCGACGTGGACCTTCACCGGCATCCCGCGGCCCTACGACCGCGAGGTCGCCTATGCGCGGCGCCCTCCCGTCCAGGGACATTACCTCGGGGCGCTCGAGGTCTTCGCGCGCTACGGGCGCGTCAACCTGAACAGCGGTTCGATCCAGGGCGGCGCGATGAACGAGTGGTACGGGGGTTTGAACTGGTACGCGACTGCGAGATGGAAGCTGGGGTTCGGCTACGGAAACGTCGACCTCGAGCGTTACGGCGTGCGCGGCCGGACGAACATCTTCCTGTTCCGCCTGCAGTGGATTCATTGAGGCCGGCGGCGGCCGGGAGAGCCTCATGAAGGAGTTTCTTCGGCGCACGGTCCTCGGCGGGTTCTTCGTCGTTCTCCCCGTGATCGTGATCCTGATCGTGCTGAAGCGCGTTGATTCGTCGATCCGCGCGGCCATGGAACCGTTCGCGGCGGCGCTGCCCCTTGGGACCCGGGTCCCCGCTCTATGGGCCCTGCTGGCGCTGGTTCTGCTGTCGATCATCGCCGGCCTGATCCTGCAACTTCCGGTCGTGCGGAAGGTGTACGCGTCGGTCACGGACTGGCTGGCCGGACGTTCTTCGGCTTTCGGATTCCTGCGCGGCTTCGAAAAGAGCGTTTTGGAGAAGACCGGAAACAAACCGCTCAAGGCCGCCCTGGCCGAGCTGGACGGGGGTCTCGTCCCGGCCATCGTGGTGGAGGAGCTGGCAGACGGGCGTTACGTCGTCTTCGTGCCCTCGGTGCCCAGCCCCAACCAGGGCTCGATCTACATCTTCGCCCGCGAGCGCGTCCATCTGATCGACGCGAGCGTCCACCGGGTGACGAGTTGTGTCGGCAACTGGGGAGTGGGGGCGGGGGAGCTGGTCAAAGCGATGCGAAAACCTGGTTGAACGGACCCACCGAGGTGGCCTGCGCGCACTCTACATTTCGGCGCTGCACCGGAGACTCGGACACAGGACTCGGAGACACGTCTCCAAGTCGTCGATGCGTCGTGGGCTTCTCGTAGGTTCGGGTCCCGCGGGACTCACCACTCACCCCACCAGGTCGTCACCGGCGGCCTGTCGTGAGCTTCTCGCAGGTTCGAGTCCTGCACGGCTCACCACTCTTTTCGATTCTCTCGTTACACGCGCGAGTGACGTGCGCGCCTCGCCCAGGAGCCGGAGGTGGAAGCCCCGAACGTCGAGGAGCCGTCCCTGGACGGCTCCTCCCGGACTCCTGATCCTTACTTCGTTCAGACTCGTCTTGAGCTTCCCTGAAGGTTCGAGGAGCCGTGTGACGGTCTTCATGATGCGAAGACCGGAGTTCGCTCTAGAGTTCACCCAGATGGCGGAGCTTTTCCTCGACCTCTCGAAGGAGACTGGCGGGCAAAGGCCTGAGGGCGCGCACGAACCGGCGGTTGTCGATGGCGCGGTTCTGATCGATCATGACCTCGCAGTCTTCTCGGTTTCCCGCGATCCCTCGGGGAAGCGACACGCGGAGCAGGTTCCCTCCCGAAAGCCTGGTCGCGCACGGCAGGACCCAAGTGGAAGGATGTCCCGCCAGGTTCAAGAGGTCAGTCTGAATCACCAGAACCGGCAGGACCTTCCCGGGCTCCGTGCCTAGGCGAGGGTTGAGATCGGCGAGGTAGAGCAACCCGCGCCGGATCCTCACGGCTCGTCGAGGCCTTCCGAGGCGAGCGGGTCCAGGTCGCGCAGCTCGAGGGCCAGAGATTTCCGCGTGTCGAGCGACGCACGGCGGTAGGCTCCTCACAGGCTCTCCCGGTCTGTCGCTTCCTGGAGGAGGCGAAGACCACGTCGCACGATCTCGACCTTGCTCTTGGCCTTGAGCCTTGCCTGGAGGGAGACGACGAGCTTCAACTCCTCCGGCGGCAGCGTGATGCTCGACTTGGTATTCGATTTCATACTAATACGATACCGCTCAACAAACCCGCGAATCACCCGCTGTTCGGGACCGATGCTCTCGGCGAGCGCGGGTGCGGAATGCGTGCGCCGCCGCCACGGATTGGCTGGCTTCGTGTCATGGGTTGCGCCGATCGGTCCAGTAATATCGCCGCATGAGCCGCCTGTTGGGCCAGACCAACCGTCAATGCTCATGACGATTCTCTTCGCTCTTTGCCTGGTGGTGCTCACCGTCGTCATTCATGCCCTTGGATTCAGCGCGCTGCTCAGGGCCATCGTTCGGTCGAACGCCCTGGCCAGGTCGGGCTTCCGACTCGTCACCCGGATGGTGATCGGCCTGACGTGCTGGCTGCTTCTGGTGCACCTGCTCGAGATCGCCGTTTGGGGGCTGTTCTATTTCTGGCAGGGCTGCCTGCCCGATGCCGGGTCTGCGTTCTATTTTTCCGGTGTCACCTACACGACCACTGGCTACGGCGATCTCGTGCTGCCCGAGTCGTGGCGGATGCTCGCGCCGCTCGAGGCCTTGACGGGCATTCTCATGTGCGGGCTCTCGACCGGACTCTTCTTCGCGGTCGTCAGCCAGTGGTTCAGGAACTGGATCCAAAGGAAAGCCGCGCTGGAACCTCCCTCTGCCGCCCCAAGGAACTAATAAAGCGTCGCCACCGTGCCGCCGACCCTCGTGGAACGAAGCGCCCGCTAAGCAGTCCATCGTCGCTTTCGTAAAGTAAGGTGAAGAAGCCCGGCTCGCCCGACCTCGTCCCCGTTCCCGAGTGCATCGCCGCTGCCGGGCGGCCATCAGATCTGGCTGGGATGAGATCAGGGCTGCAGATACGAAGGAAGTTCTCGGTCATCAGGTGGACACTCGGACAAACGACTCGGGCACGTGGTTCCAAGTGATTGACCCGTTGTGAACCTCTCGTCGGTTCTTGTCCTACACAAATCACGACTGGGCACTTGCCTCGGTTCCTCGCGCGTGGCAGCTCCTTGCGGCCGGCGCGTCCCGTCGACGACCCGAGCCATCGATTCGCACCGTCGCGATGGAGCGTCCCTTCGCGCGAGCCGAAACAGGATCCGAATCGGCACGTAACAAGTTGCAGAGAGAAGGAGGAGCCGCCGTGAAGCCTTCGAGCAAGCTTCGTGTCGCCGTGTTTCTCGGTTCGACGATCGCCGCGTCCGTGCCGGCCAAGCCGGCGATGCAACCGTCCCCATTCGCCGCCGCGATCGACGCCGAAATCGCCAACCAGGAGCAGCAGTTCGTCGATGCGGCGGAGGCCATGCCCGCCGACAAGTTTGATTTCAGCCCGGAGAGCCTCAACCTGCCGGGCAGCGAATTGAAGGGCGTTCGCACCTACGCGAACCAGGTCAAGCACGTGGCGGCCGACAACTTTGCGATCTGGGCTCCCTTGACCGGCACGCCTGAGCCGGCCGGCCTCAATGCGCCGAACGGGCCGGTCGAGATGAGGTCGAGGGCCGAGATCCTCAAGTTCCTCAAGGACTCGTTCGCCTACGGCCACAGGGCCGCGAGCGGGCTGACGTCGGAGAACGCGCTGGAGCTGGTGGAGTTTCGAGGACAACGGATGACCCGGATCTCGCTGGTCGTCCTCGCCTTGACCCACGTCAGTGATCATTACGGACAGATGGTGGAGTACCTGCGCATGTCCGGTGTCGTGCCGCCGGCCAGCCGCCCGATGAAAATGCCGGCGGCGCCCAAGCCCTCGGGCAATTAGTCGGGTCACCGTCGCCGCGAGACGGGCGGTCCCGGTAATTGCCGCGGGCTGCTTCGGCGGCGCAGTCGCGGTCCCCCGGGCCGCGCCCGGGACGGGGGCCGGGCGGCGGCGGCCCCACTCGGGCCCGGTGATCGGACTGATGCGCTTGAATCAAGCCCAAGGCCCTGCGGCCACGTATGGTCTTGCTCATGGAAATTCGCTTTCCCGGAGGACTCCGGGTCGACGCGCTCCACGAGGGGTTCTGGATTCGGACGGACCAGCCGGTCGCGCAGGGCGGCGAGGGAACCGCTCCCTCGCCGTTCGATCTCTTCCTCGCCTCGATCGGAACCTGCGCGGGCTTCTACGCCCTTCGCTTCTGCCAGCAGCGCAACCTCGACACGAGGGGACTCGCGCTGTCGGTGACGCCCGAACGGGACCCTGCCGGAAAGTTGGTCAAGCGCATTCGAATCCGGGTCGCCCTGCCGCCGGCCTTTCCGGAGCGATACCGGGAAGCCATTCTGCGGGCCGTCGATCAATGCAGCGTGAAGCGCCACCTCGCCGAAGCGCCGCAATTCGAAGTGGTCGCGGCGGCGGCGAGCCAAGAGGAGCCGTCGCCGGCGGAGATGGGCCTGGTGTCCACGGGAACGCCGTCCGGCGTCACGCCGGAGTCTCTCCTGTAGTCATTCTACAGGAATCGCGCGGGAAATTGCACTTTCTTCCCGCGAATGAGAGCGAGACGCCTGCGCCCGCTTCGCGCCGCTCCGACGAGGCGTGTCCGGGGAGTCGATCGCGCGGAGACCTGAACGGCGGCTGAATGTCTTCTGCCGCGTGCCCCGAACGGGTTAACATGAAGCGCGATCCGTGACCTTCCAGAATGAGACTTGGTGCACCCGGACGTTGGACGGGGGGCGGAAATGAGCGCCGGGCGCGGTGTTCGGGTTCCGAAGGAGGAACTGCTCACCGCCGGGACACTGCGGGTCGGCAGCGCGCGCGAGCCGGAAGCGATCATCCCGCCGACGCGACCTTCCGACGGCATCCGGCTGGCGGCCGCCTCCGAGGAAGCGCAGCGCCTCGAGCGGGCGCTGGCGGTCGCTCGCGTCGGGTTGGCGGGCCTGCTGCTCGCCGTCGAGCTCTTTCAGACAGGGCTTCGCACGCGCGGCACCGCGCTGTCGGTCGTTCTGCTCGCGGCCTACGTGGCGGAGGGTCTGGTCCTGCTGGCCTGGCTGCGACGGCACTCTTCCACACCGTCGTTCCGGCGCCTGGCCCACGCCCTGGACGTCGTTTGGGCCGGCCTGCTGACCCTGTCGGGTTACGAGGTCTTCACGCTGGTCTGCGTCTTCGTGATCTACGCGGCCGCGTCCCGCTGGGGCCTCTGGCAGGCCCTCGCGACCTCGGGAACCGTGTGCGTGCTCCTTTTCCTGCGAGAGCTCTTCGGGCCGAATTTGCTTTCTCTCGCCGTCGCCTCGGAGCCCTTCAATGGGCGGCATTTTCTGCTGCGGGCGACGGCGCTCTTCGTCCTGGCCCTTCTCTTCGGATACATGACGCGGCGCCAGAAAGAGCTCGAGGCGGAGACGATTCAGGCCAAGGCGATGGACCGGGCTCTGGTGGCGCGCGAGCTTCATGACGGCGCGATCCAGTCGCTGATCGGAATGGAGGTTCAGGTGGACGTCTTGCGCCGGCAGGCGACCGTCGAATCGCCTCCGATCGCCGAGGAGCTCGTGCGCATCCAGGGCATGCTCCATCAGGAGGTGCTGAATCTTCGCGAGCTGATGCAGCAGATGAAGCCGCTCGACCTCAATCCGCGCCAGCTTCTGGACTTCCTGGCCGAGGCGGTGGACAAGTTCCGGCGCGACACCGGCATCACCGCGAGTTTCGTTTCCGAGCTGCGCGAGATCTCGGCCTCGCCGCGGATCTGTACGGAGCTCGCGAGGATCGCGCAGGAGGCGCTCGTCAATGTGCGCAAGCACAGCGGCGCCAACAACGTCGTCCTCCGGCTCTCCCTGGAGGGCGGCGCGGGCCGCCTCGTGGTGGACGACGATGGCCGCGGGTTCGATTTCACGGGCCGTCTCTCCCAGGCCGAGCTCGACGCGGCCCGAAAGGGGCCGGTGATCATCAAGGAGCGGGTGCGGGCCATCGGGGGGCGGATCTCGATCGAATCGGCGCCCGGGCGTGGCGCCCGGCTGGAGATCACGTTTCCTCATGAGTAAGGTGATGAAGCCGATTCGGATCGTGATCGCCGACGATCACCCGATCGTTCGGGACGGGCTGCGAAGGCTGCTCGAGACCGAGAAGGACTTCCAGGTGGTCGGTCAGGCCGCCGACGGACGAGAGGCGGTGCGGCTCGTGCGGCAGCTGCGGCCCGACATCCTGCTGCTCGACCTGGCCATGCCCCGGCTGCCCGGGCTCGAAGTGCTTCGGGAGCTCTCCTCCTCTTCGCTCGAGGTGCGAACCATCCTGCTGACGGCCGCGGTCGAGAAGGAGCAGATCGTCGAGGCGCTTCAAATCGGCGCCCGCGGAGTCGTGTCCAAGGAGGCCGCGACGGAGCTGCTGTTCAAGAGCATCCGCACGGTCGTCGACGGTCAATACTGGGTGGGGCGCGAGGAGGTCTCGGACCTGGTTGCGGCGCTGCGAGGCCTGCTGCCGACCGGAGCGGACGAGCACCCGCGTTCCTTCGGGCTGACCCGCCGGGAGCTCGAGATCGTCGCCGCGATCGTCGAGGGATGCACCAACCGCGACATCGCCCAAAAGTTCTCCCTCTCGGAGGACACGGTCAAGCACCACCTGACCCACATCTTCGACAAGCTGGGCGTTTCCAACCGATTGGAATTGGCGATGTTTGCGGTGAATCACCGCCTCCTCACCTCCTAACGTCCCCTGTTCCAAGCAGTTCGGATTTGTAGCACCTAGGTGCCACGGAGCGGGCACTCGCGGGCCATTTTCGGCTGACCCGTCATGACTATTCTCTGTGCATCGGAAAGCTCGGAAGGAGAGCGAATTTGGGCGCCTGCTCGGTGTCACAACATCCCGTCAGCGATGGGATCGGCGCGCGAGGAGTGGAGAGGTCTTGAGTGAACTCCGTGTCGCGGCCCGGTCGGGAGGGGAGTCTGGGGCGAGAGGCGGTCGGAGGTCTTGCGATGCCCGACGGGAGTCACGGCGCGACGTCGCCGGCCATCGCAGTTTCCCTGCCGCCCCTCACCCGAGACTCCGACCAGGAGCCGTGCGTCATGTGTGATCACGCGCGGGCTCTCCATACCGTCGGGACAGACGGCGCCGGATGGTGCGCCGAGGGGAGGGGTTGTGACTGCGGTGGCTTCCAGGGCAAAGGGACTCTTTGAGTCGATGAGGAGAATTCCGTTGAAAATTGGAACGGATCGGACATTCCTCCGGAAGCCCGGATCGGAACCAGAGGCCGGGCCGAGCCTGGATCGCGAGATCGAGCGCCGGGTCTGCGGGGTAGAGCCGGCCGGCGTCGTGCCGGCCTACTCGACCGACGAGACCGCCGCGGTGGCTCTCGCCAACCGGTTCTCCCGCACTCGGGGTTGGTGGTTCTTCGAGAAGAGGGAGGTCTTCGGAGGGTCGGCGTTCGGCTGGATCCAGGAATCGCAGCCCCTTTTCGTCTCCGTCCACCCGATTCAGGCGAGCGGGCCCACGCGGGCTCTGGCGATCTGCCGGTCTCTCTTGAAGGTGGCTGACTTCCTGGAGGCCCAGCCGCGGGCGCTGCCGGAGCAGCAGACCCGGATGCAACACGCCTAAGGTTTCACTCCGAGCGGCGACCCCGAGGCCGGCGACTTTCGCCGGCCTCTTGCTTTTGGGTTGCCTGGGCAAAGGGCGCGAAACTCCGCTTCGGGCTTCGGCCCTTAGACCTTAGACTCCTCGTCTGTGATCTGGACGGTCTTCGTCGTCTTGCTGGCGCTGTGGCTCATCGGCTACTTCGCGTTCCACATCGGCGGAGGCCTCATTCATCTGCTGCTGCTCGCGGCCGTCGTCGCGCTGGTGTTGGGCATCGTACGACGGAGCCCGCCAGCCCAGAGCTGACTTCTCTTACTTTACGACCTCGAGTCCCGGATCGAGCTTGACGGACTGCCCGCCCGTAAGCCCGAGATTACCCGTGTACGTGTAAACGACGGACTTCTCTGGCGGAGCAGGAAGCGGATCGAGCACGCAAACCGGCCCGCTACACCTTGGATGGATCGCGGCGCTTCCGAAATCGAGTGTCAGAGACTGCCCATCGGCTACCCATACGATTCCGTGGTCGCCGCCTCGCACGATGAGCGTCTTGGGGAAGACATACCCTTTGTTCGTGACGACGGCGATCGCAACGTCCGGCACCTTCAGCGCCTCGGCGGGGGCGATTCCCTGGAGAGCCGTTTGGCAATCGATGTGTATCGTGCAACCGGTCAGCGCGATGCAGAGAAAAGCCGCCAAGAGGAATCGGGTCATGGGAAATCTTTGGTTTGTGCCTCGCATGTCTCCTCCTCCAATCGACAAGCGGCTCAGGCGGATGCCTTTGCCGGGCCGAAACTCTCCTGAAATGCGGGCAGTTCCCGCAACTTCTGAAATTCGGGCTCCGCGCGGATCTGTCGGACGCCGAGCCCGCCGTCCACCGCCTGCCGGAGCCAGCCGATGGCGTCGTCGGTTCTCCCCAGCAGGTTGGCGGCGACCGCCGCCTCGTAGAGAGACTCCGGGTTGCCAGGCTCGATCGCGAGGGCTTTCTGGATCTCGGCCAGTCCCGCCTCCGGCTTCCCGCTCTTGGCCAGACTGATTCCGAGCGTGACGAGAGCCTCGGTATCTCGCGGATCCGTCGAGAGCTCCTCGCGCGCGAGCGCGATCGCCCGACCGTAGGCGGCGGCTGCCTTCGGTCGGAGCCCGGGTGACCAGCGGTAGGCGTCGGCGAGGTTGCGCCAGTAGTTGGACTTTCCCGGAGTCAGCTCCGTCGCGCGCTGGAAGGATTCGGCGGCCTCCCGGTAACGGCCCAGGTAGAACTGCAGCGTGCCGAGGTTGGAGTAGGCGCCATCACTCGGTCGGATGCGCGCCGAGGTCGCGTAGGCGGCCAGGGCCTCGTCGTAGCGATCCATCCTTTGAAGAGCGGCGCCCAGGTTGTTCCAGCACCGGACGCTGTCCGGCGCGAGCTCCGCCCCGCGCCGAAACATCTGAACGGCGTCGGCATACTTGCCGTGGAGGAAGAAGAAGACCCCGAGCCGGTTGTAGCCGGCCCAATAGTCCGGCAGGAGGGCGATGGCGCGGCGGTGCGCGGCCTCCGCCTCGGCGTTTCGGCCCACCGATTCATAGGCGTCCGCCAGCCCCAGGAGGCCGTCGTACGAGTTCGGCGCCTGGGAGAGCGCTACCTGAAACTCCCGGATCGCCTCGCCGCCTTTTCCGGTGGCCGTCAGAACGAGGCCGCGTGTCACATGTACCTCCGGAAGCCCCGCGTCGTCGCGCGTGGCGTGCTCGGCGGCCTCCAGAGCCTTCACCATCCAATGCTTGTCCTTGGTCAAAGTGTGCTTGTGCAGGTATGCCTGCGCCAGAGCCGCCTGCACGAGCGCCGACTCGGGTGCTTCTGCGGCCAGGTCGGTCAACAGGCCGATCGCCGCATCGACGGAGACCGGGTTGTCGTACCTCTGAAGGTTTCCGAGCGCTCGAAAGTAGCGTTCCTGCTGCTCGACCGTCACGAGGCCCATGGGCGGCGGCGTGCGGCGAGACACGGCGCCGGCTCCCAGGTCCCGCGCGACACGCGCCGTGAGCTTGTCCTGAATCGCGAAGATTTCGGAAGCCGGCCCCGTCTCGTCGCCCCCGGCCACCTGGGTGTGAGTCTGAGTGTTCCAGAGCGAGTACGTCAGCCGCACAATGTTTCCCTGCCGCTGTCGGGACAAGGTCAGCGCCAGACCGGCGCCCTGGCCCTTGGCGAGCCGGAGCGGGTCGCCCTCCCGATCCGAAGGCGTGACCGGCAGGGAGGGCGTGACGACCTGGACTCCCGGCACGTTCGCGAGCCTCGCCCGAACCGTTTCCGCGAGCCCGTCGATGATCAGCTGGCCGCCCGGATCCTCGGAAAGGTCCCGGGAGGGCAGCACGGCGAGGGACTGAGGCGTCGCCGTCCCGAGGGAATCGGCAACGCGCTGCCGCATCGCGAGCCAAAGTCCCGCCGCGACGGCCAGCGCGGCGAGTGTCGCCAGCACGAGGCGCCGCTCCTGGCGGTCGGCCCGGGGCACGGCCGGCGCAGCGCGCTCCTGGCTCTCCGCGACCGCGTCCTCCAGAACGATCCGGGCGTCACCGATGTCGCGCAGTCGGCGGCTCGGGTCCTTCTGAAGACAGCGCTCGAGGAGCTCCCGCACACGGGGCGGCGTGGCCGCCGGGAGAACCTCCCAGCGCGGCTCGCGCGTCAGGATGTTGGCAATGGCGTCCGAGGGTGTTTCGCCTGAGAAGGTCCGGTGGCCGGAGAGCATCTCGAACAGCACGCAGCCGAAGGACCAGACGTCGGTACGCTTGTCCACCGCTTTTCCCCGGGCCTGTTCCGGGCTGAGGAACTCGATCGTGCCGACGATGACGCCCGGCCGCGTCTGGTCGAGCTCGAGCGTCGGAGACTCGGTCGAGTCCCGGGACACGTCCGCCTTCGGGTCCATGGCTTTGGCGAGGCCGAGGTCCAGCACCTTGACTCGGCCCTGGGGCGTGACCTTGATGTTCGAGGGCTTCAGGTCGCGGTGCACGATTCCCTTCTCGTGCGCGGCCTCGAGGCCTTCCGCGATCTGGCGGGCGGCCATCAGGGACTCCTTCACGGGCATCGGTCCCCGGGCGAGAATCTCTGCCAGGGTCTCTCCCGGCACGAGTTCCATGACGATGTAGCGGACGGCGCCGGCCTCTTCCAGGCCGTAGATTGCCGCCAGTGCGGGGTGGTTGACGGAGGCGAGCATGCGCGCCTCGCGGTCGAAGCGCGTCAGGCGCGCCGGGTCCTGCGCGAAGGCGGCCGGCAGGACCTTGATGGCGACGTCGCGCCCGAGCTTGCGGTCGCGGGCCCGGTAAACCTCCCCCATACCGCCGGCGCCAAGCGGTCCGAGCACCTCGTAGGAGCCGAGGCTCGTGCCCGGGTCGAGTGTCATGGAGTGCCGGGCTGGATTCTATTCCCCCCGGTCGGTTTCTCGGCGAACCGGTCCCCGCGCGTTGAATTGCCCGGTCGATCCGCCTACGATCGTAGGCGCGCGAGAGTGGCGGAACTGGCAGACGCGCGGGACTTAGGATCCCGTGGGGTGACCCTTGAGGGTTCGAGTCCCTCCTCTCGCACCAGAACGAGGATGTCTCACATAGTTGGCGCGCTGCGCGAGTGGAGGAGACGCGAACCCTCAAATGGGGGGTGCGGGGGAGGTCGCCCCCGCCGACCGGACGCGCGGGCCGCGCCGGAGGCGCGTCGGGCGATAGCCCGCGGCCCGCACGAGTCCCTCCTCTCGCACCAGAACACTTTGGGGAAGGGACAGCCGTCCGTTGGCGCGACGAACATTTCAACAAGCGTGAAAGGCCTCTTCGCACTTCTCGTTTTGGGCCTGATTGGCCCGATCGCGGCGCCGGCCGATAGCCCGAAGATCGATCCTCGTATCTTCGCCTCGGGGCCGGAGGGCGGGCGCGCGTCCTTCCTCGTCGTGCTGCGCGAGCAGGCGGACCTCTCGGGGGCGCCGGCGATCCGCAGGCCGGCCGAGCGGCGACGCTTCGTGTACGAGGCGCTGAGCGAGACGGCAGAGCGCACACAGGCGCCGCTGCTCGATCTTCTCCGGCGCAAGGGCGTGCCGGCGAGGCCGCACTTCCTGCTCAACATGATCGAGGTCGAGGGGGGATCGTCCCTGGCCTCCGAGCTCGCGGCGCGCGAGGAGGTCTCGCAGCTCGCCCCGAACCGGCCCGCCCGGCTGCGTCGCTTGCCCCCGATGGTGCAGCCCGAGGCGCTCACGGCTTCTCCCGACGCCTTGGGCGCTGCGGCGGATGCGATCGGTCCCAACCTCGAGAAGATCCGCGCTCCGGAGGTGTGGGCGCTGGGGTTCACGGGACAGGGGATCGTCGTGGGTGACGCCGACACGGGATTCGCCTGGGAGCATCCGGCGCTCAAAACCCACTACCGCGGGTTTGATGGGTCTCGAGCGGTGCACGCCTACAACTGGCACGACGCGGTTCACGACGCCGGCACGGGCAACCCCTGCGGCTCGGATTCCCCGGCGCCGTGCGACGACGAGGGGCACGGCACGTCGACCTCTGGGCTGGCGCTGGGCGACGACGGGTCCGGGAATCCGATCGGGGTGGCTCCCGGCGCCCGTCTGATCGGCTGCCGGAACATGGATCGGGGCACCGGCACGCCGGCCCGGTACACCGAGTGCTTCGAGTTCCTGCTCGCCCCGACGGATTCGCGCGGGGCCTTCCCGCGTCCCGAGATCGGCGCCGACGTCATCAACAACTCCTGGGGGTGTCCGGCGAGCGAAGGTTGCACGGATCCGGAGATCCTTCAGGCGGTCGTCGAGAACGTGCGGGCCGCCGGCGTCATGGTCGTCGTCTCGGCGGGCAATGCGGGTAGCGCCTGCGACACGGTTCTCGACGCTCCGGCGATCTACGAGGCGTCCTTCTCGGTAGGCGCCACGGACAACGGGGATCTCATCGCGGGTTTCTCCAGCCGCGGGCCCGTGACCCAGGACGGCTCGAATCGGCTCAAGCCGGACCTCGTCGCGCCGGGAGTCTTGGTTCGAACGGCCACTCCCCCCGACGGGCTGACCTCGGCCTTTTCGGGGACTTCGGCCTCGGCGCCCCACGTCACCGGCGCGGTGGCGCTGCTCTGGTCGTCGGCGCCGTCACTGCGGGGAGACGTCCCGGCGACCGAGGAGATCCTGAGGCGTTCGGCCGCACCGCTCGCCGCGCAGCAGGATTGCGACCCCTTTCCGGGTGCGGAGATACCGAATGCGGTCTTCGGATTCGGGCGTCTGGACATCGCCGCCGCGGTGGCGCTGGCAGGCCCGGCGCCGAGGCAACTGGAGCCCGCGCCCGAGCGTCGGCGGGAGACGCACACGCTTCCGCCGCGGAGGCCGTGAGCGATTCCAGTAGACTGCACCGGTCATGGCCGTCCTGAACGCGACGCAGGAGTCTCCGACACAGGCGACGCTCGAAATCGAGGTTCCCGCGGAGGAGGCCGAGAAGGCCGTCGCGGCGGTGACTCGCACCTACGCCAAGCGCGCGGCGATCCCCGGCTTCCGCAAGGGCCACGCGCCCGAGACCGTGGTTCAGAAGCGATTCGACGAGCAGATCCGCGGGGACGTGCTCGAATCCCTTCTGCCCGACGCTCTGTCGGCAGCGATCGGCGAGAAGAGCCTGTCGGTGCTCGGCCGCCCCCGCATCGAGGCGCTGACCTGGGACCGTCCCGGCCCCATCCGATTCACGGCGCGCTTGGATTTGAAACCCGCCGTGGATCCCGGAGACTACCGGGGCATTCCGGTCGAAGACGCGGCGGTCGAGCCATCCGACGAGGAGGTCGAACGCGTCATCGACCGGCTGCGTGAGGCCCACGCCGAGTTTCACCCGATCGAGCAGAGGGCGGCGGCGCCCGGGGACTACGCGGTCGCCGACGTCGCCGGCTCCTTCGTCGAGATTCTGGCGCCGGGGCAAAACCCGCGGACCTTTCGGGACGAGAAGCTCACGCTCGAGGTCGGGCACCCCGACTCGATGCCGGAGATCAACGAGGCGCTTCGCGGAACGTTGCCAGGACAGACGCAGCGGTTCCGCAAGAGCTTCCCCGAGGACTTTCCCAACGAGGAATTCCGCGGCAAGACGGTCGACTACGAGCTGACCCTCGTTGCGCTGAAGGAGAAGCGAAAGCCCGAGGTCAACGAGGAGTTCGCCCGATTGGTCGCGGAGGGGGAGACGGTCGAGAGCCTGAGGGAGAAGATCCGCCGGAGTCTGCGCCAGGAGAAGGAAGCCGACCGGCGTCGGAAGTTTCGCCGCACGATCCTGGACACGCTTCTCTCGCGCACGGCCATCCCGGCTCCCGAGGTGTTGGTGGAGTCGGAAACCGAGGTGGCCCTGCGGGACTACGCGCGGTACCTCGCCTCGAGCGGCCTGGACCCGAAGCAGGCCGACTGGCAGCGGCTGCGCCAGGAGGCCCATCCCGGCGCCGAGAAGCGTGTTCGCGAATACCTCCTGCTCGACGCGATCGCGAGCAAGGAGGGCATCGAGGTCACCGAAACCGAGCTCGAGGCCGAGTTCAAACGCACGGCGGCGCGGCGCCAGGCCGATCCGGCGGCTCTGCGGGAGCAGCTCGCCCAGGCCGGGGGCCTCGAGACGCTCCGAGACGAGATCCGCCTGGCCAAGACGATCGACCTCTTGATCTCTGCGGCCCGGGTGCTACCCTCGGGGGAGCCCGTCGAGGTCAAGACGGCGGCTTTGGGGGAATCGGAGTAGTCCATGGCGGTTATGGAAGAGGAAGAAGGGGGCGGCATGGTTCTGGTTCCAATGGTCATCGAACAAACGAGCCGGGGTGAGCGGGCCTACGACATCTACTCCCGGCTCCTGAAGGACAACATCATTTTTCTCGGGCAGCCGATCGACGACACGATCGCGAACCTGATCATCGCCCAGATGCTCTTCCTCGAGTCGGAGAACGCCGAGAGGGACATCTCCTTCTACATCAATTCCCCGGGCGGCGTGATCTCGGCCGGCATGGCCATCTACGACACGATGCAGTACGTCAAGAACGACGTTTCGACGATCTGCGTCGGCCAGGCCGCCTCGATGGCGGCCGTGTTGATGGCCGCCGGCGCGCACGGGAAGCGCTACGCCCTGCCCAACTCGCGGTTCCTGATCCATCAGCCCCTGGGCTACGGGCTGCAGGGACAGGCGACCGACATCGAGATCCACGCCAAGGACTTGCTGAAGATGCGGGAGCGCATCAATCAGATCCTCGCCGAGCACACCGGGCAGGCGATCGAGAAGATCGCCAAGGACACCGACCGCGACTACATCCTCGAGGCGGAGGACGCGAAGAAGTACGGCCTCGTCGACGCGATCTATCACCGGCGGGACGAAGCGGCGCTGAAGGCCGCGGGGTAGCTCTGAAGGCCGCCGCCGGGTGGCTCTCCGGCGCCGGCTCTCCGCTTCGCCTCTCCGCCCCCCCTTCCCGGCTGATCGCTGACAGCCGATCGGGGTAAGCTCCTCTTCGTGCCCGACGCCTACCTTGGCCGGACGGCCGACGGGAAGCCTCTCCGCTACTCGATCAATGACCTGCTGACCCACGGCGTCTGCGTGGGCATGACCGGCAGCGGGAAGACGGGCCTCTGTGTCGGGCTTCTCGAGGAGCTGCTGCTGTCCGACACGCCCCTCTTCCTGCTCGATCCGAAGGGCGACGTCACGAACCTGCTCCTGATGTTTCCGGAGCTGCGATCCGAAGACTTCGCCGCATGGGTGGACCCGGAGACGGCGCGCCGGGCAGGGCATAGCGCGGTCGAAGAGGGTGCGGCGGTCTCGAAGCTGTGGCGCGAAGGACTGCGAAAGTGGAAGGTTCCCCTGGACTCGCTCGGTCGGCTGCGCGCGCAGGTCTGCTACCGCGTCTTCACGCCCGGGTCACGCACGGGCCGCCCCGTGGACGTGCTGGGCACTCTTGCCTTGCCGGAAGGGCTCTCCTTCGAGCGCGACGAGGAGGCCGTGCGCGACGAGCTGCGCGGCGCCGTATCGGGCCTCCTCGGGCTGGCGGGCATCGAAGCCGACCCCCTCTCCGACCCCCGGCACATCCTCGTCTCCCGGGTGCTCGAGTCACAGTGGCGGGCGGGAAAGCCGGTGGACCTCGCTGGCATCGTCGCGCTGACCGAGAACCCGCCGTTCGACCGCGTCGGTGCGATGGATCTGGAGGCGGTTCTGCCGCGGGCCAAACGCCGGGAGCTCGCCCTCGCGCTCAACAACGTTCTCTCCTCACCCGGCTTCGACGCCTGGCGCTCCGGCCAGCCGCTCGAACCGGGCCGACTGTTGCGCGACGCGTCCGGCAGGCCAGCCTGCAACCTCTTCTACCTCGCCCACCTCGACGACAAGGAGCGGATGTTCTTCGTGACCCGCTTCCTCGAGCGCTTTTGGGCCTGGGTTCGCACGCAGTCGGGCTCGACAGACCTGAAGACGCTGCTCTACTTCGACGAGATCTTCGGGTACCTGCCCCCGGTCGCCGAGCCGCCCTCGAAGCGGCCGCTGCTGTCTCTGCTGAAGCAGGCGCGGGCGTTCGGCGTCGGCGTGCTCGCCGTGACGCAGAATCCCGTTGATCTCGACTACAAAGCGCTCTCGAACACCGGCACGTGGATGGTCGGCAGGCTTCAGGCCGAACGCGACAAGGAGCGCCTGCTCGACGGGCTCGAAGGCGCGGGAATCGGCATGTCGCGCGCCGAGGCGGACCGCACGGTGTCGGGGCTCGAGAAGCGCCGCTTTCTCCTGCACGACGTGCACCGTCCGGGCGGCCCCGTCGTCTTCGAGACTCGTTGGGCGCGCGCGTATCTTCGCGGTCCGTTGAGCCTTCGGCAGATTCCGGAGCTCACACGGCAGTTCGCCGAGACGGCCGCGGCTTCCGGTCTGGCGCCCTTGGCGGCGCCCGCGTCCGAGCCGACGGCTTCCGCTTCCGCGGGCGGCGGCGGGGCGGGGTTTCCTCCGGCGCTGGACGCCGTGTTCCAGCCGCGCTACCAGCCGGACGCTCCGCCGGGCACCGCGCTCGCGGGAGAAGTCGCGGTCCTGGTCGAGGCGCGAATCTCCCGCCAGAGACCGGCCGTGGCGGGATTGGAATCGCGCCTGGTCCGGTTCGGCGCCGGGCCTGTCCCCGTCGCGGTCACGGACGGCGTGACCAAGCCCGACGAGTGGCCCTCGACGCCTCCCGCAGGATCCGCCTACGGGCCCCTGCCGCCCTGGGCGACCAAGGTAAACGCCGCCGCGGCGCTCGAGCGGTCGGCCAAGGACCTCGTCGCCTCGGAGGGCTTCACGCTCGAGGCCGTTTCCTCACTCGGCCTCGTCCGCCAGCCCGGCGAGGGCGACGCGGAGTTTTCCACCCGCGTCAAGGCCGCCGTCGATGAGGAATCCGTCGAGCGTCTCTCGAAGCTGCGGGGTCCCCGCGAGCGGCGCATCGCGACCCTCGAGCGACAGATCGCCGAGCAGAGTCGGGAGCTCGAGAGAGACCGCTCGGAGAAGACGCGTGCGGCCACTTACAGCGCCATCGATGTGGGAGCCAGCGTGCTCGGTACGCTGCTCGGCGGCGGGAGGCGTTCGATCGGCAGCGCCGGCCGGGCGGGAGGGCGCGCCTTCGGCCGAATCCAGCGCGCCGCCGAGAGCGTAAAGGAATCCGAGGAGAAGATCGCAGCCTGGACGCGCGAGCGCGAGGCTCTGGCCTCCGAGATCGAGGCGGAGGCCGCCGCGGAGCGGTCGCGGCTCGAGAACGAGTCATCGCGCCGAGAGACGGCGCGCATTCCGATCGAACGAAGCGACGTGCGGATTCTCGGCTGGTACGTGTTGTGGAGGGCAAAAAGTTGACACCTCCGGCCCATTCCACTTTCGTGCCCATAAACGGCGAGGCGGCATGCGGGAATAGGCTCTGGCGCGGCACGTTACCCGGTGCGGGTGTGCTAGAGTCCTCGAGGATCAATCGGGGGACCGTTGACGGGTCCGGAGGGCTCGCCTAGAATCAGGGAACCCCCCCCGGAGGCTGAATGTCGAAGAAAACCGGAAACGGCGATGTGCTTCGCTGCTCCTTCTGCAACAAGAGCCAGAGGGACGTCAAGAAGCTCATCGCGGGTCCGACTGTCTACATCTGCGACGAGTGCGTCGACATCTGCCTCGACATCATCGCCGAGGACCGAGTCCTTGAGACCCAGGCTCCGGAGACCAAGCTTCCCAAGCCGAAGGAAATCAAGGAGTTTCTCGACAGCTACGTGATCGGGCAGGAGCAGGCCAAGAAGAAGCTCGCCGTCGCCGTCTACAACCACTACAAGCGCATCGACTACCTGGAGAAGAACCGCAAGCTCCAGGACGTGGAGCTTCAGAAGTCCAACATCCTGCTGATTGGCCCCACGGGCACGGGGAAGACCCTCCTGGCCCAAACGCTCGCCAAGCTGCTGTCGGTTCCCTTCACGATCGTGGACGCCACGACCCTGACCGAGGCGGGCTACGTGGGCGAGGACGTCGAGAACATCATCCTGAAGCTCTACCAGGCGGCCGGCAACGACAAGGACAAGACCGAGCGGGGAATCGTCTACATCGACGAGGTGGACAAGATCGCTCGCAAGGGCGAGAACCCCTCGATCACGCGCGATGTCTCGGGCGAGGGCGTTCAGCAGGCGCTCTTGAAGATCCTGGAGGGCACCGTCGCCAACGTCCCGCCGCAGGGCGGGCGCAAACACCCCCACCAGGAGTTCATCCAGATCGACACGACGAACATCCTCTTCCTGTGCGGCGGCGCGTTCGTCGGGCTCGAGGACTTGATCAGCCGCCGGATGACCGAGAAGACGATGGGCTTCGGCGCGAAGATCTCCACCAAGAAGGAGAAACGCCCGAGCGTCCTGCTCGAGAAGGTCCACCCGGAGGACCTGATCAAGTACGGAATGATCCCCGAATTCGTCGGCCGCCTTCCGGTCGTGGCCACGCTCTCGGAGCTCGATCAGGCGGCCTTGGTCGAGATCCTGAAGGAGCCGAAGAACTCGCTCGTGAAGCAATATCAGACGATGCTGGAATTCGAGAACGTCCAGCTGCGTTTTACCGATGACGCGATCGAGGCCATCGCCGAGGAGGCGCTGGCTCGCAACGTGGGCGCGCGCGGCCTCAAGATCATCATCGAAGACCTGATGCTGGACGTCATGTACCAGATCCCCTCCGACGACGACATCGAGGAGTGCGTCATCACGCGGGACGTGGTCAAGCATCACACGAACCCGATCACGATCCTGCGCAAGGCGGGATAGGGACCTCGGCCGGGCACCGCGCAGCGCGCCCGCGCAGGAGCACCGAAGGAAATCCGAAAAATGAAATCACTGGAGAACGCGGGTCGGCACGGGGAGACGCTTCCGCTCGTCCCGTTGCGGGACATGGTGGTGTTTCCGCACATGATGGCGCCCTTCGTCGTGGGCCGAGAGTCCTCGATCCGCGCGCTCGAGGCGGCGCTCGCCTCGCCGACCAAGCGGCTCTTCCTCGCGGCCCAGAAGGACCCTCAGCTCGACGAGCCGAAGCCCGAGGACATCTACTCGATCGGCGTCATCGCGACGGTCGCTCAGTCGTTGAAGCTCCCCAACGGCCACATCAAGGTGATGGTCGAGGGTCAGCGACGGGGACAGATCGAGGCCTTCGAGCAGCGCGGGGACTCCCTGGCCGTCACGGTTCGGGCGTCGGCCGAGCGGCCGGCCGACCCGGCGGAGCTGAAGGAGTACATGGGAAAGGTGCTCGCGCTCTTCGAGCAGTACGCCAAGCTGTCGCACCACCTCGCCTTCGAAAGCATCGCGGCCTCGATCCGCATCGAGGAGCCGGAACGCTTTGCCGACACGCTGTCGGCGCACCTGGCGGTGGCGACGGCCGAGAAGCAGACCCTGCTCGAGGCCGATAACGTCTACGAGCAGCTGCAACGGCTTCAGGACCTGTTGGAGATCGAGGTCGAGAAGGTCAACATCGACCGCCGGATCAACAACAAGGTCAAGAAGCAGATGGAGAAGGCCCAGAAGGAGTACTACCTCAACGAGAAGATCAAGGCCATCCATCAGGAGCTCGGCCGCAAGGACGATCGCGGCGACGAAGTCGAGGAGCTCAAGAAGAAGATCGCGTCATCCGGGATGCCCAAGGAGGTTCGGGAGAAGGCCGAGACGGAATTGAAGAGACTGGAGGCCATGCCCCCGGTCTCGGCCGAGGCCACCGTTTCGCGCAACTACATCGACTGGCTGGTCGGCGTTCCCTGGAGGAAGGCTTCCCGCGAGTCCAAGGACATTTCCCGCGCGGAAAAGATCCTGAACGAGGACCACTACGGGCTGGAGAAGGTCAAGGAACGAATCCTGGAGTTTCTCGCCGTGCGCCAGCTCGTGCAAAAGACCAAGGGCTCCATCATCTGCTTCGTCGGTCCCCCGGGCGTCGGGAAGACCTCGCTCGCCAAGTCGATCGCGCGCTCCTTGAACCGCAAGTTCGTGCGCCTGTCGCTCGGCGGCGTGCGGGACGAGGCGGAGATCCGGGGCCACCGGCGCACCTACATCGGCGCCTTCCCCGGCCAGATCATTCAGATGATGAAGAAGGCGGGAACCGTCAACCCCGTCTTCTTGCTCGACGAGGTGGACAAGATGTCTTCCGACTTCCGGGGGGATCCGGCTTCGGCGCTGCTCGAGGTCCTGGACCCGGAGCAGAACCACTCGTTCCTGGATCACTACCTGGACGTCGAGTTCGACCTCTCGAAGGTCATGTTCATCGCGACCGCCAACATCGCCGATCCCATCCCCCCGGCCTTGAAGGATCGGATGGAGATCATTGCCTTGTCGGGCTACACGCCCAACGAGAAGATCGCGATCGCGCGCCAGTTCCTGGTGGCCAAGCAGCGCGAGGCCAACGGCTTGAAGTCGGACCAGGTCGAGTTCTCCGACGAAGCGATCCTGGCCATCACGACCAACTACACGCGCGAGGCGGGTGTTCGAAATCTGGAGCGGGAGATCGGCAGCGTTTGCCGCAAGGTCGCCCGCAAGATCGTGCAGAAGAGCGTCGAGACGCCGGTCCGGATCACTCCGGAGAACCTGCGCGAGTTCCTGGGCAAGCCCCGCTTCCGGAATCAGCGCAAGGGCGAGACCTCGGAGGTCGGAATCGCCACGGGTCTGGCCTGGACGGAGGCTGGGGGCGAGATCCTGATGACGGAGACCTCGCTGTTGAAAGGTAAAGGAAACTTGACACTCACGGGATCGCTGGGCGAAGTGATGCAGGAATCGGCTCGCGCGGCCGTGTCTTACGTGCGCAGCCGCGCCGAGATGTACGACGCCGACCCGAACTTCCACGAGAAATTCGACATCCACATCCACGTGCCGGAGGGGGCCATTCCGAAGGACGGACCCTCCGCGGGCATCACGATGGCGGTCTCGCTCTTCTCGGCGGTCACGAAGATCCCGGTGTTGAAGGACGTGGCGATGACCGGAGAGATCACGCTGCGGGGTAAGGTCCTTCCCGTCGGGGGAATCAAGGACAAGGTCCTGGCGGCGTACCGCGCGGGGATACGCACCATCATCCTCTCGGCCGAGAATGACAAGGACCTCGACGATCTGCCCGACGAAATCCGGTCGGTCATGGAGTTCCATCAGGTCTCGAACATGGACGAGGTGATCCGGGTCGCGCTGGAGGCGGCCGCTCCGGCCACGAGCGCCAGCCTGCCCTCCGACGCGAAACCGGCCGAGGGGGGCACGGTCGCGCATTGACGCCGGGCGGGGGCGTTCGGCTCTCGGCTCGCGGCACGGAACGTTGAAAAGCAAGCCCGGACGGGGCGAACGGATCGCAGCGGTCCACCGCCGCGAGGACTTTCCGGAGAGCCCCGGGCCGGTCGTGGCCTTCGTCGGCCGTTCGAATGTCGGGAAATCGAGCTTGTTGAACCGGCTGCTCGGAAAGGCAGCCGCGCGAGTCAGCCAGACGCCGGGTAAGACACGTGGAATCTACTTCTATGAAACCGAAGAGGGACATCGTTTCGCCGACCTGCCGGGCGCGGGTTTTGCCCGCGTCTCCAAGGCCGAGCGAGAGCGTTGGGGCGAGCTCGCCGATACGCTCTTTCGGAGCGGTCAGGTGAGACTCGCCGTCCTGCTGGCCGATTGCCGGGTGCCGGACACGCCGACGGACCGGGTGCTGCGCGGCTACCTCGAGTCGCTCGGGGTGCCCACACTCGCCGTGGCCACGAAATGGGACAAGCTCGGGGAGCGGGAACGGGCGCGGTCCCGGGCCAGGCTCGAGGCGGCGCACGGGGCGGTTCTGCCCGTGTCGGCCCGCTCGGGCGAGGGAATTGAGCAACTGCGGCGGGAGATCCGCCGAAGACTGAGAGAGGTCGAGGGGTAAGCCATGGCGAGAAGAAAAGGTTCCAACGGGTCCGACGTCGAGACGCTGGAGGTCCCGACCGAGGGGCTTCCCGACACGAGCGTCGACGAGCAGGCGCTCGAGCAGGCCGACACGCTCGACATCCGGGCGCTGCACGAGATCAAGATCCCCCAGCTGCTGAAGATCGCCAAGGACCTGGAGGTCGAGAACGCGACCGGGATGCGCAAGCAGGATCTGATCTTCAAGATCCTGCAGGCGCAGACGGAAAAGAAAGGCCTGATCTTCTCCGAGGGCGTGCTCGAGTGCCTGCCCGACGGGTTCGGGTTCCTGCGCGCGCCCGAGTACAACTACCTGCCCGGTCCCGACGACATCTACGTCTCTCCCTCGCAGATTCGGAAGTTCGATCTGCGCACGGGAGATACGGTCTCCGGCCAGATTCGCCCGCCCAAGGAGGGCGAGCGCTACTTCGCCCTGATCAAGGTCGAAGCCGTGAACTTCGAGCACCCGGACGTGGCGCGGGACAAGATCTTCTTCGACAACCTCACGCCGCTCTACCCGCAGGACCGAATCAAGCTGGAGGTTCCCTCCAACATGTCCTCGCGCGTGCTCGACCTGGTGTCGCCGGTCGGCAAGGGGCAGCGGGGCCTGATCGTGGCGGCTCCGCGGACCGGCAAGACGATGATCCTGCAGGCCCTGGCCAACTCCATCTCGACGAACCATCCCGAGATCACGCTCATCGTGCTCCTGATCGACGAGCGGCCCGAAGAGGTCACCGACATGCAGCGGTCCGTGAAGGGCGAAGTCATCTCGTCGACCTTCGACGAGCCGGCGGCCCGCCACGTCCAGGTGGCCGAAATGGTCATCGAAAAGGCGAAGCGGCTGGTGGAGCACAAGCGCGATGTCGTCATCCTGCTCGACTCGATCACGCGCCTCGCGCGCGCCTACAACGCCATCGTGCCGCCGTCGGGCAAGGTGCTCTCGGGCGGCGTGGATTCCAACGCCCTGCAACGCCCGAAGCGCTTCTTCGGCGCGGCCCGAAACGTCGAGGAAGGCGGGTCACTGACGATCATCGCGACGGCACTCATCGACACGGGCTCCCGCATGGACGACGTGATCTTCGAGGAATTCAAGGGCACCGGAAACCTGGAGGTCCACCTCGACCGCAAGCTCGTGGACAAGCGGGTCTTCCCGGCCATCGACATCAACAAGTCCGGCACGCGCAAGGAAGAGCTGCTGATGGACAAGCAGGAGTTGAATCGCGTCTGGGTGCTCCGGAAGGTCTTGAACCCGCTCTCGACCGTCGAAGCGATGGAGCTACTGACCGAGAAGCTCGAGAAGACCAAGACCAACGCGGAGTTCTTGAACCTGATGAGCCAGGGGTAGTTTCGAATTTCGAATTTCGAAATTCGAATTTCGAAGTGCCGCGGCTCCGGGTCTCCCTCGTCGACTTCTTGAACGCTCGCCCCCTGACCTGGGGTCTCCTCCACGAGCCCCCGGCTGGTATCTCCGTCTCGCGCGACGTCCCGTCCGCGTGTGCGGCCAAGCTCGCCTCGGGGGCGGCCGACGTCGGTCTAATCCCGTCCATCGAGTACCAGCGGATCCCGGGACTGCGGGTCGTCCCGGGGCTCGGCATCGCGGCGGCCTCCGAAGTCAGGTCGGTCCTGCTCGTTTCCCGCGTGTCGCGCGAAAAGATCGGCTCGATCGCGCTCGACCCCGCGTCTCGAACCTCCGCGGCGTTGACTCGAATTCTGCTCAAGCGCCGCTATGGCCTGAACCCTCGGGAGATCGAGGGGCCGGAAGGGGCGGCCGATGCGCGGCTGATCATCGGCGATCCGGCCCTGAAGACTCGGATGAACGGCCATGTCGTGCTCGATCTCGCCGCCGAATGGCGAGCCTTCTCGGGGCACCCATTCGTGTTCGCCTTCTGGGCGGCGGCGCCCGGCGTCGAGGCCGGGCCCCTGCGCAAGCTGCTCGAACGATCGTACGAGGCGGGTCGGCGGGAGTTTGCGAGCCTCGTCCGGGAAGAGGCCCGGGAGTCGGGCCTTTCCGAGCCCGTGGTGGAGGACTATCTGCGGCATGCCCTGCATTACGAGCTCGACGCGGGAGACCTGGCGGGTCTCGACCTCTTCTACCGGATGGCTGCCGAGGACGGGCTGATCGGCGCGCCCCGGCCGCTCGACTTCACCGAGCCCGCTTGATCGGATGGAGGTCGAGGCGGAGGAGTCGCGGCTCGACTCACGCACCACCGCGGTCGCGCTTCTGTTCCTCGGCCTCGGCCTCGCGGCGCGGCTGCTCGCGGCTCGGGCTCCATTCTTCGGACCCGACGAGTCCCTCTTTCTTCACATCGCGAGCGCGGGCGACCCGTCCGAGGTCTATCGAGTCAGTCTGAACAACGCCCACCCGCCCCTCTTCCCTCTGCTGCTGCGTTACTGGAAGCCGCTCGCGCGGTCGGAATGGCAGCTGCGCCTGCTCTCCGTCGCCTTCGGCGTCGCGTTCTTGTGGACGGCTTATCGCTGGTCCGGCCGACTGTTCGGAAAGACGTGCGGGCTCGTGACCCTGGCGTTTCTCGCCTTCCTCCCGTCTCTGGTGATCGTCTCTTCGGAGCTGCGGGGATACGCCTTGATGCTCTGGCTGATCGCGGCCGCCCTGCTCGTCCTCGAGCGAGCCTTCGCGAGGGGGTCGGCGGGGGAGCTCGCGCTCTTCACTGGGCTTGCGGGACTCTCCCTGCTGACGCATTACGCGGCCCTCTGGTTCGTCCTTTCGGCCTTCGCCTACGCGGCCGTTCGGCTGAGAGGGGAGCGCCGGCCCCGCCCTTTCGTCCTCGCGTGGGCGGCCGGGCAAGCGGCGATCGGCGGCCTCTGCCTGTTCTTGTACCGAACCCACATTTCACGCCTGCGCGGCGGCCCCCTCGAGCAGGAGGCCAAGGCCCTGTGGCTCTCCGCGAGCTATTTCCGTCCCGGCCAGGAGACGCCGCTCGGATTCCTCGCGCGCCAGACCATTTCCGTCTTCCAGTTTCTCTTCTCCACACCGGTCGGTGGCGTCATCGCCCTGGGTCTACTCTCCGGGGGCATTGCCTGGCTGGCTTCCCGCCGGCGGCCCTCGGCGGTCCTTCTCGTCCTGCCGTTCCTGTTGAGCGCCGCGGCAGGCCTGGCGGGTCTCTACCCCTACGGAGGCAGCCGGCATTCGATCGACCTCGTGCCGTTCGCCACCGCGGGAGCGGGCGTCGTGCTGGCCCGGCTGTCCCGCGAGCGGACGTGGATCGCCTTGGTCGTGGCGGCGGTGTTGGCCCCCGCGGGGTTCCTCGTGGGCTGGTAGGGCGGCGCGCCTGGCCCGGCCGTTCTAGAATTCCCATCGTGAGCGCCTCCGACCGCACGCAGGAGATCCTGGAGCGGACACTGTCCGGGGAACGGCTCTCCTCGGAAGACGCGGTGACACTGCTCTCGGAGGGGGAGCTGCTCGCCGTCGGGGCCGCGGCCAACGAGATCCGTAACCGCGTCAACGACTCGGCGGTCTCGACCTACATCGTGGACCGCAACATCAACTACACCAACGTCTGCATCTACCGCTGCCAGTTCTGCGCGTTCTATCGGCCTTCCTCGAAGGATCCGGAAGCCTACGTGCTGACCTGGGATCAGATCGGCGAGAAGATCCAGGAGACAATCGCCCTCGGCGGCACGGGCGTTCTTCTCCAGGGAGGGGTCCACGCGGAGCTGCCCTTCTCCTTCTACGAGGAGATGTTCCGGTTCATTCGGAAGAATTTCCCCGGGATCCATCTGCACGCGCTCTCGGCTCCCGAGGTCTACTTCTTGCAGAAGGTCACCAAGTGGCCGATGCGCGACGTCATCGCCCGGCTGCGCGACGCGGGGCTGCAGTCGATTCCGGGCGGCGGCGCCGAGATCCTGGAGGACTCGGTGCGCAAGCGAATCTGGTCTCTGACGAAGGCGCCGACGGAGAAGTGGGTCGAGGTGCACGAGGCCGCGCACGGGCTCGGCATGCGCACGACCGCCACGATGATGTTCGGTGTCGGCGAGACGTACGCGCAGAGGGTCGAGCACTTCCGGGTCGTGCGCGAGTTGCAAGACCGCACGGGTGGATTCACGGCCTGGATCCCCTGGACCTTTCAGAAGGAAAACACCGTCCTCGACGGGAAGGTGGAGGAAGCGGGCGGCTTCGAATACCTGAAGACGCTCGCCGTCTCGCGCCTCTATCTCGACAACATCCGGCACGCGCAGGGCTCCTGGGTCACCCAGGGCCCCAAGATCGGTCAGGTCTCCCTGTCCTTCGGCGCAGACGATCTCGGCTCGATCATGATCGAGGAGAACGTCGTCTATGCCGCGGGCGCCCGGAACCGAATGACGCAGGAGCAGATGCGGCGCCTCATCGCCGATGCCGGCTACCAGCCGGCTCAACGCCGCACCCTCTACGACGCGTGTGCGGAACCCTGCTGCAGCGGGCCCCTGCCGGAGCCGGGTGGGCGGGGGACGCCGTTGACGGTCGCGGGCACCGATCTCGATTCGGCCCTGGCCTCGGCGTAGCCCGGACCGCGGCCGGCGCTGGCCCTGCTGCCGGCGGGCGTCGTTGTGCGGGCCGGCCTGCGATTCGGCGGAGGTCTCGGCGTCCCTCACGACGCCCCGGCCGACTGCCCCGCGTCGAACCTCGTGGAAGCCTACGCGCTCGCCTTCAGTAGTACGGCTCGAAGGCCCAGAAGACCGTCTCCGAAAGCCGCTTCTCGAGCCCTCGGTGGCGCCATTGCGCATCGGTGATCTCCTCGCAACGCCGCCGGTCCTGATAGAACATGGCCTCCATCTTCTTCCCGAAATCGCGGTCGTAGAACGCGAGGCTCTCTTCGGCGTTCGAATTCATGGAGCGAGCGTCGAAGTTGATGGAGCCCACGGTCGAGTAGATCCCGTCGACGACCATGGTCTTGTTGTGAATCATCGTCGGCTCGTATTCCCAGATACGCACGCCCCCCTGCAGCAGCTCGCTGTAGTGCCGCCACGAGGCGAAGCGAACCATGGGTAGATCGATGTGGCGGCCCGGGACGATCACCTGGACGTCCACACCGCGCCGAACCGCCTGGATGAGGGCCTCGCGCATCTGCGAGTCCGGCACGAAATAGGCGTTCTCGATGTAGATGCTCTTCGAGGCGCTCTCGATCGCAATGTAGTACATCATCTTGGCCAGCGACGTCGAGTCGCCGCGAGAGGCCTTGATCGCCTGACCGAGCGTGCCGCCCTTGACGGGAAGCGTCGGGTAGAACTTCTCTCCGACGAGGATCTCTCCGGTCGTGAAGGTCCAGTCCTCGCTGAAGATCGCCTGCATCTGCGCGGCGACCGGGCCCTCGGCGCGCACCTGTGTCTCCCGCCATTCCTTGGTGTTGCGTGCGTTTCCGAACCAGTGTTCGTCGATGCCGAGCCCCCCGGTGTAGGCGATGCGCCCGTCCACGATCAGGATCTTCCGATGCGTGCGCCGTCCGACCTTGTTGATCGCGAAGAGCCGCAGGGGCCGGTACTTCTTGGCGTGGATGCCGGCGGCCTCGAATTCCTTGCCGAGATCCTCGAATTTGCTGCCCCAAGCGTCGACCAGCAGGCGCACTTCGACTCCGTTTCGCGCGGCGGCGATGAGAGCGTCGCCGACCAGGCGGCCCGCGCGATCGGGTTGAAAGATGTAGGTTTCGAGATTGATGGTTTTCTTGGCGGCCAGCATGTCGCGAATCATGGCCGGGAAGATCTCGTCGCCGTTCTCGAGAAGGGTCACCGCGTTGCCACCGACCACGGGGTTGCCGAGGGCCTCCGCCGAGCGTCGGAACTCGGGGTCCGAGACCTTGAGGGGACCCTCGAACTCGTAGACCTTGCGTTTCTCCGTTCCGAGGATCAGCGTGGTCACGACACAGCCGGAGCCCGTCGGCAGGAGCAGCAGCGCCCCCAGGGCAGCGGCGAGCGTACGCCGGGCGTCTCTTCGCATCGATGCCCGGTTGATTCAAGAAGCTTGCCCGAATCGGCCGAGACTCGGGAACGGGCCGGCGGCGAATGCCCTAGGGACGCGGCGCGCTTGCCGTGGGCGCGGCGATCGAATGCCGTTCTCTCTGCCAGCACGACCCCGCCCAGAAGCCGAGGACGGCCAGGAGGACTCCGGCGATGGCGCGAAGCCAGAGACGGGTCTTTCGTTGCCGCCAGGGCGGAACGCTCCGAAACTGGACGCGCGCGCCCGCCTCCCGGATGGCCCCGGCCTGGAACGCCCGCAAGTCCATCAGCAGGTCGCGGGCGGACTGATAACGATCGGTGGGATCCTTCTCCAGGCAGCGGAAGACGAACGTCCTCAGCGGGTCCGGGATCTTCTGCGCCTCGGGATGCTTTCGCGGGTCGTCCCGCAACACCGCTCCGAGGGACTCGACGGGACTGTCGCGGTAAAAGGCGCGCTGGCCCGTGAGCATCTCGAAAAACACGGCGCCCAGCGCGAAGATGTCGCTGCGCGCGTCGGCGCGCTTGCCTCGGACCTGTTCGGGCGAGATGTACCCCGCGGTGCCGATGACGAATACCGAACTCGAGGAGACCGACGAGATCTTTCCGGTGCGCAGCGCCGGGTTCTCGATGCGGGCGATGCCGAAATCCAGGATCTTGGCCCGGCCTTCGTGGGTCAGAAAGATGTTGTCGGGCTTGATGTCCCGGTGGATCACCCCCATCGCGTGAGCCGCCGCCAAGCCCTCGGCGATCTGGGAGGCAATCTCCGTGGCGCGCGGCGCCGCGAGCGGTCCCGACCGAAGCCGCTCGGCCAGCGTCTCGCCTTGAAGCAGCTCGGTGACGGCGTAGGGCATTTCTTTGTGCATTCCCGTGTCGTGGATGGCCAGGATGTTGGGATGGTTCAGCGCGGCGACCGCGTGAGTCTCGCGCACGAATCGTTGGAGGGTTTCTTCGTCGGCGGCGCTGCCGTCGGGGAGCATCTTCAGAGCGACGTCGCGATTCAAACGCGTGTCTCGGGCGCGGTAGATCTCGCCCATTCCTCCCTTCCCGATGGGTGTGACGATCTCGAAAGGGCCGATCCGCTCGCCTGCAGCAAGGGGCATGCCTTGATGATATCTGGAGCGCCGGGACGCCGAAAAAACCGGTACTAGACTAGGGGGCGCCATGGAGGTCTGGCTGTTGCGCCACGCCGCCGCCGAGGACGCTTCGCCGTCGGGCCGCGACGCCGACCGAGCCCTGTCGGCGGAGGGTCTGGAGCGCGCTCGGGGCGTGGCCCGCGGCATCGCGGCGCTGGAGCCCGAAATCGGCCTGATCCTGACCTCTCCGTATCGCCGTGCACGCCAGACGGCGGAGCCGGTGGCTCGGGCGCTCGGGCTCTTGCGCCATCTGCGCGATTCGCGCGCGCTCGAGCCGGGGCGCGATCCGCAGGAGATTCTGGAGGAGATTCGGGCGGAGTCGGCGGCCGGAGTGCTGCTGGTGGGGCACGAGCCGCACCTGGGGGCGCTTCTGGGGCGTCTGGTGGCCGGGCGGCCCCTGCTCACCCTTCCGCTGAAGAAGGCCGCCGTGGCGCGCGTGGATTGGGACGGAACCGGCGTCGGGGAGCTCCGCGCGGTGTTGCCCGCGCGGATCCTGGAGCGGCTGCGAGGACGGCGGCGCTGAGACCGGCGGATTCGATCCGGTAGAATCCGCGCGACGTTCCCGTCGGCGCCGCTTTGGGCACAAGAGGAGGAACCATGGGCAAGCTCGCTCTCGGCTGTCTGGCGATTCTCATCGCGCTCGTCGTGATCGTGGGAATCACTCTTGCTTCGACGAACAACCGGCTCGTGACCCTCGGCCAAGAGGTCGACAAGCAGTGGGCGGAGGTCGAGAACCAGTATCAGCGGCGGGCGGACCTCGTGCCCAACCTCGTCTCCACGGTTCAGGGCGCGGCGACCTTCGAGAAGGAGACCCTGACGGCCGTGACCGAGGCGAGAGCCTCCGTCGGCCGCGCCACGATCACGCCGGGCAAGGCTCCGACCGATCCGGAGACACTGGCGCGCTATCAGGCGGCGCAGGATCAGCTGGGCTCCGCCCTGCAGCGTCTCCTCGTCGTCTCGGAGCGCTACCCGGAGCTCAAGGCCAACGCCAATTTCCGAGACCTTCAGGCGCAGCTGGAGGGCACGGAGAACCGGATCGCGGTGGCGCGCGGCCGCTTCAACGAAGCGGCACAGTCCTACAACACGGCCATCCTCAAGTTCCCGACCAACTTCGTCGCGCGGACGCTCGGGTTCAAGGAAAGGCCCTACTTCAAGTCGGCCGCCGGCGCCGAGCAGGCGCCGAAGGTCCAGTTCAACTTCGGTCAGCCGGCCCCGACGGCGGCGCCGGCCCACTAGGCTGGCGAGGGCGGGGGTCGAGGGCATGAGGCGGGCCGGCCGCGCCGGGTCTTGGCGCCGCCGCCTCGCGGCGAGCCTCGTCGTCGCGATCGGCGCTTCCCGGCTCGGTGCCGACCTCGCGAGCAAGCTTCCGGAGAAGCCGGCGAGGTTCGTGACGGATCGTGCGGACGTCCTCGGCCCCGGTGTGGCGGAGTCCTTGAACGAGAAGCTCGCGCAGTTCGAGCGAGACACGTCGAGTCAGATCCTCGTCTGGACCGACCGCCGCGTGCCCGAGGGGTTCACGCTCGAGGACTTCACCGTGCGCGCCGCGGAAAAATGGGGAGTCGGCCAGAAGAAGACCGACAACGGGGCGGTCCTCTTCGTATTCACCGAGGACCGAAAGGTTCGCATCGAAGTGGGCTACGGGCTCGAGGGCGCGATCCCCGACGTGACGGCGAATCGGATCATCCAGAATGAGATCCTGCCGCGCTTTCGGACGGGGGACTACACCGGGGGGATCGAGGCGGGAACGGGGGCGCTCATGGCGGCGGCGCGGGGGGAGTACAAGGGGACCGGTCGCACGCGGGGGGAGCAGGCGCGGCGCGGCAGCGATCTCGGGGCCTGTCTGCCGTGGGCGATTTTCTTCGGGATCTTCTTCGTACTTCCTTGGTTCCTCCGTGTCCGCCGCGGGTTTCGCAACCACGGCGGC
>DATKAE010000041.1:0-26161 GCA_035498405.1 Thermoanaerobaculia bacterium | reverse complement strand
CAGGCGCGACGGCCCAGACGCGGGATCACGCTCTCACGCCGGTCCTCCCCGGGGAAAGGGGAGAATCACTACCCGAGGTCGAACTCTCCCTTTTCGAGCGTCTTCTTGACCGACGCCATGAACTTGTCGGCGTCCGCGCCGTCGATCAGGCGGTGGTCGAAGGAGAGGGCCAGGTAGCCGACCGTCCGGATCCCGAGGGCGTCGTTCCCGTTCTCATCGTTAACGACCACCGGGCGCTTCTCGATTGCCCCGACGCCCAGGATCGCGACCTGCGGCTGGGGAATGATCGGAGTCCCAAAGAGCGAGCCGAAGACACCCGGGTTGGTCACGGTGAAGGTGCCGCCCTGGATCTCCTCGGGCTTGAGCCGCTTCGTGCGAGCCCGCTCGGCCAGGTCCTGCGACGCCCGCGCGAGGCCGAGGATCGACTTCTCGTCCGCGCTCTTGATCACGGGCACGATCAACCCCCAGTCGAGGGCGACCGCCATCCCGAGGTGGACGTCCTTGTGGTAGACGATGTTGTCGCCGTCGATCGACGCGTTGACCTGCGGGAACTCCTTCAGGGCCTGGATCGAGGCCCGGAAGATGAAGGGTAAATACGTCAGCTTGACGCCGTTCTTGGCGAGGAAAGCGTCCTTGTTCTGCTCGCGCAGCCGGGAGATCGCCGTGTAGTCGACCTGGAACACCGTCGCAACGTGCGCCGAAGTCCTCTTGGAGAGGATCATGTTCTCGGCGGTGATCTTCCGGATCTTCGTCATCGCGACGACCTCGTCGCGATCCGTCGTGACCAACGCCGGGCGGCCGGGCGCCGGGACCTCGGCGGGCGAAGGTTTGGGCAACGCGGGCGCCGTGGCCGCTGCGGCCGGCGCGGGGGCGGCAGAGACCGTTTGGGCGGCCGCGACCTTCCGGTTCTCGATGTAGGAAAGGATGTCGTTCTTGGTCACCCGGCTGTGGATGCCCGTGCCCTCGATCTCCCGAATGTTGATCCCGTGCTCCTGCGCGATCTTGCGCACGAGGGGCGAGGATCGCTCCCGGACCCGCTCCTCGAAGGACTCGACGGTTCCGCCCGTCGAGACCGCCGGCGGCGCGGCCAGGGGCGGGGGAAGGGGCGGGGAGGCCGGGCGCGGAGCCGGCTCGGGCGGGCGCACGGGTGCCGGGGCGGGCGCCTCGACTCTGGGCGCCGGTGCGGGAGGCGCGGCGACCTTCGCTTCGGGCGCCGCGGCCGCAGCGGGCTTCTCGCCCGCTTCCCCGATCAGGGCCACGACCGTGTTGATCGCGACGGTTTGGCCCTCTGGAACCTTAATCTCGACCAGCGTCCCCGCTACCGGCGAGGGGATCTCGGCGTCGACCTTGTCGGTCGAGATCTCGAAGATCGGCTCGTCCCGTTTGACGGGATCCCCCACCTTTTTCAGCCACTTGGTAATCGTTCCCTCGGCGATCGACTCGCCCATCTGCGGCATGATGACTTCGGCAGCCATGGCCCTCCCTTTCGCACCTCAAGGATAGGGCAATTCGCCCCGATCCGGAAGTCCACCGAGCTCCCCGCGCCGGATCGGAAGGGTTTCGAGCAGCCTCTCGCGAGCGACTCGCCAGCTGTCGGTGTCGGGCCGCGGCTCGTGTTGCCGATCTCACGCTTACGTTGCACGCGACGCGAGCCTAACACCTTGGGGGGTTGACACTCCGGTGGGGCCGGACGAGAATCCAGCCCCTATCGCAGCAACGCATTAACGCCTTACCTCTCTCACGGAGGGACTGACCATGAAAACGGCTCTCCAAATCAAGACCGTCATCTGCGGTGTGGTGCTCGCGGCGCTGGTTTCCGCGCGCCCGGCCCTGTCTCAAGAGGGGGAGGGTGGGTCTCAGTGCCCAACTCAATGCATCGAATGCGACGTCGAAGTGCTCTTGCCTCCCTGTGTAGATGTGGAATTCTTGCCTGGGGCGCCGACTCAAAGGTTCGATTTTGGGACCGAGGGGAGCAAGCACTTCATCAAGATCACGGCGAACGTTCTAAAGCCCTTCTTTCTGGCAGTTCAGTTCATTCCCATCACGCAGACAGAGCTGAACGCCCGGCTCAACTCCGGGCTGGCTCCCGCCAACTGCATCCCGTACGACGGGGCCACGTCGAACACCATGCTGGGAACGTGCGGCTTCTACCACGTCGTCGAGCCGCTGCCGGTAAAAGACGTCGATTACACGGGTGACGTCCTCTACAAAGTGTTCTGGGACTTTCCCACCCTCGACCAGCTCAACAACGTCCGGCTCTATCGCGCGCCGATTCCTGTGGACAATGCACCAGCCCCAGACTGCACGGGCGGAATCGGCTTTGACGGCGGTTTCTGCTACACGCAGGACATCACCGGCACCGTGTACCCCTTGGGGGCCACCGGTAACAGCGATCCCGGCGTAAGCGGGAAAAAGCCGGGTTTCTCCGACTACGAAGCGGTCGATCGGACCGACAATCTCTTGACGGCCAGGGTCAGGGTCGGGCTGAAGTGGATCTGGGATACCGGCATCAAGTTCGATCTGAGGGCCGTGGTGAAAAGGAACGGCAACGAGGTCAGCTCCGGGGAGCTTCTCGGCGTGCGGGGAAGCGGCGTCCTCTTCCAAAACGCGAAGCTGTTCGGCATCCCGGTGTCCTTCCCGACGCAGGCGTTCGGCTCGGGCGACAACATCAGCATCCAGGTGTTGGTGCGCAACTCCTGCCTCGGCAGCCCCCAGCTGACGGGTGTCGCGAGGCTCTGGTACGACGACAGCTCCATGAGTCAGTTCACCGAGTCGGGAGTGCCGACCCTCTACCTGGTCCGAGGCGATGATGATGAACGCGAAGATTGGGACCACGACAGAGATCGGGGTGATCTCAGCACGTCCCCCGGGCACGTCAAGAAGAAGAGGGATGTGAGAGTCTGGCCGGCGGTCCCGTCGTGCGATGGCCCGTACAGGTCCTTCGGGACTTGGAGCGGCACCGTTCCCTGGTAAAGCTCATGCGATTCGACGCGCAGCGAGCGTGAAGAGGCCGGGCCGCAAGGCCCGGCTTTTTTTTCGACCTCGGCGGGCCGATCACCGTGCCTCCGCCAGAATCGGGGCGAGGTCGGCTCGTTTCACGACGTCGTCGGTCTTGGCCTCCTTCCGGATTTCCTCGAGGCCCCGGCGGGCCTCGCTCAAGTGTCGGGACGCGTCGGCGGCGTTGCCGGCGGATTGCAACGCGGAGGCGAGCAGGTAATGGCTTCGCGCCTGCAGTGCGCGCAACTCGAGCTTCTCGCTTTTCGCGAGCGCGCGCTCGAGCTCGAGCCGGGCCTCTCGGTAGCGCTTCGTTTGGACGAGCGCTTGGCCGAGGTAGACGGTGCTCTCGACCGATAGGTACTTTAAGCCGAGCGAGTCGGATTCGTCGGCGAGCTTCTTGAGCCCCTCGATCGCCGGCTGGGGACGTCCTTCGGCAATCGCGCTCTTGGCGAGGTTAACCTTCGACAGCAGCTCGAGTCGCCGGTCACCGGTCTTCGAGGCGGTCTGGAGCGCCCGCTCGTAGAGGGGCCGCGCGGCCCTGGCGTCGCCGAGGTAGAAGAGCCGATCGCCCTGGAAGTTCAGGATCTGCGCCGTCAGGGCCTTGTTCTGGAGCTTGTCGGAGAGCTTCATTGCCTCCGCCAGCTGCACTTGGGCCGCGTCCGATCGGCCGAGCATGGACTGGGAGTGTCCGGTCCCGCTCAAGATCTCGCCCATCCAGAATCCGCTGTCCTTGAGCTCCTGGAAGGCCTTCAGAGCTTCCTCTTTCGCGTTGACCGCCGCCCCGTACTGCCCTTCGTACTCGAACAGAGTTCCCATGCTGTACGACTCGATGGCGGCGCCCCGCTTGTCGCTGGCGTCGCGCCGGAGCTGAAGCGCGCGCAGGTAGTGCTTGAGCGCCTGATCGTATTGACCCTTGTTCGTCGCGGTCTCGCCGAGGTTGTGCAGGGTGTCGGCGATGTCGCCTGAGTTCTTGGTTTTCTCGCGGATCTGGAGCGCCCTCTCGAAGTTGGTCTGAGCGTCGTCGTATTGGGTCTTGAAGAGGTAGACGTTGCCGATGTTGTTGAGGCAGAGCGCTTCACCGTCCTGATTGCCGACCTCGCGCTGAATCTGTAGCGACTCCTTGTAGTTCTGCAGCGCCTGGTCGTAGTTCCCGCGATCCTCGTAGAAGCTGCCAAGGTTGTTGAGCGTCAAGCCGGTCCCCCTCTTGTCGCCGATCTCGCGCTGGATCTGCAGCGCCTCCTTGTAGCTGGCCAGCGCGGCATCCCGATCTCCTAATCGATCTTGGACCTGGGCCATCTCCCCCAAAGTTACGGCGATTCCACGCTTCTGACCGATCCGGCGCTTGATCTCGAGCGATTCCTGGTACGAGCGCAGCGCGTCGTTCGGTTTCTCCAGTTGCCCGTAGGCCACCCCGATGGCGTGGAGCACGTCGGCTTTCTCTTCGTCCCGCTCGAGCTGAATGGCGAGGCTCAGGGCCTGGTTCAGGTAGTCGAGCGACCCCTGCGGGTTTCCGGCCTTGATCTCGACGCGGCCTGATGCGAGAAGGGCGGCGACGTACTTCGGATCGCGCTCGAGGACCTTTTTGTAGTGGGCGCGCGCCTGATCGAAGGCGCCCGAGGCCTCGTAGAGGGCGGCCAGCTCGAAGTTGACCTCGGAATCATCCGGTGACGCCTTGGCGAGGTTCTCGTAGGCCCCGATCGCCTTCTCGGTATCGTTGACGATCCGCGCATGGCTGGCGTTGATGAGATATTTCTCCTGCGCCGGAAGGTTCTCCGAGAGCTCCACCGCGTGGCGTGAGCTCTGTTCCGCTTCCGTGTCGTACCCCAGATTGGCGTAGGTCTGACCGAGCTTCGCGTAGGCGAGGGCGAATTCCGAATCGGCCTGGATCGACTCTTTGAACTTCGTCAGCGCCTCGGAGTTCTTACCCTGGCGCGCGAGCTGCAGCCCCTCGTTGTAGAACCGCAGCGCCTCGAGCGATTTCGTAGACGGCTTGAAGGCGGTGGCCTTGAGCTCCGCCAGGGCATTGAAGGAGAGCGAAAGGCCCTCACGGATCGACTGGGCGAGCTGGTCGATGGCGCCCTGAAGACCGCTCTGGCTCGGCGCATGCGCCTTGAGCGCGACGGACCGCTGCCGCTTGACGTCTTCGAGAGTGGCGTCGATCCGAATTTCGGTTCCGAACTTGACGTACTGCCCCCAAATGACGGTGTCGGCGTTGCTGAACTGCGCGAGCTTTCGAAGCGTGGCGGGATCGAAGGCCGAGTCGGCGGAGATCCGCAGGTCGCTGAGGATCTGATGAAGCCGCTCCGACGGAACCGTCCGCAGCGACGCCGATCGTCCGATGTCGGACCGCAGCATCTCGGCCAGGCTGGATCCCAGCCAGTCGAGGGAGGAGTCGCCCGAGGCGTTGCGGAACGGCAGGATCGCAAGCGAGACCGGCTGGTTCGTGACGCCCGGCTGCGGTGCCGGCCGCGCGGCCCGGCGGCCTCGGAACGCGATGGCCGCGCCCGCGACGAGTGCAAGCGCGATGACGACAGCGAGGGCGGGCCGTAGCCACGGCCTCTTCGCGACCTCGAAGCGCAATGTTGTCCGGAAACCGCTGGCATCGAGATCCTTCAGGACGTCCTCGACCGTCTGATAGCGGGCTGCCGGGTCGATCGCCATACAGCGCTCGAGAATCTTTCGGAGGTACGCGGGCAGATCCGGATTCAGCTCGCCGGCGGGCTGCGGTGCGCGCTGTAGCCGCTTGGCCATCACCTCGTAAGGCGTCGAGCCCGTGAAGGGGAGTCGGCCCGTCGACATTTCGTAGAGGATCACGCCGAGCGAATAGATGTCTGACCGACGATCGATCGGCGCGCCCGTCACCTGCTCTGGCGACATGTAGTAGGGCGTTCCGACGATGGTGCCGGTCTGGGTCATGCCGGATTGTTCGAGCGACTTGGCCAGGCCGAAGTCCGTGACGTAGACGTTGTCCGAGGCATCGAGCATGATGTTCTGGGGCTTCAGGTCGCGATGGATGACGCCCTGGTCATGGGCGGCGCGCAACCCCTCGAGAGTCTGCCGGAAGATGTGGGTCAGGCGGGGAATTGGGAGCCGACCGATGCGCTTGAGAATCGTCGAGAGGTCTTCGCCCTCGACGAATTGCATGGTCAGGTACTTGATGCCGTCTGAGGCGCCGAGGTCGTAGACGCGCAGGACGTTCTTGTGCGTGATCTTGCTCGACAGCTGGATCTCCCGCTTGAACCGTTCGAGCGCCTCGGGATTCTCGCCGATGTCCGGCCGGATGAGCTTCAGGGCCACGTCCCGGTCGAGCTCCTCGTCGTGGACTCGGTAAACCGCCCCCATGCCGCCCATGCCGAGGAGCTTGCGCACCCGGTAGCGCCCGGCGATCTCGAGCCCGTCGGGCAGGACGGAGGAAGCGGGAACCCCGCTCGTCGGCCGGCTCTTGACCCAGTCCTTGAGCGACGTGGGGCTCGCCATGGTGGGCATCTCGGAGGCGTCGGCGCTCAAAAGCCGAAGAGTTTGATCGGAGTCCGAGAGGCTTCCGCTGCAATGCGAGCATGACGCCGCGCCCTCGGGGTTGGGCGTCTGGCAAGCAGGGCAGATCATGTCAGCGGGGCTGTTTCGAGTCCCGGCGCGATTCTAGCTTGTTGCGCGGGTCTCACCTTGTCGCGCTACTTTTCCGCGTCCTTCCTCCCGGCGTTCAGGCTGTCGAAGTTCAGGATGGCGTTGAACACCAGAAACTCGCTTCCCCGAGTCTCGCTGCGCCAGAAAGGATTGTTGGAGAAGAGCACGACGTGCCCTTTCCCGAAGGGGACGTCCACGATCGCCGGATGCTGGGCGATCTCCGAGGCGCCCTCGAGAAGGCCGGAAACGAGCAGATCCTTCGCGTCCCCATACCGCAAGGGCACCCGGGGCCGGGACGGGGGCGGGATCACGAAGGGGTTGTTGCGCCGCTGCTCGTCGGTCAAGGGCAGCGCTTCCCATGGCTCGGCCTTGGGCTCCGCGGGGAGGGGAGCCGGCGGCCGTCCGACGACGTAGTCGGGGTCGTCGGCGGTGCCGCGCCCTGTCGCGCGTTCCTTCTCCGAGGCGGGCGGGCGGCGCCGCACTCGCTGGCCGGCCAGGTTGGACAGGTCGAAGATCGGGCCGTCGAAGGAGAAGATGGAGGTCGTCTCTCCATACCCGTAGACGATCGGGCTCTCCCCGTCCACGAGCTTCGATCGCACGACGCTACCGGTCAACTTCAACTTATCGGGACGGGCGACCGAGACCCCCGGCGCGAGGCCGTAATCGATCGCCACTTCGGCCGAGTCCATCGCGCCGATCAGGAGGCCACCGTCGGCGACGAAGCGCTTGAGGTTCTCGACACCCGATAGCTCGAGGCCCGGCCTCATGTCGTCGGTCGAGTCGATCTTGCCGAGGTTGGGTGTGAGCGCGGTCGTCTTCCAGGGCAGCGGGTTGCCCCACATCGGCATTCCGCCGACGATGTTGCGCGCGCCGATTCCGGCGGGGGGGAAGACGATGACGTCGAAGCGAGAACGCAAGTCGGGCGTCCTGGCAACCACCTGCGTGCTGATGTACTCGAAGGGGACCTTCCTCTCGTCGAACGCCATTCGCCACCACCCCTCGTCTTGCGTCCACATCCAGGTGTGCAGGATGGCGATGCGGGGCGCTCGCAGGGGGTGGGTCGGGACCGGGGGAGCCGAGGGGATCGCGGCAACGGACAGGCCGAGCTCGGAGGAGGCGGCCTGGAGCTCCTGCCGGCCGACGCCCCGGATCAGGAAGGAACCGCGAGCGAACTTGCGGCCGGCGGCTTCGAAAGGCGCTTCGGCCGCCTCGAAGGTGGCGTCCGGGAACCGGAAGCGCAGCGTCACGAGCGCGCTCTCCGCGTTGTGATTGAGAGCGAAGACTGCCCCTTCCCCCTTGACGCCGCCGGGCAGCGGGACGGGAGCCGAAACCCGCTCCATGGCGAAAGAGAGGACCTTCGGATCGTTCGCGCGCCGGACCTCCACGCCATAGAGCTCGCCGAAGGTCCAGCCCGTGTCGTCGTAGGGGCTCTTCTGCGGATCGGTGGGGCTCCAATACTGGTAGTCGAGCATCGCGTCGGCGATTCGGCTGTACGGCTGGTCCATTCGCACGAGGTAGCTGCCCGCCGGGAAAGTGCGCGTCTCGGAGGCGGGCTTGTCGTCCTTCGGCTCGGACTTCCTTCCGGCTTCGCCCTTCTCCTTCTCGGCGTCCGTCTTCGGTTTCGTCGGCAGCGAGACGACGGTCGTGATCGGAGCGGTGGCCCGGTGTACCTCGCAGCCCTGTGTCTGCAGCACGCGGAGCAGCTCCGCCTGCGCGGCCGGCCTCGGGTCGTTTGCCGGAAAGACGTAGGCGGCCGGGCCTTCGGCCTTGGGCTTTTCGACCGAGCGCTTGCTCTTCAGATAGAAGTTGCGCAGAAAGTCGCCTCGATTGACCGCAACGTAATGAAGCGACACGAGCAAGCCCGTCTGCTCGTAATTGTTGTTGTCCCGCTGCGACCATCGCGCCTTCGGCAGCGGCGGGTTCTGCCGGTACCAGGGCCGCGAGTATTCCCCCGGACGGAGCGTCCGTTCGAGCGTGTCGGCCCCGGCGTTCCCGAAGGTCTCGTAGAGGCGGGAGACCCCGTTGTGGGTGGCGCCGAGGAACATCAGGTAGCCCGGGGACCACGTGTCGAAGGTCCCGTGCGTGAAGACGCCGGGCATGCCGAATCGGGTCATTTCCTGGACGTTGTTCCAGCCGAGCATCTGCCACTCGTTGGTGACGATCGGATCGAGCCAGGCGTTGTACGGCCCGTCGCCGACCGTGTTGTCGTAGAGATAGGGCACCGACTCGTGCAGGTCGTGGAGAAACTGGGCCTTCGCCTCCAGGTACGCGGCGAGGATGTTGCGCGTGAGCTTCAAGGAGAGCCCCATCGCGTCGCGGTTGTTGTCGTGGGCCACATAGTGGCCCCAGTAGACGAGCGGCGGCCAGTTCTCGCCGGGATGCGCGAGGTGCCAGTTGTAGACATCGACCTGCCGGTCGCGGCCATCGACCTCGACGACGGGCGTGATCAGGGTGATGACGTGGTCGCGGATGTAGCGGATGTAGGGGCTCTCATCGACCGCGAGCCGGTAGGCGAGCTCCATCAAGGCCGTCGGCGCGCCCGTCTCGGGAGAATGGATCGTGCCGGTGATGTAGTAGACGGGGGCCGAGGCCGCGATCAACCTCTCGGCTTCCGTGTCGTTTAACTGGATCGTCCGCGGATCGGCGAGCTTCGCCAGGCGGTCCCGGTTCTCATCGAGGTTGGCGAGGAGCGCCTCCGAGGCGACGGTGACGACGATCATCTCGCGGCCCTCTTCGGTCGTCCCGATCGTGCGGACCTTGACGCGGGGGCTCGCGGCGGCGAGCTCGCGGAAGTACCGATAGACCTCCATCGAGTAGGGAAGCTTGGCGGGAGCGCCGGCGATGTCGCCGAGCACACGGGGCGTCGGAATGCCGGGGGCAGCGGGGAGGTAGTCGGTCAGGGGCGAGAGGAAGAAGGGCTCCGTCGTGTATTCGCGGATTTTTCGCGTGTACTCCTCGTCGATCGGCTGAGCGGGGTCGCGGCCGGGGAGGTTCTCCTCCGCGAGCGTCGTGAACACGGCAAGCAGGGAAAGGGCGGACAGGATCCAGGGCCGCGCGGTTCGTCTCATCGCTCTCCTTTCGAAGTCGCCGGGCGATCGGGCCGAGCCGCGGGATCTTAACTGCGGAATCGGTGGGCCTGCTAGCATCCGCCCCGTGCCGACGGCCGCCGACCGCCTGCTTGCCCTCCTTTCGGAGCCGCGCGTGCGCCGAGAGCCTCTCTCGCGGATTGCGCGCGCCGTCGATCGGCTCTGGCGCCTGGCCTCGAGGGACGCCGCTCTTCTCGTTCGAGTTCACGACCGGCTGCTCTTCCTGCGCGCCTATCTCCCGTACCACGCCCTCGCCGAAAGGATCGAGGCGCTCCTCCGGGAGGTTCCGGGGATCGTCCGGCGCCTCGAAGAGGCGGGCGCCGACCTTTCGGTCTTCGACGACCCGGAGGTCGCGGGGATAGCGGGGACGACCGTCACGACCGACTTCTCTTTCGACCTCGTCCGGTGGCTGAGGGCGCGCCATCCGCGCCGAGTCGAGATCGACTGGGGAGCGTGCGATGCGCCGGACCGGATGCGGGCCACTTGGCCGCAATTCGTGCCGCTCCTGGAGGAGGAGGCTCTCGCCGACGCGAACGTGCCCTACTCGGACTGGCTTCGCGCGGCGGCCGGCAGCCGCAGTCGGGACGTGGGCTGGCTCCTGGATCGCTACGAGCGGCTCCCGCTCTCGCGGGGCGAGGGAGCGGAGCGCTGGGACGCCCTCGGCGTGCCCGTGGCATGGGATCTGGGAGGCAGTCCCGCGTCGCGGACTCGAATGCGACGGCCGGGCCCGGCGCCCTTTGTACACGAGGGGCCGCTGCTCTCCCGCCGAAACGTCTCGTTGGCCGAGGTCTTCGCGGCACCGCCTCTGAAGATTCGGAGGCTTTCGCGGCGCGAAGGCGAAAGGGTCTGCGACATGGTGCGCGAGGCGACCGCCGCGAGGTACCGCGAGTTCTATACGTTCACCTACGCCGACCCCGGCTCGGTGCTGTCGGTCCGGCCCGGCCGGGGCGTCGAGCTCTTTCTCCTCGGGGTCGGCCCGAGGCGACGACTGCCGCTGCGCTCCGCATACGGCGGCTTCGTCGTCAAGAACGGCGTGCCGATCGGCTACATCGAGGGGCTCGCCTTTTTTGAGCGCTTGGAGATCGGCTTCAACATGTACTACGCCTTCCGCGAGGGCGAATCGGCGTGGATCTACGCGCAGGTCTTGAAGTTCCACCGTGATGCGCTCGGCGTCACGTCCTTCTCGATCGACCCCTATCAGCTGGGTTTCGAGAACGAAGAGGCGATCGCGTCGGGCGCCTTCTGGTTCTACCGGAAGCTCGGGTTTCGTCCCACGAATCCCGGCGTGGCCGCCTTGGTCGCGCGGGAGGAGGCGCGTCTCGCCCGGGAACCCGCGTATCGCTCTACCGCACAGACGCTGCGGCGCCTCGTGACACACAACCTCCTGTACGAGGTTCCGGGCACGGCGTCCGGGAACTGGGACCGATTCCACATCCGGAATCTCGGTCTCGCGGTCAATCGCGTCATGGCGCGCCGGTTCGGCGGGAGCGCGCGGAGGATCCGCGAAGCCTCCGGAAGGCGCGTGGCCTCGGCGCTCGGGCTGCAGCCGGAACGCCTCGCCCCTCTCGAGCGGAAGGTCTTCCAAGACTTCGCGCTCGTTCTCGCGCTGGTGCCGGACCTGGTCCGTTGGACGCGCGAGGAGCGGCAGGCGATGCGGTCGCTTCTCCGGGCGAAGGCGGGCTCCAACGAGCGGAGCTATCTTCGCCTGATGCAGCGGCACGCCCGGCTGCGGCGGGCCCTCCTCAGCCTCGGCTCTCGGATTTCGCCGGCGCCCTAGGATCGGCGACGCCGTTTCGGGTCGCGACGATCTCGGCGAGCACCGCCAGCGCAATCTCCTCCGGAGACCGGCCGCCCAAATCCAGTCCGATCGGAGCGCGCAGCCTCGCGAGCCACTCCTCCGGCACGCCGGCAGCGAGGAGTCGCTCGCGCCGCTTCTGCTGAGTGCGGCGGCTGCCCAAGGCCCCGACGTAGAACGCCGGGCTCGAGAGGGAGGCGGCGAGCGCAGGATCGTCGAGCTTCGGGTCGTGCGTGAGGATGACGATCGCCGTCGAGTCGTCCACCGACAGCTCGGCGAGCGCCCGGTCCGGCCAGGTATTGACGATGCGGTCGACCCCGGGGAAGCGCTGGCGATTGGCGAAGGCTTCGCGCGGGTCGACGACGACGGTTCGAAAGCCGAGCGTGCGGGCCAGCGCGGCGAGCGACAGGGCGATGTGCACCCCGCCGACGATGACCAGGCGCGGCGCGGGGCGCAGCACCTCGACGAAGAGCTCGATCCCCGGCTCGGTCCCGGCGGCGACCCGCCGGGAGGCGCCCGTCGAGAGGGCCGCTCGGGCTTGGGCTTCCGCGGCTTCATCGAATCCCTCGCCGATCGAGCCGCGGAGGCTACCGTCGTGAAGGAGCACCCTCCGGCGCCCGAGCAGAGGATCCGGACCGCGGACCACGGTGGCGGCTGCGACCGGCCTCTCCGCCAAGACCTCGTCGCGAACGAGCTGCCACACCGAGGGCTCGAGCTTTTCAACGAACACCTCGATCGATCCTCCGCAGGCAAGGCCGACGCTCCAGGCCGTATCGTCGGCCACTCCGAAACGCAGCAGCCGGGGCCGACCGCTCTTGAGCGTCTGTTGCCCGGCTTCGACGACGGCGTTCTCGACGCATCCGGCGGAGACCGAGCCGGCGATCTTGCCGGCTGCCGTCAGCGCCATCCGGGCGCCAGGCGGGCGAGGAGCGGAGCCCCAGGTCTCGACGACGGTCGCGACGGCGACGGTCTCTCCCTCCGCGAGCCACCGGTCGATGTCGGGCAGGACGTCTTTCATGCCGCTTCTCCCCGAAACGCACGGCGTCGCGGCGGCCTTCCTTCCGGAAGAGTCTCCAGATGCCGCGCCAGGGCCTCCAGGCTCGCCAGGCTGTGAACGGGCAGAAAGTCATCGACGTAGGGAAGCGCCGCGCGCATGCCCCGAGCGAGTGGCTCGTAGCCGACGGAGCCCGCGAGCGGGTTCAGCCAAACGAGCCGGCGACAGCTCCGCTGCAACCGGGCGATTTCCCGCGCGAGGAGCTCCGGCTCGCCCCGGTCCCACCCGTCGCTGATCAGGAGCACGACCGGTCCACCGGAGAGCACTCGCCGCCCCCATCGGAAGTTGAATTCCCGGAGGGCCGCGCCGATGCGCGTGCCGCCGGACCAGTCCGGAACGGCTCGGGCGACCTCCTGGAGGGCGAGGTCGACGTCGGCTCCGGCGAGCTCCCGCGTGACGCGCGTCAGCCGCGTGCCAAAGAGAAACGCCTCCACGCGGCGGTCGCGCCGACGCGCCAACCCGTGGAGGAAGAGGAGCAGCAGTCTCGTGTAGCGCTCCATCGAGCCGCTGACGTCGGCGATGACGACGACGGGCCGGGGACGCTGTCGCCGGCGATTCCGATCCCAGGAGAGCACTTCGCCTCCATGACGCAGGCTGCGCCGCAACGTGCGACGCAGATCGAGCCTCTCGCGGCCCCGCGAGTCGAACCGGCGGCTCACGGCCGGGGCGATTCGCCACGAGAATTCGCGCAGCAGGCCCCGTACGGCCTCGAGCTCTTCGCCCGTGATATCGGCGAAGTCCTTGTGGCGCAGGACCTCGTCGGCGCTCCAGGTGAGCGTCGGACGGAGGATCGTGGGCAACGGGCCCCTTTCGGGCCCCTTTCTCCCAGGCTCCGCGTCGGGCCCGACGTCCGGCGCCGAGGGCTCGAACTGTGACCGGCGAAACTTCCGCTTCTCGCCCAACGCGGCCAAGTCGCGGGAGGTACTCTCCCCTCGGGGCTTCCTCCAGAAGGCGTCGAAGGCCTGATCGAAGCGGCGCAGGTCTTCGCGATGCCGCACGAGAACGCAGCGCGCGGCGTTCTGGAAGTCGGTCCGCCGGCCGACGGGCACGTGCTCGAGCGCGGCCACGAGCTCGATGGAACTGTCCGGCCCGACTTCGAGTCCCAGTCCTCGGAGCACCCGCCCGAAGAGAAGGGCGTTGCGCAACAGTTGCCCGCTCATCCGGCAGCGCGGGCGCGCTCGAGCATCGCGGCGCCCCGGGTTCCCTTGACCGACGCGACGTCATCCTGGTATTTCAGCAGCAGGCCGAGTGTTTCGTCCACGACGCCGGGATCGAGCTCCTCGCGATCGAGAGCGACGAGCGCGGCCGTCCAGTCGAGCGTCTCGGCGATCCCCGGCAGCTTGTAGAGGTCCGTCTGCCGCAGCTCGGCCACGAAGCCCGCCACTTGGCGCGCGAGGCGCTCGGAGGCCCCGGGCACCTTGGCGCGGACGATCGCGAGCTCCTCCTCGAGCGAGGGATAGTCGATCCACTGGTAGAGGCAGCGGCGCTTCAAGGCGTCGTGGACCTCGCGCGTGCGGTTGGAGGTGATCACCACGACGGGGGCGTGCGTGGCGCGGATGGTGCCGATTTCCGGGATGGTGATCTGAAACTCGGAGAGCACCTCGAGCAGGTAGGCTTCGAACTCCTCGTCGCTTCGGTCGATCTCGTCCACGAGGAGCACCGGAGCTTTCTTCCGGGCAGGGTCGATCGCCTCGAGCAACGGCCGCCTCTCGAGGAAGTCCGGGCCGAAGAGCTCCTTCTCGTCGGTCGTCTCCTCCTTCGATTCGGCCAGGCGGATGTGCATCATCTGCCGCGCGTAGTTCCACTCGTAGACGGCGTGGTGCACGTCGAGCCCCTCGTAGCACTGGAGGCGTATCAACTCCGTGTGGAGAGTGTCCGCAAGGACTCGGGCGACCTCGGTCTTGCCCGTGCCGGCCTCGCCCTCCAGAAAGAGAGGGCGGCGGAGCTTCAAGGCCAGGAAGATCGACGTCGCCAGTCCTCGCCCGGCGAAGTAGCGCCTCTCCCGCAGGGCGGCCTGCAGCGCGTCGATCGAGGAATCCGGGCCCGCGCCGGGCCCGCCCGATCTCTTAACCGCGCGCCCGCTCGGCGGCCGTTTGGAGGGCACGTTTCGCCATCACCGTCGCCAGGTGCACCCGGAACTCCCCCGAGGCGTAGCCGTCCGAGAGCGGATCGCGGATTGCGGCGCCGACCTCGCGCGCGGCGGACTCGATCGCCGCGTCGTCGACCCTCTTTCCGGCAAGCGACGCCTCGGCCTTCGAGGCGCGCACCGGGTTCGGCGTGGCTCCGCCCACCGCGAGGCTCGCGCGAACGCAGTTGCCGTTCTTGACCTCGAGGATCGCCGCGACGCCGACCACCGCGTAGGCGGAGGCGGGATGGCCGTGCTTCACGTAAACGCCCCCGACACCCTTGCCGCCGGTCGGAATCAGCACCGACGTGACGATCTCGCCGGGCTTCAATGCCGTCGTGAAGAGATCCAGGAAGAATTTTCCGGCGGGAATCTTGCGCTCGCCCTTCGGTCCCTTCGCCACGATCGTGGCGTCGAGCGCGACGAGGACGGTGGGGTAGTCGGCAGCCGGATCGGCATGGGCGACGGAGCCCCCGATTGTTCCGCGGTTTCGGACCTGAAGGTCGCCGATCTCGCCGGCCGCTTCGGCGAGAACCGGGCATGACTTCCTCACCGCGGGCGACGCGGCGACGTCCGCATGCACCGTGGTCGCGCCGATCCAGAGGTGCGTGCCCCGAGCCTGGATTCCGCTCAAGCCCTTGATCCGGCCGATGTCGATCAAGGCCTTCGGGCTGGCGAGTCGGAGCTTCATTGCGGGCAGCAAGCTGTGGCCGCCGGCGAGCACGCGCGCTCCCTTGTGCTTCTTCAGGAGGGCGGCTGCCTCGGCGAGCGTCTTCGGGCGGAAGTACTCGAATTGGTCGGGATACATGGCCTACCTCCGCGCTTGCTGGATCGCCCGCCAGACGCGTTCGGGCGTCAAAGGCATGTGGACCTGTTCGACTCCCAGAGGCGCCAGGGCATCCATGACCGCGTTGTACACCGCGGGCGTCGAGGCGATCGTGCCCGTCTCGCCGATTCCCTTGACGCCGAGCGGATTGGCGCTCGTCGGCGTTTCGGTCATCCCGAGCTCAAATCGCGGAAACGAGCGCGCCCGTGGAATCGCGTAGTCCATCATCGATCCGGTCAAGAGCTGCGCGTTCTCGTCGTAGGCGGCGCCCTCGAAGAGCGCCTGGCCGATGCCCTGAACGATGCCCCCGTGGATCTGACCTTCCACGATCATGGGGTTGATGACGCGCCCGCAGTCGTCCACGGCCACATAGCGCTCGAGCCGGATCTCGCCCGTCTCGGGGTCGACGCGCACGACGGCGATGTGTGCGCCGAAGGGGTACACGAAGTTCGGCGGATCGAAGAACGCCGACGCCTCGAGTCCCGGCTCGAGGCCCTTCGGAAGGTTCCAGGCCACGTTCGCCATCAGGGCCACGTCCTGGATCGTCTTGAATTTCGACGGCGACCCCTTCACGAAGAACTTTCCGTCCTCGTAATCGATGTCCTCGGTGGCCGCCTCGAGCAGGTGGGCGGTGACGATCTTCGCCTTTTCCCGGATCTTCGCGATCGCGCCCATCAGCGCACCGCTGCCGACCGGGGTCGAGCGGCTGCCGTACGATCCCCATCCCATCGGGGTGCGTTCGGTGTCCCCGTGCACGACCTCGACATCCTCGACCGAAACGCCGAGCTCGCTCGCCACGATCTGGGCGAACGTCGTTTCCTCTCCCTGGCCGTGCGGCGAGATGCCGACCATCACGTTGACCTTGCCGGAGGGATGGAAACGCACGATCGCGCTTTCCCAGAGCCCGCCCCCGAAGCCGACGGCCCCGGCGACCTGCGAAGGCCCGAGGCCGCAGATCTCGGCGTAGGTGGAAAAGCCGATGCCGACGCACTCGCCCTTCCGGCGACGCTCGGCCTGCTGCCGGCGCAGGCCCGGGTAATCGAGAATCGTCACGGCCTTGTCCAGCGTTCCCGCATAGTTCCCCGAGTCGTAGGTGATGCCCGTCGCCACGGTGTGACCTTCGGTGAAGGGTGGAATGAAGTTCTTCTTCCGAATGTCGGCGGGGTCCATCTTCAGCTTCTTCGCGACCAGATCGACCAGCCGCTCCACCATGAACGTCGCCTCGGGACGGCCGGCTCCGCGGTAGGCGTCGGTCGGCGTCGTGTTCGTGAAAACGCCGTAAACGTCTTCGTGGATGTTCTTGATGTCGTAGGCGCCCGAGAGCATCAACCCGTGGAGGATCGTCGGGATCCCCGTGGACGCCGTCGAGAGGTAGGCGCCCAGGTTGGCCCAGACCTTCGCGCGAAGGGCGAGGATCTTGCCGTCTTTCGTCGCGGCCATCTCGACGTCCTGGATGTGATCTCGCCCGTGGATCGTCCCCCGGTAGTTCTCGCTGCGCGTCTCGGTCCACTTGACGGGACAGCCACACATCTTCGAGGCGAAGATGGCCATCGCGTCCTCCGGATAGTGCGGGATCTTGCTGCCGAATCCCCCGCCGACCTCCGGCGCGATGACCCGGATCTTCTGTTCGGGGATTCCGGTGTCGAGCGAAAGGAGGAAGCGCACGATGTGCGGGTTCTGGGACGTGACCCAGAGGGTGACCTCGTTGGTGGCAGCGCTGTATTGGGCCAGCGCCGCCCGCGGCTCGATCGCGTTCGGGATCAGGCGCTGATTGAGGATGCGCTCCTTGACGACCACATCGGCGGAGCGGAACGCCGCCTCGACGTCGCCGCCCTTGACGTTCCACTTGAAGCAGATGTTGTTCGGGGCTTCCGCATGGAGCTGCGGCTGGCCTTTTCGCGTCGCCTCCTCGGCGTTGGACACGGCCGGCAGTGGCTCGTAATCCACCTCAACCGCCTCCGCGGCGTCTCGGGCTCCATAACGGTCCACCGCGACCACGACGGCCACGGCGTTGCCCGCGAAGCGCACGACGTCGATCGCGAGCGGCCGATAGGGGGGCGTCTTCGTGTCCGATCCCGGAACGACCCAGGCGCACGGAATCGGCCCGAAGCCTGCCTCCTTCATGTCCTTGCCGGTGAAGACGCCGAGGACGCCCTCCATCGCGGCGGCCTTCTTGGTGCGGATACCCTTGATCTTGGCGTGCGCGTAGGGCGACCGGACGACCGCCAGGTGCGCCATCCCGGGAAGAACGAAATCGTCGGTGTACTTCGCCTGACCCGTGATCAACCTCGGGTCTTCACGCCGCTTGATGCCCGACCCGAAAATGCGCGTTGCCATGTGCGACCCCTTACATCCGCGTCGCGGCCTCTTTGACGGCGGCGACGATGTTCTGGTAGCCCGTGCAGCGACAGAAGTTGCCCTCCAGGCCATGACGGATTTCCGCGTCGGAAGGCTTGGGGTTTTTCGCGAGCAGATGGCAGGCCGTCAGGATCATTCCCGGGGTACAGAAGCCGCACTGGAGACCGTGCTTTTCCCAGAAGGCGCTTTGGAGGGGATGAAGCTTGCCGTCGGCGGCGAGCCCTTCGATCGTCGTGATCTCGGAACCATCGGCTTGCACCGCGAGCATCGTGCAGGACTTCACGGCCTTGCCGTCCAGCAACACCGTGCAGGATCCGCACTGGCTCGTATCGCAGCCGACGTTGGTGCCGGTAAGGCCGAGGGTTTCGCGCAGGTAGTGGACGAGCAGCAGCCGCGCCTCGACCTCGTGCTTCCGGCGGACTCCGTTGACGGTGACGGAGACGGAGTGTTTCATGTCGCCTCCTTCGCGGCCGAACGGCGCGCAGTATACGTCAGGCGTTCGACTCGATCGCCTCGCGCACCTTCTCGAAGAAGGCGCCGGTCAACTTCTGCGTGACGCTGCCCATGAGCCGGGCGGCGAGGCTCGCCACCGTTCCGACGACGTTGACGTCGGCCGTCCACGCGAGATCGGTCGCTCCTTCGGCTCCCTCCGTCAGGATCATCGAGGTCGCTGCGTCCACTCCGCTGCCGGGTGCGGTGCCGTGCGCCTTCATTCGCGCTTTCTTCGGCGGATCCATCTCGACCCATTCGACGTCGTTGACGAACCGAACCTTGACGACGCCGAAGCCGATCGAGGTCGTAGCGCGGAACTTCCTTCCTGGCTCCACGATCTCCAGCGACTCGAGCCCCGGCGCGCAGCCGGAGACCTTCTCGGGGTCGGTCAGAAATGCCCAGACCTTCTCCCGGGGCGCGTGGATGGAAAGCTGGCCCTCGAAGCGCATGAACCTAGGCTATCGCAGACCGACTCCGGCTCGGGGCGTCGCGCCCGGCGAAGTCGCGCGGACCCGCGCTCAGTATCCGGCGAGCGCCCGCGCCGCCTTGCAGAGCTTCTCGGCATTGGGAAGGAAGGCCTCCTCGAGCGGCGGCGAGAAGGGGACCGGTGTGTCGGGCGCGGTGACGCGGACGATCGGAGCGTCGAGAGACTCGAAGCAACGCTCCGCGAGGCGCGCCGCGATCTCGGCCCCGATGCCCCCGGTGCGGGTGGCTTCATGCAGGACGATCGCCTTGCCGGTTCGCCCGACCGAGGCGAAGATCGTCTCCTCATCCAGGGGCAGCAGGGTGCGCAGGTCTACGATCTCGGCGTCGATGCCTTCCGATTCCAGGGTCGCCGCGGCGTCGAGAGCCGTCCAGACCATCGCCCCATAGGTCAAGATCGACAGGTCCCGGCCCGCGCGGCGGACGGCGGCCTGCCCGATCGGGACGACGTGATCGCCCTCCGGCAACACGTCGCGGACACGGCGGTAGAGATACTTGTGCTCGAAGAAGAGAACCGGATCCTCGTCACGGATTGCGGCCTTGATGAGCCCCTTGGCGTCGGCCGCCGTGGCCGGCTGCACGATCTTCAACCCCGGAGTGTGAGCAAAGTAAGCCTCGGGGTTCTGCGAGTGGAAAGGACCGCCGTGCACGCCGCCTCCCGAGGGCCCGCGCACGACGAGCGGCACCCCGGCTCCCGTTCGGTACCGCGACTTGGCGGCGAAGTTCGTGATCATGTCGAAGGCGCAGGAGAAGAAGTCCGCGAACTGCATCTCCGCCACCGGCCGCATTCCCATCAGGGCGGCGCCCACCGCGGCGCCCACGATCGCGGTCTCCGAGAGCGGCGTGTCGAGGACGCGCTCCTCGCCGAAGCGTGCGAGGAGTCCCTCGCTCACCTTGAACGCGCCGCCGTAAACGCCGACGTCCTCGCCGAGCAGGAAGACGCGATCGTCCCGCTCCATCTCCTCGAGGATGCCCTCGCGGATGGCCTCGACGTAGGTGGTCGAGGGGCGCGAGGCGGGAGGAGGGGAGACCGTCATGACCTCTCCCGGGCGGCGACCCGCGGCGTGATCGGTGCGGCCGCGTACACTCCCTCGAGGGCGCGCTCCGCAGCGGGATACGGATCCTTGTCGGCCAGATCGGCCTGGTGTTCGACCTCGGCCGAGATCTCGCGGTCGATCGCCGCGAGCTCCTCGCGTCCGACGAGTCCCGACTCCCCGAGCTCCCGCGCGTACGCTTCGATCGGGTCGCGACGGATCCAGGCTTCGAGCTCCTGCTTCGGAACGTATTCCTGATTGTCGTGCTCGGCGTGACCCTTCATGCGGTAGGTGATCGCCTCGACGAGCGTTGGACCCGCGCCGGCGCGGGCTCGATCGACGGCTCGGGCGCTTGCCTCGAAGACCGCGAGCACGTCGTTGCCGTCCACCGACTCGGCGGGGATCCCGTAGGCCGCGGCCCGGTCCGCCAGGCTCTTGGCCGCGGTCTGCTTGCGCAGCGGCGTCGAATACGCCCAGCCATTGTTCTCGGCAACGACCACGAGCGGCAGCCTCTGTGCTCCGGCGAAGTTCATTCCTTCGTGGAAGGGCCCGGTCGAGGTTCCCCCGTCGCCGATATAGGTCATGGCGACGAGGTTTCTCCTCTGCATGCGAGCCGCGAGCGCGACCCCCGCCATGACGGGGATCAGGGCGCCGAGCATCGAGATTGCCGAGACGACGCCCTGCTCCGGCCTGCCCAGGTGAAGGTTGCCGTCCTTGCCGCCCGACGGAGAGCTCGCCTTGCCCATGTGCTGGGCGAAGACGTCGCGCGGCGTGAAGCCCATGACGAGCACGGATCCGAGATTCCGAATCAGGGGGCCGAGGATGTCCCCCCGGGACAAGGCGAACGCGCTCCCGACGGCCGTCGCTTCCTGACCCAGGCACCGGTAGAGCCCGCCGACGACCTTTCCCTGGCGGTAGAGCGCCACCAGCTTCTCTTCGACCAGGCGCGTCGTCCGCATGTGCCGATAGAGGACGATTCGCTGTTGACGGGTCAGTTCCGGCATGGGTCGGTGGTTGAATTATAGGGGGGCGGCGCTTGCCGCCCGGGAACCGTCGGCTCGATCGCGGAGGGGGTACGACCACACTCTCCCGGCTGGTATCCTGATTCCATGAGCGAAGACGATCCGACGGTCCCCAAGGCCTCGCGCGAGGGGCGGGCACGCTGGGAGGAAGCCTCCCGGAAGGCGTTCGAGCGGGTTCCCACCTGGAAGCGGGACTGGACGACGGTCTCGGGCGCACCCGTCAATCCTCTGGCCGGCCCCGACACGCTGCCCGCCTTCGACCCGGAGCGCGACCTGGCCTGGCCGGGCGAGTACCCGTTCACGCGCGGCGTGCAGCCGACCGGCTACCGCGGGAAGCTCTGGACCATGCGCCAGTTCGCGGGATACGGCACCGCAAAGCAGACCAACGCACGCTTTCGATACCTGCTCGAGCATGGTCAGACGGGCTTGTCGACCGCGTTTCACCTGCCGACCCTCTACGGGTACGACTCCGACCACGAGATGTCCAAGGGGGAAGTCGGCAAGTGCGGCGTCGCGATCGATTCCCTGCGAGACATGGAAGTCCTCTTCGACGGGATCGATCTCGGGCGCGTGACGACGTCGATGACGATCAACTCGACGGCGCCGATCGCCCTGGCGATGTACCTGGCGGTGGCCGAGAAGCACGGCACGCCCTGGGACCGCGTCGGGGGGACGCTGCAGAACGACATCCTGAAGGAGTACATCGCCCAGAAGGAGTACATCTTTCCGCCGAGGCCCTCGATGCGGCTCGTGACCGATCAGTTCTCCTTCTGTGCGAAGCACGTGCCGAAGTGGAACACGATCTCGATCTCCGGCTACCACATCCGCGAGGCGGGCTCGACGGCCCTGCAGGAGCTCGCCTTCACGCTGCGCGACGGCGTCGAGTACGTCCAGTACGGGCTCGAGGCCGGGCTCGCGGTCGATGAGTTCGCGCCGCGCCTCTCCTTCTTCTTCAACTCGCACAACGATTTCTTCGAGGAGATCGCGAAGTTTCGCGCCGCCCGCCGCGTCTGGGCGAAGACGATGCGGGAGCGCTTCAACGCCTCCGACCCCCGCTCCTGGATGTGCCGCTTCCACACGCAGACGGCCGGCTGCAGTCTCACCGCACAGCAACCGTACAACAACGTCATCCGAACGGCGCTGCAGGCGCTGGCCGGCGTGCTCGGGGGGACCAACTCGCTCCACACCAACTCGCTCGACGAGACGCTGGCCCTGCCGACGGACTTCGCGGTGAAGCTGGCGCTCCGCACCCAGCAGGTCATCGCCCACGAGTCCGGGGTCGCCAACACGATCGATCCGCTGGGCGGCTCCTATTTCGTCGAGGAGCTGACGACCCGCATGGAGCGCGGCTGCTTCGACTACTTCCGGAGGATCGACGCTCTGGGCGGCATGGTCGAGGCGATCGAGGCCGGTTTCCCCCAGCGCGAGATCATGGACGCGGCGTACGCCTACCAGCGGGCGCTCGACTCGAAGGAGAAGATCGTGGTCGGCGTCAACGAGTTTGTCGAGGAGGAGGAGCAGCCGATCGAGATTCTCTACATCGACGAAGCGGTCGAGGAAGAGCAAAAGGGGGCTCTCGCCGAGGTTCGCCGGACACGAGACGACAAGGCGGTCGCTTCCGCCCTGCGCGCCCTCGAGCAGGCTTGCGGGGATGGTCGCAACGTCATGCCGGCCCTGATCGAGGCCGTGAAAACCTACGCGACCGTCGGGGAGATCTCCGACGTCATGCGAAAGGTTTTTGCCACGTACGAGGAGCCGGCGGTCTACTAGGTCGTCGCTCGCGCTCCGCTCGGGACCTGCGCCCTGAGGGCGCACCGGCTCGCGGCTCGGCCGGACGCGGCCTCGACCGCGAGCCTGGTCCCTCGCTCCGCGCTCGCTCCCGCGGCGCGCGCCTCCTCCCTCGATTACCTCGGGAGACTACGCACGCCGCGACCGGGGCTGGAACCTCGCTTCGCGCTCGCTCCCGCGGCGCGCGCCTCCTCCCTCGATTACTTCGGGAGACTTCGCGCGCCGCGAGGGGAACCGGTCCTCGACCGCGAGCCTGATCCCTCACAGCGCTGCTGCTCCCGCGGCGCGAGGCTCCTCCCTCGATTACCTCGGGAGACTCCTCGCGCCGCGACGAGATCGGGCCCGCGAAACAGGACGGCGCAGCGGCTTCGCCCGGCGCATCCTGCGAAACTCTGCCGGCGTCACCCCGTGCCAGCGCTTGAACGCACGGTGGAAAGCCGCAGGCTCGGAGTAGCCGAGGAGATACCCGACCTCGGCCACGGAGAGCGCCGATTCGGCGAGAAATCGTTCCGCGGCTTCGCGGCGCGTCTCTGCGAGGATCTCCTGATAAGACGACCCCTCGTCGGCGAGCCGTCGCTGGAGAGTGCGCGCACTCATTGCGAGGTGCCGCGCGAGGGCCTCGATCGACTGGACCTCCGCGTCTCCCCGAGAAACGCGTACGGCGAGCGCGTGCCGCAACTCGTCGGACGCGCTCCCTGACCGGGGCTGCCGGGACACGACGGCGTCCGCCTGGCTCTCGAGGAGACCGTGCAGGCTGGCGTCGCGCCGGCGCGCCGGGACCTTCCAGGAAGCGCGCGTCAGCGCGAAGCCGTTCCAGTCGGCGGGCGCCGAGACGGGACACCGCAGACGCTCTTCGAAATCCGCCAGGTCCTCCGGCGCGTGCATGAAGCTGACCCGGACGACATCGACGCAGCCGTCCGCCTCGCGGCGAATGTGTTCCACCGCGAGAGAGATGGAGTACTCGATGGAGAAGGAAGGGCCGACGCACGTCTGGCGGTAGACAACGCGGATCGGTTCCTCGTTCTCCCGGATCTCGATCTCGATCGGTGCGCAGACGAGGCGGAAATATCGCGCGAGTTGGTTGAGAGCGTCGCCGACCGTCTTACTGCTGGCGACGAGATGGTCGAGCAGCGGGAAGGCGCCGAAGGGCGTCTCGAGGGCCAATCGCAGCGCGAGGTTCTTCAGCGGGCGGACCGCGATTGCCCGCCCGAAGAGCGCCGGAGTAGCGCTCATCGGGACGAGCGCATCGGGGTCCGAGAGCTGTTCAGGCGAAAGCCCCGCGGCCCGACGGAGGTCCTTCACGTCATACCCCAAACGGCCGAAGGCATCCAGAAACGCGCGCAGATCGCTGGCCGGTTGCATCGCCGGCGGGGGGGCCTTCGCTACCCAGCTCGTGGCGCGATTTGTCAATTCTTTGACGCGCGCGGTCATCGGAAGGGCGGACCTCCGGGCGCGAGGATTCTCGCACAGGAGGATACGACGATGACGAAGACGAAGACAAAGGCTGCCGCAACCACCGCGCTCCTGTCCGCGACGCTGCTCGCGGGCGCTCCGCTGCGCGGCGGGATGGTCGGGATGGAAACCCCGGACCCGGGCATTTCGAAGGTCGCCGAGACTTATGCCGCGGCGATGCTCGCCGGCGACGCCGCAGCGGCCGCCGCGCTGTATCGAGACGATGCGATCGAGATGCCGCCCGGCAAGCCGCCGGTCCGCGGCCGGGCGGCGATCGAGGCCTACTATCGCGAGCTTTTTTCCGGCTGCCGATTCATCGAGTTCGACTTGAAGAACGAACAGGCCCAAGCCTCCGGCGAGGTCGGCTACGTGGTTGGCGTCTCCCGGGTGAGTCTCACGCCGGCCGGAGGCCCGCCGGTCCACGAAGCGGGCAAGTACCTCGTCGTCCTGAAGCGATCCGGCGGCGGGTGGAGGGTCGCCTACGCGATCCACAACGCGGATCAGGCGCCAGCGGCGGCTCCGGGGCACTGAGGGGAGAGGCTCGCGGTCGTGAGAAAATCAGGCTCGTGAGCGACCGCGACTCCTTCCTTCTCAGCTCGATCGAGGACGCCATCCAAGAGCTCCGGGCGGGCCGGTTCGTCGTCGTCGTTGACGACGAGGACCGGGAGAACGAGGGCGACCTCGTGCTCGCCGCGGAAAAGGCCACGCCCCAGGCGATCAATTTCATGGTGCGCGAGGGGCGTGGCCTGGTCTGTCTGGCGCTGACCGAGGAGCGCTGCGAGCAGCTGCAGCTTCCGCCGATGGTCGAGGAGAACACCTCCAACTTCGGAACGGCTTTCACGGTCTCGATCGAGGCGCGAGGCCGCACGACGACGGGCATCTCCGCAGCCGACCGGGCCGCGACGGTGCTGACCGCGATCGATCCGCGAACGAAGCCGTCGGATCTGCTGCGGCCGGGGCACATGTTTCCGCTCCGCGCGCAGCGCGGCGGGGTTCTCAAACGCGCGGGACAGACGGAGGCCTCCGTGGATCTCTGCCGGATCGCGGGGCTCACTCCGGCCGCCGTGCTCTGCGAGGTCATGAACGAGGACGGCACGATGGCGCGAGTCCCGGATCTGGCGACCTTCTGCGAGCGACAGGGATTGAAGATGGTGACGGTCGCGGATCTGATTCGACACCGCATGCGCCACGAGCGGCTCGTGCAGCGCATCGCCTCGCCCCACCTGCCGACGCGCTTCGGAGACTTCCGGCTCTTCGCTTATCGGAGCGAGGTGACGCAGGAGGAGCACCTGGCCCTGGTGCTGGGCGAGATCTCGGAGGAGGAGCCCGTGCTCGTGCGGGTCCACTCGCAGTGCCTGACCGGAGACATCTTCGGATCGACGCGCTGCGACTGCGGGGATCAGCTCGCTCTGGCGATGAACAAGATTCGGGAGGCGGGAAAGGGCGTCTTCCTCTACCTCCTTCAGGAGGGACGAGGAATCGGATTGATCAACAAGCTCAAGGCATACGAGCTGCAGGACGAGGGGCACGACACCGTGTCGGCCAACGAAAAGCTGGGCTTTCCCCCGGACATTCGTAACTACGGCGTCGGCTCTCAGATCCTGCGCGACCTCGGCGTGCGCCGGATGCGTCTGATGACGAACAACCCTTCCAAGTACGTGGCCATCGGAGGGTATGGGCTGGAGATCGTCGAGCGGGTTCCGCTCGAGGTCAGGCCCACGGATCGCTCCCGGAAATACCTCGAGGCCAAGAAGAACAAGCTCGGGCATCTGCTGAAGCTCGTCTAGGCAGGGAGTCGCTCTCCGCGATTCCGCATATCCTCCTCGCCCAGAGCAAGGAGGAAAACATGGCAGCCAAGACGTTCGAGCTTCTCCCCGCGGGCGGCGGGGGAGGAAGACCCCTGCGGACCGCCATCATCGGTCTGGTCCTCTTCGTCGTTCTCATTCTCGGCGCGCCCATCACGGTGGTTCCCGCAGGGCACGTGGGTGTCAAGGACTTCTTCGGCAGCGTCTCCAAGAGCATCCT
>DATKAE010000040.1:0-3979 GCA_035498405.1 Thermoanaerobaculia bacterium | reverse complement strand
GGACGAGTCGTATGCCGGCGGCCGCAATTTCTATTTCTTCGAGCGGACGGTGCGCGAGATCTTCGGGTTTCCGCACGTCATCCCGACCCACCAGGGTCGGGTGGCCGAGAACCTGCTCTTTTCGACGGTCCTGAAGCCGGGAGACGTCGTCCCCAACAACACACACTTCGACACCACACGCGCCAATGTGGAGGTCAACGGGGGCGTCGCCCTGGATCTGGTCGTCCCGGAAGGCAAGCAAGTGCGCGCGCGCCACCCATTCAAGGGGAACATGGATCTCTCCCGGCTCGAGACTTGCCTCGCGCAGAACGCGGGTCGGGTGCCTCTGGTCATGTTGACGATGACCAACAACTCGGGGGGCGGCCAGCCGGTCTCGCTCGAGAACGTCCGGGGCGTGCGCGAGACTTGTCGGCGCCATGGCGTGCCGCTGCTGATCGACGCCTGCCGCTTCGCCGAGAACGCCTGGTTCATTCGGGAGCGAGAGCCGGGCCAGGCGGACCGTCCGGTCAAGGAGATCGTTCGCGAGGTCTTCTCGCTGGCCGACGGCTGCACGATGAGCGCGAAGAAGGACGGCCTGGCGAACATAGGAGGATTTCTCGCCCTGCGGGACGAGGCGTGGGTCGAAAGGCTGAAGAACAAGCTGATCCTGATCGAGGGCTTTCCCACCTACGGCGGACTGGCGGGGCGCGACCTGGAGGCGGTGGCGATCGGCCTGCACGAGGTGTTGGACGAGGACTACCTGGCCTTCCGCGTGGGGCAAGTCACGGCGTTCGGCGAGGCCCTCGCCCAAGCGGGGGTCCCGGTCGTCGAGCCGATCGGCGGCCACGCCGTCTACATCGACGGGCGCGCCTTCGCTCCGCACGTCCCGCCCGAGCAGTTCCCCGGCCAGGCGCTCACGGTCGCCCTCTACCGCGAGGGCGGGATCCGCTCGGTCGAGATCGGCAGCGTCATGTTTGGCAAGCCCGATCCCGAGCGCCCCGGTCGGGAGATCCTCCCCGACCTCGACCTGGTCCGCCTGGCCGTGCCCCGGCGCGTCTACACGAACACGCATCTGGAGTACGTGGCCGAGGTGATCCGCGGCGTTCACCGGGCGCCCGAGACCCTCCGGGGAGTCCGAATCGTGGCTCAGGCGCCGGTTCTCCGCCACTTCACCGCGCGCTTCGAGTTGGTTTGACGGGCGACCCCCTCAGGGTCGCCGCGTGCCGTTCCCGGCTACAATTTCCTCTCCCGTGATCACCGGCTACAACACCGACGTCAAGCACAAGAATCGCGTCTTCCATGTTCAGACGGAGGACAAGGGAGCGTCCAACCCGTGCGTCGAATCGCTCGTGTACGTCGGCGGGGAAATCCTGGCGACGCGGCGCGTTTCTTACGCCGAGATGGTGCGCGATGGGCGGGACGACCAGGCGATTCAGGAGATGATGGAGCAGCAGCATCGCACGATGATCGCCGCGATCCAGCGCGGCAAGTTCGACGGCGCCAACGGCGGAGTCCAGGCTCCCGAGGAGGCCGCCGCCCCCGAGGCAGTGGGGGAGGCGACCCTGACGGCGAATCCGAGCCCTCCGGCCGCGGCCCCGCAGACAGCCGGCGACCGAACGCTCGATCAGGTCATCCTCGACTACCTCGCCTCCGAGTTGACGCACGAGCAGCTCGAGGTGGCCGTGACGGCCGCGGGCGAGATCGTGGCGGGCCGGCCCGCCCAGTTCCGGTTGAAGGCCCAGTCCTCGGTGTCCCGCCAGCCCGTGGCGGGCGCCTCCGTCCAGGTGCGCATCCTTTCGACGGTCGCGAGGCCCGCCGTGGTGTTTCAGGGCAAGACCGCGGCCGACGGATCCTGCAGCGTCGCCTTTCCCGTGCCGGCGGTCCGGGACGGTAACGCCGCGGCGGTCGTGCGCGTGGTCTCCAACATGGGCTCGACCGAGTTCAAGTACCCGGTGAAGAGACCGTGACCGAACAGGAGGTTCGTGTCCGCGTCAATGGCGAAGAGCTCCGCCTTCCGAAGGGGGCTTCGGTGGCCGCGCTGCTCGAGCGTCTTCGGGTCTCGCTGCCGCGCGTGGCCGTCGAGCGCAATCGCGAGATCCTTCCGAAGAAGGAATACGCCGCCACCGTCCTCGCCGAAGGGGATGTCTTCGAGGTCGTGGAGCTGGTCGGCGGAGGGTAACCGTCGCCTTCGCTCGCTCGGGATCTCGCCTGGGCGAGCGGCCGCCGGCTCGGCCGGATGCGGCCTCGACCGGCGGCCTGATCCCTCGCAGCGCTCCGGCTCCCGCGACGCGAGTCGTTTCGCTCGGTGACTTCGCGAAACTATGTCGCGTCGCGATGGGAGAGCCCGGCGTAACCGTCGCCTTCGCTCGCTCGGGATCTCGCCGCGCGTCGAGAGCCCGGGCGCGTTATGCAGGCAGCTTGGCCGCCAGGACGTCCACCTTCTCGATCGACGGGGGCTTGGAGAGAAGCTCCGAGGCCTTCGCCATCAGCGCCGCGGCGACCCGCCCGGAAAGATGAGCCTGGCGGCCCGCCTCGTCGGGAAAGGCGTCGAAGATGCCGAAGCTGGAGGGGCCCAGGCGAATCGCGAACCAGGCCGTCGTCGCCGGTTCTTGCTGGACGATCGAGAGGCCGCCGCGGAGAAAGTTCTCGACGTCGGACTCCTTTCCGGGCTTGGCCTCGAGACGAACATACAGGGCTAACTTGACCATCGGTGAGCTCCTTTCTCTGTGGGCACGGCCGCGACTCCGGCGGCCGTTGCGGAGTCTATTCGGCGCTCGTCGATTCGACCGGGACCTTTGGGATCCTCTTAGACAAGGAGCCGCGCGGACCGCGGCGCTGCGCTTGCCGCCCCGGCTCCGATCCGCTATTCTCCGCGTCCCGAGTGGGCCGTTAGCTCAATTGGTAGAGCAAGAGACTCTTAATCTCTAGGTTGTAGGTTCGAGTCCTACACGGCTCACCACTCTGATCCGCGTCACGTTTTCGCATCAACTCTGCGCGGAGCCTTGCCCGAATCAGCTGCCGCGCATCGGCGCGTCGTGAAACGAGAGCCACCTGTCAGTACTGACAGTAGTTCGCCGCCGCGCGGGTGGATACCTTGCTCGAACGGGGTTCGTCAGGGAGGTAACGAGGCATGATCGCTCTCGCGATCGTCGTCTATGGGCTGGGAGCCCTCTCCTGTATTCATGCGATCATGACCGCGCGCACCGAGCAGGGGACCATCGCCTGGGCGGTGGCCCTGATCGCCTTCCCGTACGTGGCCGTGCCGGCCTACTGGGTCCTGGGACGGAGCCGCTTCCATGGCTATGTGACCGCGCGTCGAGACAACTTGGAGGAAGTCGCCGGCGTCACGAAGGAGGCGGTGGCGGCGGTCGCGCCGTTCACGGTCCCGGAAGCGCAGCTCGACCCCGCCGCCCTGGCCGCCCAGCATCTGGCCGGTATCCCGGCCCTCCGGGGGAACACCGTGGAGCTGCTGGTCAATGGCGACGCCACCTTCCAGAGCATTTTCGAGGGCATCGATTCCGCCCGGGAGTACGTCCTGGTCGAGTTCTACATCGTCCACGACGACCGGATCGGGCGCGACTTCAAGGCCCATCTGATCGAGAGGGCTCGGGCCGGGGTTCGGGTGCGCTTCCTGTACGACGAGATCGGCAGCCACGACCTCCCGCGTGCCTACCTCGACGAGCTCCGCGCGGCGGGCATCGAGGTTCACGAGTTCCACACCCGGAAGGGTCCGCGAAACCGGTTCCAGCTCAATTTCCGGAATCACCGCAAGATCGTGGTGGTCGACGGCAGGGTCGCGTGGCTCGGCGGCCACAATGTCGGCGACGAGTACCTCTCCCGAGACCCGAAGATCGGGCAATGGCGGGACACCCACGTCCGAATCGAGGGGCCGGCCGCGCTGGGGGCGCAGCTCGCGTTCGCGGACGACTGGCACTGGGCGGCCGGAGGCCGGCTCGACATCCGCTGGGATCCGGTCCCCTCGAAAGCCGGCAACGTTCCC
>DATKAE010000039.1:0-44315 GCA_035498405.1 Thermoanaerobaculia bacterium | reverse complement strand
TCTTCTTCAGGAGGATCGCGAGCTCGCCCGAAGGAGCCACAGAGAGGAGGTTCGCTTCCGGAATGCCGAGCGAACGCGTTTCGGGGCTGCCGATATGGCTCAGGAAAATCTCGGTCGGACGGTCTCCCCAGGCGGCGCCATCCGAGTGAACTGCTCCGCCGCACCGCCGGCGCGCACGCCGGAGGACCCGCGACGCCCGGCCCACAAGCCCGCGAGCAGGAGCGCGAGCGCCGCCGCTCCCAGCGCCGCGGCGCGGAAAGCGCGCGTTCTCGTGCGCGACACGACGGCGGCCGATGTCATAGACGGCCGTGACGTTGGGGTGGTTCAGGACTCCCGCGGCTTTGGCCTCCTGCTCGAAGCGCCGCAGGCGATCCGGATCGGCGGAGAGGGACGCCGGCAACACCTTGACCGCGACGTCGCGCCCGAGCCGCGGGTCGCGGGCCCGGTACACCTCACCCATCCCTCCCGCACCGAGAGGCGCGAGGATCTCGTAGGGACCGAGACGGGTCCCAGCGGTGAGTGTCATCGGACCCCGGCGAGAACTTTACACTGCGGCCCGAAGTGCGAATGCCCGTTGAGCAGTGGCTCCTCAGGTAGGACTTGAACCTACAACCCTCCGGTTAACAGAAGGGACAGGTCGCTCAAAACACGAATTGCTGCGCGTTGCGATCAGTCGCCAAGGGTGTTGATTCTCAATGAGCTTGCGGCGATTCACCGCGCTCGGATCTTACTGTCGGCTGCTACCTCTAGTGAGCGGGGGTCCCCCGAGTATCACCCCGAGTCGAAAACGTCCCCGTCTGACCCCCAGGGGATCGCGAAACCATGAATCCGGGGGAAGCCGCAGTCCTGTCGCGTCGTCTGGATGTGAGGCTCAATCTCGGTCATGATGGCTCGCGCGAGCGAATACGGTCCAGTGCCGTACGTTGCGTTCGTTCGGAGCGGGGTTGCCGCGGCGATGTGACAGATCCCTTTCGCCGTTCGGAACCGGTCATGTCCGGCGCCGAGAGGCGCGTGGAGGCAGGGTGTTCGACGTACCTTGAGTGAGCGAATCGCAGCATCGAAGTACGCGTTCGTTCTGCGGGCGGAGCGCTTGGGTCTTGGGTACCACCACCGAGCGCTCGCGGAGGACCTGACGTTCCAGGTCCGGCGGCGAGAGATCCTCGGCATCGTGGGACCCAACGGCTGTGGCAAGACCACGCTCCTGCGGACGCTCCTGGGGATTCTGAAGCCCGTGCGAGGGACGGTGGAGCGGGACCCGAGCCTCGCCGCCAGCTACGTTCCTCAGCACGAAAATATCGACACGATCCTTCCGATCACGGCCCTGGAGGTTGTGCTCCTGGGACACATGGCGCGGGAGAGCGCATTTCGGCGTCTCGGTGCCGCGGACCGGCGCGTGGCGCTGGAGGCGTTGCGTCGAGTCGGGGCCGACACTCTTGGTCCGCAATTGTTCCGGGATCTATCTGGCGGACAGCAGCGGCGCGTGCTCCTGGCCAGGGCCCTGGCCGCCGAGCCCGACTTGCTCGTGCTCGATGAACCCACCGCCGGCATGGACGTGGCCGGCGAGGCAGCCATCATCGATTTCCTCCGCGACCTGAATCAGGCGCAGGGCATGACGATCCTGATCGTCACGCATCTACTCTCGCTGGTGCTCAACTTCGCCACCTCGATTCTCTTGATGACCGCTTCTGGCACGATCGTGCACGGCCCGATCGAGGACGTTCTCCGGGAAGACCGGTTGAGCGAACTGTACGGCGTGCCGATTCGGCTCGGTCGCGTCGGGGGACAGCGGATGCTCGCCGTCGATCGACAGGGAGCCGGCGATGTTTGAGGTCCCGTTCATGCGCCTCGCGCTTGGTGCGTCGGCCGCCGCGAGCGTGGCACTCGGCGTCGTGGGGGTCTACCTCATCATCCGCCGGGTGGTCTTTCTCGGTCTCGTCCTGGCCAACGCCGCGACGGTTGGCGCCGCCGTCGGACAGATCTTCGGGTGGCCACCGGAGATCGTCGGAATCGTGACCACCGTCGCCGCCGGGCTCGCGTTGGGGGCCATTCCGGCGCCGCGCCGCATCTCAGCCGAGTCGATCATGGGATGGGCCTACGCCACCGCCGCCGCCACGACGGTCCTGATCCTCGCCGGGGCGGCCCGCGCCGACGCCGACACGCTCCACTTTCTGTACGGTAACGTGCTGGCCGTCCGCCCCAGCCACGCCGCCGGCCTCGCACTGCTCGCGCTGGCGGTCCTCGCCGTGCACGGCCTGTTCGCGCAGCGCTTTCTTCTCGTCACCTTCGATGCGGAGGGTGCGCACGTGGGGGGAGTTAATGCCCGCGGCTGGTCCCTCTTGCTGAATCTCTGGATCGGGGTGACGACGGCGGCGGCCGTTCACGAACTCGGCGTCCTCCTGACGTTCTCCCTGCTGACTCTGGCGCCGACGACCTCGCTGCTCGTGACGCGAAGCCTTCGCTCGACTTTTTTCGTGTCCGCCGCCATCGGCGTGATGGCCGTCTTTCTCGGTCTGGTTGGCTCGTGGTATCTCGATCTGCCGCCCGGTCCGTCGTCTGTCGTGCCCCTCTCGGTCGCCGTGGTCGTCGCGGGCGTCCTCGGCAACCGTTTCTCCCGGAGAGCGAAGCCGGCCTCGCCGAAGTGATCCGAAAGAGCGAGGAGGACTCCCCGCGGCTCGATACTGGACCGATGCATCGGCCGGCCTTCTAGGATTTGAGAGCCACCGGTCGGAATCGTATTCGGAACCTGAGGCCGACGCGACTTTCACGCCCCGCGGGGCGATCTCGAAATCGCGAAGTTGGAGCAGTCTGAGGGTCGCTCTAGGCCAATGAAACCCAAAGCCCTTCAGACCGTCAGGTCGCTCTATGACTAGTGGAGGGACGGAATCTTGGCGACGAGAAGCTGTTGCGCCATCGGGACGACCTCCTCCAGTTCTGGCGCCTTATTCATTGCAGTAAGTTCTTTCCTTGCGCTTGCTGAACTCTCCTAGAGCAGGACGCCTGTCCGCGTTGAGATGATGGAGTACCGAAGCACCAACACGGCGAGGTCTCTCGCTTCAGGCGGACCTCCTACTGAAAGTAGCCGTTGACGTCTAGGATGAACTGAAGCTACCGTCGTCTGCCGCTGGCACGACTTGAGGCATACCTGGGTGACGAGGCTCTTGGAACGAGGTCAGTCCCTCGCTGTGGTCGCGCAGCTCGCCGGTTGGAGCGCCTCCACCGCGGCACGGATGGCGAAGCGGTATGGGCATATCTCGGAGGGAGTCCTTCGGGACGCGATCGCGGTCCTAGCCAGGACCGAACCTCGGACTGCCTCCCCCGAGTTTCACCCCGAGTCGGGGACGGAGACGGGAGTACTGCCCTCGTAAGTAACTGGGGTTACTGGCTCCTCAGGTAGGATTTGAACCTACAACCCTCCGGTTAACAGCCGGATGCTCTGCCGTTGAGCTACTGAGGAAAAGAGCGGACCGGAGAAGATAGCCGACGGTCCGGGGACTGTCAACCGCGCCTCACCGCGCGACCGGCTCCCAAGCGGCCCACGCGACCTTCCAGCCCGCGTCGTCCGGCGTCAGGCGGACATCGAACCGATAGGACTCGGCAGAAGGCACCAGCCCCACGAGACCCGAGGACTCTCTCGGCTTGCCCGAAAGATCCACGCGGAATCGGGCGCGCGCGGCGCCCTCGGAGCGCTCGATCGAAAGGTCGTTGAGCGTCACTTCCACGGATTGGTAGGCCGCGAAGTAGCCTCGAAGCATCCCCTCGACGTCCGACACGCCGTTGCCTGCCGCATCGCGGTAGTCGGCAGTCAACTGCGCCGCAACGCCCTTCGGATCGCGGTCGCGCGTGGACCGCACGATCCGGTCGAGTGTCTCCCGAACCGGGTCTGCCCTCTCGCGGCAGCCCGCGAGGGCGACGACGCCGAGAAACAGAACGAGGTGAAGAAGGCAATGCCGAAGGAGCTTCACAGAGGGATTCTCTCGCCGTTCCGTCCGGGCTGAAAATGCCAGAATCATCTGAACGTCGAACGTCAGCCCGGATTCGAGGGATCAGAATGACCCTGTTCCAGGAATTCGTGAGGGAGCACCGCGAGCTCGACGAGTTGTTCGGCAGATTCTTGGCAGCCGTGCACGCCGAGGATGCCGAAGGCGCCGCCGCGGCGATCGCCGAGTTCGACGACCGGCTGCGGAGCCACACGGCCCGGGAAGATGAAACGGTCTTTGTCGTCGTCGCGGGAGAGAAGCTTCTGGAGCGGGAAGCGGAAGATGAATCGGCACGGCGCTTTCGGCAGTTGCGTCTCGAACACGTCCAGGTGCGCGAAGTGACCGGAATGATCCGCCGTCTGCTCTCGGAGAAGGCGGATCTCGAGGGCGCACGGCGACTTGCGCCAAACCTCGCGCGCCGGTGGGACGCCCACACCACGCGGGAGGAGCGAGAAGTCTTCGCGTCAGGCGGATAGGAAGCGAACCTGGACCGTTCGCTCCCGAGGCCCGTCGAGCTCCAAGAGAAAGACTCCTTGCCAACGCCCGAACACGGGCTTCCCTTTCTCGAGGGGTAGGAGGCAGGAGACCCCGATCGCCTCCGAAAGGAAGTGAGCCGGTGAATTGCCTTCCCCGTGATCGAAGCGCACGCCCGGGACCCAGGCTTCGAGCGCCCGCTCGATGTCCCCGGTGACGTCGGGATCCCAGGCCTCGCCGATGGTGACGGCCGCCGTCGTGTGCGGCAGGCTGACGAGGAGCGCCCCGTCGCCCTCCACGCCGAGCTTCACTGAGGCCCCGCGCACCTCTTCGGTGATGTCCCGACGCTCGATCTTGCGCGTGGTGCGCACACGAAACTCCACGGCCGCCGCCACGGCGCGAGTCTATGGCGATATCCTCCGCGCGTGCCGAAAGGATCTCCGGACGATGGCCGCCGGCCGCGCCCGCCCGAAGCCGGCTAGCGCCCTCTGGCCCGTCCTCTTTCTCGGCGCCCTGCTCGCCTGGGCGGCCTGGCCTTGGCTTCCCTTTTCGCGAGCCGCGACGCCTCCGACCACGATCGTCTTCTATGGCTTCAGCATCCTCGGAGACACGTTGAACGGCTCGGTCTTTCCCGCCTTTCAGAAGGTCTGGGCGGCCGAAGGCGGGTCGCCCATCGAGTTCGTCAGCTCCTTCGCCGGCTCGGGCACCGTGACCAACCAGATCATCATGGGCGTGCCGGCGCAGTTGGCGCTGCTCTCGCTCGAGAGCGACGCGCAGCGGCTCGTCCAAGCGGGCGTGGTCCCGGCGGAAAGTTGGAAGCGGCTGCCCTCGAGCGGGGTGGTCAACCGGACGCCTTTCGTCATTCTCGTGCGACCGGGCAACCCGAAGGGAATCCACGATTTCGAGGACTTGACGCGCCCGGGTGTCCGCATCGTTCACCCGGACCCGCTGACCTCGGGCGGCGCGAATTGGGCGATCGTGGCCGAGTATGGGGCGGGCGCGCGCGGCATGCCCGGCGGCCCCGAGGGCGGCCGGCGGCTTCTCGAAGGCATCTGGAACAACGTCGTGGCGCAGGCCTCCTCGGCGCGGGCCGCGCGCACGCAGTTCGACAACGGTTTCGGCGATGCGCTCATCACCTACGAGCAAGAAGCGCTTTCCGACCGCGCGCGCGGGCGCCTGAAGGCCGAGATCGTGTACCCTCGCCGCACGATTTTCTCCGAGCACACGCTGGTGCCGATCGAGCGGCACGTTGGCCCGCGAGAACGGCCCGTGCTCGAGCGGTTCGTCCGCTTTCTCTGGAGCGAGGAGGGCCAGCGCCTCTTCGTCGGGCAGGGTTTTCGCAGCGTCCGGGAGGAGCTCAATTCCGGCAATCGCTCCTTCGGCCGAATCGAGGATCCCTTCTTCATCTCCGATTTCGGCGGATGGAGCCGGGCCCGACCGGAGATCGTCGACGGCATCTGGAGGGATCAGGTCATGAAGAGAAAGGGGGCGCGGTGAGCGCCTCCGCGGCGTTGGCGCGGCGGAGCACCCGGCCATTCGTGCCGGTGAGTCTCGTGCTGCTCGTTTTGCTTCCGCTCATCCTGATGCCGCTCGCCGCGGTCTTCGTCTTCGCGTTTCGCGGCGGCCCGTCGGCTTTCGTCAAGGCGCTCGCCTCGAGCGACGCCCAGTTTGCTCTTCGCTTTTCTCTGCTCATCGCCTTCGCGACGGCCGCGATCAACGCCTTACTCGGCACGTTTACCGCCTATGTCCTCTCGCGCCACCGCTTCCCCGGCGAGCGGCCGCTCGGCATCCTCGTGAATTTGCCTGTGGCGATCCCGACGGTTGTGGTCGGGACTTCGCTCCTTCTTCTCTGGGGACCGATCGGCTTGCTCGGGCGCCTCCTCGAGCCGCTCGGGTTCCAGCCGATGTTCGCGCCGACCGGTGTCCTGCTCGCCCACCTCTTCGTGACCTTCCCGTACATGCTGGGCTCGGTCAAGCCCGTCCTGGACGAGATCGAGGCGACCTACGAAGAGGCTGCGTATACCATCGGCGCCTCCCGCTGGCAAACGTTCCGGTGGGTCATTCTGCCGACCCTACGCGGTGGTCTCTTCTCGGGAGCGCTCCTGACGTTCGCCCATTCGCTGGGCGAGTTCGGCGCGACGGTTTTGGTTTCCGGCAATCTGCGGATGCGCACGCAGACCGCCCCTCTCTACATCTTCGCGCAGTTTGAAGCAGGCAACATCGCGGGCGCCAACGCCGTGGCGGCGGTCCTCGCGGCGCTCTCTTTCTTCATCTTCTTCTTCCTCCTGCGCTATACGGCGCGGCGCAAGGCGTAGGCCGTCGTGTCGATCACCCTCGAGAACGTCAGCAAGCGCTACGCCGGGCAGAGCGTTCTCGACCGCGTGTCCCTCGAAGTCCAGACCGGCGAGCTCTTCGTGCTGCTCGGTGCGAGCGGCTCCGGCAAGAGCACCGTCCTTCGCCTGATCTCGGGCTTGATGCCGCCCGACGAGGGCACGATTCGCCTCCATGGGCGCGACGTCACGGCGCTTCCGCCGCAGAGGCGAGACGTCGGCTTCGTCTTTCAGAACTACTCGATCTTCCGACACATGACGGTGGCGGAGAACATCGAGTTCGGGCTCCGAATCCGGGGCGTGCCGTCCGCCGAGCGCGCGAGCCGCCGCGATGAGCTGCTCGACCTGGTGGGCCTGGGCGGCCTCGGCGGCCGATACGAGAGCGAGCTTTCGGGCGGCCAGCTCCAGCGGGTGGCACTCGCCCGAGCCCTGGCCTATCGGCCGGCCGTGCTCCTCCTCGACGAACCGTTCGGCGCGCTCGACGTCAAGATCCGCGCCCAGCTGCGTCAGAACCTGAAGCAGATCCAGAAGACACTCGGCGTCACGACCATACTCGTCACTCACGACCAGGAAGAAGCCTTCGAGCTCGGACAGCGCATCGGGGTCATCGAACGGGGCCGTCTGCTCGAGGTCGGGGGTCCCGAGGATCTCTACTCGCATCCGAAATCGCTCTATGCCGCAATCTTCCTCGGGGCCGGGACGATCCTCGTCGGCCGCTGCAGCAGTGACCGCGCGGAGCTCGGCCCGATGACGCTTCCGATTCCGCCGGAGGTGCCGCACGGCGAAGGCGACCGGGTGCGCGTGCTCTTTCGTCCGGAGCAGGTCACGCTTCATCAGGAGAAGCCCCCGCCCAACGCCAAAGTGCTCGGCCAGGGGGACCTGATCGAGGAGAACTTCGTCGGGGCGACGCGGCGCGCCCGCGTCCGGCTGCCGCCGCTGCCGCGAACTCGGCAGCTCTCCCCTGCGCTCCCCTTCGGCGAAGACTCGCTCCTGATCGACGCGGCCGTGCCCGCCGATGGCCGTCCCATCCCCAAGCAGCCCTGGGTCGTTCTCGAACACTGGCACTTCCTCCGCCAGCCGACGCCGCGGCTTCTCGTCTTCGATGCCGGCGAGGGCCCGAACCCGGCCCTCCAGATCGCCCGGCCGCTCTTGGATGCTCTGGACGGCGCGGCGACGGTCCTCGGTGTGGCGGGACGGGCCGACGACCAGGAGCTCTTGCGCGAGGCGATCGGCCGTCGGGCCTCCGAGGCAGGCCTCGAGAGCGCGGCACTTCGCACGCGCTTCGGCGATCCGGACGAGCAAATCGTTCTGGAACAGGCCGACGCGTCCTACGACTTCGTGCTGCTCGGCGAAGTCGAGCCACCCTCGCGCACGGTCTGGAGGCGCACGGCCGGCCTGGCCGAGAGTCTCATCGAGCAAGTCACGACCCCGGTGCTCTTGGCGCGCGGCGAGCCCGGCCGGCCGCGCCGAATCCTCATCTGCACGGCTGTCGGCGAGCCCGGCAAGGCCGACGTGCGCGCGGGGGGGTGGCTCGCGCGCCGCCTCGCCGCGACCGCGACCCTTCTGCACGTCTCACGCGGCGAGAAAATCGTTCCCTCTCACGTGCAGGCGCATCTGGAGCGCGGGGTGGCGACACTGCGAGAGCTGGGAGTCGCCGGCCAAATCTCGATCCGAGACGCGGAATCCGCGATCGACGGAATCCTGGCCGAGCTCGCCGCCGCCCCGCACGACCTCGTCGTCGTTGGAGGCCCGGCGCGCGGCTCCCGGCCCGGCCTCCTGCGCGGGGACTCGATCACCCGGCAGGTCTTGCGCCAGTGCCGGTGCTCTGTTCTCGTCGTGCCCGAGGGGACGTGGTGAGGCGCGGGCCTCACTCCGGATAGAGCTCCCGATACGATTCGGCGAAGAGCATGACGCGCCGCACATAGTCGCGGCTCTCGTAAGCCGGATGAGACTCGAAGAGCTCATCCTCCTCCAGAGCCGCTCGGTTCTTCAGAACGCCCGCCATCCGCCCGGGTCCCCCGTTGTAGGCGGCCAGTGCGAAGATCTCATCGCCGTCGAAGAGATCGTAGAGGCGCCGCAAGTAGGCTGCGCCCAGGCGAGCATTGACGCCGGGGTCGTAGAGAAAGGCCCGGCGGTATCGGACGCGCAGAACCGAGCGCGCCACGCTGCGAGCGGTCGAGGGCAAGAGCTGGGTCAACCCCAGGGCGCCCGCCCGCGACCGCGCTTTCGCCTCGAACAGGCTCTCCTGCCGAACGAGCCCCCGAAGCACCGCCGGGTCGAGCCCGAACTCGCGAGCTCGCTCGGCGACGTAGCCTCCCTCTTCGATCGGATAGTACAGGCGCCTCCAGCCGTCGGGCACTCGGCCCTCCTCGGCCGTTCCCATCTCAGGGAACGCCCTTCTCAGGGCGGATGCGGCGCCGGCGAAGTGGCCCAGAGCGAACTCCGACTCGGCCAGGCGCAGGTCGCGCCCCCGGCTTGCGGGCAGCAGCCGCGCCTCTGCGGAAGCCTCATCGAAGAGCCGCAGCCGGAGCAACTCGTCCACTCGCCGGAAGGTCGCCGTCGCCGCGGACGGATCGGGTAGCGCAGGCCGGTCGGCCGCCAGCGGAGGGGAGACACGCCGGCGGGAAAAGAGAGCGTAAAGATCGGGAGGGTCGCCGGCCGATAGGGCGCGAAAGACGGCGGTCGCGCGCAGGCTTTCCCCTTCCCGCTCGAGGCAGCGCGCAGTCCAATAGAAGAGGCGCCGCCTCAGATCCACGGGAGCGTACAACTCGGAGAGCGCCTCGAATCGTTTCCGCGCCCCAGCCCAGTCGCCCGAGAGATAGCACTCCCACGCCAGCTTCCAGAGCGGCTCGAAGCCCGATCGCGTGCCGGGGGACTCGGAGACGAGGAGGCGCGCCTGCCCGAGCCCTCCATCGAAATCGCCGGCCTCATAGGCGAAGCGGATCAGGTGCTCGCGCGCGGCGGCACGCACGGCCGGGGGCGCCGCCGGCGCCGCCAGCGGCGAGAGAATCTTGACGATCCCCGCCCGCCGGGGGTCGTCGGGAGGGGCGCTGCGCGCCGTCGAACGCAGCCGCGCCAGCTCGAGCTCGGCCCGCAGAAGCCTCGCCTCAAACGACGCGGCGCTGTCCTCGTCCGGAATCCGCCCGGCCGTGACGAGCGCGGCCGACGTCTGCCCGAGCCGCGCCTGTCCGCGAGCGAGCGACAGGAGGTTTGCGCTCCGCTCCTCGGGACGCCAGATCGACGGCGAGCCCCGGCGCAGCAAGGCGACCCCGCGTTTCGCGTCGCCTGCGGCCACGAGGGCGCGGCCGCGGCGCGCCCGGTCGGCGGGCGAAAGCGCCTCTTCCTGCCGGCGCAGCTCCCGGAGCGATTCGCCCGTCACCGCGCCCGAGCGGTCCGAGAGCGGCGACTCGAGCAACAGTTGATGCGACAGGGCACGGACTCCCGCGCGGTCGTTCAGCAGAAGAGCGAGCCGCAGCCGGTCCGCGGCCAGCTCGCTGCTCGCCGAAGGGCTCGCCTCCGCCGCCCGCGCGAGCACGCCCGCGGCCGCGCTGGGCGAGCCGCTCTTCTCGAGAAGCCGGGCGAAGTCGATCGCGGTCTGGACTCGGCGGGCGTACGGCTCGTCGCTCTTTTCCAGCTCTCGATACTCTCGAAGCGACGCCGCGGCGCGGCCGGACGCGGCGAGGTTCCGGGCGAGGCGCTCGCCCCGGTAGCTTTCCAGACCGATCGGGACCGCCGAAAAAGAGGCCAGCCGCTCGGCGGCCGCGGCAAAGTCCCGGCGACGCTCGTCGTCGAGCGCGAGCAGAAATTCGGCCCGGGCATCCCAGGCCCGCTGCCCGGCTCGCCGGCGCACCTCCGAGAGGATCTGCTCCGCTTCCGCCCGCTGCCCCGCCTCGAGCAGGTCGGCGGCGCGGGCCAGCTCGGCATCGTAGTCGGAAGACACGGAGAGAGACCCGACATCCGCGCGCGCGATGGCCGCCGCAAGCAGGAGAAGGGCGAGTCGAGACGTGAATTGAAGCGGTTTTGGAACGATCAATGACCCGACCGGATCTTCCTACATTCCGAGCGCCTCGGCACGGCCGTCCGCGAGCGTCCGCACGAGCTCTTCGTAAAAGAAATTCGAGCTCGAGCGGACATCTTCCGGGATCCGCTCCTCGTACATTTGACGGCTGCGGTCGATGTCCTCCTTGAGGCGTTCGTAGAGATTTCCCTTTTCCCTTCCTTCCAGGACGATGCGCTCGTTGTAGAGCTTGATCTCCGACACCAGCAATTTCGCAAACCTCCGGGCTTCCTCGCGGCGCTCGTCGCCTTCGGCCTGCGCGAGCGGACCGGCGAGGCGCCGGACACCCGGCGAGACGGCCGGAACCGAAACGGCCGGCTTCGGCGGGGAAACCGGGGGAGGGGACGGCGGAGGCATCTCGGGGACGCGAATCGGGGCGGCGGGAGCTTCCTCCCAACCCGTGACGCGGGGCTCGATCGACGGTGGAGGAGCCTCCAGGGCCGGCGGGGATTCGAGAACCGCGGGCTCGGCCGGAACACTCGGCTCGAAGTCGGCGTGGATCGCCGGTCCCCCTTGGCCCCAGAGCGACGGCGGTGGTGGAGCCGCGTGCGGCGGGAAGGAGGGCTCCGGCTCCAGCGCTGAGGTCAACGGAACTTCGCGAGGCCGAGGAATTCCCAGGTCGGAAATGTCCTCCTCCGGAGGCCTCTCCGGCCGGCCGGGTACCGGTCGCAGAGAGGGGGCCGGACGAAGCTTGCGCGAGGCGAGACGATCCACGACGAGGCCGGTCAAAAACGTCAACAGCGCGATCCCGTCCGGATCGAAGAGGTGGTCTTCTCCCGGGACCGCGTCCGCGTACACCGCGCCGGAGATCTTCTCCTTGACGACCATGGGAATGATCACGGCGTCGGTCGCGTCCGAGGCCTCGAGCCGGCGGGAAATCTCGTTGCCGCGAGGGAGCCGCTGCGGCGAACCATCCAGAATCGTGGCTAACGGACCGGCGTCCGTGATGGCGATCGAAATCCTTCGGACGGCCTCGTCGTCCAAGCCGTGCTCCGAGAATCCGACGGCCTTCCAGACGCCGAAGGCTCCGCTCTTGGAGACCAGCAGAGCCACACGGGACGCGCGGCGTCGGCACAGCTCCAGAAAACGGTGCAGGGCCTCGACCTGGTTGGCCGCGGCGTCGAGCGTGCGGGCCTCGTCGAGCAAGAGCGAGCCCGCCGCCGGCACGCCGCCCTCCGTCCGCTGAAGCATCTCCGTGGGAACGATTCCCGCGAAGTCCTGATCGAAGCGCTCGAGAAATCCGGCCCAGCGACGGTCGGTCTCGAGCCTCAACCGATCGAACTCGTCCCGCAGCGCGGCAAACCGCTCGAGCAGCCGCCGTTCGATTTCGGCCTCCAAGCGGCCGAGAAGCTCTTCGTTTTCCATGCGTGAGCCCATTATCCGGCCTGGGCTGACCGAGTCAACCTCAAGCCAATCTGAGAGATCCGTCGTATCGGTTCGAAGCGGCCCGGATGTCCCGATGAATCTTCTAGGGAACCGGACCGGTGTCCGACGCCGTGCGGAGCCCCTCTTAAGCTTCTCAAAAGAAAGAGATTGTTGACAGAGGGCCGATCCAGAACCTATTATCTGGCGCTCTCTCGAAGGCCAGGGTGAAGGGGGTGACAGTTCGTGCCTCTCGTCCACGTCAAGGAAGACGAATCGTTCGAAAACGCGATGCGGCGCTTCAAGAGGAAGTGCGAGAAGTCGGGCATCCTCTCGGAGCTGAAGAAGCGGCAGCATTACGAGAAGCCGAGCGCGAAGCGCAAGCGCAAGGCGATCCAGGCGCGCAAGAAGATGCTGCGCAAGCTCGCCGAAGAGAAGCGGGCGGTTCTCTAGACTCCGACCACCCTGCCACGGGGGACGACGCCCGATCGACGCTGGAATTCGACGTCGTCCTCCGCCTGGTTTCCTCGCTCGCCCGCACCCCCCCGGGACGCTCCTCCGTCATCCACACCTCACCCGCCTTCCAAGAGGACGTCGTTCGACGGCGTCTCGACGAGACAGCCGAGGCCTGGTCCTTCCGTGCGGCGCACGGGAAGCTCCCGCTCGCGGGCGTGACGGAGATCGCATCCCGATTGGACGCGCTCGAGCGCGCCGGCGGCCACGGCGGACCCGAGGACTTCCGGCCGATTCTCGGAGTGGCCCGAGCCGCCGAGGCGGTGCGCCGCTTCCTCGAACCCGCCGACGGGCCCGCGTTGCCCGCCCGGCGCGACGGCCTGCCGCAGTTTGACGATCTCATCGAGCATGGACGGCGGCTCTTCGCCGCCGACGGCTCGGTGCGAGACGACGCCTCTCCGCGCCTGCGGGAGCTGCGCGAGAGGCTCCGGCGGCGCCGCGTCGAGGTTTCCCAGAAGATGTCGAAGCTCCTGGAGGAGCGGCGCGACGCCCTGGGCGACGCGGTCCTGGTCCAGCGCAACGACCGGTACTGCCTTCCCGTTCTGGCCTCCGCCCGAACGCGGGTGCCCGGGATCGTGCACGATCGCTCGGGATCGGGCCAGACCGTGTTCGTCGAGCCCCTCGAGGTGATCGAAGCGAACAACGAGCTGGCGCTTCAGGCCGCAGAGGAACGCCGTGAAGTCGAGCGGCTGCTCGCGGAGCTGGGCCGACGAATTCTCGACCAAGCCCAGGACCTCTCCCGCGCGGTGGACTCCATGGGCGAGCTCGACGCTCTCGAGACCCGCGTCGAGTTCGGGGAAATCACGAGCGGCCGAATTCCGGAGATTTCCGACGACGGCTCCTGGACGCTTCGCGCCGCGCGACATCCCCTGCTCGACGGGCGGCTGGCGCCTCTGAGGCAGCGCGTGTTGGGAGAGTCGCGGACCGCCCGCGATGTCGTCCCGCTGGATCTCCACCTGGATCGGGACAAACGCCTGCTCGTGGTTTCCGGCCCAAATGCCGGCGGAAAGACCGTCGTGCTCAAGACGGCGGGGCTCTTTTCTCTGCTCGCCCAGTCCGGCTTCCCCGTTCCGGCGGCCGCCGGAACGCGCCTGCCCGTCTTTCATTCGATCCAGGCCGAGATCGGCGATGCCCAGGCCATCTTGGCCGACCGCTCGACGTTCTCCTCCTCGATGGAGATCCTTGCCGAAATCCTCGCGCAGGCACGCCCGGGAGCCCTCGCCCTCGTCGACGAGATCGGCGGGGCCACCGATCCGGAGGAGGGCAGCGCCCTCGCCGTCGCCTGGCTCGAGGCTCTTCTCTCCCGGGGCGCTCGCGGGATCGTGACGACGCACCTGTCGGCCGTGAAGAACCTGGCTGCGGGAAGATCCGACGCCGTCTGCGCGGCCATGGAGTTCGACGAAGCGACCGGGGCTCCGAACTACCGCCTTCATCCCGGACTCTCGGGCCGCAGCCATGCCCTTTCGGTCGCGCGCGAGCGCAGGATTCCAGAACCCGTGCTGGCGCGGGCGCAGGAGATTCTGGGTGAGGGATGGCGCCGGCGCGAGCGGGCGGAGGCGGAAGCCGAAGCGGCCCTCGAACGTTTGCGAAAGCGCGAGCGGGAACTGGGACAGGAGCGGGATCGCGCCGCCGCGGAAGCGGAGCATCTGCGCTCCGAGCGGGAGACCCTGCGGCGGCAGCGCGAGAAGATTCTGGAAGAAGGAGCCGCGGCCTTCGACCGCGCAAAGACGCAACTGGCCCGAGAGGTCGCCGGGGAGCTGGCGCGGCTGCGCCAGGACACGTCACGCCAGGCGCAAGCCTCGGCCGCTCGCCTGATCTCCGCCGCGGAGAACCAGGTCGCCGCCTCCGAGACGGTTCTCGCCGAAGCCGACGCCCTGAGCCGGTCCCGATCGGAACCGCTCGCCGTGGGATCCCGTGCTCGGCTTCGTGGAACCAAGACCGAGGGCACCGTCTCTGCCCTGGTCGACGATTCGGCGTGGCTCGAGGTCTCCGGAAAGAAGATGCGCGTCGCGCGCGAGGATCTCGAACCGATGCCTCCGGCCGCAACTTCTTTCCCGCCTCCCCGGGCGAAGCACCTGCCTTCCGCCGAGTCCGAGGACCGGACCTCCCCGAGCGAGGTCAACGTGATCGGCCGGCGATTGGAGGAGGCCGTCGAGGAGGTGGAGCGCGCCCTGGACGCGGCGATCCTCGCCGGGCGAGCGAGCCTGAGAGTCGTCCACGGTCACGGCACGGGGAGGCTGCGAAACGGCCTTCGCGAGCACCTGCGGGCGCACCCGGTGGTCGCGTCGATTCGGGCGGCCGATCCCCGCGAAGGCGGCAACGGCGCCACGATCGTGTTGCTCAAGTGACCGCCGGGAAGCTCCGACTCCAGGCGGTCATCCCGAGGCTCGGGCGGCTGGAGGATCCCCCTCTCGACCGCAGGAAGAGCGACCGAGCGACGACCGTCCACGCCGTCCTCCGGGGCGCTGCCGCCCCGCAGGATCCTGCGCCGCTCCGGGAGAAAGGCAGTAAAGTTCCGGATCCCTCGCTCTGATCAGGACGACCGCAATGACCTCCGACCTCGACATCAACGACGCCGTGCTCGCACAACTCCGGAGCGCCGCGGACATCATCGAGGTCATCGGCGAGCACACGCGACTCAAGAAGGCCGGACGATCCTGGAAGGGGCTGTGTCCCTTCCACAATGAACGAACTCCCTCCTTCACCGTCGACCGAGAGAAGGGCCTCTACCATTGTTTCGGGTGCGGAGCCGGCGGCGACGTCATCCACTTCGTTCGGCAAATCGATCGGCTCGACTTCCCCGAGGCCGTCGAGGCGCTCGCCTCGCGCTTCGGCGTTTCGATCCCCAAGCGTCCGTCGCGCCGTCCGGGAGGGGACCGGCGGGAGAAGCTCTTGGAGGCCATCGCCGCTGCGCAGCGTTTCTTCGCCGCAGAGCTTTCCAAGCCGGCCAACCCGGCTGCCCGATACCTCGAGGAACGCGGAGTGCCGGCCGAGGTATGGAAGAAGCTCGGCATGGGCTATGCCCCCGATTCCTGGGACAGCCTGGGCCGCAGCCTTTCTGGCGCCTTCCCGGAGGCTCTCCTGGTCGAGGCCGGGCTGCTCCAACCTCGGCCGGAGGGCCGAGGCGCCTATGATCGTTTCCGCCACCGACTCCTTTTCGTTCTCCGAGACGAGCGCGGGCGTGCCGTCGGGTTCGGAGGTCGGGCGCTCGCCGCCGGGCAGGATCCGAAGTATCTGAACTCGCCGGAATCTCCGATCTTTCAGAAAAAAAGAACCCTCTACGGATTCTTCGAGGCGCGGGACCCGATCCGACGCCGGGAGCGGGCCGTCTTGGTCGAGGGGTATTTCGACCACCTGGCCCTCCTTCGCGCCGGAGTCGAGGAGACCGTCGCCTCGATGGGCACGGCGCTCACACCGGAACAAGCCGAACGCCTTCGCCGACACGCCGACCACGTGATCCTCTGCTACGACGGCGATGCCGCCGGGCGCGCCGCCACCCGGACGGCTATCGGCCTGTGCCTCGCTCAGGGCCTCCGTGTCTCGGTGGTCCGGCTACCGGAGGGCGAGGATCCCGACGACGTGCTTGGTCGCGCCGGCCCCGCGGTCCTGGCCTCCCTCGTCGAGGAGGCACCGGACTTCCTCCAATGGCTCCTCGAGGAGATCCACCCGGACCAGCAGGGTATTTCCGCCTCGGAACGGAGCAGCCGCGTCACCGGCCTACTCGAGATCGTCAAGACGATCCCGGAACCCATTCTGCGCTACGAGCAGTACCGGAAGGTCTCCCAGGCGGTTGGGATCCCGATCGACGTCCTCTGGCGCGGGCAGAACCTGAGTCGAATCCCCAAATTACAGCGTAATGATCAGCAGGGAACGTCGGGGAATTCGGCCGTGTTATCCATTTCCCCGGCAGAACGGCGAGTCCTGCGCGTTCTCCTGCAGGGTGGCGATCTCAAGTTGCTGATTTCAAAGAGCTTGAGAGAAGAATGGCTGAGCAACGAAGGGGTCAGAAAGCTGGTCAGACTGCTGAGACAGAAAGAGAGCGACTCGGAAACGGTTGATTTTCCGGCTCGAATCGCCCACCTTAAGGAACAAGGAGACTTATCTCTTCTCTCTCTGGTGGCTCTGGAGGAAGGGCCGGAACCGACTCGCGAGAGCGTCCAACAGGCCTTAGATGGGCTCGAGACGAGCTACTTGAGGCGCGAGAGCGGTGCGCTCCTGACGGCCATCGGAAGAGCGGAATCGGAAAAGCGGTCGAAGACCGAGATCGATGGACTTCTGCGCCAGAAGCAGGAGGTCGATCGCCGGATCAAGCAGCTGAAACCCTCTCGGAAAGGAAATGAGCTTGGTGATTGAGGAACGGTATCCCGAGGTTCAGGTGCTCCTTCGGGTGGGCAAGGAGAAGGGCTACTTGCTCTACGAAGAGATGCAGACGGTTCTCTCCGATGAGGTGACCGGCAACCCGCAGGATCTCGAGGAGGTCTACGTCAGGCTCTTCGACCTCGGCGTCGAGATCGTCACCGACCCCGACCGCGCCGCCCGGCGTCGGGCCGCCCTCGAGGCGGAGTCGGCCGAAGAGGCCCGCGAGGCCGTCGAGAAGACCAACGATCCCGTGCGGATGTATCTGCGCGAGATGGGGACGGTCAAGCTCCTCGACCGCGAGGGAGAGGTCCGCATCGCCAAGCGCATCGAGCAGGGCGAGGCCAAGATCTACCAGGCGCTGGCGAACAACCCGGTCGTCCTCGAGGAGATCCTGAAACTTCTCGAAAGCGCCGGGCGCGACACGCGGATGGTCAACGAGCTCATCAACCCTTCCGACGAGGAAGAGGAGGAGATGGACCACCGGGCGACGCGCCGCATCGAAAACGTGCTCGCGTCGTTCAAGAAGATCGGGGCCCTCGACAAAGACATCAAGCGGATGAAGTTCAAGGCGCGCACCTTGAAGCGCGGCTCCAAGGCCCTGGCGCGCATCGAGTCCTCGATCGATCGGCGCATTGCCGACATGGCGAGACTGATCCGCGCCGCCGACTTCACTCCCGCCGTGTTGAACCGCGCCATCGGAATCTTGAAGGACATCGACCGCCAGATGTCGGTTCCCGAATCGACGATCCGCCAGGACACGCTGACTCTCAAGCGGGAAAAGAACCCGACGCGGCTCGACTTCTACAAGCGCCGGATCGCCAAGTACCGCAAGGCCCTTCGCGAGCTCGAGCTGAAGTTCGGGGTCACGCATGAGGACGTCAAGAAGACCCTCCGCATGGTGCGGGAGGGCGAGGAAGAGGCGGATCAGGCCAAGCACGAGCTGATCGTCGCGAACCTGCGTCTGGTCGTTTCGATCGCCAAGAAGTACACCAATCGCGGGCTGCAGTTCCTCGACCTGATCCAGGAGGGGAACATCGGCCTCATGAAGGCGGTCGAAAAGTTCGAGCATCGGCGGGGCTACAAGTTCTCGACGTATGCGACATGGTGGATCCGCCAGGCCATCACGCGGGCCATCGCCGACCAGGCGCGGACGATCCGAATCCCGGTGCACATGATCGAGACGATCAACAAGCTGACGCGCACGTCGCGCTCCCTCGTTCAAGAGCTCGGCCGCGAGCCCAACGCCGAAGAGATCGCCAAGCGCATGGACATGCCGGTGTCCAAGGTCCGCAAGATCATGAAGATCGCGCAGGAGCCGATTTCGCTCGAGACGCCGATCGGCGAAGAAGAGGATTCTCATCTGGGCGACTTCATCGAGGACCGCCAGGTTCTCTCGCCGATCGACGCCGTCCTCGTCTCCAACCTTCAGGACCAGACTCGCCGCGTCTTGAAATCCCTGACCCCGCGCGAGGAGCAGGTTCTGAAGATGCGGTTCGGCGTGGGCGACGGCTCCGAGCACACCCTGGAAGAGGTGGGCCGCTCCTTCAACGTCACCCGCGAGCGCATCCGCCAGATCGAGTCCAAGGCGCTGCGCAAGCTGCGCCACCCCTCGCGCGCCAAGAAGCTTCGGCCCTTCCTGGAGACGATCCGCTAGACAGACGCCCGGGCGAGATATCCGCCTCCCCGGGGCCACCGGCTCGGCCCGGCGGATCCGCCTTCCGTCGGGAGCGCCGGACCCGGCGTCCTCGCGTCTGCCGAGAACGCGAGCCCCTCGCGCCGCAAGGGCCTCGCGCTTTTGCGATATATTCCGTCCCGGAACGGCAACGGAACGTTCCGGGGTCCATAGCTCAGCGGTCTAGAGCCACCGGCTCATAACCGGTCAGACCTCGGTTCGAATCCGAGTGGACCCACCAGGCCGGGGTTGTGAAGGGGTACGGGGAGCTTGAGGAGTTCGCAAAGAGAAAACGGAGACAAGGCAGCGCCGGAAGAGAGTCACCAGGGGTGTCCTGTGAACGGGACACCCCTTTTGCTGCGCGGGCGCGGAGTCATGATCCGATGAACTCCGTCCTCGAACAGCTCTACCGCCTCCAGGACCGCATCCACTTCGTCCGGGAGCGCCGCCGAGAGCGGGACACGGTGCCGGCAGAGCTCGTCGAGGTCGACCAGGAGTTCCGTGAGAAGGTCGAAGCCGTCGAGAAGCTGAAGTCCCGCGCATCGGAAGCGGAGAAGGAAGCCCGTCGGGCCGAGGCAGAGCTGGCGGACCTGAAGGAAAAGCAGAAGAAATTCCAAACCCAGCTCCGAAGCGTGCAGTCGAGTCGGGAGTATTCCGCGATCTTGAACGAGATCGACGGGGTCGAGCGCTCCATCCGGACGACCGAGGAGCGGCTCTTCGCCCTCGAGGAAGAGATGGAGTCGGTGCGCTCGGACCTCGCGACCCGCGAGCAGAACCTCCCCGGCGAGACCGAGCGGCATGAAGAACGGCTCAAGGACTGGCGCGCGGCCCAGCGGGCGATCAACGAAGAACTCGCCGCCGCCGAGATCGAGATCCAGCGGCTGGAGGCCGATATTCCCCAACGAGATCGGTCGGAGTTCCACCGCTTGCTCGACAAGAAGCGCGGTCTCGCGATCTCCCGCGTCATTCAGATCGCGAGCTCCTATTCTTGCTCCGCCTGTCACGTGAAGATCCGCCCCGCGGCCCTGCAGGTCCTGAAGGCCGGCCGCGAGATCGTGTACTGCGACAGCTGCAAGAGGATCCTCTACTACGATCCGCACGCCTCGTGAGCGCCAAGCGCTTTCGCGCCTACGTCGACGGAGCGGCGCGAGGAAACCCGGGTCCGGCCGGGGCCGGTGTCTGGGTCGAGCCCCGGGGTGAAGATGGCGCCGAGGAGCACTTCGAAGCCCTGGGCCGGACCACCAACAACGTCGCCGAGTACCGCGCCCTCCTGTTGGCGCTCGCCCGGGCCGAACAGCTCGGCGCCGAAGAGGTCGAGATTCTCTCGGACAGCGAGCTGCTCGTCCATCAGTTGAACGGCAAGTACCGCGTCAAGGCCGACCACTTGAAGCCGCTCGTCTCGGAGGCCGTTGCCCGAGCCAAACGCTTTCGCCGCTTCTCCATCCGCCACGTGCGCCGCGAGCAGAACCGCAACGCCGACCGGCTGGCCAACCTGGGCGCCGATGCGAGCGAGGGCGCCTGAGGGGCTGCTACGCAGGAGGTCTCTGCCGGAACGATCGCTGCGCGCCGCGAGGAGGCCCTCGCTGCGATCGCGCGCGCGGCCGATCGGGCGGGGCGCGATCCGCGCGGGATCGCCTTGCTGGCGGTCACGAAAGGGCACGGGCCCGACGCGGTCCGCGCCGCGGCGCGAGCCGGTCAGCTTCTCTTCGGTGAGAATCGCGTCGCCGAAGGGGCGGCGAAAATCGAGGCGGTGCGCAAGGAGCTTCCGCAACTTTCCTGGCGCCTGATCGGATCTCTGCAGACGAACAAGGCCGCCATGGCGCTACAATACTTCTCAGCCTTGGAAAGCCTAGATCGGCAAAGACTTGTGGAGCGCCTGGAGAGGCTCCTCGGGGAGACGGGCCGGCAGTGGCCTGTCTTGATCGAGGTCAACCTGGGGCAGGAGCCCACCAAATCCGGCGTGCTCCCGGCCGGGCTCGAGGAGCTCGCGGCGTTGGCGCTCGACGCCCGACACCTCGACGTGCGGGGCTTGATGGCGGTGCCTCCGTTCGATCCCGAGGCGGAGCGCACGCGGCCCTTCTTCCGCAAGCTGCGCGAGTTGCGCGACAGCCTGGCCAACCGATTCGGCCGCCCTTTTCCAGAGCTTTCCATGGGGATGAGCCACGATTATCCGATCGCCGTCGAAGAGGGCTCCACGGAGGTTCGCCTCGGAACCGCCCTGTTCGGGCCGAGGGAGATCACGTGAACCTCGGGGGAGCAGCCGCCCGAGCCCTGTTCGAAACCGTTCTCTTCGTCCTTCAAGCGGTCCAGTGGCTCGTCATCATCGCCGCGCTCGTCTCCTGGGTCAGCCCGGACCCTCGCAACCCGATCGTGCGCTTCCTGTGGGCCACGACGGAGCCTCTCTTCCGCCCTTTCCGGCGGCTGGTTCCGCCCTCGCGAACCGGCGGGATCGATCTCTCGCCGATCTTCGTCATCGTTCTGATCTTCTTCCTGTCCCGGCTCATACGACTGGCCGCTGCGGGAGCGTTCTAACCCGCTCTAAGGAGGACCCATGCCTCGCCTCACACCCCTCGAGATCCAGAAACACGAGTTCTCCCGAAAGTGGAAAGGCTTCGACCCGGTCGAGGTGGAGACGTTCTTGAACATGGTGGCCGAGGAGATGGAGGAGCTCGCGCGCTCGAACTCGGAGCTCGATGCTCGGGTCCGTCAGCTGGCCGAAGAGAACGACGAGCATCGCGAGCGCGAACGCATCCTCAAGGCGACGCTGTTGACGGCACAGCGGGCCTCCGAGGACATCCGAACGACGGCCCAGAAGGATGCCGAGCGGATCGTCCAGGAGGCTCAGGAGGCGGGCGAGCGGCTGACACACAGCGCGCTCCAGCGATCCGCGGAGATCGAGAAGGCCATCCACGAGCTCAAGATTCAGAGGACCAATTTCCGTCTGCAGCTGCAGAAGATGATCGAGCTTTTTTCCCAGGTGCTCGAGTTCGACCGGGAGGAAAACGAGAATGACCGGCCGCTGTCGTACCTGACCCGCAAGCCCGAGAAGGAAGAGGGAGCGGGATAGAGCGACCCGAACCCGCCGGGACAGGTGGGCTACCCCCGAGCTCCTCACCCCCGGCGACAGGACGGGAGACCGTGATGACGGCACCCGAGCCGATTCCGTCTCTGGAGATCCGCAACGCCGCCTGCCTCGCCACACCCGTTGGCCGCGCCGCGCGTCGCGGCCGCGAGCAGGGAGAAATTCTCCGCATCGCCGGTGCCGCGCTTCGCGCCGAGAACGGCATTCTCACCTTCGTCGGGAGCGAAGAGGAGTACCGCCGCCGTTTCTCCGAGTCAGCCGCTGCCGTCTCGATCGACGCCACCGGCCAGACGGTTCTCCCCGGCTTCGTCGACGCGCACACCCACCCCGTTTGGGCCGGCAACCGCGGGCCCGAGATTGGGCGGCGCCTCGCCGGCGAAAGCTATGCATCCATCGCCGCGCAGGCAGGCGGCATCAATGCCACGGTTCGCGCGACGCGCGAGGCGTCCACGGAGGAGCTCGCGCGACGAACCCGGGCTCTTCTCGCCCGGATGCGAGCGCACGGGACGACGACGGTCGAGGCCAAATCGGGCTACGGCCTGACCCCCTCCGACGAGATCCGATCGCTCCAGATCCTGGCCGATGCGGCCCGGGATCCGGAGCTGCCGCGCATCGTTCCGACTCTTCTCGCGGCGCACGAGGTCCCGACGGAGTACCGTTCTCGTCGCGCCGAATGGGTGCGCGTGATCGCCGAGGAGATCGTTCCCGAGGCGGCGCACCGGGGGCTGGCCCGCTTCTGCGACGTCTTTTGCGACGAAGGGGTCTTCACGGTGGACGAGTCGCGAACCATTCTCGAAGCCGCCGCCCGAGCCGGATTGGGGCTACGGATTCACGCCGACGAGCTCGCCCGGTCCGGCGGGACCTTTCTCGCGGCCGAGCTTCAGGCCGCTTCGGCGGACCACCTGCTCTGGATCGGGCAAGAGGAGATCGAGGCCCTGTCCCGTGCCGGAACGGTGGCGACGATCCTCCCGGGCACGGCCTGGTGGATGCGTTCCCGGCGGGCGCCGGCGCGCGCGCTCGTCGCCGCCGGTGTGCCCGTCGCGGTGGGCTCCGACTCCAACCCCGGAACGTGCTGGACCGAGTCCGTGCCCGCCGTGGCGGCGCACGCGTGTTTGGATTCCGCTCTGACAGTGGAAGAAACGCTGACGGCCATCACCCTGAACGCCGCGGCTTCGCTGGGTCTCGCCGCCGAGACCGGCTCGCTCGAGGCCGGAAAGTCCGCGGACGTCGTCTGGATCGACGCCCCGGACGATCGGCACCTCATCTATCATTGGGGGGTCAACCTGGTTGCCGGCGTCGTCTGCCGCGGCCGGGTCGTCGAACGATCGTGACGGACTTCTCGAAGCTGCCGCTCGCCGACTTCCTTCGCGCCCTCGCCTCCGAGGCGCCGACGCCTGGCGGCGGGACCGCGGCCGCCGTGGCGGGCGCCATGGGCGCGGCGCTCGTCGAGATGGTGGCCGCGCTGACTCTGTCCAAGGAGAAATATGCCTCGGCACACGGCGCGGTCCGCGTGATCGCCGAAGCGGCGAGCGCCGCGCGGGAAAGCCTTTGCGGCCTCGCGCGCGAGGACTCCGAAGCCTACGACCGTGTCGTCGAGGCGCGCCGCCTCCCCAAGGAGAGCCCCGAACAAAAAGAGGAGCGCAATCGCCTTCTCTCCGTCGCCAACCGGCTGGCGACCGAGGTCCCGATGCGCACGGCGCGCGCCGCGGTGCGGCTGCTCGCGGCCCTGCCCGAGCTGGTCGAAAAAGGGAACCCCAACGCCGCTTCCGATGCCGGCTCGGCCGCGTTGCTTCTCGAGGCCGCAACCGAGTCGGCGCTCTTGAACGTCGGAATCAACCTCGCCGGAATCTCGGACGCCGACTTCGTCGGGCAAATGCAGCGGGAAACCGCCGACCTGCAGACTGAGGCGCAGCGTCTGCGCGACCAGGTCCTGGCCGCCGTCCGACGGCGGTTCTGACCACCCGTCGGTCATCCGGAGCAGGGGGAACCCCTTCGATCCGCTCGCGGCGCGCCAACCCTCCGACTCCGACTCATTGAAGGGAAAGAAGTTGGCCTGACCACGATTCTTCTTGACTCGAGTGTGTCATTTCAGTATTCTGTTTTTATTGAATCGCGCGACACCGTAAAAGGGTCGCGCGTTTTCTTTTCTGCCCCGTTCTCGCCGAGATCGAATCCCTTCTGCCCGCGAGACTTCCGGTCGATGCGCCGGCCGCCGCGCGCGCGTGCCGGTCGACTCCCGGAAACTCAATCGCCGCGCCGATGGCCGGTTTCGTGGCACCCGGCCGCCTCGCTAACCGAGCCAATAGAATCGCTTCGATGCCGGAGACACGCCCCACCCTCTATCTGGTAGACGCGATGTCCAACATCCACCGCGCCTACCACGCCATTCAAAGGCTCTCGACCTCGGCCGGGCGGCCGACCAATGCCATTTACGGGTTCGTGACGATGCTGCGCAAGCTCCTGCGCGAGCGCTCGCCCGATTACCTGGCCGTGGCGTGGGACGGGCCGGAGCGAACGGCACGCCACGATGCCTACGCCGACTACAAGGCGAATCGGCCCGCGATGGCCGAGGATCTCTCGGGGCAGTTGCCCGAGATTCGGCGCGTTCTCGACGCCTACCGGATTCCGGTGCTGGAGCTGCCCGGATACGAGGCCGACGACGTCATCGGCACGCTCGCGAATAGGGCCGCGGCCGAGGGCTTCGACGTCGTCATCGTCACCGCGGACAAGGACATGCTCCAGTTAGTCGGGCCGAGAGTCCGCGTCTTCCACACCGGCCGGGAGATTTTCTTGGACGAGGCCGGTGTGCGCGAGTTCTTCGGGGTCGCCCCGAACCAGGTCGCCGACGTGCTCGCCCTCATGGGCGACAGCGTCGACAACATTCCCGGAGTGCCGGGTGTCGGCCAGGTCACGGCGAAGAAGTGGATTTCGACCTACGGCAGTCTCGAAAATCTCCTGGAGAAGATGGGAGAGATTCCGGGGAAAGTGGGCGAGAGCCTCCGGCAGCACAAGGAGGATGCCCTGCTGTCGCGCCGATTGGCCGAGATCCCGACGGACCTGCCGATCGAGGTGCCCCCGCAGACGCTCCGGCGCTCGGCTCCCGACCTCGAGAAGTTGAAGGCGATCTTTTCGGAGCTCGAGTTTCAGTCGCTTGCGGCGGAAATCCAGGGCGAGGCCGCCGCCCCCCCGCCGGTCGTCTCCCGCCGCCTCCAGGCCGGCGAGGCTTTCTCGCTTTCGGGGGACCCTGTCGGCGTGGCTCTCCTGGCGCGAGACGGACACGCGCTGCTCGCCCTCTCCGACGGAGTTGCGGCGGAAATCGCCGAGGAGCCGGTCGAGCAAATCGCTCTCCGCTGGAAGGCGCTCGACGGGCCGGACGCCTTCTTCTCTTTGCCCGACGCCAAGCCCCTCGACGCCCTGCTCGCGCGCGCGGGAAGCGCCATACGAGGGAAAGTCTTCGACGTTGGCCTGGCCCAGTACGTGCTCGCCCCCGGTGTCGCGAGCCCCGAGATCGAGGCCATCGCCTTCCTGCGGCTGGGCTCCCGTCTTCTTCCCGACAAGGAGGCCGGCGTCGCCAACGGCTCGCTCTCCGAGGGCTACGAGATCGGAAGCGCCGACCGCTGGCTCGCCGAGCGCGCCTCGACATCGGTCGCGCTCTGCCGAGCGCTCCGCGAGGAATTTTCGCGGCGGCCCGAGCTCGAGCGAATCTATCGGGAGATCGAGCGTCCTCTCACTCCGGTGCTGGCGCGAATGGAAATCGCGGGAGTCGCCATCGACGTGCCTCTGCTGCGCGCGACCTCCGCTCGGATGGAGCGGGATCTGCGCGAGCTCGAGCAGAAGATCTGGGCCGAGGCGGGCGAGGAGTTCAACGTCAACTCTCCCGTCAAGCTCGGGCAAATCCTCTTCGAGAAATTGGGTTACCCGGTCTTGAAGAAGACGGCCAAGACCAAGTCCTCCTCCACGGGGGTCGAGGTGTTGAGCGAGCTCGCCGACCGCGGCTTCGCTCTGCCCAAGCTCGTCCTCGAGTTTCGCGAAATCGCGAAGTTGAAGGGGACCTACGTGGATGCGCTGCCGGAGCTCGTCGACGCGGCGGGGCGTGTGCATACGTCCTTCCGCCAGACCGTTGCGGCGACGGGCCGCCTCTCCTCCTCCGATCCCAATCTGCAGAACATCCCCATCCGCACGGTGGCCGGCCGCGAGATCCGCCGCGCCTTCGTCGCGCCCCCGGGCCAAAAGCTGGTGGTGGCCGACTATTCTCAGATCGAGCTCCGGATCCTCGCTCATCTCTCCGGGGACCAGAACCTGATCGATGCCTTCGCGCGCGGCGACGACATCCACCGCTCGACGGCCGCGCGCATCTTCAACGTCGCGCCCGATCTCGTCAGCTCCGAGATGCGCTTCGCCGCCAAGCGGATCAACTTCGCGCTCCTCTACGGAATGGCCGCTTTCACGCTCGGCAAGGACCTCGGCGTGTCGACCTCCGAGGCGAAGGCCTACGTCGACTCCTACTTCAACCAGTTCCCCAAGGTGCGAGGCTGCCTGGAGGGAGTGCTCGAGGAGGCGCGCCGCACACGGGAGGTTCGCACGATCTTCGGCCGCGTTCGCCCCATTCCCGACATCGCGGCGTCCAACGGCGCTGTGCGAGCCAATGCGGAGCGAATGGCCTTGAACGCTCCCTTCCAGGGATCCGCGGCGGACATCATCAAGATCGCCATGATCCGGCTGGACGCGGCCCTCGCGGAGCGCCGCCTCGCCGCGCGCCCAATTCTCCAGGTTCACGACGAACTCGTCGTCGAGTGCCCGGACGCCGAGGTCGAGTGCGTCTCGGGTCTCGTGCGAGAAGTCATGGAGGGGGCGGCGCAGCTCAAGGTGCGCCTGGCCGTCGACATCGGCTGCGGAGAGAACTGGCTCCTGGCCAAGTGACGTGCGGCGGGGGGGACCGCGGGGTCCAAACGATGCCGCCGGCGGCGGCCGCATACCGTGTGCCGCACCCGCCCGGAAGCGATTCCGCGAGTCCGGTCCGTTATACTGCTTGCTAAAGTCATGACCAAGGCGATTGGACTTGGGGTGATCGCCGGGCTGTTGGCGACGCTCGCAAGGGCGCAGAGCGCATCGCCGGACCAGCCGGCGCCCACTCCGCCTCCGTCCGCGGCTGCTCCGACGCCGGCCGCGGCTCCCGGGCCAGCTGTGGTCCTACCCGTCCCGGCGCCGGTCCTCCGTCTCGCCGACCCTCCGGTCATCACCGTCGAAACACTCCCCTCGGAGAATCCGTTTGCGACCCCAGCCGACACACCGGCGATGCCGCCCGTCAAGCCGGCGACTGCGGACGCCGTCATTCCCGCGACTTTCTTTGCTTCGGTCCGGGTCGATCCAAAGGGCAAAGCGGTGAGCCTCCGGCGCATGCGCGATCCCATTCCCTCTCTGTCGACGACGACGCAGACTTCCTTGCTCCGTTGGGTCTTCGATCCCGGGCGCAAGGCGGGACAAGCCGTCGAGACCTGGGCGTCGCTCCGCCTCGATTTGGCCGTCGAGATCGATTCCCCGAAGATCGAGCAGTTTCTGCTCACGCCCATCACGCCCTCGACACCTCTCGCGAAGCCGCTCGAGTGGGGGAATGACGCCGACTGGCTGGCGGGCGTCAAGCCCGGACCGCCCCTCGAGGGAACGGTCGCCAACGAACAACTCGACACGCCGCCCGTGCCGAAGAAGCAACCGTGGTCCTCGAGCTCCTACAAGGGACCCTTCTCCGCGAAGTTCTGGGTTCGGATCAATCAAAACGGTCGTGTCGAGAAGACGATCCCGATCCAAGCGAGCGATCCCGTTCTCATTGCGTACTTCCGCAAGCAGATGGAGTCCTGGGCTTTTCGTCCGGCGCGAACTGGCGCCTCCGCTGTCGCCACCTGGAACGAGCTCACCCTGGGCGGCCAGATCTCCTTCGACAGCGAGCTCAAGTCGACCGCCTCCTTGCGTCAGTCGCTCTGACGCGGACGCGCTTTTCGTCCAGGCGCGGCAGATCTTTCGGGCCGAGTCACCCGGGAAGGATCTCCCGCCGGTCTCCCACGCGCCGCGTCACCTTGGCGCCATCGAGGTGCTCGAGCAGCGGGATTGCCAGCCGTCGGGTCAGGCCGAACATCTCCTTGAACTCGGCGACGTCGATCGATTCCTTTCCGGAGCCCCGAAGCCGCGCGACCACCCCGTCCACCGCCTCGCGCGCCACGAGCCAGCCCCCCGGCAGACGCACCAGGTCCCCCTTCTTGGCGAGGTAACCGATCAGGCCCTCGACCACCTTCGGCCGATGCCGCACACGCTCGGCGGCCTCGGCCGGAGACGGCGGATCGAGGCCGCGCTCGCGGAAGACCGCGATGATCCTCTCGGCGAGATCCCGTTCCCCGGAGCCCAGGTCCGCCCGCCCGGGGGGGCGAGCCTCCTCGCCGGCGAGCTGAAAGACACCGCGCGCGGCGAGGGCGGCTTCGAGCGCCTCGGCCCACCGCGGCTCGGCCGACGGCAGCAGCCGCGCGAGCAGTGTCCTTCGCGGCATGCCGACCGCTGCTCCCTCCGCTGCGAGATAGGCCGCGATTTCCGCGGAGGCCCTCTCCGCCAGCCGCTCGAGGCTCGATTCGGCGATGTAGCGATCGGGTGACCGCCGCGGCGCGCGAATCCGGCCCTCGGAAAGCGGGCCGGCCAGAGCCGACCGAATCTGCGATGCGGATCGGCCGGCGCGCGCCGCCAGCTCTTCTTCCCCCGCGCCGCGCTCTCGGGACTGCTCGACCCAGAGCACGCACCGCTCCGTGAGATCTCCAGACTCGAGCCGGTCGAGCCGCTCGACGTCCTCCAATCGGACTCGCCCGACCGGCGGCCAGAGGGCGTCCAAGATCACGCCCCCTCCGATCGTCTCGACCGGTGAGAGCCTGCGGAGCACGAATCGATCTCCCGGCACCGCGGCGACCGGGGCGGACAGCCGCAGCTGCGCCCGCGCGGATCCGCCCGGGGCGAGCTGCGCCGCGCCGAGCAGTCGCAGCCGAGCCCGCCGCTCGGATGAGAAGTGGTGAAAGAAGAATCGGTCTCCGGACCGAACGGGGCGAGACGAGGCGAGCAGCCGCACGCTCGCCGTCACGAGCGCGCTGACCGGCAGGGCGCCGGGGCTCGCGAGCACCTTCCCGCGTTCGAGGTCCGACAGCTCGACCCCGACCAGATTTGCGCTGACGCGTTCTCCGGCGCGTGCCTCCGCGGTCTCGCGCCCATGGACCTCCAGGCGTCGGACCCGCACCGCCCGACGCTCGGGCAGGAGCTCCAGTTTCTGATCCCGCGAGATCGCGCCCGAGACCAGGCTTCCCGTCACCACCGGTCCGAACCCCGGGACCAGAAAGGCGCGATCGATCGGAAGACGCGCCGCGCCCGTCTCCCGCACGTTCTGCTCCGGCGCCGCCAGGCCGACCAGCGCCGCCTTCAACGTCTCAAGCCCTTCGCCGGTTCGGGAGGAGACGGGAACGACGGGAGCAGCCTCGAGAAACGAGCCACGCACGAGCTCCCGCACGTCCTCCAAGGTCACCCCAACGAGCTCCGGTGCAACCCGGTCGATCTTCGTGACGGCGACGACGCCTCGGTCGATGCCGAGCAATCGGACGATCTCGAAGTGTTCGCGCGTCTGGGGCATCACGGCTTCATCGGCAGCGACGACGAGCAGAACCGCGTCGATCGACCCGGCGCCGGCCAGCATGTTGCGCACGAACTTCTCGTGGCCGGGCACGTCGACGAACGAGATCCGGACGCCTCCCCACTCCGCGTGGGCGAAGCCCAAATCGATCGTGATTCCGCGGCGCTTTTCCTCCGGCAGCCGGTCGGCGTCGATCCCGGTCAGGGCCTTCACCAGGGCGGTCTTTCCGTGATCGATGTGGCCGGCCGTTCCGACGAGCAGTCGCCTCACGGTGGAGAGGCTAACGCGGGAGCCTCCGGAACGGTAATCCCTCGAGAGGCTCCCGCCGGGTACCCCTGCCGCCGAGGTGATAGCTTTTTCGGATGCTGTCAAGCATCGAATCGGACCTGAAGGCGGCTCTCAAGGCCGGCGAGAAGCGCCGCGTCTCGACGCTGCGGTTGCTCCTCTCGGCCTTGAAGAACGAGCGGATCCAGGCGCAGCGGGATCTGACCAACGAGGAGATCGAGTCGGCCGTCCGGCGCGCCGTCAAGCAGCGCCGCGAGGCGATCGAGCAGTACGAGAAGGGTGGACGACGGGATCTCGTCGACGCGGAGACCGAGGAGCTGGCAATCCTCCAGGGCTACCTGCCACAGGAGCTGTCGGAGCCGGAGGTCGAGACGGCCGTGCGAACCGTCATCGCGGAGAAGGGGCTCTCCTCCGTCAAGGACGTCGGCCTCCTGATGAAGGAGCTGATGGCGCGCTATCGCGGTCGGCTGGACGGCAAGCGGGCACAGGAGATCGCCCGCCGGCTGCTTTCGTGAGCACCGGCGACCGGCCCGAGGAGATCGAGGTCAAGCTTCCCGCAAGCGACCTCGGGGAGATCCGGCGGCGACTTCACGACCAGGGCGCCACACTCGAGAAGGAGCGCCACGAGGAAGCAAACGACCTCTACGACGATGAGCAGGGCCGGCTCTTCGGAGCGGGGTGCGCGCTGCGGCTGCGCCGGGTGGCCGGCGAGAGCCGACTGACGTTCAAGGGTCCCTCGCGGTTCGAGCGAGGGATTCGAACGCGCGAGGAGAGGGAGACGACCATCGGCGATCCGACCGAGGCGGAGGCCATCCTCGAGCGGCTCGGCCTCTCACGACGCTTCCGCTACGAGAAGCGGCGCGAAGAATGGCGGATTCACGGCTGCGCCGTGGCCCTGGATGAGACACCGATCGGCGACTTCGTCGAGATCGAGGGCGACCCGGCCGCGATTCGGCGGGCCGTCGCCTCCCTCGCGCTCGACTTCGCCTCCGCGATCCCCTACTCCTATGCTCACCTGTATGCCTTGAAGCGCCAGGAGAATCCCGGCCTGCCGCGAGACATGGTGTTCGTGCCGCGCTAGCGCAAGGTCGAGGCGCAACGGTCATGGCTCGTCCCTCCGCTTCCGCCTCCTACGGCCTCCGCTTGCCATGAGAGCCTTCCTCCTCGCAGCGGGGAGGGGCGAGCGCTTCCGCCCCGTCACCGAGTCGATCGCCAAGCCGCTCCTCCCCTTCCTCAACGTGCCTCTCGCGTGCGCTCACCTGGAGCGCCTGCGGCGAGCCGGAGTTCGCGAGGCAGGCGTCAATCTCCATCACCTGGGCGACCAGGTCGAGGGCTACCTCCGCGAGCATGCGCGCGAGCTTCCGGAGCTCCAGTTTTTCTGGGAGCCGCGCCTTCTCGGCACCGCCGGCGCCCTGCGAAACGCGGCTCGATTCCTCGAGAGCGAGCCTTTTCTGGTCGTCAACGCCGATGCGGCGATCGCCTTCGACCCGGCCGCCCTGCTCGCGCGGCACCGTCACGCGGGCAACGCAGCGACCCTGCTCGTCGTCGAAAACCGGGACCCGCAGCGGTACACGCCGTTGCAGGCCGAAGGGGATCGCATCGCGCGATTCGGCGGCGAAAGCCCATCCCCTCTCCTCTACACGGGCGTCTGCGTTCTCTCGCCGGACCTGCTCCGGAAGATTCCTCCAGGCGAGGCCTCGCTCGTCGCCGATCTCTGGGTGCCGATGCTCGCCGAAGGGCGCCGAATCGGATGGGTCCGCCACGAGGGAGGATTTGCGGATCTCGGCCGCCCGCGCGATTTTCTCCGCGCGACGCTCGAAGCGCTCGCCGGCGGTTTCCCCTTCCCGCCGGGCGCAGGTGTGTTCGATCCGACCCGGCGCGTCCTGTCGTTGGGCGCGGCCGCCGCCATCGAGGCGGCCACGAGCGTTCTCGGAACGATTCGCGCCCGAGGCGCCTCCCGGGTCACCGACACCGCCGTCTGGGACGGTGTCGAGATCGGAGCGGGTGCGACTCTCACCCGCTGCGTCGCCGCCGGCGGGATCATTCCCGCCGGGGCGGCGCATGAGGACGTCCTGCTCTGGGGGCGGCCCGGACAGCCGGCGGCTGCTCTTCCGCTGTAAGCGGTCCCGCCCCAGGACGAGTTTCACTTGGTCCACTGCCGGTCGCCCCGGCGGTAGTAAAGGGTCCGCATCTTTCCGGTCCGGCCATAGACGCGCACGACGGCCATCCGGTCGGCGCCGTCCCAGAGATAGATCGAGCCCGGTGTCGATTCTCCGGTGGCCGAGAAAGAGCAAATGTCGGAGCGATTGAAACGAATCGGATCGTCCAGGCTCGAAAGCCGTCCGGAACCATCCGGGTCGGGCACCGAGGCTTCCGTCATGATGGCTGGACGAACGTCGCCGCGCCCCCAGGTGACGAGGATCCCGATCGGGCGGTCGACACCGCTCGCGATCTCGGCGCTTCGAACTCCGTTCCCATTGCCGTCGCCGTACAGCGCCCATTCCATGCGGCCGTCGCGAAAGCGGTACTTCAGTCCCACGTTGACTCCATAGGTGATGGCGAACATCCGCGCGCGATAGAGCGCCGCGCCGACTTCCGCGGCGGCTGATCGGATCGAGACCACCGAGCGCAGATGGGACACGCCCGTACCGGCCGCCGCCACGAGCGCGGCCAGGATCGCGAGGACCCCGACGAGCTCGGCGGCCGACAGGCCGGCGCATGCGCGGAGAGGCCCGGGGCCGCCGAGGCGGCCCCGGGCGGGCGGGGGATTCACCGCTCCTTGCCCACCGAAGCGGTGGAGGAAGCAGGCTTCGGCGCGGTGCCGCGGGCGCGGCCGCGCGAGGAGCCGGCACGGATCTTCTCGGTCGCCGTCGTCGGGCCGGAGACCGTCACGTAGGGCTTGAGAACGAGAAACAGCTTCTCTCCCACGCCCTTGACTTCCATCAGCTGCTCGGGGCGGGAAAAGGAGCCGTGCTCCTTGCGGTACTCAACGACGCGCACGGCGACCTTTTCGCCGACGCGCGGAAGCAAGGCGATTTGGGCCGCGGTCGCCTGGTTGATGTTGATCTTCCCGCCGGCAGCGGGGGCCGCTTCGGTGTCCGCGGCCCGCCCCGCGCCCGCCGAGAGCGACAGAGCAACGGCGAAGGCGCCAAGAGCGATCTTTCTGTTCATTCGAATCTCCTTTCACGAAAGTTGTTGTTGACCTTCTTCGGGTTGGGTTTCTTTGTGTCCTGTGTCCTCATCGGGTCCCCGCGATCAGGCGTTCTCCATCGGCACCTCCTCAAGTTTGTCGACCCACGGAGAGAGGGCGAAAGGCGTGCCGGGACGCGGCACCGGGCTCAACTGCTGACGCCACGCGCGTTAAGGGCACTCGCGCGAAACGCCCGGAGCAAGCCGGCGCAACGTTTCCTTGCGGCGATGACGGCCACGGGGCGCGCAAGAGTCCGCTCCGCAAGGATCTGCGCCGAGGGCAACGACTCTTGCCAGGGGGGAGAAAACCTTGTCAGCGAGAGGGCGGAGGGAGGCGAAGGTTAAACTGCGCCACCGTGGCCGGCGTCGAGCTGATCGTGGGAGTCTCCGGAAGCTCCGGCGCGCAGCTCGCCCGGCGTTTCGTCGAGCGGGTCCTGGCGGCGCGCATCTCGCGCCTGCACCTGGTCTTCTCCGAGGCTTCGCTCGAGGTGGCGCGCAACGAGATCGATCCGAAAATCGAGTCGCCCGGCGACTGGGTGTCGCTTCTCGCCGTCTCGCGGCCGGCGGCGCGCCGCATCACGGTTCATCCCAATCAGGATGTCGGCGCGACCATCGCCTCCGGCTCCTATCCCGTGGCGGGAATGATCGTCATCCCGTGCAGCGGCGGAACCCTCGGCGCGATCGCCAACGGCATCTCTCGCGACCTCCTGCAGCGGGCTGCCGACGTCCAGCTGAAGGAGCGGCGGCCCCTCGTGCTTGCCTTTCGGGAGTCGCCCTACTCCCTGGTCCACATCGAGAACATGCGGCGAGCCACCCTGGCGGGCGCGATCGTGGCGCCGCCCTCGCCCGCCTTCTACGTCGAGGCGCCCGACATGACGCGGTTTCTCGACGCCTACTGCGTCCGGGTCGCGCGGCTCTTGAACCTGCGTATTCCCGGCGAGGACTTTCGATGGAAGGGAAACCGCCGATCGCGGCGCCGTCCGTAGGGACGATCTCGGGGCTGTCTCGGTCGCTCTCGACCACCCTCGAGATGATCAAGTTCTCGCACACCCTCTTCGCGCTCCCCTTCGCGCTGCTGTCCGCCGTCCTCGCCGCCCGCGGATGGCCCCCGGGATCGACGCTGGCCAAGATCCTGCTCGCGATGGTCGGCGCCCGCAGCGCCGCGATGGCCCACAACCGGTTGGCCGACCGCTCGATCGACGCGTCGAACCCGCGCACCGCCAGCCGGGCCCTGCCCGCGGGAACGCTGTCCGTGCGCTTCGTGCAGGTGTTTCTGGCGGCCTCGGTGGCGCTTTTCCTGCTGGCCGCCGCGAGCCTGAATCGCCTGACCCTGTGGCTCGCGCCGGTCGCGCTCGCGCTGTTGCTCTCCTACTCGTACACGAAGCGGTTCACCTGGCTATCCCACGCCGTGCTCGGGCTTTGTCTCGGGGTGGCGCCGGTCGGCGCCTGGGTCGCAGTCACCGGCGCATTCGCGAGAGTCCCGCTCCTGCTCGGCCTCGCCGTGCTCTGCTGGGCCGCGGGCTTCGACTTGATCTACGCGCTCCAGGACGAGGAGCATGACCGTCGCGCCGGGCTCCACTCGGTTCCCGCCCGCTGGGGCGCCCCCCGGGCCCTCGCGGCTTCAGCGGTCCTGCACGCACTCATGCTCGTCTGCCTCCTCGGAGTCTGGCGGCTTGCCGGAGGCGGCTGGCTCTTCGCGACCGGAATCGCCGTCACCGGGGCAGCCCTCCTCTGGCAGCACGCGATCGTACGCCCCGGGGACCTATCGCGAGTCAACACGGCGTTCTTCACGGCCAATGGCCTGGTTTCCGTGGCGCTGGCCGTCTGCGGAATCGCCGACACGCTGACCCGGACCTGAGGAGCAAGCCGCCCGTCTGCCCCTTGGCGATTCTCGGTTCGCGATTTACGCTTAGAATCCCCGCGATGCCCATCCCGTCCGGCGGCGACGTGACGCTCCGCCATGTCGCGGTGGATGGGCCCATTGGCGTCGGCAAGACGTCGCTCGTCCAGATGCTCGCCCACAAGTTCCACGGGACGCAGGCTCTGGAAGATGTGGCCAATCCGTTCCTGCCCGACTTCTACAAGAAGAAGAAGGGCGCCGCCTTCCAGACGCAGCTCTTCTTCCTGCTCTCCCGATACCAGCAGCAGCGCGAGATCGCCCAGATCGACCTCTTCCAAAACCTCGTCGTGGCCGACTACCACTTCGCCAAGGACAAGATCTTCGCCTGCCTGAACCTGGACGACTCGGAGCTCTTGATCTACGACCGCCTCTACGGATTGCTCTCGGAGTCGCTCCCGAAGCCGGACCTGGTCATCTACCTCCAGGGGTCGCTCGAGACTTGCATGAAGCGGATCAAGAAGGCGGGACGCTCGTTCGAGAAGGGAATCACGCCCGACTACGTCGCCCAGTTGATCGAGGCGTACAACTATTACTTCTATCACTACGAGGAAACGCCGCTGCTCGTCGTGGACACCAACGAGATCGACTTCGTCAACCGCCCCGCGGATTTCGAGGACCTGGTCACGCAGATCCAGAAGGCTCGCAAGGGCGTCCAGTACTACGTGCCGGTTCTTGGCAGGGCCGGGCCCTGAAGCGAGGCCGGCCCGGCAGGGGTAAACCGCCGTCACCAGCCAGATGGCCGGCCTCGGAAGAAAGTTTTCAAGGCAGTCGGGCGAGGTGAGGGGCGAGATATAATCCGCGGGTCGCCCTTCTGGGCGGCGATCCTCGATCCGAGGACGTCGACCCAAAGGATAAGGAGCGCGTAATGGCCAGCCTCTCGGAAACCTCCCCAGTCAGCGTGCCGGCACTGCTTTCCGCCAAAGGGCGGGAGCGCATCGCCATGATGACCGCCTACGACGCCCCCACGGCCCGGCTGCTCGACGCCGCGGGGATCGACGTCCTGCTCGTTGGAGATTCCGTCGAGATGGCGGTCTACGGCGAGGAATCGACGCTCTCCGCCACGATGGACTCGATGGTGCGGCACGCCCGAGCCGTTTCGCGTGCGTCCAAGCGAGCCCTCGTCGTCGGCGACATGCCCTTTCTCTCCTATCAGGCCGACACGGCAGAAGCCGTGCGCAACGCCGGCCGGTTTCTCTCCGAGGCCGGTTGCGCGGCGGTCAAGGTCGAAGGGGGCCGGCGCGTCATCGGAGCCGTCGAAGCGATCCTCGCGGCCGACATTCCGGTGATGGGACACGTCGGCCTGACCCCGCAGTCCTTCCGCAAACTCGGAGGCTACAAGGTCCAGGGACGCGAGGCGGGAGCCGCGCACGAGATCCTGGAGGATGCGACGGCGCTCTCGGCGGCCGGCTGCTTCGCGCTGGTGCTCGAGTGCGTGCCCGAAACGCTCGCCGCCGAGATCACGCGGGCCCTCCCCATTCCGACGATCGGCATCGGCGCCGGCGCTGCCTGCGACGGGCAGGTGCTCGTCTTCCACGACGCCATGGGATTGAACCCCGATTTCAAACCGAAGTTCGCCCGGCGCTACGCCGACCTCGCGTCCGCGATCACGCAGGCGGCTCGGGAGTTCGCGCGCGACGTGAAGACAGGCAGCTTCCCCAACGCCGAGGAGTCCTTTTCCGGCAGCAAGCCCGCGGCGCTCCGGCGCGTGTATTGATCACGATCTCGGAGCTCGGGGCGCTGCGGGAGACGGTCGCCGCCGCCCGCGCGAGCGAGAGATCGATCGGGCTCGTCCCGACGATGGGGGCGCTCCACGAAGGGCACCTTTCTCTCGTGCGGATCGCGCGGCGCGGGTGCGCGTTCGTCGCGGTCTCGATCTTCGTCAACCCGCTCCAGTTCGGCCCCACCGAAGACTTCGCCCGCTATCCCCGGCGGCCGCAGGAGGACGCGGCGTTGCTCGACCGAGAGGGCGTCGATCTTCTCTACCTGCCGGACGCCGAGGAGTTCTACCCGAAGGACTTTTCGACCTCGATCGAAGTGATTGGCCCCTCCGAGGGGGGCGAAGGCGCCGTTCGTCCGGGGCACTTCCGCGGAGTTGCGACCGCGGTGGCGAAGCTCCTTCTCCGGATTCAGCCCGACGTCGCGTTCTTCGGCCGAAAAGACCTCCAGCAGACCGCCGTCATCCGGCGGATGGTGCGGGATCTGGACTTTCCGCTGCGCGTGGAGGTCTGCGACGTCGTTCGCGAGCCGGACGGCCTCGCGTTTTCCTCTCGGAACGCCTACCTGTCACCCGAGGAGCGGCGGCACGCCGCCACACTTCCTCACGCGCTCTTCGCCGCGCGGGACCGGGCCTCGGCCGGAGAGACCGACGCGCGAGCGCTCGTGCGGCGAACCCGCGAGGAGCTCGAGCGGGCCGGGCTCGCCGTCGATTACGTCGAAGTCGTGGACCCGGAGACGATGCGTCCCATCGAGCGCGTCTGTCCCGGCGCGGCGCTCGCGGCCGCGATCCGCCTCGGGAAGACTCGGCTGATCGACAACGTTCTCTTGCTCGAAGAGCGATAGAGTTCACTCATGTCCACGACCCTCGAGACCCCGGTTTCCGCCGCGACGGACGATCCGTTTCTCTTCGGCGGGCGCACCTTCGCCTCGCGCCTGATCGTCGGCACGGGCAAGTACGCGAACTTTCCGCTGATGAAGGCAGCGCTCGAAGCCTCGGGGGCCGAGCTCGTGACGGTCGCCGTCCGCCGGGTGAACCTGACGGACCGCTCGAAGGAGTCGCTGCTCGACTGGATCCCCAAGGGGATGGCAGTCTTGCCCAACACCGCCGGCTGCTACACCGCCGAGGACGCCGTGCGCACCGCGAGGCTCGGGCGCGAGGTGGGTCTCTCAAACTGGGTCAAGCTCGAGGTTCTGGGCGACGAGCAGACGCTGTGGCCCGACAACGAGCAGCTGCTTTCCGCCACGCGGACACTCGTCGCCGAGGGCTTCGTGGTCTTCCCGTACACCTCCGACGACCCGATCGTCGCCCGCAAGCTCGAGGACGCGGGCGCGGCGGCCGTCATGCCGCTGGGCGCCCCGATCGGCTCCGGACTCGGGATCCAGAACCCCAACAACATCGCGATCATCCTCGAGCGCGCGAAAGTTCCCGTCGTCGTGGACGCCGGCGTGGGCACCGCCTCGGACGCCTGCGTGGCCATGGAGCTCGGTGCGGCGGGCGTGCTGATGAACACGGGCATCGCGGGAGCGCGCGACCCGGCCCGGATGGCGCGCGCGATGCGGGACGCCGTCCGAGCCGGCCGGGACGCCTACCTTGCCGGCCGAATTCCGAAGAAGCGCTATGCCACGGCCTCCTCGCCGATTGCGGGGATCGTCGGCTCGAGCTAGCTCCCTACAAACAGAGGACTTAGCCCGGCCCGAATGCGGCTGTTCCGGACCGCAACCGCGCGCCGGCCACGGCTGCCGCACCAATTTGCTCTTGCGCCCGCCCGGTGCGCATGCTACTTTCCCGCAGCTTTACGAGAACCCCGCACAACCTGATCGCCGCTGCTATGTTTGTCCTTTCCCCTTCCGTACGCCCTTGCGGGGAGACGTGCGCGCGTCCGAAAGGGGGTCGGTCCTAGAGAGAACTTCCTTCGGACCTCGCCGCGACCGGCGGTGTCCGCCATGGTTCAACGGCAACGAAAACAATCGTTTCCATTTTTTTCGCAAGAGAGCGCCGCGAGGCGCTCCGAATGGGTAAAACCCAGGAGATCGGCAAATTCCATGATGCAGCAATACACGGACAAGAACCTGACCTGCGTGGACTGTGGCGCCACGTTCCTTTTTTCGGCCGACGATCAGGAGTTCTACGCGCGCAAGGGCTTCACCAACGAGCCCAAGCGTTGCAAGCCCTGCCGCGACAAGCGCAAGTCGGCTTCCGGCGAGGGACGGGAACGCACGTTCTACGACGTGACCTGCGACGGCTGCGGCAAACAGACCCAGGTTCCCTTCAATCCGACCAACGGCAAGCCGGTCTACTGCCGCGAGTGCTATTCGGCGCGCCGCGCGCAGCAGGCCTACTGATTCCCTCTCGATCGACTTCGAAAAGCCCCGGCGCCGCCGGGGCTTTTTTTTGCTATCTTGGCGGCGCGGAGCGCCTCGAGGGCGCCCTGCGGGAGTGCCCTTGAGATCGTCCCCCCAAATGACCGAGACGGCGCGCGCCGCCGCGTCGCTGTCCGACACGATCGGAAACACGCCCCTGGTCGAGCTTCCCCGATTCTCGCGGGGAGCGGCGCGCATCCTGGCCAAGCTCGAATGGTTCAACCCGGGCGGCAGCGTGAAGGACCGGATCGCGCGCGCGATGATCGAGGACGGCGAGCGGCGAGGACTCCTCGCCCCGGGCGGCACGATCGTCGAGCCGACGTCGGGCAACACGGGTGTGGCCCTCGCGATGCTCGCGGCGGCGAAGGGCTACCGCTGCGTCATCGTCATGCCGGAGGGATACGGCCACGTCAAGGCGAAGCTGATGCAGGGCTTCGGGGCCGAGGTCGTGCGCACACCGGCGGCAGAACGAATGAGCGGCGCGATCGCGCGAGCCCGCGAGATCACCCGCAACACCCCGGGCGGCTTCCTCCCCAACCAGTTCTCCAATCCCATCAACCCGAAGGCCCACTACGAAACGACCGGCCGCGAGATCGGAGCCGTCCTGGGCGACGCCGTCGATGCCTGGGTCGCCGGCGTGGGCACAACCGGCACCTACACGGGCGTGGCCCGCTATCTGTCCGAACGGGTTCCGGGCCTACTGCGCGTCGCGGTCGAGCCGCAGGGCTCGATCCTCGGTGGGGGAAGCCCCGGGGACCACCGGGTCGAGGGCGTGGGCCTCTCCTTCCTTCCGGAGATCCTCGACCGCAGCGTGATCGACGAGGTAATCGCCATCGCCGACGAGGAAGCCTTCGACACGACCCGTCGACTCGCCCGCGAGGAGGGCCTTCTGGCCGGCGGGTCTTCGGGTCTGGCGGCGGCCGCGGCGTTACGCATCGCGCGGCGCCTCGGGCCCGGCAAGACGGTCGTCACGCTGTTTCCGGACGGCGCGGAGCGATATCCCGGCCAGGGGATCCTCGAAGCCTGATCCCGGCCCGCGCCGTCTCGGCGCCAGAGAGGGGTTCCATGGGATTCTCCACAGACTGCATCCATGCCGGCAACGAGCCGGATCCGACGACGGGCGCCGTCTCCGTCCCGATCTACCAGACCTCGACTTACGTGCAGGAGGCGCTCGGAAAGCACAAGGGGTACGAATACGCCCGCACGCAGAACCCGACGCGCCACGCGCTCGAGCAGAACATCGCGGTGCTCGAAGGCGGCGTGGGGGCGCGCGCGTTCGCTTCGGGCATGGCCGCCATCACGGCGATCTCGACCTTCGTCAAGGCGGGAGAGCACGTCATCTGCTCGAACATGACTTACGGGGGGACGTTCCGGTACTTCACGCAGATCCTGGCCCGGTATGGGGTCGAGTTCTCCTTCGTCGACACTTCCGACGAGGGCACCGTGCGCGCGAGCTTCCGCCCCAACACGCGGATGCTGCACCTGGAATCGCCGACCAATCCGACGATGCGCCTCTGCGACATCGCGCGGCTGGCGTCGCTCGCGCACGAGCGAAGCGCCATCGTGGTCGTCGACAACACCTTCTGCTCCCCCTACTTGCAGAAGCCGCTCGAGCTCGGCGCCGACATCGTCATGCACTCGACGACGAAGTTCCTGAACGGCCATTCCGACTCGGTCGGCGGCATCGCGGTGGCCAAGAATCCCGAGCACCTCGACTGGCTCTCCTTCGTCCAGAACAGCTCCGGCGCGATCCTTTCCCCCTTCGACTCCTGGCTCGTGCTGCGCGGAGTCAAGACGCTCCCCGTGCGGATGGAGCGCCACGAATCCAACGGCCGCGCCGTCGCGCAGTGGCTGGCCGAGCAGAAGAAAATCGTCAAGGTCAACTACCCGGGGCTCCCCGACCATCCCGAGCACGAGCTCGCCAAGCGCCAGATGAGAGGCTTCGGCGCGATGATTTCCTTCGATCTCGGTTCCTTCGAGAAGGCCGCCACGTTTCTCGCGAGGGTTCGGCTCTGCGCGCTCGGCGAGAGCCTGGGCGGCGTCGAGACGCTCATCTCTCACCCGGCTTCCATGACGCACGGCTCGATCCCGGAAGCCGAGCGCAACCGGCTGGGCGTGACACCCGGCCTCGTGCGCATCTCGGTGGGCCTCGAGGACGCCGACGACCTCCTGGCCGACCTCGAGCAGGCGCTCGCGGCCGTCTAACGCACCTATATCAATATTGATATAGCTGCGCTCCGCTGGTACCGCCCCGGATGAGCCCCTCGCCCGCGGTCCTGCTGTTTCTTCTCTGCGGCGCGGCACCGCCTCCCGAGACGACGCCCGCCGCGCCCCCGCGGGAGGCGCAGGAGATACTCGACGCCGTCAACGCCTTGCGCGCGGCTCGAAACGCTCCCCCGCTGAAACTCGAGCCGGCGCTCTGCGCCGCGGCACAGGCCCGGGCCGAGGAAGTCGCCAGAACAGATGACCCCGCCGCCGCGGACACTTCGGGCGAGGCCGTTGGACGCTACGCCCGAGCCGCCGGCTACGAGTTCCGTCAAATCGGAGAGATCGTGCTCTTCGGCGAGGGCTCGTTGCCGGAGCGCCTCCGGCGCTTGAGCGATTCGGACCCCGAGGCCTTCGCCGACGCGGTGCGCCCGGAGTACCGGGACCTGGGACTCGGCGCCGTCGAGCGAGACGGCCGGCTCGTGCGGGCGCTCTTCTTCGGCCTCTCGGTCCGGGACCAATTCACGCAAGAGACCGCCGATCTCAGGGACTTGAAACAGGTTCGGGACCGGATGCTGGCGCGGGTCAACGCGGAGCGCCGGGCAAAGAGACTTCCGCCGCTTCGGGAGAATGCCCTGCTCGACCAGGCCGCCCAGGCCCATGCGGACGACATGATCCGCCGCTCCTACTACGGCCACGAAAGCCCCGAGGGAACGACGGCAATGGAACGGGCCCGCAGAGCGGGCTACGGGGCGCTCCGCGTGGGAGAGAACATCGCCGAGGGCCCGCCGACCGTCGCGACGGTCATGGACGAATGGATGCGCAGCTCGACGCACCGAGAGCACATCCTGAGCCTTCAGTTGAACGAGATCGGAATGGGAGTCGCCTTCGGAAAGAACGGGCGAGGCTACGAGATCGTCTGGGTGCAGGTCTTCGGCGCTCCCATGCCCGGGGTGCCCGGCCGGCCGGAACGCTCGGGCGCCCCGGGGTCCGGCGCGTCCTAACGGACGAGCGCCAGCCCGTCGGCCCCATCCCGAAGGACGATGTGCTGCGGCAGATGACGTCCCTCGAGCCAGACGATCGATTGCCGGTCGAGGTCGTGACGCAACAAGGCGACGGCCTTCTCCAGGCCCGGTCCCGTCGAGATGTCCTGCGCCTCGCCCCAGGCCGCCGCGGCCGCGGGGCGGGCCGCTGGCTCGGCGAGCGACCAGACGAAGAGCGGAACGCGCAATCTCTCCAGGTATCGCCGCACCGGCGCCGGCTGGTAGACGCTGTCGTCGCGCCCCGATTTGCCCAGCACGAGGACGACGGCGCGGCGCGAGAAGCTGCCGTAGGCGTGAAGACCCGCAACGGCCACGGCGTCGGTAAATCGCCGGGGCGGATCCGGGTTCGGCCCGGGCGGGTAATCGACGCGGGTCAGGAGAAAGCCAAAGCTCGATGACTTGCCCGAGAATCCCCGAGACGTGTCGAAGAGCTCGTTGGATGTCCCGCGCATGACGAACCGGCGCGCGACCGGCCACACGATCTGCAGCCGATCCTTGCCGCCCAGACCGCTCGGGTCGCCAAAGGGATGAAACGAGATTCCTCGCCGCAACGCGGCCTGCGCCTCATCGCAGGAAAGGTCCCTGACGACCACGACCTGCGCCGGGCCGTGCTCGACTGCCGCGACGGCGAGCGGGCGGTCATGGCTCAGGAAGCGTCCCCGCAGAGCCGCGGGTTGGGGGGGATCTCGCTCGCTCCCCCGAATCGGGACTGCCGTCAGCTCGCTCCCGGCTTCCCCCGAAGACGCGCCGCCGATGACCAGGTCGTTTCGCGTTTGGACGCCGTCCGGATAGTCGACGACGGCGGTGAGCACATGGGTCGACCGGGGGTCGTGGCCGGGAATTGCGACACGGCCGCCCTCGAACGGCAAGGCCTTGCCGTCGAAGGTCACGGAAACCCGATTGGGATGCACGCCCAGAATGCTCTCGAACGTCACGCGCGCCCAGGCGGCCCGTCCCCTCGCGTCACGCTCGAGAACGAGCTGCACCTCCGCGGGCGGCCGCGGCAGGTTGATCCATTGCCGCGCCAGCGCGACCTCGCCCCCCTTTTCATCGAAGGCCCGGGCCACGAGCTCGTGGGGCTCGAATTCGGTTCCGAAGTCGACTTCCCGCGTCCAGGGGGCCTCCGAGAGGCGGCCGAGGGCTCGTCCGTCGAGCTCGAACTCGACCGCGGCGACCGTGTTCCCCACGATGACCGTCACGGGCCGGGTACCGACGATGAGACCCAGGAAGAGGGAGGCGAAGGCGATCATTCGGGCGGCGCGGCGCCCCCGGGGCTAGCTCGCGGCCGCGCGGCGCGTCGAGGACTTTTTGCGGATCGACGCCTTCGGTTTGGCGTGCAGCGTCGTCTTGGCGATCCACGAGGCGAAGGGCTCCGAGGCCTCGTCCACGCGGTAGGCCAGGATCTCCGGAAGCTCGTAGGTGTTGATCTCCTGGATCGTCTGCCGCACGGCCGTAAATTCCTTGCCGGTCGTCTTGATGAGCAGGAGGAACTCCCCGTCGTCGCAGACCCGTCCCTTCCAGCGATAGATCGAGTGCACGTTGGGGATCAGGTTGACGCAGGCGGCCTGGCGGCTTCGGATGAGGGCATGCGCGATGTCGAGGGCCTGGTCCTCGGTGCCGACCGAGGTCACCACGACGATCAGGTCCTGCGCGCGCATCCGTGCTTCATTCCAACCTTACGCCGATGGGAAGTCAAGCGGGCGAGGGAAGACGCGAGGGCCAGTGCGTGTTACCATCCGTCCTCGATCTTTGACGAGAGCGAATCCCGTGGGGGCGAAACGGCTTCGACGGGGACGACTGCGCGAAAGGTTGCATGCCGAGGTCTCACCGTCCTCGTAAAAAAGGTGAAAAACAGTAGCTGCGAACAACAGCAACTTCGCTCTGGCTGCTTAATTAAGTAGCCTCGTTGGTCGGAGAGCGCACCCGCCGCGCTTCGGCCGACGTCGCGAAATGCGGGTGTAGGCGCCGCGGACCCCCGGACGCGGCGGCGAAACTCATTCGGGGTTGCCCTTCCGCCGTTTTGCCTCTTCTCGAGGCGGCGGGGCGAGAACCAAGAAGAGGCTGAGCATGGAGTGGCCTCTCCCGTAGCGCTTCCGGACGCGGGTTCAACTCCCGCCGCCTCCACCATTGCACTCGTCA
>DATKAE010000038.1:0-2286 GCA_035498405.1 Thermoanaerobaculia bacterium | reverse complement strand
CGCAGCCGCGACTTGTAGATGGTCAGGTGGAACGGGCAGTTCATCGGCTTGAGCTGGTACTCGACGTTCTCGATCTCGATCGGCGAGTACATGTTCGCCTTGTAGTACTCGGTGTGACCGCTCGTCTTCCACAGGTCGAGCCGCGCGATGTGGGGCGAGAAGACGATGTCGTAGCCCCCGGCGAGATGCTCGTCGCGCCAGTAGTCCTCGATCTGCTTCCGGACGAAGCCTCCCTTCGGGTGCCAGAGCACGAGCCCGGCCCCCGTCTCGTCGGCGATCGAGAAGAGATCGAGCTCCCGGCCGAGCTTGCGGTGGTCGCGGCGCTTCGCCTCCTCGAGACGGAAGAGATGCTGGTCGAGCTCCTCCTTGGTGAAGAAGGCGTACCCGTAGATGCGCTGCATCGACGGGTTGCCCTCCTTGCCCTTCCAGTACGCGGCGGCCGGCTCGGCCTTCAGCTTGAACGCCTTGATCTCCTTCGTCGACGCGAGGTGGGGGCCGAGGCAGAAGTCGATGAACTCCCCCATCGTGTAGCACCGGACGGGGTCGCCGGACTTCTCCCGGATGAGCTCGCACTTCAGGGTCTGCCCCTTCCGGGCGAAGACCTCGAGCGCCTCGGCCTTCGGGAGAAGCTTCCTCTCGATCGGACGGTTCTGCTTCACGATGTGCGCCATCCGCTTCTCGATGGCGACGAGGTCCTCGGGCGTGAACGGCCGGCTGACGAGGAAGTCGTAGAAGAAGCCGTCGTCGGTCGGAGGGCCGATGCCGCACTGCGCGTCCGGGAAGAGCTCGGTCACCGCCGCGGCGAGGAGGTGCGCGGACGAGTGGCGGTAGATCTCGATCGGGGAGTCGGCGGGCTTGGTCTCGCCGGAAGGACCTGTCGTGTCGAGCGGCTCTACGGAACTCGGCGACGACATCAGGATTGGATCAGCATGACAGGTCCGTTGCTCTCCTCTGGCCGACGCGCCCAGCCCAGATCGCTGGTAGGCGCGGGTGGAATTGAACCACCGACCTCTTCCGTGTCAAGGAAGCGCTCTACCACTGAGCCACGCGCCTTCCGGCCGGAAACACGAACGTTACCAGAGGGATAGAGGGGGTGTCAACGCCATCCCGAGCGCATTCCGACCGTGGAGACCGCGGTGGCCGCCAGGCCATCACGAGCGCCGCTTCAGCTCGTCGAGCGTGGCCCGCAGAACCGGGAGCGCAGCCAGGTCCTTGGGACGACCGGCCCGCTCCTTCGCCTCGATGAGCGCGGGGAGGCTGAGGACGTGGACCGACCGCCCTTCCGAGAGCGCCATCTCCACCGTGAGCGGGAGCAGGTCCTCGTACCGGCGATCCTGATCGATGGCCCCCAGGCAGTCGAGATCGCCCAGGCGGGTGGTGAGCAGCTGATGACCCGGCCCCGCGAGGTGGGACTCCGCCGGTCGCAGCCCGCGGGGGTCGTGACGGTACGTCGCATCGATCTCCCCGAGCACGCGAAGGAGCCGCCTCACGTTGTCCGGGCTGCGTCGGTGGACCAGGTCGAGGTCCACCGTGGTCACCGGTGCGCCATGCAGAATGCCCGCGGTCATGCCGACGACGACGAACTCGACCTCGTTCTCGGCGAGCAGGCGCAGGATCTCAGCGAACCGGGCGCGGGGCATTCCTCTCCCGGATCTCGAGAGCGGACTCCACGAACTCCTCGACGAGGCGCAACCGCTGCTCGGGCGCCAGCCGGATCATGGCCCGGATCTGCTCGCGGTCGACGCCGTTCTCGTCGATGTCCGGCGCGCGGGGCGGGTCGCTCGGGGGCTCGGCGGTCATGGCGTCAGCTTACACCCCGGGCCGAGCTAGAGGATCTTCTTGCCGAGCAGCGAGCAAAGGAGGTCGACGCCCAGGGCGGCCGTGCCGTTCCGGTGGTCGAGGATGGGATTGGTCTCCACGAACTCGGCGGAGACCACCTTGCCGCAGTCGGCCAGCATCTCCATGGCGAGGTGGGCCTCCCGGTAGGACATCCCGCCCGGCGACGGCGTGCCCACTCCCGGCGCGTAGTCGGGGTCCATGCCGTCCATGTCGAAGCTCACGTGGATGCCGGCGGTCCCCGCGCTCGCCCGCCGGATGGCCTCCTCCATCACCGACCGCATGCCCCGCTCGTCGATGTCCCGCATGGTGAAGGCGCCGATGCCCGAGGCCCTCACGTTGGCCCGCTCCTCGGCGTCCACTTCGCGGATGCCCACGAGGGCGGCCCGCGAGCCGTCCACCATCGGCGAGAAGCCCGCCAGGTTGACGAGCGAGGGCGCACCGAGGCCG
>DATKAE010000037.1:0-22856 GCA_035498405.1 Thermoanaerobaculia bacterium | reverse complement strand
GCCGCCAGGCGTCCAGCGCCTTGCGGAACAACTCCGAGGACTGGCGCAGGGAGGGTGAGAGCATGACGACAAGCGCCGGCGGCCGGCAGATCGCCTCCCACACCGACCGGCACGCGGCGACGCTCGACTTTCCGCCCTGGCGCGTCGCCAAGATGAGTGACCGGGTCGCCTCGGAGGTCATTGCCTCCCGCTGCCACGGGTCGGGGTCCATCCCCGCCTCGACCATCAACCTCGCCGGGTTGAGCGCGAGCTTCATCACGCGGTCGAGCGTCACTCAATACCCTCCGGCGCCGGCGGCAACGCCTTCGCCTCGCCTAGCGCCTCGGCAACCGCCAGGCGTGCTTCCGGATAGGGCCGCAACGCCGTCAGGATCCGCCGCGACAGATCCATCCATTCCGGCGTCAGGATCAGATTGACCTGCGTGCGGCTCCGCAGCTCGCCCGACAGCCGCCCGAGCAGCTCCGCGATCCGCGTCAGCTCCCTCATCCCGCCGATCGCCCCGCGTACGTCGCCTTCCCGCTCCGCCTTCGCCGCCAGACGGCGCACCTGCGCCTCGATCTCCAGCACCTTGCCAAGCAACGCGTCGCCTTCAGCTACCGCGGCGGCGTTCGCAGCCTTGGCGAGCGTCTTGGGGATATGGCCCTTGCGCTCGTGGTCCCGCAACGTCGAGCGCGGAATCGCGAACCGGACGGCAAGCAGCCGCGTGGGGTCGCCGCGCACGAGCGCCTCGTCAATCGCGACGATCTGCGCCGAACGGCAGACCTTGCACCGCGCCGGCCGCGCGACCTCAACCTTCGTCATGGATCAACACCTCCTCCTCCCGAAAAAAGGGGGAGGTTCTTTCGAACCTCCCCCCGGACTTTCCGCGAGTTTTTCCGTTAACTGACTGCCGCGGACCGCCTTTTCGACGAAAACCCCCTCCGGGCCACTCCTCGCAATACCGTTGATAAACCTCGCGATGCCAACGCCTTCGCGGGGCGTTGGCGGCGGACCGCGGCGGGCGTAGTGGCTGTGGGGGGTGGAATCGAACCACCAACTTTCCGGTTAACAGCCGGATGTTGTACCAATTCAACTACCCCACAGCGGGGCGAGCCAACATCTTATGGTAAGGCTTTGGCAGGCCGCGGCAGTGATCGGCGCAGCAATCTTCTGCGCCTTCCTGTCGAATCGTGCGGCGGGACCGGAGCGGCGCTTGCCCTGGGTGGGTGATTATCCGGATGCACGGACCGTTCCGGTTCTTCTTTCCGCTGCGGCCCCGACGGCGGTCCCCTCTGCGTCACGGCCGCCGGGTGTTCCGGGCGCTTCGACGAATGAGTATCCCCCTCACCCGGACCGCCCCTGGGTGGCGATCTCCGGGGACCAGGCCTTGTCGCTCCAGGGACAAGGAATCCCCTTCCTCGACGCGCGGCGGACGGCCGTCTACCTCGAGGGGCACATCGCGGGTGCGCGCAGTCTGCCGATTTGGGAATCCACGGTCGACGACGGGATCAAGAAACTCTATGAAGAGGGGTACGACGTGAACGCGCCGCTGGTGGTCTATTGCAGCGGAGGCGACTGCGAGGATTCCCACATGCTGGCCGAGCGGTTGCACCGGTTCGGGTTCAACAACGCTCTCGTCTACACGGGCGGCTTCCCCGACTGGGAGAAACGCGGGCTGCCGGTCGAGAAGGGAGCCCCGCGTTGAAGTCGGAACGGTCCTGGTGGCGTTCTCCGTGGCTGTCGATCCGCGCGCAAATCGGACTCGGCGCGATCTTCGCCGCGGCTGCCGTTCCCAAGATCTTCGACCCGCCGGCCTTCGCGCACATGATCTACAACTACCGGCTCCTGCCGGGGAGCGCCGTCAACGCGGCCGCGCTCGTGCTGCCCTGGATCGAGATCTGGGTCGGGGCGGCCTTGATACTGGGCTTCTGGAAGCGTACGGCTGCGTGGATCTCGGGTGCAATGCTCCTGCTCTTCGTCGGTGCCCTGACCGTCAACCTTGTCCGCGGCAATCCGGTCAACTGCGGATGCTTCGACCTCCACGCGAAGGATCGGCCGAAGGCCGAGCTGCTCGCGGACATGCGCTGGACGATCGTCCGGGATGCGGCAATTCTCCTGCTCGTGGCCCAAGTCCTCTCCGTCAACCGCAAGGAGAGACGGATCGGGCCCTGACCCAGGCTCGGCGCTCTTTCGGGTAGCGCGTAGACTTGTCAGTCTTCCAAAATGAGAGCACCGGCAAAGTGGCTTCCCGTCGCTGCACTCGTCGGGTTTCTCGCGGCGGGCGGGCTCTGGGTCGCTTACGAGATCGGCCGCCGCGCGGGGGCGGCGAGCCGCCTTTCCTCGGCTCCGGTCGTCGCCATGATCCGGAGGGTCGCACAGCTCGCCACCGTCGAGATCCAGGTGTCCGACGTGGTTCGCTACGAGGAGATCAAGACATACTTCGTGTTCGATTTTCCGAAGAGCGCAACGCTGCGTCTGCGCGGTCGGGTGCTCGGAGGCTTCGACCTGTCCGATCCCGACTTCGACATTCGGGCGGATTCCGCGCAGCGGGTCGTGCGCGTGCGGCTGCCGCGCCCGCGGCTTCTCGCGATCGATCCGCGCTTCGAGTGGTTCGACGAGAAGGGCGGGTGGATCAACCCGATCACGCCCGCCGACCGGAACCGCTGGATGCTGTGGGCGCGCGGGCAGCTCGGCCGGGCAGCCCGCGACGCCGGCCTCGAGAGAACGGCCGCCGAGCACGCGCGCGAGCTGCTCGCGGCCGCCGCCTCCGGAATGGGTTGGGGGGCCGACGTGACGTTCGCGGGCGGTCTTCCTCGGGGAGCAACGGCGGTGATCACGCCGAGCGCCCCGGACTGACCCGGTCCGCCTCCGCCTGCCGCTCCTTCATCGCCCAGAGGCCGAGATGACTCCTCCAGGCCCCGGCGGCCGCCGCCGTCAGGACGACCTCGACCGCCTCGCCGGAGGACAGCGAGATCCTCAGGACCTCATGGCGGAAGAGGAGACGGCCGTTGGCGAGCCGGCGGCCCGTCTCGATCTTGCGGATTCTCGAGGTATCCATCTCGAGGGATTCACCAAACAGGCCTTCGAAGATCAGCCGGTCGACGGTCAGGCCCAGTAATCCCGGAACGCGCCGGTATCGGCCGGACACCAGATCCGCGCGGGTCAGCAGCCGAAACGAAGCACTTTCCTTCTCCAGGCGCTCGCGGGCCAGCCGATCCTGCGCGCGGGAAAGCAACCGGCGGGGAAGCACGATCAGGGCGACCAGAAGGAAGAGCAGCGCTCCCAGCGCGAGCGCGGTGGTCCCGCTCAATGCAGGAACTTCTTGCGGTTGCGGATGTAGTCGGTGAACAGAAACTCGGCCAGATTGTACGGCGAGGCGTAGTACGCGCGTCCCCGGTTGATGCGCGTGAGTTTCTCGACGAACGCCACCAGATGGGAGTCGGTCGCGATCATGAACGTCGTGATCGTGATGCCGTCGCGCCGGCACGCATCGGCCTCCTCCAGCGTGCGGTTGACGATCTTCAAGTCGAGTCCGAAGGGATTCTTGTAGAGCCGGCCTCTCTCCCAGATGGCCGAGGGCTTGCCGTCGGTGATGAGAAAGATCTGCTTGTTCGGGTTCTTCCGATGGACGAGCAGCTTGCGCGCCATGGCGAGGCCGGCCTTCGTGTTGGTATGGAAGGGTCCGACCTGCGCCTTCGAGATCTCCGCGATCGGAACGCGCGCCGCGTCGTCGCCGAACAGCAGCACGTCGATCGAGTCCTTCGGGTATTTCGATTGGATGAGCTCCACCAGGGCCAGAGCGACCTTCTTCGCCGGTGTGAAGCGGTCCTCTCCGTAGAGGACCATGGAGTGCGAGATGTCGATGGCGAGCACCGTCGCGCAGGAGGTCAGATGTTCTTCTTCGTGGACCTCGAAATCCTCCGGCCGCAAGGAGATCGACTCGGCGTCTCGCCGAACGGCGTTGCCGATGGTGCGCACGCCGTCGATCGACGTCGGGTTGTCGCCGAACTCGTAAGCTCGCGTCTCCGGCAACAAGTCGCCTCCGCCGCCGGCGCGCGGAATCGCGTGATAGCCCGGTCCGGCCCTGGAGAGCGAGGAGAAGATCTCCTCGAGCGCCGAGCGCCGGATCCGCCGTTCCCCGGCGCCGGAGAGTGCGAGCGAGCCGCCCCGATCCTCGACGATCTCGTCCTTTTCGAGCGCCTTCGCGAACTGGTCGAGGTCGACGTCCTCGCCGATGATTCCCCGGTCCTGCAGATACTTCATCCACCGCAGGGCTTCGGGCACGTCGCCGCCGGTCTGGAGCACGAGCTGGAGAAAGAGCTTCAGCAGCTCCTGGTACGTCAGCAGCTGCCGCAAAAGATCGACGGGGTAGTCGGAGTAGCGATAGCGCACGGACGATCTCGATTCTACGCCCCGGGCGGGCGCGTGACCGCGGCGCGCCAGGCCCGGCCGGACTCGAGCAGCAGTGTGCGGTCGCTCACGGTGAAGAAGCGAAACCCCACCTCCTGAAGCGGCGAGATCTGCTCGCGGCGGGCGAGCATGATTCCCGCGGCCTTGCCGGCTTCGCGAGCGGCCCCGGCGATCTGCGTGAGCGCCTCTCGGTAGCCCGGATCGTCGAACCGTCCCGGTTTGCCGAGCGCTTGCGTCAGGTCGTTCGGCCCGACGAAGAGGACGTCGAGCGCTTCTTCGCGAGAGATCGCCGAGAGCTCCGCCAGCGCCTCCGGTGTCTCGATCTGGGCGGCGAGCAGGCTCGAGGCGTTGGCTTCGGCGATGTGGCGATCGAACGGGATCGTGCCGAAGCGGTTCGCGCGCACGCCCCCGAGGCCCCGCCGCCCCTGCGGCGGGTAGCGGGCGCTCGCGATGGCCGCCCGAACGGCCGACAGTCCGTCTGCCCGGGGAAACAGCAAACCGGCGGCTCCCGCGTCGAGACAACGGCTGGTCTCCGACGCGGTGCAGGAAGGCACCCGAACGATGGCCGGAATCCCGGCGGCGTCGCTGGCAATCACCATCGCCTCGACCGACTCGATCGAGAAGAACCCGTGCTCCATGTCGAGGACGAGAAAGTCGATGCCAGCGAGCGCGGCGAGCTCCGCGAGACCCGCGGTCGGCCAGGTCAGGAAGCATCCGAGCAGGCTCTCGCCGGCCCGGACCCGGGAGGAGAGCGAGCCCGAAGGCACGGAGCTCAGCTCGTCCGGTTCCGGACCAGGTTGAACTTCAGCATCTCGGTGTACGACACTTTCGAATCGAGATCCTCGCGGGCGATCTTCAGGTGCTGGGTGAGCCCTTCGAGCACGAGCTCCATGCCGATGGCCAGTTCCTCCGGCGAGGCCGGGGCGAAGTGCTCCTCGACCGCCTTGCGCAGACCGGGAACGGCTTCGAGCGAGGCGAGATGCTGTGAGAACGGCGTGTCGTCCGAGAGCGTAACTTTGTTTCCCGCGCCGAACCACTCGACGACCGGCTCGTAGAGAGGATGGATCTTCTCGGCGGCGGGTGCCCGGCCGCGGCGGGGCGAGGGGCCCTCCTCGGTCGCCTCCTCGATTTCGATCTTTCGCCGCTCCGTCGGCCGGCCGGAGTCGGGAGGCGGAAACTTCGCGTCGAAGAGCTTCTTGACGGCTGACCCGATCAGCTTCTTGGCGACGACTTCGGCGCCCTGCTGCTCCCCTTCGTAGACCATCTCGAGCTTTCCCGTGATGGCCGGCAGGGTGGCCGGCAGGTCGCAGAGTCTCGGAAGAACGCGGGCTTCCCGGTTGATGAGGCCGCGGCGCTCGAGGTTCGAGACCAGCACCTCGACGGCCGAGATCGGAACCCGGGCCGACACGCCCGAGGACTGGTCCACGAACTCGCTCGACCGGGCGACGAAGGCGATTTCCTCGATCAGCTCTCGGAACAGGTCGGGAACCTCCACGCGCGGCTCTCCGTCCCGCTCGACCCACGCTTCCTGGGCCGTGATCTTGGCGGCGGTCTTCACGTCGTCGGGGTAGTGCGTGAGGACTTGCGAGGAGATGCGGTCCTTCAGCGGCGTGATGATGTTGCCTCGGTTCGTGTAGTCCTCCGGATTCGCGGAGAAGACGAGCAGGATGTCGAGGGGGATCCGAATGGGAAAGCCTCGGATCTGGAGATCCCGTTCCTCGAGGATGTTGAGCAGTCCCACCTGAATGCGCGGCTGCAGGTCGGGCAGCTCGTTGATCGCGAAGATGCCGCGATTGGTTCGCGGGATGATTCCGTAGTGGATGACTTCTTCGTCCGAGTAGGACCGTCGCTCGGTGGCCGCCTTGATCGGGTCCACGTCGCCGATGAGGTCGGCAATCGTGACGTCCGGGGTCGCGAGCTTCTCGCGATAGCGCTCCTCCCTCGGGATCCAGGCGATCGGCGTCGTTCCTCCCTTTTCCGCCAGAATGCGACGGCCGTATTTGGTGATCGGCAGATAGGGATCCTCGTTCAGCTCGCTGCCCGCAATCGCGGGGATCTCCGCATCGAGCAGGTTGACCAGCATTCGCAGGAGCCTCGTCTTGGCCTGCCCGCGAAGTCCCAGAAGGAGCAGGTCGTGCTTCGAGAGGATGGCGTTGTGAAGCGCCGGCAGGACGGTCTGCTCGTAGCCGTGGATGCCGGGAAAGGGGTTTTGCCTCGAGGAGAGCGCCCGCCGCAGGTTGTCTCGCAGCTCTTCCTTGACGCTCCGTGGCCGATACCCGGTCTGCTTCAGCTCGTCGAGGGTCGATGGTTTGCTCAAATTTCACCCATGTTTTCGTCGCCTTTGGCCACTCCCGTTGCGGCTACCTGCCGGCGTTTCGTGAGAGTCACCCGGGTCGGATGGCCGGAACGCTCTCGTCCGGACGGAAGAGCGGACGGGAGGGGCGCCCGGCGAGCGCCGCGGACCTCTCGGCGAAGGCCTCGAGCTTCTCCCGCTGGAGTCCCTCGACGAGCCTCTCCACACGGCCGCCCCGGTCCACGCAGACGAACGTCGGGACGCTCGATAACTTGAGCGCGTCGGAGGCGTGCCACGGGGGAGGGTCATAGAGGGTCGGCACGGCGACACCGAGCCGCTCTTGAAAGGCGGCAGTCTGCGCCGGATCGTCCTGGGAGACGGCGAGGACCGAGAGGCCTCGCCCCTCGCCGATCTTCTGGAGCCGCTCGATGAAGGGGATGGCCATCTCGGATGTGGGGCACTCGGTGTGAAAGAAGGCATAGAGCGTCTCGCGCTTTGGCGCACGCGCGACATCTCCGTCTTCGGTACGAAGGTCGTGGATCGGGAACACGGTCCCGGGGTCCGGAGAGGCCACCGGCCGATTATAGACTCTGGCCCCCGGCAGGCCAGGCCGTCGAGGCAAACGACCGATCGATGAAGCGAGAGACACGATCTTCCCGGCCGCGCGGACGCCGAGGCGCCCCCGCCAGACCCGGCGGGATGTCGAGGCGTGACTTCGTGAAGGCCGCAGCCGTCGCGGCAGGAGCCCTACCCGCCGCGTGCCGTGTCGAGGCGGGCAAGGCCCCGCGCCGAGCGACGAAGACGCTCAAGATCGCTCAGTGGAGCCACTTCGTTCCGGCCTTCGACGGGTGGTTCGACGGCGCGTACACAAAGCAGTGGGGCGAGCGTCACGGCGTCGAGGTCATCGTCGACCACATCGCTGCGGCGGAGCTGCCGGCCCGGGCGGCTTCCGAAGCTGCCGCGGGCAAGGGGCACGACTTGTTCCTCTTCCAGTCGCCTCCCGCCGCCTACGAGTCGCACGTCGTGGACCTTGGGGAGGTGGTCGAGGCGGTCGAGAAGAAACACGGAAAAATGCTGCCGCTCGCCCTTCGCTCGACCTACAACCCGGAAACGGGCAAGTACTTCGCCTTCTCGCACTCCTACACGGCGGACCCGGGGAACTACCGTATCGACCTCTGGCGGGACGCCGGTTTCCCCAGAGGCCCGGACACATGGGACGACCTGCGGGTCGGCGGCGCGCGAATCCGGCAGGCGACCGGAACGCCGGTCGGGATCGGGATTTCGCAGGAGACCGATTCGAACATGGCGCTGCGCGGGCTGTTGTGGTCCTTCGGCGGCGCGGAGCAGAATGGGGAGGGCCGAGTTGCGATCGGCTCGAAGGAAACCATCGAGGCCCTTCGGTTCGCCCGCGCCCTCTTCCGGGAGACGATGACGGCCGAAGTCTTCACCTGGGATCCGTCCTCGAACAATCGCATGATGCTCGCCGGGCGAGGATCCTTCATTCAGAACGCGATCTCGGTGACGCGCGCCGCCGAGAAAGAGAACCCGGCCATGGCCCGCCGGATCGGCTTGACTCCCGCTCTCGCGGGTCCGGTGCACCGGCTGGCGTGCGAGCACATCATGCATTGCTACGTCATCTGGAAATTCGCCGAGAACCCCGAGGGTGCCAAGCAGTTTCTCGTGGACATGGCCGACGATCTGCCTGCCGTCTTTCGCGCAAGCGAGTTCTATAACCTGCCCTGCTTCCCCCAGGCGATGCCGGACCTGGCCGGAGAGCTCGCGCGGGACGCCAAGGCGGACCCACCGGGAAAGTACAGCGTCCTGGCTTCGGCGCTCGATTGGTCTGCCAACGTCGGGTACCCGGGATTTGCCACCGCCGCCATGGACGAGGCGTTCAACACGTTTCTGGTTCCGACGATGTTCGCGCGGGTTGTGCGAGACGAGGCGACGCCGGAGGAGGCGGCGCGGGCCGCCGAGCAGGAGCTGCAGCGGATCGTGGATCGGTGGCGTCCCCGCCCGGGCTGATGGCCGAGTCCCGCCCCTTTCCGGACTACTTCTCGGCCTCGGCGGCGGAGTATTCGCGGCGGCGGCCGGACTATCCGCGCCGCCTCTTCGAATACCTGGCAGGGCTGGCCCCCGATCGGCGTCGCGCCTGGGATTGCGCGACGGGCAACGGCCAGGCGGCGGTGGGGCTGGCGCGCCATTTCGAGGAAGTGATCGCGACCGACGCGAGCGAACGGCAGATCTCCTTTGCGCGTCCGCACGCCCGAGTCCGGTACCGGGTCGCGGCCGCCGAGAACTCCGGGCTCGAGTCGGCGTCGGTCGATCTGGTCACGGCCGCTCAGGCGGTTCACTGGTTCGACCGGCCGCGCTTCTGGCAAGAGGCGCGCCGGGTCCTCGTACCGGGCGGGCTAATCGCCGTCTGCTGTTATGACCTGTTGCACACCGACGAAGAGGTGGCGGCCGTCATCCGACGCCTGTATCGGGATGTCGTCGGACCGTACTGGCCGCCCGAGCGCGTCCTGACCGAGGAGCGGTACCGAACGATCGATTTTCCGTTCGACGAGGTGACTCCGCCGCCGTTCCGAATGGAAAGGCGCTGGTCTCTGCCTGATCTCGTTGGCTACCTGGGGACCTGGTCGGCCGTGCGACGCTACCGGGAGGCCCTGGGGGAGGACCCGATCGCGTCGGTTTCCCGCGACCTCGAGCGGGTGTGGGGGCCGCCCGCCCGGCCGCGCCGCGTTTTCTGGGATCTGGCGCTGAGAGTCGGGCGGACCAAGTAGAATTCCGCCATGGCCGTTTTGGACACCCTCCGGCGACCACTGTCGAACCTTCGGCTATCGGTCACCGATCGCTGCAACCTGCGCTGCCAGTACTGCATGCCGGAACGGGACTATGTCTGGCTGCCCCGGCGCGACATTCTGGACTTCGAGGAGATTGCCCGGCTCTGCGACGTTTTCACGACGCTCGGCGTCGATCGGGTGCGTCTGACCGGGGGCGAGCCGCTCGTTCGGAGGGATCTGCCCCGGCTCCTCCGGCTCCTCGCCTCGAAGGAGGCGCTGCGCGATCTCGCCCTGACGACCAACGGCGTTCTTCTGGCGGAGCAGGCCGCCGACCTGCGGGAAGCGGGTTTGCGCCGTGTCACGGTGAGCCTCGACACGCTCTCCCGGGAGCGCTTCCGGCAGCTCGCGCGGTTCGACGAGCTTCCGCGCGTGCTCGCGGGGATCGAGGCGGCGGCCCGGGCCGGCTTCTCGCCTCTCAAGATCGATACCGTCGTGATCCGCGGCGTCAACGACGACGAGCTGCTGCCCTTAATCGCCTACGGCCGCCGCGTGGGCGCGGAAGTGCGTTTCATCGAATACATGGACGTCGGCGGCGCCACCCAGTGGTCGCGAGAGAAGGTCGTGTCGCGGGCCGAGATGCTGGACCGCATCGGTCGCGCGCTCGGCGCCGCCGAAGAGCTGCCGCCGGAGAGCTCCGCACCGGCCGGTCGCTTCCGGCTGCCCGACGGCACCGTGTTCGGGATCATCGCCTCGACGACGGCTCCGTTCTGCAGCTCCTGCGACCGAAGCCGGTTGACGGCCGACGGTCTTTGGTACCTCTGTCTCTACGCGACCAAGGGAATCGACCTGCGCGGGCCGTTGCGGTCCGGGGCCTCGGCGGAGGAGATCCGAGCCCTGCTGGCTTCTGCGTGGACCGCGCGGGCCGATCGCGGCGCGGAGGAGCGCCTCGCCGTCTACGATCGATCGAGACTCCTGCCCGCGGAGAGCCTTCGCCGCGATCCGCACCTCGAGATGCACACCCGGGGCGGATGAGCAAGGTGCCCGAGACCCGGTCCGGAGAAATTTCCGGGTTGACCGATGCCCGCGCGACAGGGCTCGAGCGAGTCCCGACCCGCAGCCGTGAAAGCGCGCTGACCCTCTCGTCCTGGCGCCTCTCCGTCGTGACCGCCGAAGGGGAGGGCGCCATCGTGCTCGCCGAGACCTCAGGCGCCGAGCCCATCCTCCGGGGGGAGGGCGTGTTTCTGGGCTGGTCCGCGGACCGGCTCCGCGCCGCCTATGAAGCCCTTCGGCCGAGAGCCGAGGAGCCGCCGACGGAGATGCCGCAGCTCGGCTAGGGAGGGGGCGCGGCCTCGTCGAGCTCGAGCCACGCTTCGGCGCCGAGTAGCGCCGAGACAGCCGGGTAGTAGACGGTTTTCATCTGCGACTCGTGCGCCGCCAGGCGTCTTTCGAGATTCTCGACCAGCCCCAAGACGTCGGCCATCGGCGCGCGCCGCGCCAGTTCCGACCGGAGGTATCGCGTCAGCTCCCGGATCTGGACGTATTCGAGCCGCAGCTCCCGCTGCGGGTCGCGTCCGGGCAGGCGCTCGGGAGTGAGCACCGGAAGGAGAACTCGCTCTTCGGCTTCGGTCCAGCGGCAAAGATGCCCGTGGAAGTCGGAGAGGGCCATCCGATAGGCGGCCTCGTCGCGGCGCTCGAGGGCGCCGCGGAACTCGTCGAACCGGCGGCGCAGGGACTCCTGCACCGCAAGGAGCGATTCCGTGCGGGGTGTCACGGGCTAGATGCCGGCCAGACCCGGCTCGATGCGGGTGAATCCCTGGTCGGCAGCCCAGAGGTCGAGCGAGAGAGAGACGAGGTCATCCACTTCGGGGATCGGCCGGGCGTCCTCGGAGAGGTCGATCGACTTGAGGTATCGGTGGCAGGCTTCGCATGCCTCGATTCGCACGGCCGGGTGGGGCTCGGCCTGAAAGGAGGGGAGCTTGTGCGGGTCCTCCTCGAAGCAGGCAGGGCAGAGGATGCGGCCGAAGAGCCATTCCCCGCCGCAGAGCGCGCAGACGAGCATCCGGCGCGCCCCCTCCATGAGCGATCCGTCGCGCCGGCAACCCACCCAGGGAGCGCCACCGCAGAACGGGCACTGGCCGCGCCGGTGGATACGATCGGGAGCCCGGTTGACCGACCGGAGAAACTCGACGTAGGGCCGGAGGATGGCGCGGGAGAGATAGTCCTCGACCGCAGGTCGGTCGCCGGCCCAGTAGACGAGCAGGCGCGTGCGCGCGGTCGCGGGAAGGTCCTGCATCCGTGCCCGGGCCTCCCCGGCGAGAGCTTCGGGTCCTTCCTCCGAGGCGTAGCGGGTCACCGCCGCGGCATGGGGCAGCAGGCGATCGGCGTCTTCTTCGAGATGCCCCGTTAAGGGATCCTCGGCGTCTGATCGGTGAAGGCTGGCCGCGACGCGCGCTTGGGCGCGGTAGAGGCCTGCGGCGAATTGAAGCGGCTCCGCCGCGGCGGGCTTCTCGCGGGAGAGAAGCTGCGCACGCGCCGCGCGGCGCTCAAAGTCCGCGGCGGCCGGCGAAACGGACGCAACTGCCCTCAAGCGCGAGGAAAGCAGCCTGCGCTGGAGACGCCGCCCGCGGGACGGTTACCGAGCGGGCTTCTCACCCGTGACTTCCCGATACCACCGCGGGTGGTGCAGACGCGCCCAGGCGCGGGTCACGGTTCCGCGCGTCATTGAGCCGAACGTCCCGGGCTCGGCGGCCGTCCCGAGATAGACGTGGAACACGATCGCGACCGCGAAACAAATGAAAGTGAAATCGTGGATCACATAGGCGAACTGCATCAGGAGCTTCGGAAAGGAGCGCGGGAACCACATGAGGAGGCCCGAAAGCAAGAGGCCGAGCGCGGCCAGAGAGACCGCCCAGAAGAGCACCTTCTGCCCGCCGTTGTACTTGCCGACCTCGGAATCGTCGCTCTCGTAGCGCATGTACTGAAAGAGCTTGGGCCCCAACCAGCCCTTCTCGTTCGGCTCGAAATGCATGTCGGACAGCCACTGGAAGAACATCAAAGCCGAGGAAAGGAAGAACGCCAGGCCGATCCACGGATGGATCACCCGGCACACCGAGAGACCTCCGTACAGATGCGCCATCCAGCTGAAGGCCGGCGTCCAGATCGGCATACCGGTCAGGAGACATTCGATGAAGGTGATCGCGACCGCCCAATGGATCAGCCGGGATGCGCGATTGTGTCGGACGATCTCGTTCCCGACCAGGACGTCTTCCCGGTCACGGGCGGTCACGACGGCGGCGTCCATGTGACGAGGGCTTGCCGTGCTCATCGGTTTCCTGCCTTTCCCTGCCTGCCCGATCAGGCGTCCGGAAGATTCGTGTCCGAGTCGCTTGCGCCCTTGACCTTCTTCGGCCCGAACTTGGTGTAGTGGGCGAACGCTCCGATGACTGCGCCGAAGATGGCGACCACACCCAGGGGACGCAGAACGGACTTCCAGAACTTCACGAGCAGCGGCACGTGCGGGTCGGCGGGCAAGCCGTACCAATCGGGGTGATCGCCATGCGCGAGCACGGTGACGACCCCAGTGCCGCCCACCCCCTGGGGATCGTAGAGCGCTGCGGTCTTGAATCCGTTCGCCTGGAGCTGATCGACGCGGCGGTGGGCCAGGACCAGCATGTCCTCCTTCGTTCCGAACTGCAGGCAGCCGGTCGGGCACGCCTTGATGCACGCGGGCTCCAAGCCGACCGAGACGCGGTCGACGCAGAGGGTGCACTTGGCCATCTTCCCGGTCGTCTGATGGAAGCGCGGCACGTCGAAGGGACAGCCGGTCTCACAATACCCGCATCCGATGCACTGATCCGGGTTGACGTCCACGATGCCGTTCGAATACTGGACGATCGCCCCCGGAGCGGGGCAGGCCGCGAGGCAGCCCGGCTCGTCGCAGTGCATGCACTGATCCTTGCGCATCAGCCAGACGAGTCCGCCATCGAAGTCCCGCTCGTTGAAACGGATTAGGTTCCAGTACTCCGCGTGTAGCGTCGGGAGCGTCTGATAGCTGCCGATTTGCTCCGTGGCGACCCTCCGAAGGTCGTTCCATTCGATGCAGGCCGCCTCGCAAGCCTTGCAGCCGATGCAGGTGGTGGTGTCGATGTACTTGGAGACGACCGGGACGCTGCGCATGCCGGAGAGGCTTCCCCATACCGAGGCGGAGGAGCGACGAATCTCGAGGTTTTGGGCGCTCATGTTCGTCCTCCCCTCAAGCCTTCTCGATGCGAACGAGGAAAGCCTTGTACTCGGGCGTCCAGGTGTTCGGGTCCATGGCCGACGGCGTCAGGAGGTTGGCCAGCGGGCCGGTGTGTTTGGGGTCGCCGGCGTATCCCCAATGGATCGGAAATCCGATCTGCCACATCGGCTTTCCGTCGATCTGGAGCTGGTGGAGGCGCTTGGTCACCATCGCGACACCCTGAACCGACCCGCGCGCCGAGGTGACCTTGACCTGAGACCCGTTGGCGATGCCCTTCTCCTTCGCGAGAGCCTCGGGTATCTCGACGAAGAAGCCCGGCTGGAGCTCGTTTAAGACCCCTGAATGCTGGTGCTGCGTCCAGTAGTGGAAGTGCTCGGTGAGCCGATACGTCGTGCAGACGATCGGGAAATCCTCCTTCTTGCCGTAGACGTCCAGGTCCGTCGAGAACTTCTTGCTGGCCGGATTGGAGGTCACCTTGGGATGAAGGGGGTTGTCGATGGGCGCTTCGATCGCCTCGTAGTGCTCTGGGAACGGCCCGTCGTTGAGGACCGCCGAGAAAAGGCGGCCGACTCCCTCCGGCAGCATGATGAAGGCGCCAAACTCACCGGGGGGAGCGTCCGGCTTCATGTCGGGCACATCTCCGACCCATTTTTCACCGTTCCAAACGATTCCCGGCCGCTTGGGGTCCCAGGGCTTGCCTTCCGCATCCGCTGACGCGCGGTTGTACATGATTCGACGGTTGGCCGGCCAAGAGAACCCCCAGTTGTGGTACATGCCGAGGCCGCTCGGGTCGGCCGTCGAGCGCCGCTGCGCGTTGTTGCCCGCCTCGGTGTAGACACCGGAGTGCAGCCAGTTGCCGCACATCGTCGAGCCGTCGGCCTGGAGCTGGCCGAAGCCGTCGACCTGCTGGCCGGCGGTCTTCAGGACCTTCGTCTTGTCCTTGGGGTCGGGGATGTCGGCGAGCGCCTTGCCGTTGATCTCCTTGAGAACCTCGCCCAGGTCGGGCTCGACGGGGTTCGTGTAAGCCCAGGAAATGTTCGTCACCGCCTCGGGCAACGCGCCTCCCTCCTTCTTGTAGAGGTCGCGGACCGCGAGGAAGATTCGGGCGAGGACTTCCTGGTCGGATTTCGCCTGCCCCGGCGGGTCGAGCGCTTTCCACTTCCACTGAATCCAGCGAGCGGAGTTGGTGAAGGTGCCATCCTTCTCGGCGAAATCCGCGGCCGGGAGCAGGAACACTTCGGTTGGGATCTTCGACGCTTCCGGAGGACCGTACTCTTTCGGCGCCTTCCAGAAGCCGGCCGTCTCGGTCTCGACGTTCTCGACGACGACCAGCCACTGGAGCTTCGACAGCGCCGCGATCCACTTCTTCGAATTAGGACCCAGGCCGACCGGGTTCATGCCGAACGAGATGAAGCCCTCCGGGCCAGGCTCCTTTCCGCCCGCTCGCGAGGAATTGCCTCGGTACATGTCGTCGGCGATGAACATCCAGGAGTAGTTGCCGTCGATCTTCGGCAGCCACTCGTAGCCGAAGTCGTTCTCCTTGGTCGCGGCCTTGCCGTACGTGGCCTTGAGCAATGAAGCCATGAACTTGTCGTAGTTCTGCCAGTAGTTCATGGATGGGCCGAGCGGCTTGGGCGTATTCGCTTCGATGTACTCCTTCAGGTTCGTCCACTGCCCGGCAGGCGTCTTCAGGTAGCCCGGCAGAATGTCGAAGGTGCCCGCCATATCTGTGGCGCCCTGGATGTTCGAGTGGCCGCGGAAGGCGTTGACGCCGCCGCCGGGCCGTCCGACATTGCCCAACACGAGCTGCAGCATGGCGCCTGCGCGAATGATCTGCACGCCGGTGGAGTGCTGGGTCCAGCCGAGCGCGTAGGTGATCGTTCCGGCCTTGTCGGCGGGATAGGTGGAGGTGACGACCTCGCAGACTTTGGCGTAGGTGTCTTTCGGTGTGCCGCAGATGCGCTCGACCATTTCCGGGGTATAGCGCTCCACGTGTTTCTTCAGGAGCTGGAAGACGCAATTCGGGTCCTGGAGAGACGGGTCGGTCTTCGCCATCCCTTTGGCGTCGAGCTGGTAGGTCCAGGAGTCCTTCGCGTAGGTCGCTGCCTTCTCGTCGAAACCGCTGAAGAGCCCGTCGTGGAACGCGTAAGCCGTGTTCACCAGCAGAGGGGCATTCGTGTGGATCTTGACGTACTCCTCGTGAAATCGATTCTTCTCGATAGCGTATCGGATGATGCCGAGCAGGAAGGCCGTGTCGGTGCCGGCGCGGATGGGCGCGTACAGGTCGGCCACGGCGCCGGTGCGCGTGAACCGGGGGTCGACGGCGACGATCTTCGCTCCGCGAGTCTTTCGCGCTTCCAGGAACCACTTGAAGCCGACGGGGTGATTCTCGGCGGGGTTACCCCCCATCGCCAGGATGACGTCGGTATTCTTGATGTCGACCCATCCGTTTGTCATTGCCCCGCGGCCGAACGTGGCGGCCAAACTGGCCACCGTGGGGCCGTGTCAAACCCGTGCCTGGGTATCCCGGTACGGCACCCCCAGGGCCGTGATGACCTTCCACTGGAGGAAGTTGAACTCGTTGGTGTCCGTGCACCCGCCGATCATCGCGATGCCCGGGTTCCGGTTGACAACCTGCCCCTTCGCGTTCTTGGCGACGAAGCATTTGTCGCGGGTGGTCTTGACGTGACGCGCGATCTTCGCCACGGCCTCGTCCCAGGTGATGTCCTCCCATTTGTCGGAGCCGGGCCGGCGCACCTTCGGGCTCGTCAGCCGATTCTTGTGTGTGATGTCGTCCTTGAGCGTGATGCCCTTCGGGCAGAGCGAGCCGCGGGAAACGGGCTGATCGGGGTCTCCCTCGATGTGAACCACCGCGGGTTTGGCGTTCTTCGACTTATCGCCGAGTGTGTGGATGATGACGCCGCACCCCACCGCGCAATACGGGCAAATGCTTCGGGTCTCCGTCGTGCGCGAGATCTTGAACTCGCGCATCTCGGCTTCTGCGGGTGAGACGTCGAAGCCGAGGGCGATCGTGGTCCCGACGCCCGTTGCCTTGAGGAACCCGCGACGAGAGATCTGCATGGGACCTCCTCGCGAAAGCAATTACGAACGGATTTCACGCCCTTCGATGCGGGCTGTCAAGGGGGAATCTTGATTCAGGGAGAATTGTCGAGTTCGCCGTTGAACGGAAGGCCCGGACGGTTCTGTCTAAGGCATCGTCTCTCGTGCGCTCTCCACCCGCCGCGCGTGCGTGTAGACGTTGAACCGACGATCTCTCAAGAACCCGACCAGGGTGATCCCGCCGGCGTCGGCCAGCTCGACGGCCAGACTCGACGGCGCCGACACCGCGGCGACGATCGGGACGCCTGCGTTGTACGCTTTTTGAACGATTTCGAAGCCCGCCCTTCCCGAAACCATCAGCACCGAGTCTTCGAGAGGCAATTCGCCCGCCAGCAACGAACGTCCCACGAGCTTGTCGGTGGCGTTGTGGCGCCCGATGTCCTCGCAGACTCCGGCGAGACGACCATCAACGGCGCGGAAGAGGGCTGCGGCGTGAAGGCCTCCGGTTTTCGAGAAAATGGATTGATGCTCGCGTAGCCTCGCAGGCAGGGCGTAGAGAAAGCTCGCCGACAGGCGCAGACTCGAGGCCAGGGGCGGACTGTCGACGGGGAGCACGTTGTCGATCGAGGTCTTGCCGCAAACCCCGCAGGCCGAGCCCATGACCGTGCCCCGTTTCAGCCGCGCCGCCCGCTCGAAGGCCTCGGGACTGACCGTGGCGAGCAAGACGTTGGACCGAACTTCCGGCGAAATCCTCGGGTCGGCCGGGCGATCCAGAGAGACGAGGTCGGTGCGGGATTGGAGGACCCCCTCGGCAAACAGGAGCCCGGCCGCGAGCTCATCGTCCTGGCCTGGTGTGCGCATCGTGACCACGAAGGAGGCGGGTTTCCGGTCGGGACCCGGGCGCACGCGGATTTCGAGGGGTTCCTCGACGGCGAGCATGTCCTCTCGGTCGGTCCGCGAGTCTCCCTCGAGGGAAACGACCCGGACGCGATCGGTCGGCTCCATGGTGCGATCGTACCAAGGGGGCGCGCCGGAAAATCAAAAGGGCGGGAGCCCGAGGCCCCCGCCCACTCAGCCGGAAACCGAAACTAGAAGTTGTAGAGAGCCGAGAGCGCGAGCTGATGACCGATGGTCGTCGTCTTGGCGACTCCCGTCGTCAGCCTGTCGAAAAGGTACTCGAGGCCGAGCGCAAACGGACCCGCTTTCCAGCGGAGCATGCCGGCGTACATCTGGTTCTTCACACGCGTGTTGCCCGAGCCGATGACGTCGCTGTCCTTAGGGTCGTCGAGGCCCCAAAAACCGTACAGGCCCCAGTTCTTCGTGAAGTCAAAACCGAGTTGAAACCAGCCTCCGGTGCTCTCGATCTTGCCGAACTGGGTGATCGCGGCGAACTGTTGGCCGATCGCGTGGCCGGTGTATCCATTGCCCTGGAGGAGAAACGGCCCGATTTGAAACTTGGCGCCGATCTCGACGGCCGAGCCGACGAGCCGGTCGTTCGGCTTGGAGCTACCCACGCCGGAGGTGTCCTTGGAGTCGATGTGCCCGACAATGTAGGTGCTCCACGTGCTGTTGTCGCCCATCTTGCCGCCCAGGTTGAACCGCACCTCTCCCTGGGGCCACGTGGCGTTGCCGGCCGTGAGGTAGTTGACGCAGTTGGTCGTGGTTGCGCAGTCGGGTGCGTTCCAGGACCCCGACATTCCGGCCACCTGCAGATCGGCGTTGACTGACGAGTCCTTGCCGGTCAGTTTCTGAGTGATGAAGATGCCGGGGAAGCGCCATCCGATGTCCCCCGCGGCCCCGTATCCCAGGGGGAAGGCGATGTGAGAGAGGGAGAGTGCCGTGTAGCCGAAGAGTGGCGACCATTGCTGGCCGATCTGGATCGTTGTACTACCGTTGCTGATCTGGGCGTAGCCCAGCCGCAGGCGGGGGACAGGCTGCTGGTCGACGAACGCGCTGTTGGTCGAACTGCCGAACCCTCCGAAGAAGTCCATCTCGATGGTGCCGCCGACTTTCCAGTCGCCCACGACCTTCGGCCCGTCGAAGACCAGCGTGAGCCGGGTGTTGCGAACATCGCCGCCGCCGAACCAGCAGTCGACTTTGCATTGGGGCGTAACTGGAAACTCGGCGTTCTGGCCGTTGCCGAAAGTGAAGCTCTGGTCCTGGCCGAAGGCCGTTGCGCTGATGAATCCCTTGAAGGTCAGGGTGGCACCGGATCCTACGTTGACCGTGGACTGGGCCAAGGCCGTCGCCGCCCAGAGGACGACGCATGCCGCGACGACCGTTGAGCGAACCATTGACCTCATCTCCAACTCCTTTCTCTTGGAAGGGGAGGGACCCCGCCGTCGCATCACGCCGTACTCGGCGGACGCGTGGCGTCGGAGGTCATGGCGGCTGGCGGCCTCCGGGCCGCCCGGGAAACGGGCGTCCCGCGCTCTGCGGTGGCGCAGGGCTCAAGAGCGCTCCCGGTTCCCATCCGTTCGGCATTGCCGCCTTTCGGTTGCCTTCATCGCATCTTAACACCGGGGCCTGCCGGATGGTCATTTGACGGAGCCGAAGGTGAAGCCGGCGATGAAGCGGTCGAGAAAGAGGTTGTAGAGAAACCCGATCGGAAGGCTGGCGATCACGCATGCCGCCATGAGCGATCCCCAGTAATAGACGTCGCCCCGGACCAGGTAAATCGGCACCCCCACCCCGACGGTCTGGTGCGCGGCCGAGGAGATGAAGGTGAGGGCGTAGACGAACTCCTGCGTCACGAGCGTGAAAGTGAAGATCACGACCGTCAGGATCCCCGATAGGGAGATGGGAACGACCAGCCGGGCGAAGGCCTGAAAGCGGGTGAGGCCGTCCACCATGGCGGCATCCTCGAGTTCGGGCGGGATCGACTTGAAGAACCCCATCAGGAGCCAGGTGGAGAACGGGATCGTGAAGGACGGGTAGACGACGACGATGGACCAGATTGTGTCTTGGAGCCCGAGTGATGCCACAACGCGCGAGAGCGGGATGAAGAGCAGCGTCGGCGGGACGAGGTACGTCAGAAAGATCCCGATCCCGAGGCGCTCTCCCCACCGTCCCGTCAGCCGGGCGAGCGCGTAGGCGGCCGGCAAGGCGAGCACGAGGGTGATCAAGACCACGAGAGCGCCGGCCAGCGTGGTGTTGATCAGCCAGCGCAGGAAGAGGGTCTCGCCGAAGAGTAGCCGCAGGTGCTCGAGCGTCGGCCGCTCGGCGAAGAGGAAGGGGTTGTTCTTCAGGTTGTACAGGTCGGTCGTCCTCTTGAAGGTCGTGATGAGCATCCAGTAGAAGGGGAACGACAGGGCGATCGAGAAGAGCACGAGCACGGCCCAGCGGACCGCGCGGGACAGTCGGCGAAGGCCTCGGCGGGAGAGGGCCATCACGTCACCTCGGCGCGGTGCGCCGTGCGCAGCATCAGCCAGGCGACCACCCCAAGCAGGGGCACGAGGAAGAGCGAGATGGCCGCGCCCTCGGCCAGGTCGCTGCCGAGGATTCCGGTGAAGAAGGCCAGGGAGGGCAGCACCTGTGTCGTGTCGTAGGGCCCGCCGCGGGTCAGGATGTAGATGACCGTCATGTCGGTGAAGGTGAAGATGACCCCGAAGAGGAGCGCCACGTTGATGATCGGCAGCAACATCGGCAGGGTGATCTGGAACAGCGTGCGAAAGTATCCCGCGCCGTCCACCGCCGCCGCCTCGGGGATGTCGCGCGGGATCGACGTCCAGCCCGCCAGCAGGATGACCGTCGTGAACGGGAGCACGTGCCAGGTGTGGACGAGAATGACCGAGATCATCGCGAGTGTGGGCTGGCCGAGCCACATCGGAACGTCCAGGGGTTTGACCAGGTGGAGGCTCACCAGGACCCAGTTGATGACGCTGTAGAGCGAATCCAGGATCCACTTCCAGCCGATCGATCCGATCGACACCGGGGCGACCCACGGCAGCAGGATCAGGAATCGAAAGAGCCGGCGCCCGCGGAAGGCGTCCTTCAGAGTGAGCGCGAGGATGTTTCCGCCCACCATGACGAGAGCCTGCGAAATGATCGTGAAGACAAAGGAATTCCGTAGCGCCCGCCGAAACGTCGGGTTCTCCAGCACCGAGCGAAAGTTCTGCAGCCCGACGAAGTGATACGCCGTCGAGCCGACTTTCACATCTCCCACGGCGTAGAAGAAGGCGAGGATGAAGGGGACTCCGACCAGCGCGAGGACGTACACAATGGCCGGCAACAGCATGACCGGCCCCAGCCAGCGCTGCCGGGACCGGCTCATGTCAGCGCGACTCGATCGGTGCGAGTGCCCTTCTCGCGGTCGAAGAATTTGAGATCTTTCTCCGCGACCTCGAAATCGGAAGCCGATCCGGCCAGGAAGCGCTCTCCGTAGGTGGACGCCAGTCGGGCGACGACCTTCTTGCCGTCAAACGGCCCGCCTTCGATCAGGCCATAGAGGATCCGCTCGGCCCCGAGGTACTCCTCGTGATCGCAGCGAAACTTCAGCCGCAGCGGGCGCCCGCCCGGGGTGCTCGTGCCCGCCGGCCGGAAGTGCTCGGGGCGGAAGCCGACCACCACGGACGGCCCCGATTCGACGAGGTTCATCGGAGGGGAGCCGAGGAACGTCGCCACGAACGTATCGGCCGGATCGTCGTAGACCTCCGCCGGGGTCCCGATCTGCCGCACCTTGCCCAGATTCATGACGACGACACGGTCGCCCATGGCCATCGCCTCGATCTGGTCGTGCGTGACGTAGATCATGGTCGTGCCGACGCGCCGCTGGAACTGTTCGAGCTCCTCCCGAGCCGAAGCGCGCAACTTCGCGTCCAGGTTCGAAAGCGGCTCGTCGAGAAGAAACACGCTCGGCTCGCGCACGATCGCGCGCGCCAGCGCGACACGCTGCCGCTCGCCGCCGGACAGCTCCCGAGGCTTCCGGCCCATCAGATGCCCGATGCCGAGCAATCCCGTGGCCCACTCTGCGCGCTTCTCGCGGTCGGCCTTCGGCATTCCCTGGGCCTTCAGAGGAAACACGATGTTTCCGAGCACGGTCAGGTGAGGGTAGAGGGCGTAGCTCTGAAACACCATCGCGATCCGGCGCTCCCGGGGCGTCATGTCGTTGACGACCACGCCCCCGATCCGGATCTCGCCCGAGGTCGGCTCTTCGAGGCCGGCGATCATCCGCAAGAGCGTCGTCTTGCCGGACCCCGAGGGGCCGAGAAGGACGAGAAATTCGCCTTCCCGGCTCTCGAGATCGACGTTCTGGACGGCGCCGACCTGACCTCGCTTGAATGTCTTCGTCAGCCCCCGCGTCTCAACGACGGCCATGCCCGGGAGCCTGGCTCACTTCCACTTGTCGAAGATCCGCTTGATCTCCTTCTCGGCGGCCCGTGCGGCCTCCTCCGGACTCATCACGTCCTGAGCGGCCTTCGCGAACATCGTCGGGAGGACGAACGTGTTGAACACCTCGTCGATCGGCGCCGACGCGTAGCCCGGGTAGCCGACGTTGGTCGCCCATTCGAGCACCGAGCCCAGCACCTTGTACTTGTCGGGCGGGACGGCCTTGGGGTCGTTGGCCAGAAGCTGCTGGATGTCGGGAACCGTCGTCGGGAAACAGGGGAAGTTGTAGAACTCGCTCGCCTTGAATGCGGCTGCGAAGTCGTCCATGTAGTCGACGAGGAACTGCTTGGCGCCCTCCTTGTTCTCGGCGAAGTTCCAGATCACGTAGCAGTCCATGACGTGCTCGCAAGCAATGCGCCGCACCGGTCCCTTGAGCGCGGGCGTGAGCTGGATGGCCTTGGACATTTCCGGATTGTCCTTCTCGGCCGAGCGGGTGACGGAGATGGCGTTGTCCACGAAGGAGAGCTTGCCGGCGAGGATCCCGCGGTTGTTCGAGGAGGGATCCCAGGTGAAGACCTCGGGCGTCATCGTCTCCTTGTAGAGCGCCTTCATGTAGGTGATCGCCTCGATCGTTTCCTTCGAATAGATCGTGACGTTTCCGTTGGCGTCCTGCACCGAGCCGCCGAACGACCAGAGCAGCGCCCTCACCGCCATGTTCGTGTCTAGCTCCTGCGAGAGCCCGATCCCGACCGGGTTGCCGAAC
>DATKAE010000036.1:0-58465 GCA_035498405.1 Thermoanaerobaculia bacterium | reverse complement strand
CCGCGATCGAGCGGTGAGTCGGGCCGGGCCGCCATCGAGGCGGCCGCCACCGGCGCCTCCGGCCCGGCACCGGCGCGGACCGGAACCGGCAACGCCATGCGCGACCAGGCGCTCCAGGACCTGGTCACGGCCCTCGATCCGGCCCAACGGCAGCTCCTGGCCGATTCGCTGGCCATCTACCGCAACGCGCCGGTCCTGACACTTTCGCCGCCGCGGGCCTTGGTGGGATCGGACCTCGCGCCCGTGCGGATCACCGAGTTCACCGACATTCTCTGCGAGCACTGCGCGGACCTTCACGAAACCCTTCGGACGCTGCGCACGCACGCGCCGGCCGGAAGCTTCGCCGTCGACGCGCGCCAGTTTCCGCTGGACGGCCGGTGCAACGCGGTGTTCGTTCCGGGGAAGGGAGACGACGTGCGCTGCGTTGCCGCCAAGGCGCGGATCTGTGTCGAGCCGACGGGCCGCGAGCCCGAGTTCGCGGCGGCCCTCTTCGCCAGTCAGAAGGGCCTGACGCGCGAGAAGGTCTTGGAGCTCGCCGCGCCGTTTCTGCCGAAGGCCTCCCTCGGGGCGTGTCTCGAGGCTCCGGCCACCGCGACTCGGCTCGAGGAGGACATCGCCGCAGCCGCCCGGACCGATTCCGACGGCACCCCGATCGTCCTCGTCAACGGGCGGCGCGGCACGAGCTTCGGTCCGTTCCTCTACGCAATGGTCCTGACCAAGGGAAATCCCGAGCACCCCGCCTTCGATTCGCTTCCGGCCGGCAACCCCGCCGCTCACCTGCACTGACGGCGCCTTCGGCGCCGCGACGGGGGGGCCGCTTCCGGCGGATCGGTCGCAGGCGAGGAGTCAGTGGCGGGGAGGGTGGCTCGCGGCGGCTGCGGGCCCCCTCGCCCGGAAGCGTCTCACGTTCTCCTCGGGATGCGGGTGCGCCCGGCACCAGGTGCAGTCGCAGCCGGAGAGGGCGCAGCCGGGAGGGGAGCGGCGGGAACGCGTGGCGCGCCGGGCCAGGGGAAAGAGCAAACGCTTCCAGAGCGAGGGCGCGTAATGGTCGTGCAGCCACTGCCGCGCGTCGCCGGCCCTCCCGATTGAGCGCATCAGGCGGACGTAACCGCGGTCTCCCATCCTCGAGAAGGCGTACCGGTTCGCGATCGATACCCGGAGCAAGTCCCCGAGGCGCCTTCTCCAGAGCCGGTCGTAGTCCGCGGGCGCCCCGGCGAGCAGGGCGCGAGCCGCCAGATGCCCGGAAACCATTGCCAGGCGCATACCGAATCCCCACAGCGCGTCCTGAAAACCCGCGGCCTCGCCCGCAAAGAGGATGTTGTCGTGCCGAGCCGTCGTCGGCAGGAGCACGTTGCCTGTTCCTCCGAAGCGCACGGGATTGCGCATCTGCAGCCCCGCGTTGGCTCGGAAGAAGGCGACGGTTCGCTCGAGGTACTCCTTCTCCCGGTGGAAGTCGTCGAAGAGACAGGAGGCCACGGTTCCCCGGCCCCGCCAGACGAGCAAGTAGGAGTAGCCCTTGGGCGCGAGGCGATCGGAAAGGACTCCGAAGACGCCGTCGGCGCGGTCGGTCTCGAAGACGTAACCGACGGCGATCGCGTCAGGGCCGCGAGGCCCCCCCGCGACGATCCCGCCCTGGGGAAGCCGCCGCACCGGATCGCGGAAGCGGATCTCGACACCGGCGGCGAGCGCCTGTGCCTTGAGCTGCTGGTCGAGCGTTCCCGGGTCCCGTCCCCGCCGCACGACGTGGAACAGCGGCCGCGCCGAGCGATAGAGGAACTCGCGCCCCTCCGGGTCGTAGAAGACGCCGTCGCGACAGGCGCGGGAGTCGAAGGAGGGCTCCACACCGAGGGCCTCGAGCTCCTCGAGGACGTCGACCCGCGAAGTCCAATTCTCGATGCCCTGCAGGTCGCCGTGGAACCGGCCGCCCACGTCGGGGCGCTGTTCATGGACGACCGCGCGCCGCCCGGCGCGGGCGACCGTCAGCGCGGCCGTCAGTCCCGCCGGTCCAGCGCCGACGATGTGAATCGTCCCGGCCGTTTCGTCTGCCATCGGAATGCTTGAATCCTAGATCGCAAAGCCGCGAGCCCTGACCCCTTTTTTTGGAACGCACCCGCCATTCTCGCCGCCCGAACGGCTGCCGGCTTCGCCGGAGACGCGGGCGCCGGCGGCGGCCGGGGACGGGCCGCTCGAGCGGATCAGGGCTTGCGATCTTGACGGTCGAGCTCGATCCGATGGTAGTCGGACAGCGCCTTGCGGACGATCTTCTGCAGGTTGCGCAGCCGGCGCGCCGACCGCAGCCGCTCCCACTCCGCGGCGCCCGCCTGGCGGCGCCGCACGGTCTCGCGCCAGAGCAGATCGACCGCCCGCCGCCACCTTTGGTGCAGCAGCTCGGCCGTCAGATTGAGCGTTTCGGCCATCGATCTCTGTTGCTCATTGTGTCCCCGGGCGGCGTCCAATTTCCACTGGTGCGGGTCCCCTCTAACAACCAAATTGATGCGGCTGCATCATAGAGCGGTTATTCCCCGGGCTCATAACTGGACCGTCCTTCGGGAGGCAGCGTGAGCTCGATTCGGTGGTCCCCTCGCGACTCCAGCGCATTCGCGGCCCGGCCGTCCGGTTCCCTGCCGCGCCGCCTCCCGATCGATTTCCTCGACCCACCGACCGCGGCGACGCCTGTCCGTCCCGCGGCGGGACCCGCATCCGACAGAAAGGGGGAGTCATGATCGAGCGGTCTTTCCTGGACGAGCTCGAGAGCCGCGGCGTCTCGCGGCGGGAGTTCGTGGGCTTCTGCGGCGTGATGGCCTCGGCGCTGGCGTTGCCGCGTACCTTCGGTGTCAAGATCGCGCGGGCGATCGCGAAATCCGAAAAACCGGTCCTGGTTTGGCTCGAGTTCCAGGACTGCGCGGGCAACACCGAGTCGTTCTTGAGAGCCACGCGGCCGACCGTCGCCGAGATCGTCCTGGACACGCTTTCGGTCGACTATCACGAGACGATCATGGCGGCGGCCGGAATCCAGGCGGAGGAGAACCTCGCCAAGGCGGTCAAGGACCACGCGGGCAAGTACATCGCGGTGATTGAGGGCTCCATCCCCACCGGGGAAAACGGGGCCTACTGCACCATCGGCGGCAAGTCGGCGCAGCAGATCGCACGCGAGGTCTGCGGCGGGGCGATGGCGACGATCGCGATCGGAACCTGCGCGGCCTTCGGCGGACTTCCTGCGGCTTCGCCGAATCCGACCGGAGCGCTGGGCGTGGCCGACGCGGTCCCGGGCGTCAAGAACCTCATCAACCTGCCGGCCTGTCCGGCCAACGCCGAGAACTTGACGGCGCTGGTCGTCTACTTCCTGACGTTCGGCAGCTGGCCGCCGCTCGACCAGTACCGTCGGCCCGTCTTCGCCTACGGCAAGGCGATTCACGACAACTGCGAGCGGCGGGCGCACTACGACGCCGGCCAGTACGTCGAGATGTGGGGAGACGCGGCGCACCGCGACGGCTACTGCCTGTACAAGATGGGGTGCAAAGGGCCCGTCACCTTCCAGAACTGCCCGACCGTTCGGTGGAACGCGGGAACCAACTGGCCGATCGGCTGCGGGCATCCGTGCATCGGCTGCGCGGAGCCCAACTTCTGGGACACGATGACTCCCTTCTACGAGCACCTCAAGGGAATCCCCGGCCAGCCGGTCGGCTCAGCGTTCTCGAATCTGGACAAGGTCGGGCTGTTTGCGACGATCGGAGTCGGGGCCGCGTTCGCCGCCCACGGCCTGATCGGAATGCTGCGCCGAAGCGGCGCCGCTCCGCCGCCGCCCCCGCCTGCGGCCCGTGAAGAATCCGAGAAGAAAGGAGATCGGCCATGACCCACGTCGTCGTCGATCCCGTGACCCGGATCGAAGGACACCTGCGCATCGAGGCGGAGGTGGACGGGGGATCCGTCAAGGACGCCTGGTCCTCTTCGACGATGTTCCGGGGAATCGAGATCATCCTGAAGGGGCGCGACCCGAGGGACGCCTGGGCGTTCACCCAGCGGATCTGCGGCGTCTGCACGACAGTGCACGCGATCGCCTCGATCCGCGCCGTCGAGAATGCCATCGGCGCCGTTCCTCCCCCCAACGCCCGGTTGCTCCGCAACCTGATCATTTCTTCACAGTGCGTGCAGGATCACGTGATCCACTTCTATCACCTGCACGCGCTCGACTGGGTGGACATCGTCTCGGCGCTGTCGGCCGACCCGGGCAAGACCGCGGCCCTGGCGCAGTCGATCTCCAACTGGCCGCTCTCCTCCGAAAAATATTTCGCGGGCGTGCGCGACCGCGTCAAGGGCTTCGTCGAGCGCGGGCAGCTCGGTCCGTTCGCCAACGCCTATTGGGGGCATCCGGCCTACAAGCTGCCGCCCGAGGCGAACCTGATGGCGGTCGCCCACTACCTCGAGGCGCTCGAATGGCAGCGCAAGTTCATCGAGATCCACGCCATTCTCGGCGGCAAGAATCCGCACCTGCAGAGCTTCCTGGTCGGCGGCATGGCGACTCCGGTGGATCCCGACCGCCAGGCCTCGTTGAACGCGGGATCGATCGCCGCGATGAAGGAGATGATCTCGAGCGCTCGCGATTTCGTGAGTCAGGTCTACATTCCCGATCTGCTCGCCATCGCGTCGTTCTACAAGGACTGGGCGGGATACGGGCAGGGTGTCGGCAATTACCTGGTCTACGGCGAGTACCCGGAGGAGGAGGGCCCGCATCCGAAGCTCTTCCTTCCCTCCGGCGTGATCCGAAACCGAAACCTCGCGAAGGTCGAGACCTTCGACCCCGCCAAGATCACCGAGCACGTCACGCACTCCTGGTACGAATACGCGGGCGGCGACGGGCAGGCGCTGCACCCGTTCCAGGGCGAGACGAAGCCGAAGTACACGGGCCCGGCTCCGCCCTACGAGCGCCTGAACACGGGAGGCAAGTACAGCTGGTTGAAGTCCCCGCGGTACGACGGGCTGCCGATGGAAGTCGGGCCGCTCTCGCGGATGCTCGTCGCCTACGGTTCCGGGCACGAACGCGTCAAGGAGCTGGTCGGCGGCGTGCTCGGCAAGCTCGGTGTGGGTCCCGAGGCGCTCTTCTCGACGCTCGGCCGCGTGGCGGCCCGTGGAATCGAGACCCAGCTGCTCGCCGAAAAGATGGAAGACTGGCTGACACAGCTGGCGGCCAACATGGGGCGGCGGGAGCTGCGCATCCAGGACAACTCGAAGTGGGAGCCGAGCACCTGGCCCACGGACGCGACGGGCGCCGGTTTCCACGAGGCGCCTCGCGGAGCGCTCGGCCACTGGGTTCACATCCAAAACGGCGCGATCGCCAACTATCAGTGCGTCGTGCCGAGCACGTGGAATGCGGGACCGCGCGACGCCAAGGGCAACCGGGGGCCGTACGAGTCGGCGCTGCTCGGCACACCCGTGGCGGACCCGAACAAGCCGGTCGAGATCCTGCGCACGGTCCATTCGTTCGATCCCTGCATGGCATGCGGGGTCCACGTCGTGGACGGGAAGAGACGTGAGATCACGCAGGTGAGGGCGCTGTGAGCGCCGCGGCGCCGGCCGTAGCCGGGGGCGCGGCCCGGGACCTCGAGCGCGTCTACGTGTGGGAGGCGCCCGTGCGCATCACGCACTGGCTCATCTTCTTCTCCATCCTGGCCCTCTCGGTCACGGGCTTCCTGATCGGCCGCCCGGTGATCAATCCGGCGGGCCAGGCCCGCATGCACCACTTCATGGCCACCGTCAAGATCGTCCACTTCTACTGCGGGATCGTCTTCACGACGTCGATCCTCGCCCGCCTGATCTGGATGCTCACCGGCAACGTGTACTCGCGCTGGCACCAGTTCGTGCCGGTCGACGCCCGTCGCTTCAAGGGCGTCTGGGGCACCCTGCGCTTCTACACGTTCATCGACCGCAACGCTCCCCCCTTCGTGGGGCACAACCCCGTCGCCGGCCTGTCGTACACGGCGATCTTCGGCCTCTACGTGCTCGTCACGGCGACCGGGTTTGCCATGTACTCGGTCGGCGCGCCGGTCGGCTCACCCTTCCGCAAGCTCCAGTGGCTCATCCCGATCTTCGGCGGGCTCCCGTGGGCGCGCTGGATTCACCACGCGATCATGTGGCTGCTGCTCGGGTTTGCCGTCCACCACGTCTACAGCGCGCTCCTGATGTCGCACGTCGAGAAGAACGCCTGTCTCGAGTCGATCTTCTCGGGCTACAAGTTCTTTCCGCGTCACGAGGTGGAGGAGGAGCGGGCCTTCAACGCCCGGCACCACCGGGGTGCGCGTGGATAGAAGCATTTCGCTCCTGGTGCTCGGACTCGGAAACGTCCTCTGCTGCGACGACGGTCTGGGGGTTGCGGCCGTCGAGCGCCTCCGCGGGGAGTACGAGCCTCCCGAGGGGACGCTCGTTCTGGACGGCGGAACGCTCGGGCTCTCGCTGCTTCCGTACCTGGAGGAAGCCCGCAACGCGATTCTGGTGGATGCGATCCGGGACGACGCCGCTCCGGGCTCTCTCGTGCGGCTCGAAGGGGAGGATGTCGCCCCGGCCGTCGCGGCGCGCCTGTCGGTGCACCAGATCGGTGTCGTGGATCTGCTCGACGGTGCGCGCTGGCTCGGGCGGACTCCCGAGAAGCTCGTTCTCCACGGGATCGTTCCCGAGTCGCTCGAGCTGTCGGTCGTCCGGTCCGCCTGCGTCGAGCGGAGCCTGCCGGAGCTCGTCCGGCGAGTGGTGGAGGAGGCCGGAGCGCTCGGCTTCCCGTTTCGGCCTCTCTCTCGACATGAGCCGCGTCCAGAAACTTCTTTTCGTGCTGGCGCTCGTGCTCTCGGGCTGTAGCCCGGATCGCGACCTGCCGCCTTCCTACCGGGACCTCGCGGTCCCCAAGGAGCGGCTCGCGTCCCCGGAGGCGCGGGAGCGCGGCCGCGCTCTCTACCAGCAGAACTGCGCGCTCTGCCACGGCGTCGAGGCCGACGGAAGAGGAGTCCGCCGGGAAGGTTTCTCCTCGCCTCCGCGGGACTTCAGCGATCCGGACGTGCGCCGCCGCGTCTCGCCCCGCCGCATGTTCTTCGAGATCCGGGAAGGGGTACGCGGGACGGCGATGCCTTCGTGGAAGTCGCTCTCCGAGGGCGAGACCTGGGACCTCGTGGCGTATCTGCGCTCCGTGGCGCCGGAACCGCGATGAACCGGCTCGGACGCCACATCGAGATCCGCGGGATCGTTCAGGGGGTCGGCTTCCGGCCCTGGGTCTACCGGCTCGCCCGGGAGAACGGTCTGGCGGGGCGAGTCTGTAACGACAGCCGCGGCGTCACGATCGACGCCTTCGGAAGCGACCGCGCGCTCGACTCCTTCCTGGAGTCGCTGTCCGCCTCCCCTCCGCCGGCGGCGAGAATTCGGGAGCTCGACTGGAAGCCGATCCCGCCCGAGGCCGCCTCGGGGTTCGTCATCGTCGAGAGCCGCGAGGGCGAGTCGCGCCGCGTGTCGATTCCCCCCGACCTGCCGACCTGCTCGGATTGCCTGGCCGAGGTGTTGGATCCCGCCAACCGCCGGCACCGGTATGCGTTCACCAACTGCACCAACTGCGGTCCTCGATTCACCATCGCGCGCGACGTGCCTTACGACCGGCCGGCGACGACGATGGCGGCGTTCCGCATGTGCGCGCTTTGCCAGCGCGAGTACGACGATCCCGGCGACCGCCGCTTCCATGCGCAGCCCAACGCCTGCCCCGCCTGCGGTCCGCGTCTGTGGGCGGCCGGTCCGGGCGGAGAGGAGCTCGGCTGGGAGGACCCGATCCGGCACGCCGCGAAGGCGCTGGAGGCCGGGTTCATCGTCGCCGTCAAGGGAATCGGGGGATTCCATCTCGCCTGCGACGCGACTTCCGCGTCCGCCGTGGCCCGCCTGCGCGCGCGCAAGAAGCGGGACGAGAAGCCCTTCGCCGTCATGGCGCGGGATCTCGAGGCGGCGCGGCGCCTCTCGCACTGCTCGGCGGAGGAGGAGAGGCTGCTCGCCTCGAGCGAGCGTCCGATCGTGCTCGTCGGGCGGCGGAAGGGCGCCGGCATCGCCGAGGACGTGGCCCCGCGCAACCCCTGGGTCGGCCTGCTCCTGCCGTACACGCCCCTGCACCACCTGCTGCTCCGAGAGACGGATCGGCCGCTGGTGATGACTTCGGGCAATCTCTCGGGAGAGCCCATCGTGCACGGCAACGCCCGGGCGCTCGAGAGGCTCGGCGCGATCGCCGACGTCTTTCTCCTCCACGACCGCGAGATCGAGTCCCCCTGCGACGATTCGGTGGCGCGGGTCATCGCGGGCAGGCCCACCGTCCTGCGCCGCTCGCGCGGCTACGTCCCCCGGGAACTTCCCTCGCCGCGCCGCTTCGAGCGACCGGTGCTCGCCTGCGGCGGGCACCTCAAGAACACGTTTTGCCTCGCGGCCGGAGATTCCCTCTACCTCGGGCCGCACATCGGGGACCTCGAGACCTTGGAGACGGTCGAGGCGTTCGAGGAGGCGGTTTCGCGGCTCGAGCGCTTCGTCGGCATCCGGCCGGAGATCGTGGCGCACGACCTGCATCCCGAATATCACACGACGCTGTACGCGCGGACTCGAACCGAGGCGCGCACACTGGCCGTGCAGCACCACCATGCGCACGTCGCGAGCGCGATGGCCGAGCACGGTCTGGAGGGCCCGGTCCTGGGCGTTGCCTACGACGGCACCGGCTTCGGCACCGACGGCACCGCGTGGGGCGGCGAGATCCTGCTCGTGAGGACGGAAGGCTTCGAGCGACTCGCCACGTGGCGTGGCCTGGCGCTGCCGGGAGGCGAAACGGCCATTCGCGAAGTCTGGCGGATCGCCCTGGCCTTTCTCGACGATGCCTACGCGGGGGATCCCCCTCTCGAGACGCTCGCGCTCTTCCGGGGAATCCCGGGGCAGAGACTGGCGGCCGTTCGCAAGCTGGCGGCGGAGCGCGTGGCGTCGCCGCTCGCGCGCGGTGTGGGCCGCTACTTCGACGCGTTCGGATCGCTCTTTCTCTGTCGGCCCTTCTCGCATTTCGAGGGGCAGGTGGCCCTCGAATGGAACGCCGCCGCCGACCCGGGCGAGCGGGGGATCCTTCCCTTCGAGATCGAGCGGGACGGGCGGATTCCCGCCCTCGATCTGCGCCCGGCGCTGCGTGCCGCCGTGGCCCGTTTGCGCGAGGGAGCCTCCGCCGCGTCGCTCTCCGCCCTCTTCCACAACACGGTGGCGCGGGGGACGGTGGAGCTGCTTCGAGTCGCGGCAGGGGAACGCAAAGACTTGCCGCTGGTTCTGACGGGCGGCTGTCTTCAGAATGCCTTGCTGGCCGAGCGTCTCGTCGAGGAGCTCGGCTCCGACTTTCGAGTCTTTCTGCACGGCGACGTCCCGCCGGGTGACGGCGGGCTCGCGCTCGGCCAGGCGATCGTCGCCGGAGCCGTGACCGGAAAACGGGGAGGTCTCTGATGTGCCTGGGAGTGCCTGGCCGGGTCGTGTCGGTGGAGGGGCTCTTCGCGACGGTCGATTTCTTCGGGGTCCGGCGCCAGGTGCGCTTGGACGTCGTGGACCAGCCGGTCTCCGCGGGGGACTACATCCTGAACCACGTCGGCTTCGCGATTCGTCGAATCCCGCAAGAGGAGATCGGGGAGACCCTCGCCCTTTACGAGACGCTCCTTCGCGAGGCGGCGAAGGACGACCTCATGGCCGCCGACGTGCGCGGCGAGATCGAAGCGACGGGCCGGGGGAGCGTGGCGTGAGCGCGACGACGCTGCCCGTGGTTCTGACCGAGTCGCTGCGGCAGGTCCGCTTCCGGGATCCGGACCTGGCGCGCCGTCTGTCGGCCTCGATTGCCCGAGTCACCGACGAGATCGGCCGCTCGCCGGTCTCGGTCATGCACGTCTGCGGAAGCCACGAGCAGGCGATCGCGAAGTTCGGGCTGCGGGCGACCTTCCCGAAGAAGTTGAACGTGATCATGGGACCCGGCTGTCCGGTCTGCATCACCGATCTGCCGGAAGTGGACGAAGGAGTCGTGCTCGCCCGGCAGGGCGTGGTGATCGCCACCTACGGCGACATGGTCAAGGTGCGGGGCACGGTCCAGTCGCTGGCAGACGCGCAGGAGGAAGGGGCCGACGTGCGCGTGGTCTACAGCGCGGCGCAGGCGGTGGAGCTCGCGCGGCAGACGCCGAAGCCGGTCGTGTTCTTCGCGACGGGATTCGAGACGACGGCCGTCGCGACCGCGGCGGTCGTGCGCGGGCCGGTCCCGGAGAACTTTTCCGTCCTCTCGGCGCACAAGTACATTCCACCGGTCATGGAGATCGTGGCCGAGATGCCCGAGACCCGTGTGGAGGGCTTCCTCGCGGCGGGACACGCCGCCACGATCACGGGCTGGGGAATCTTCGAGTCCTTCGTCGCGCGGCACGGGATCCCGGTCGTCGTCGCCGGCTTCGAGCCGCTCGACATCCTGGCCGGACTGGCGAAACTCCTCGAGCTCGTTCGCGACGCAACGCCACGCGTCGTGAACATGTTTCCGCGTTGCGTGACCCGGGAGGGCAACCGCCGCGCGCAGGAAGAGCTCTGGAGCGTGTTCCGCCCGGTCGGAGGACGCTGGCGCGGCATCGCCCACGTGCCCAACGGAAATCTGCGGCTGCGCGAGGAGTGGGCGCACCTGGACGCGCGCCGGCGGTTTCCGATCGATCTGACGAGCCTCTGGGACTACGGCCCGCCCAACCTGGTCGCGAGCTGCATCTGCGGCGACATCATGTCGGGCATCGCGTCGCCCTCGGACTGCACGCTCTTCGGCAAGGAATGCGTTCCGGACAATCCGGTGGGCGCCTGCATGGTCTCCTCGGAGGGGACCTGCAAGATCTGGCACCAATACGGGGGCCATCCGGACCTGCAGGTGAACGGATGAGCACGATCGTGTTGGATGAGAAGGTCGAGCGAGTCTCGCTCAAGCAGGGAGCCGGCGGCAGAGCGATGCGCCGGCTGATCCAGGAGGTGTTCCTGCGCGGATTCGAGCAAGCGTCCCCGGCGCCGGGAATCGGACTCGGCGCGATGGACGACGGCGCCGCGATCCGCGTGGGCGACCGCTGGCTCGTGCTGACGACCGATTCCCACGTCGTCCACCCGATCTTCTTCCCGGGCGGCGACATCGGACGCCTCGCGGTCTCGGGCACCGTCAACGACCTCGCGATGATGGGCGCCACGGAAGTTCTGGGCTTGACCTGCGCGGCGATCTTGGAGGAGGGGTTTCCGCGGACGGATCTCGAGCGGATCCAGGAGTCGATGCGCCTGACGTGCCTGGAGGCCGAGGCCTCGGTCGTGACGGGCGACACGAAGGTCATGGGGCGCGGCGAGATCGATGGGATCGTCCTGAACACGGCGGGCGTGGCGCTGACCGACCGCGTCGTCCCGGACGCCGGACTGCGGCCGGGTGATCGTCTCCTCGTGACGGGCACGATCGGGGACCACGGATTCGCGATTCTCTCGGCGCGGCACGGGCTCGAGCTCGAGGGCGAGCTCGCCTCCGACGTCGCGCCCATCAACGGCCTGATCCGCGCCGCGTTGTCTGCCTGGCCAGGAGGTGTCGTCGCGATGAAGGACCCCACCCGGGGTGGTCTGTCTTCGGCCCTTCACGAGATGGCCGAGAAGAGCGGTGTCGGGATCCTGCTCGAGGAGTCCGCCGTTCCGGTGACGGAGGCGGTGCGGGCGGCGGCCGAGCTGACCGGCATCGATCCCATTCACGTCGCCAACGAAGGCAAGGCGGTCCTCGGCGTTGCCCCGGAGGCCGTCGAGAGCGTCCTCGAGACGCTGCGCTCGCACCCCCTGGGACGCGACGCTGCCGTCGTCGGCAGGTGCCTCGCGGAGCGGGTGGGCAACGTCATTCTGGACACGGGGTTCGGGCGGCGTCTCCTGGCCGAGCCGGAGGGCGAGCCGTTGCCGAGGATATGTTGAACTCTGCGCGACCCCTGCGCGCCGCCGTGCTGACGTCCCACCGGGCACCGGGGATGGCGGAGCTCCTGGCCGAGCAGGGCGACCTCTTCCGGCTCGTTTGTGTCGTCACGAGCGAGGAGGATTTTTCGCAAGCGCGTCTGGACGAGGCGGGCGTGCCGGTCGTTCGGAACCTCATCCGCCGGTTCTACGCCTGGCACCGGGCCCCGATCTCGGACCTCGCCGTCCGCCGCGCTTACGACCACCGTACTGGCCGGCTGCTCGCCCCGTTTCGCCCGGACCTGATCCTCATGTCAAGTTACCTTTACATCGTCACGCGACCCCTGCTCGCGGCCTACCCCGGACGGATCGTCAACGTCCACGGCAGCGACCTCGCCCGGCGCGGACCCGACGGGCTCCCGCTCTATCCCGGGCTGCGAGCCGTTCGGGACTCGATCCGCGCGGGTGAGACGGAGACGCGCGCTTGCTCCCACCTGGTGACCGCCGAGCTCGACGCCGGCCCGATCCTGCGGCGCTCGCGCCCGTTCCCCGTCCCGGCGGTTGCCGCCGCCCTGCGGCAGGCCGGCGCCGATCACGCCGTCAACGCGTATGCCTACGCGCATCAGGAGTGGATGCTCGCGACCGCGTGGGGGCCGCTGCTTCTCGACGCGATCGCCCAATTGGCTTCGGAGGCGCGAGCCCTCCCGGCCGCCGCGGGGGCCGCGCCATGACCCACATCCTGCTCGAGCGGGCCGGCGCCGTCGCGACGATCACGATCAACCGGCGCGAGCGGTTCAATGCACTGGACGTCGATACCGCGCGCGACTTCCGGAAGGCGGGCTTGCAGTGCGCGCGCGACCCGGAAGTGCGGTGTGTGGTGCTCACGGGGGCCGAAGGCGTCTTCTGCAGCGGCGCCGACCTGAAGTCGATCCGCGCCGGAGGGGAGGGCGCCGACCTCGCGTATCTTCAGGCGAACCGCGAGCCGACGGGGGGCTACGGCGAGATCTTCAAGCAGATCCTCGAGTACATCCATTCGACCATCTCCGAGATCAAGCGGGCACCCAAGCCCTTCGTGGCCGCCGTAGACGGGATGGCCGCCGCCGGGGGATTCGGGATCGCAATGGCCTGCGACCTGGTCTACGCGTCGCGCCGTGCGCAGTTCGAGTGGGCCTATGGCAAGACCGGCTTGACCGGCGCGGAGAGCTCGACGTTCTTCCTGCCGCGCTTGGTCGGACTCCGTCGAGCGCTCGAACTGGTGCTTCTCAATCCTCGCTTGGACGCGGAGCAGGCGCTCGCCATGGGACTGATCAACGGAGTCTTCCCGACGGAGACCTTCCCGCAGAGCGTCGCGGACGTGGCGCGGCGTCTGGCGGAGGGACCGACAGAAGCCTTCGGCGTCGCCAAACGCCTGATTCACCTGGCGGCGGGCGTGGATCGCCTCGACGTCCACCTGGACCGGGAGCTCGAGGAGCTCTCCCGCATCGCCGACGGCTCCGATTTCGCGGAGGGCCTCAACGGCTTTCTGGAGCATCGGACCGCGCGTTTCGGAGGCGGGTGAGGCCGTGCACGAGTACTCCATCGTCGGGGCGCTCATCGGGCGGATCGAGGAACTGGCGCAAGAGCGCCGCGCGAACGCGGTGCACGGCGTCTTCGTCTCGATCGGGGAGCTCTCGGGAGTCGAGCCGGAATTGCTGGCAACGGCGTATACGACTTTTCGCGAACGCACGATCTGCGAGCGCGCGAACCTGACGATCCTGCGCGTGGCCGCCCGGTGGAATTGTCCCGAGTGCCGGCAGGAAATCCCCCGGGGGGCGATTCTGGAGTGTGCGCGGTGCGGCGTGCCCGCGCGGCTGGCGGCCGGAGACGAGATCGTTCTGGAACGCGTCGAGATGGAGGTGGCGTGATGTGTGGCACCTGCGGCTGCGGGGATTCGGAGCTGGTTCCGGTGGAGGTGCACGACCGGATCCTGGCGGGCAATGACCGGACGGCGGCGCACAACCGGGAGCACTTCGAGAAGTGGAGCGTCGTGGCCATCAACTTGATGGGTTCGCCGGGCGCGGGCAAGACGGCCCTGCTCGAAGCCACCGCGCGCCGACTCGGGCGGGGAGTTCGCCTGGGAGCGCTGGCGGGGGATCTCGAGACTCACCGCGACGCCGAGCGGCTGGAGAAGGCGGGAATCCCATCGGTGCCGATCACCACGGGGTCGGCCTGCCACCTCGACGCGGAAATGGTCCACCGGGCACTGCACGATTTTCCCTGGCAGGACCTCGACTACCTCTTCATCGAGAACGTCGGAAACCTGGTCTGCCCGGCGATCTACGACCTGGGGCAGGCGGCCAACGTCGTGGCGCTGTCGGTGACGGAGGGAGAGGACAAGCCCCTGAAGTACCCCGTGATGTTCCGCACCGCGGACCTCGTCGTTCTGACCAAGACCGACCTGCTTCCGCACTTGCCCGACGTGCGGGTCGACGCGATCAAGGACGCGCTCGCCCGCGTCAACCCGGCTCCCGCGCTGCTGCCCCTGTCGGCTCGGACCGGCGAGGGTCTGGCCCAGTGGACCGCTTGGCTCGAATCGCGTCGCGCCCACCGGGCGCCGTTTCCGGCCGAGGCGATCCCGGCGCTCCAACCATGAGCTCGGGCCTCTTCGGAGCGCTGGCGGCCGCGGCCGTGACGGTCGGGAGCCTGCACACGCTCGCACCCGACCACTGGGTGCCCTTCGCCGCCCTGGCGCGCGCCCGGGGCTGGTCGGCCGGGCGGACCGCTCGCATCACGGTGGCCTGCGGCTTCGGACATGTCACGGTCTCCGCCCTCCTCGGATTCGCCGGCCTCTTTCTGGGCCTCGAGATGGTGAAGGCGCTCGGGCAGCGCATGGAGGCGGCGGCGGGCGTTCTTCTCGTCGGCTTCGGCCTCGTCTACGGAGTCTGGGGCCTTCGCCGTGCGGCCGGACGGAAACTCCACGGGCACACGCACTCCCACTATGACCACGTCCACGAAGACTCCGGTGCGAGCGCCTGGACCCTTTTCCTGCTCTTCTCGGCCGACCCCTGCGTGGCCGTGATCCCGCTTCTCTTCGCCGCGGCTCCGCTCGGGGCGGCGCGCACCTCGGGGATCGTGCTCCTTTACGAGATGGCGACGATCGGCACCATGGTGGCGCTCGTCTTGCCGGCTCGGGCTGGCGCGAGAGTTCTTCGCGCCGCGTGGCTCGACCGCTACGGCGACGCCACGGCGGGCGGCGTGATCGCGGCCGTCGGCCTCGTCGTGACGGGGCTCGGCTGGTGAGGCAGCGGCCGGGGCGAGGCCGAGGAACTAATGGATTTGCATCATTGCAACGGGGAACGGGAGGCCTACAGTCCCTCCATAGGCTGAGGTGAGCCATGGACGCACTTCTGATCCTCTTTGGCGTGGCCTTCGTCCTCTCATTTATCCCCCTGTCGTGGCTGGTCGTGCGCGCCTACCGGAAGTACCGCGGCGTGAGGGTCGTGACCTGTCCCGAGACTCAGAAGCCCGTGGCCGTGCGGCTCGACGCTGCCCGCGCGGCCAAGACCGAGCTTCTGGGCGACGTCCAGTACCGGCTCGAATCCTGCACGCGCTGGCCGGAGCGGGAGGGATGCGGGCAGGAATGCCTGGCGCAGATCGAGGCGGCGCCGGACGGTTGTCTCGTGCAAGGCATGTTGACGGAGTGGTACCGGGGCTCGACCTGCGCCCTCTGCGGCCGCGACATCGGCGAGATCCTCTGGACCGAGCGCAAACCCGCCCTCATGGGTCCGGACCGCAAGACGCTCGAGTGGGGCGATGTCGCACCCGAAGAGTTGCCCGCGGCGCTCTCGACCCACTACCCGGTCTGCTGGGATTGCCACATCGCCGAGTCGTTCCGCACGAGGCACCCGGAGCTGGTCCTCGACGACCCCCTGCATCGGGCAGCCCGCCGATCCCGCGCTTCGTGACCGCCCGGGCCGAGCCCGAGGTCTGGACCCGCCCGGACGCGGTGAGAAGGCTGCGGGAGGCGCTCCTCAAGCTCAGCGACGAGGAGCACTCGATCTGTCAGGTCGCGGCGGAACGCGGAATCTTCTGCCACGGGTTCCGGCGATGGTCCGAGTCCGAGTTCGACCGCCGGTGGAGGGTGGCGCTCGGACGCAGCACACATCTGACGCGCGGGCAAATGGAGGAGCTCGCCAACGTCTGGCAGCTCGCCGAGCAGATCCGTTGCCACGTGGCCCTCGCCTGCGACGCCCGGACGACTCAAGCCGGCGCCTGCCGAGGCTGGGACGAATTCTCCAACGCCGACCTCGGGCGTTATTGCGCCGACATCCTCGGCAAGAACGTCGTCGTCAGAGCCTGACCCTTCCCGGCTCGCCGACTCGATAAGCCCAAAAACAGGAGCGGCCGGCAGAGCCGGCCGCTCGCGCCGCCTTCCGGCGGCAAGCTCCTCGAGAGGGGAGCTAAGAGGCCACCTTCACCTCGATGGCCTTGGGCCGAATCTTCTCGGTCTTGGGCAGCCGGATCCGCAGAATGCCATCCTTGAACTCCGCCGTCACCTTCGTTGCCTCGACTTCCTCGGGGACGGTGAAGGTACGGAGGAACGTTCCATAGGAACGCTCGACTCTGTGGAACTTCTTGCCCTTCTCCTCCTTCTCCAGCTTCCTCTCTCCCTGGATCGTGAGGACGCCGTTCTCGACGGTGACCTTCACGTCCTGCTTCTGGATTTCGGGAAGCTCTGCCTTGACCAGATACTCGGTCTCCGTCTCTTCGATGTCGACCACGGGTGCCCACTCCGCCACCTTCAGGGCCTCCTTCTCATAGGGACGGAAAAGCGGGGTCGTCAGATAGCGGTTGAGCCGGTCGGACATCTCCTCCATTTCGCGGAAGAAAGGCTCCCCGAACGGCCGAAACAGCGGATACGTGGGTTCGCGACGAATGAGATTGAAGTTCATAACTACCTCCTTGGCTTTCTCCTTGACTCCGACGCTTGAAGCATGCACCCGGATTCATTTTTCGTCATGAAGCAGATGCATCAAAATCTCCGGCGTTCTCCACGCGCGCCGAGCCATCGGCGGCGTCGAAACGCTTCATCGCGCTCCTCCTCTTCGATCGCGCTCGAGACTTCGCGGATCTCCCGCGCGAGGCCGGGCAAGATGATCCTCTCGAGCGCGTTGATGCGGTGGCTCGTCTTGGCGAGACCTCGCTCGAGGGCGCGGACCGCGAGCTCCTCTTGGGCGAGCTCGATGACCGACGGGAGCGCTTTTCCGAACGCCGCCCCCGCCCGGTCGAGCGCGGCGGCGGATCCGCCCGGGCCCCAGGCCGGTCGCCAGGGCGACGGCTGGCTCACGAGAGCCGGCACCGGGATTCCGAAGACAGAAGTTTCGCGCCAGCCAGCCGGCGACTGTGCCGCCCGGCCAAGCGCCGCCGACTCGAGTGCCGGCCGACCCACTTCCGTTCGCGCGTCGCGCAGAGCGGCGCGCGCCTCGGCGAGGCTCGCGGCCGCCCGCCGCCAGGCGTCCTCACGGCGAGTGAGTCGTCGTGCGATCTCGCGGACGAGGGCCTCCCGCTTCTCGTCCAAGAGATCTCGGCCGCGGCGAGCCGCCTGAGACTCGGCACGCAGTTGCAGCCAGCGCGAGCGGTTGGCCGCGCCGCTCACGCCGCTACCTCCGGCGGGTGAGGGCGGGAAGCCAGGCGCCGCGACAACTGCTCCGCGGGGAGTCGGCCGAGCTCCCCTTCCGGCAAGACCATCAGCGCCTCCCAGGCTCGCTCGAGGGTCTCCGCGACGGGTCGGCGTTCGTCGGGCCGCTGCGGCAGGAATCGCTCCTCGAAGACGTCACCGAAGGCGAGGTAGGCGCGCTCGACCTCCGAAAGCTCGTCGCGCCCGATGATCGATTCCAGCGCCCGGGCCCGCGCCGAGCGCGCGCAGGCGGCATATGTCTGGCGCGCGACGGCTTCATGGTCCTCCCGCGTTCGTCCGGCGCCGATCCCGTCTCCCATCAGGCGCGACAGCGAGGGGAGCACATCGACTGGCGGGTAGATCCCTCGCCGCTCGAGCCCGCGGTCGAGCACGATCTGGCCCTCCGTGATGTACCCGGTCAGGTCCGGGATCGGATGCGTGACGTCGCCGGCGGGCATGGTGAGGATCGGCAGTTGCGTGACGGAACCGGGCCGGCCCCGGATGCGCCCCGCCCGCTCGAACAGAGACGCCAGATCGCTGTACAGATAGCCCGGATACCCCTTGCGGCTGGGCACTTCGCCGGCGGCCGACGCGACCTCGCGCAAGGCCTCGCCGTAATTGGTGATGTCGTTGGCGACGACGAGCACGTGCCAGCCTCGATCGAAGGCCAGAAACTCGGCCGCCGTCAGGGCGCAGCGGGGCGCGATCAGGCGTTCGGCCGCCGGGTCGTCGGCGAGATTCAGGAAGGCGACGGTCCGGGAGAGCGCGCCGCTCTTGCGGAAGTCCGCCTCGTAGCGCATCGCGACGTCGCGCGGCAGGCCGAGCGCCACGAAGATGACGGCAAATGGGGCGCCGCCCGGCGCCTGCGCCTGCCGGACGATCTGCATCGCCAGCGCGTCGTGCGAGAGGCCCGATTCCGAGAAGAGTGGCAGCTTCTGCCCGAGCACGAGCGTGTTCAAGCCGTCGATGGCCGAGATGCCCGTTTCCAGAAGGTCCCGGGGATACTCGCGCCGGCAAGGATTGACGGGCGCCCCCTCGATGGGCCTCTGCTCGACCGCCAGCGGCTGCGGCAGGCCATCGCGGGGCCGGCCGAGGCCGTCGAAGACGCGACCCAGCATCTCCTCGCCGACCCCGAAGCGAAGGGGGTGACCCTGGAACGCCGCCCGCGTTCGCTCGAGGGGCAGGCCGTCGGTTCCCGCGAACACTTCGAGCACGGCGTGGTCGGAAGAGACCGCGATGACGCGTCCCGCCCGCCCGCGACCGTCCGGACCCCGAAGCTCGACGTGCTCGTGATAGGAGACGCCGGACACCCCGGAGACGAAGGCGAGCGGGCCGCGCAGACCCGCCAGGCCTTCGTACTCGAGACCGGTCGCCCGGCTCATGGTGCCGCCGCCTCTCCGGCCGGAGCCGGCGCGGCCTCCGAGAGCGCCTCCGCTTCGAGCGCCTCGAAGGCGGCATCGACCGACGCCGCGAGCTCGGCATACCGGCCCAGCTCGTCGTCGCCGATTTCCGACTTGGCCCGCTCGACCGCGGCCAGGATAGGCGCCGCCTCGATGCGCCGGGCGGGCACGCCGCGCCCGATGGCGGCCAGGCCGCGGTCCCGGACCCGAAGCAGGAGCGAGAGCAGCGCGACCTGGCGCGATGGCGAGCAGGAGGCGTCTTTCGGCTCGTAGGCGCTCTGCCGGAGGAATCCCTCCTCGAAGAGCTCGGCGGCACGCAGCAGGAAACGCTCCCGGTCGGGCAGACCCTGGCGTCCGACCAGCCGCGCCGTCCGTTGGACCCGCGCCGCCTCCTGAAGCAGCGCCAGAGCCGACCGGCGCAGCTGCGCCCAGGCGGGCGAGGCCTCCTTCGACCACCAGGCCTGCAGCTCCTCGGTCACCTCGCCGTAGGAGTCCTGGATGTTGACCGCGGGGAAGACGCGGGCCTCCGCGCGCTCCTTGTCGAGCGCCCAGAAGCAGCGCGTGAAACGCCGGGTATGGCGGGTCACCGGCTCGGTCATGTCGCCCCCGGCCGGCGAAATGGCCGAGATGAGGCTCACCGAGCCCTCGAGTCCGGACAGGGTCGAGACCCGTCCGGCCCGCTCGTAGAACGCCGCCAGACGCGTGGCCAGGTAGGGGGGGTAGCCTTCCTCGGCCGGCATTTCCTCGAGCCGCCCGGAGATTTCCCGCAGCGCCTCGGCCCAGCGCGACGTCGAATCGGCCAGGACGGCGACGTGGTAGCCCATGTCCCGAAAATACTCGGCGATCGTGACGGCCGTGTAGATCGAGGCCTCGCGGGCGGCGACGGGCATGTTCGACGTGTTGGCGATCAGCACCGTGCGCTCGACGAGCGCGTGACCGGTGCGCGGATCGGCGAGCTCGGGGATCTCTCGCAGCACGCGGGTCATCTCGTTTCCGCGCTCCCCGCAGCCGACGTACACGATGACGTCGGCGTGCGTCCACTTGCAGAGCTGGTGCTGCGTGACGGTCTTGCCCGTTCCGAAGCCTCCGGGCATTCCCGCGGCCCCGCCCCGCGGCAGGGGAAAGAAGGTATCGAAGACCCGCTGCCCGGTCACGAGCGGAACGGAGGGCGGCAGTCGCTCGGCGGAAGGCCGCGGGGTTCGTACGCGCCAGCGATGAAACAGGGTGAGCGCCACCGGCCCCGCGGGCGTTTCGACGCGGGCCACGGGGTCCGCCACGCGCCGGGGGCCGGCGGCTGCGACCTCGATGAGCCGACCCTCGACGTTGGGCGGGACCAGCACGCGGTGGCGAATCGAAGGGGTCTCCGGGACCTCGCCCAAGACGGCGCCTCCGCGAATCGAATCACCCGCCCGTACACTCGGGGAGAATTCCCAGATCCGTTCCCGGTCGAGCGTATCGGCGCGCCTTCCGCGACCGAGAAAATCTCCCTCCGCCACGGCGAGGCGCTCCAGCGGTCGAGCGATTCCGTCGAGTACCTGGCCGAGCAGCCCCGGCCCGAGCTCCACCGATAGCGGCGCGCCGTCGGAGAAGAACGGATCGCCCGGCGCCAGTCCCACGGTGTCCTCGTAGACCTGAATCGTCGCCGTGCCGCCGTCGAGCTCGATGATTTCCCCGAGGAGCCGCTCCGGGCCGACGCGCGCCGTGTCGCCGAGCGAGACGGGGAGCTCCGTGCGTGCCTTCACGACCGCTCCGGAAACGGCGATCAGCCGGCCGCCCGGCGACTCGAGGACACCCGCGCCGCTCACGATGCGTAGATCTCCGCGAGCCGGGCCCGCCAGGCCGCCTCGAAGCGGCGGGCCCGCGCCTCGAAGCTGTTGTCGAAGGAGACCTTTCCACCTTCCGCGCGCGCGACACAACCCCCTGCGGGGCCGTCGCCGGAGACGGCGAGGCGAACCGTCCTCTTCTCGGCCCCCTGCGCCACCTGCCGGCACCACGCTTCGTCGAGGAGGGAGGCGTCGGCGGCGGAAACGGAGATCTCGCACTCCCCGCCGGGAAGGCATGCCGCGGCCTCCGTGGCGAGGCGGGTCAGAAGCTCCCGGCGTTGCGCCGCGGGCTCGGGCGCCTCGAGGCGTTGCCGACCGAGCGCCACCGCCCGCGCGATCCACGCCTCCCGCTCCTCCAGCGCACAGCGCCGGTCGGCCCAGTCCTCGCGGGCCACGAGCTCGGCGGCCTGGCGTCGGGCGGCCGAGAGGCGGCCTTCGCGGTCCGCGACTTCCGCCGGCGCGTTGGCGGCCGACAGCCAGCGGGCGCACTGCTCCTCGGCCTCGCGCGAGATCCTCTGCGCTTCTCCTTCCGCTTCTTCGCGCACCGCCTCGAGAACGGCGGCGACACTTCCGAGACTCTTCACTCTCGCGCCCCCGATCCGTCGGAGGGAGTCGGCGGGAGCAGCAGAAGGTGAGGCCCGCGATCGGCCCTGGCCAGTCTCTCGAGGGCCGAGGAATCGAGTTGCCGGACCGAATCGGTAACGAGCAAGAGGACCGGCGTCTCCGGCCCTGCCCGCAATTGGCGCAGGGCCTCGTGGAGATCCGCCCGAGTCTGGCAGACGCCGCCCTGAACACCGGCGAGCGCGAAGCCCGTGACGTCGTCGGCGTCGCCCAGGACGAACACCCTCACGGCAGGCGTCCGAGCATCATGATCGCGATGATCAAGCCGTAGATCGCGATTCCTTCAGCCAGGCCGACGAAGAGGAGAGCCCGGCCGGCCGTCTCCGGCTTCTCCGCCACGGCGCCCATCGCCGCGCTGCCGACAATGGCCACGGCGATGGCGGCGCCGAGCGCGGCCACGCCGGTCACGATGGCCGCGGACAGGAAGATCCACTTGACGGCTTCCGGCGGGATTGCCGCCGGCGCCGCGGCGGCAGGAGCCGCCGCCAGGGGCGCCGCCGCGAGAACCGCCAGAGGAGCCACGGCAAACCACAGAATCCTGCGTCTCATTCGATTCCCCCTTTCGCCGCGCCGGGGCGCAGCATCAATGGCCGGTAAGGCTCGCCGCCGCCGCGGAAGAACTTGCCGAAGAACTCGTAGTACTCCAGACGGAGGGCCTGCACGGAAACGACGAGGCCTTCGAGGAAGACGATCACGACATTGCCGAGGACGAGGACGAGAACGGAGAGCGCGCCCCCGCCGCGCACCTTCTCGATGGTGTCGGCGAGCGCGAAGAGCGCGAGGAAGGCGCCGGCGTGGACGATGGCGAAGGCGGCCACGCGCAGGAAGGAGATGGTGTTGGCGAAGAAGCCGATCATCGCGTCGACGAGCTCGACCGAGCCCTCGAGGGCTCCCAGCCAGGCCGGTCCTTCCGCAGGCCCGCGCCGCGCGGAAGGGCGGCCGCGATCGAGCCGCTTCACGATCGGCCGTTTGAACACCAGGAGCAGGATCGGAACGCCGATCAGTGTCGCGATCAGCCACAGCGGGATGCTCCCCGCCTCCGACAGAAGCACGCGCGCCGCGAGCGCCGCGAGGACCCAGTACCCGAAGGCTCCGAGGAGGCCGCGCGAGCCGAAGAGCGCGAGGCTCTTCTCGCCCGCGCGCCAGGTGTTGATGACCCCCAGCACGAGCCCCGCCGACACCAGGACGACGCCGAAACCGATCGCCACGGGCATGAAGCGGTTCAGATCGCGCATCGGTTCCATCCAAAGAACGGGCAGCGCCCCTTCGATCCCGAAGAAGCTTCCGTAGAGAAAGCCGAAGACCGTCGAAACCGCTCCGCCTTCCATGAGGAGGATCCCGTAGTCCAGATAGCGGGGAATCTGGCGGAAGAGCAGAAAACCCGCGCTGAAGAGGACCAGGCCGTGCCCCACGTCTCCGAACATCAGGCCGAACATCGCGAGGAAGCTCACGGCGAAGAAGGCCGTCGGCTGCAGCTCCCCGTAGGACGGGGTCCCGTAGAGCTGCACGAGCTTCTGGAAGGGTCGCAAGAGGATGGGATTGCGGTGAAGGATGGGCACCCGCAGCGCTCCCGAATGCACCTCCGGAAGATCCTCCGGTCTCTCGACGTCCACGACCGCCCGCCCTTGTGTCTTCTCCAGAATGGCGCGTCGCATCCGCTCGGCGCTCTCCTCGGGAATCCAGCCCGAGATGACGACGAAGCGCCCCGCCGCGGCGAAGAGAGTCTGTGCCTGCAGGAGGAGGACGCCGATCCAAGCCCGGCGCGCCAGGTCGGACAGTGGCGCGGCGCTTTGCTCCCGGACAGACTCGAGTTCCGCCGCCCGACGCGCCTCTTCCGCCTCGGCCTCGCGCTCTACCCGAGCGAGCCGCTCGGGATTCCACTCCGCCGGGTCGGCGGGCAAGCGTATCGGCGCAAACGAGATGACGGCGAGCGCGTTCTCGACTCGCCGGCGGTCGGCGGCCGGGACCGCGACGGCGGCGAGCACCGAGGGGCCGTCCGGCTCGAGGGGGACCACGGCGAACGGCGCCGGCGAGAGCAGGGCGGCGAGCGACGCGAGTTCCTCCGAGGCCGATGCGCCGAGGAACACGGAGGTGAGCTCGAGTCGCCGAAGCCTTTCGACGTCGACGTCGGCGGAAGAAAGCCGCCGGGAGGTTTCCGCGGCTTCGCGCGCCTTCTCGCGGCGGTCCCGCGCGGCCGCGCGTCCTCGCAAGATCTCCTCGGCGGATCGCTCGAGAGGAACCAGAACCGATTCCAGGATTTCCCGTTCCCGCTCGAGGTCCGCGGCTTCGGCCCCTTCGAAGCCTCCGGAGGGCTCGGGCAACGGGACGTGCAGCTGCTCGGCCAACCGCGCAATGCGCTGGGACAGGACGCGAAAGCTCGCCAAGAGCTCGCGCGCGCCGGGCGGGGCCGTGTCGCCCGAGACGCGGCCGTGAGCCAGATCGACCAGATGGAGCAGCCCCTCCGAGGCAATGCGGCGCGTCACGGCGGCCGCGTCGCGGTTGGGAACCTGGATGCGGAGATGCACCATCGGGACCGGCGCGAGCACGGTTCAACCTCCCATGGCGGAGGCGGTGAGAACGCGATCGAGCGTGGTCTCGCCGCCGGCCGAGCCGCGCGACTCCGCCAACGCGACGCTGGCCCGCCATTGCTCCTCGCGCAACAGCAAGTAGGCCGCCGGGGGGGCCAGGAGAAAGGGCGGGCCGAGGAACGCGCGGCGACAGGCCTCGCGCCTTCGCCGCCGGAGCGACAGGAAGAACGAATCCCAGGAGGGCGCGCGAGTGGCCGCGGCGGTGAACCAGCGTGGCAGCGGCCGGGGCAGAGGCCCCCATCGCGGGGCGCGTGCGGCGAGCTCCCTCCAGGCGCCGGGGGACGCCTCCTCGGAGAGGGCGACGGTCGCGGCGACGGCGAGGTCCGCGGTCAGCCCGTGAAAGGGCCCGGCGCGCGCGAGCAGGTCGAGGTCGCGCTCGCGAACGCGGGCCAGGACGAGCTCTCGGGTCGCTCGTTCTCGTCTCGGCAAGTCCCGCGCGGCGCGCGTGACGCCGGCCCAGGCGAAGCGATCGATCGCGAGATCCGCGCCCGGGAGATCCTGCTCGCGCGTTCGGAGCGCGTCCGCGGCGATCGAGCCGTAAGGCGTGTCGGCCGTGCGTCGGACCGCCTCGCGCAACGAGCCGCTGTCGCGCCAAAAGGAGAGCGGCAGGCGCTCCAGGGCGCCGAACGGGCGCCAGAGCGGCAGCCAGCGCTCCTTCGGCACCGACAGGGAGCGGGCGCGCCAGGCGAGTTTCAGGTTGTCGGCCTCCAGGCGCGCGAGCAACGCCAGCCAGAGAGCTCGGCCGTCCGGATAGTTCCGAATGACCTTTCCGTAATCGGCGAGCAGCGCCCCAAATCCAGCGGAGTCGATGAGGCGCACGTTCGTTGCCCCCGTCAAGCCGAGCGCCGAGCCGAGGGCCGACAGGCTCGGGGCGGCGCGGCAGAGCGCGCCGTCCTCGGGCTGGAGCAAGCGCGACTTCATCGCGCGAAGGCGGGCGTTGCCGTAGGCGTGCCGGATCGCGTTCCTCACGGCCGGCGGTCCGTGCCGGAGCCTTCGCGGATCTGACGCACCCACGCCTCGACGGCGGCCGGAAGCAGGGTCTCGGCTCGGCGCCGCCTCTCCTCCACGTACTCGGCCCGGCGGGCCTGCCGAGCGCGGGCCTCGCGGCGAGCCTCTTCGAGAATGGACTCTGCCTCCGCTTCCAGACTGGCGATGGCGGTTTCCTGCATCTGCCGGCGCCCACGTGCGATCTGCTCGCGAACCGACTCCAGGCGCGCGGCCGAGGCGTCGCGCGCCGCCACGATGCGCGCGCGCGCCTCTTCGTCCGTTTCGAGCAGGGCCGCCAGATCGGGATTCAAGCGACCTCCGGCCCGGACACTCGTCCCGCTCTCGCGTTCACGACACCGCGACCGTCACGGGTCACCGCCTCGCTGTCACGTTACGAGCACTCGGAGCGGGGCCGATGATGCAGATACATCAAACCGGGAGCGCCGCGCCCCAAAAACGGCCGCTGATTCTGCTATTCTTGTTCACGACCGAATGCGAGTTCTCGGGACTCACGCACCGGCCGGGCCCCTGCCCGAGAACCTCCAGCCGCTCGACGAACTGGCGCGGGACCTCCGCTGGACGTGGCGGCCGTCGCTCCGCGCGCTCTTCATCGCGCTCGACCCGGAGGGGTGGGAGCGGGCGCGGGGCAACCCGGTCGCGGTTCTCGCCGAGTGCCCGTCCGAGCGTCTGCTCCGTGCCTCCTCCGACCCCGTCTTCCTAGCGCAGCTGGCGGCCGTGCGGACGGAGATCGGCTTGGAGGACGACGCCCAGCCCGCGCACCCTTCGATTCGGACGCTTCGACAGAGGGGAGACCGGATTGCCTACTTCTCGGCCGAGTTCGGCCTGACCGAGGCTCTTCCCATCTACGCCGGCGGCCTGGGAATTCTCGCGGGGGATCACCTCAAGTCGGCGAGCGATCTGGGTCTGCCGATGGTGGGCGTCGGTCTCTTCTACGGGCAGGGCTACTTCCGGCAGGTGCTCCACCCCGAGGAAGGGCAGCGCGAGATCGATGGGCCGCTCGACCTGGATCGGCTGCCGATGAGCCTGCCGCGCACGCCCGACGGCGGTCCGCCGATCGTGTCGGTGGCGGTCGGTGATCGGGAGGTCCAGATCCTGATCCGGCTGGTGACGGTCGGACGGGTGCCGCTGTTTCTTCTGGACACGAATCTGCCCGACAACGATCCGCAGGACCGTGAGATCACTTCGCGGCTCTACGGTGGAGATCAGGAGACACGGATCCGACAGGAGATCGTTCTCGGCATCGGAGGGCTCCGGGTGTTGGAACGGATGGGCTGGCGCCCGACGGTTCGGCACTTGAACGAGGGGCACGCGGCCTTCGTCGGGCTTGAGAGAATCCGCCAATACGTGACGGAGGACGGCCTCTCCTTCGCCGAGGCCCGCGAGCGGGCCGCTGCGGGGAACGTCTTCACGACGCACACGCCGGTGCCGGCCGGGATCGACCGGTTCGTGCCGAGCCTTCTCGAGAAGTATCTCTCGAGCTATATCCCGGACGCGGGCCTCGAGTTCGACGACTTCCTGAGACTCGGCCAGGAGGCTCCGGGCAAACCCGACGAGCCGTTCTCCATGGCCGTGTTGGCCCTGCGACTCTCGGGCCACGCCAACGCGGTTTCACGTCTCCATGCTCGCGTGTCGCGACGGCTTTGGTTGGGGTTGCTCCCGGAGCTCGCGGACGAAGACGTGAAGATCCGCGCGATCAGCAACGGTGTCCACCGGGCAACCTGGACCGATCCGGAGGTGGCGAGTCTCTCTCCGGTCGAGAACCCCCGTCAGGTCGATTCACTCGAGTTTTGGACCCTGCACGAGCGGTTGCGGGAGCGGCTCGTCGCCGCTTGCCGGCGTCGGCTCGCCGAGGCCCGGCGCGAGCAAGGGGCGGCGCCCGAGGAGATCGAGGCCGTTTGGAAACTGCTCGATCCGCGCGCCTTGACCATCGGCTTCGCTCGGCGGTTTGCGACCTACAAGCGAGCCACCCTTCTCTTTCGCGATCCGGATCGGTTGAAGCGCATTCTGCATTCCGGCCCCGTGCAGATACTCTTTGCCGGCAAGTCGCACCCTCACGACGAGGCCGGCAAGGAGCTGCTGCGCGCGGTCTCTCACTACGCGGATCTGCCAGAATTTCGGGGGCACGTGGTTCTCTTGCCCGATTACGACATGGCGCTCGCGCGTCTGCTCGTCTCCGGATGCGACGTGTGGCTGAACAACCCGATCCGGCCCCACGAGGCGTCGGGCACTTCCGGGATGAAAGCGGCGATGAACGGCGTGCTGAACCTTTCGGTCCTGGACGGCTGGTGGGACGAGGCGCCGCATCCGGAGACGGGGTTCGTGATCGGAACCTCGAGCGACTACGACACCGACGATCAAGTCGCAGCCTCGCTGTACCAGGTTCTCGAGGAGCAAGTGCTGCCGCTCTTCCTCACGCGGGACGACCGGGGAGTGCCTGCCGGTTGGGTTCAGAAGATGATCCAGAGTGCCTCGCGCATCGGGCGTCTCTTCTCCTCGGCGCGAATGGTCACCGAGTACCTGGAGCTCTGCTACCTTCCGGCGGCCGAGCGCAAGGTCGCGCTGCTCGAAGAAGCTGGCGAGCGGATGCGCCCGGTCGGCGCGGCGGCGCAGCGCGATCCGCGCGAATGACCGGCGTGTGAGCGCGCGCGCGGCCGGGTTGCTCCTGCACCCGACTTCGCTGCCTGGCCCCTTCGGCGTCGGCGATTTGGGGCCCGAGGCGAGCCGCTTCATCGAGTGGGCCCAAGCGGCGGGCGCGACACTCTGGCAAGTGCTGCCGTTGAACCCTCCCGGACCCGGCGAGTCGCCGTACGGGGGGCTCTCCGCCTTCGCCGGCAATCCCCTCCTGGTCTCCCCCGAAGCGCTCGCGCAAGAGGGGTTGCTCCCCGCCGATGCCCTCCGCTCGGCGCCGACGTTCCCGGAAGGCCGCCTGGACGCCGGCGCGGCGCGCCGCTGGAAGGAGGCGGTTCTGCGGCAATCCTGGGAGCGCTTCCGGCGAGAGAAGCCGGCAACCCTAGTCGAGGCGTTCGAGGCCTTTCGATCCGGCGGCGAGCAGTCGGCGTGGCTGCCGGACTGGGCCCTGTTCGCCGCATTGGCGCGCCGCTTCGAGGATGCCGGCTGGATCCACTGGCCTCCGGAGATCTCGCGCCGCGAATCGGCGGCTCTGGAGGAGGCGGGGCGGGAGCTGTCCGACGAAATCGATTACCACGCCTTCCTCCAGTTTCTCTTCCACCGCCAGTGGGATCGGCTGAGGCTCGAGGCGAGTCGGCGCGGTATCGCGCTCGTCGGCGACGTTCCCATCTACGTGTCGCACCACAGCGCCGACGTGTGGGCGCACCGCGAGTTGTTCGCGCTGGACGCGGCGGGACTTCCCGAGACCGTGGCCGGAGTGCCTCCCGATTACTTCAGCCGCACGGGGCAGCTTTGGGGCTATCCGCTGTACCGGTGGGACCGGATGGAGCGGGACGGGTACTCCTGGTGGATCGCGCGGTTTGCGGCGATCCTTCGGCGAGTGGATCTGGTGCGCGTGGATCACTTCCGCGGATTCGCGAGCTACTGGGAGGTTCCGTCCTCCGCCCGGACGGCCGTCGAGGGGCGCTGGGTTCCGGGACCCGGCCGCGCTCTCTTCGAGGCGCTGCGAAGGGCCCTGGGCTCGTTGCCCTTGATCGCCGAGGATCTGGGCCTGATCACCGACGACGTTCGGGAGCTGCTGGCGACGACGGGCATTCCCGGAATGAAGGTCCTGCAGTTCGCCTTTTCCGAGGACGACAGCCCGCATGCGCCCCACCGGCACGTTCCGAACGAGGTGGTCTATACGGGGACCCACGACAACGACACGGCGCGGGGATGGTTCGAGGGGCTGGCGGCGGAGGAGCGCCAACGCGCGCTCGACTACCTCGGGACCGACGGCAGCCGCATCGCGTGGGATCTGATCCGGGCCGCCTACGAGTCGGTGGCGGACCGCGCGATCGTCCCGTTGCAGGACGTGCTCGGCCTCGGGAGCGAGGCGCGGATGAACGTTCCCGCGCTGGCTGCGGGCAACTGGCTGTGGCGGGCCCGGAGGGAAGAGCTCACTGCCGAGCGCGCCGAGAGCCTGCGCCGGCTGGCGGAGCTGACGGGGCGGGCCTTGCGCCGCGGCGGTCCCTCCGCGACGGGCGACTGACACTCAGCCGTTCGCGGTTTATCCTCTCCTCGTGCGTCTCTATGTCGGAACGAGCGGCTTCTCCTACAAGGAATGGAAGGGCAGCTTCTACCCGGAGGACTTGCCCGCCTCGGAGATGCTGCGCTACTACGGGGAGCGGTTATCGGCCGTGGAGATCAACAACACCTTCTATCGGATGCCGCGGGCGGAGACTCTGGCGCAGTGGGCCGAGCAGGTTCCGGCGGATTTCGTCTTCGTGCTCAAGGCCTCCCAACGCATCACGCACCAGAAGCGGCTAAAGGAGGCGGGAGACGCGGTCGACTACTTCTTCCGGACGGCCTCGACGCTGGGCTCCCGGTTGGGGCCGACTCTCTTCCAGCTGCCTCCCAACCTGAAGAAGGATCTGCCTCGGCTCGCCGCCTTCCTGGTGATCCTTCCGCCCGGCGCGCGCGCGGCCTTCGAGTTTCGCCACGCTTCCTGGTTCGAGGAGGACGTTTTCGAGGCGCTTCGGGCCCGGGGCGCCGCGCTCTGCCTGGCCGAGGACGAGGAGCTCGAGACGCCGCTCGAGGCCACGACGGATTGGGGCTATGCGAGGCTCCGACGGCAGGACTATGTGACCGAGGATCTCGCCCGGCGGGCCGAGCGGTACCGGTCCCAGCCTTGGAAGGAGCTCTTCGCCTTCTTCAAGCACGAGGAGGGCGGGCGAGGCCCGGCCCTGGCACGGGAGTTTGCGGAGATTTTCGGGGCTGCAAGCGGCTGATCCTTGTTACACTTAGGCTTCTATGGCGACCGAATCGACGGCGAGGGCCATCGCTACCGCGAACATCTCGTTTGGACTCGTTTCCATTCCGGTCAAGCTGTTTTCGGCCGGGAACTCCTCGGCCGCCGTCTCGTTCAACATGCTGCACGGAAAGTGCGGCTCTCGGGTCAAGCAACAGTACGTCTGCCCGAAAGAAGACAACATCGTCGTCCCGCGCGAGGAGATCCGGAAGGGTTACGAGTTCGCCAAGGACCAGTACGTCCTCTTCAGCGATGAGGAGTTGAAGGCCCTCGAGGAGCAATCCACGCAAACCGTCGAGGTGACGGAGTTCGTGCCGCTCTCTTCCATCGACCCGGTCTACTTCGACAAGGCGTACTACCTCGGCCCGGACAAGGGGGGCTCCAAGGCCTACTGGCTCTTCGCCGAAGTGCTCCGGGCGACGGGGCGGGTGGCGCTCGCCAAGTACGCCGCTCGCGGCAAGCAGTATCTGGTCATGGTGCGCGCGACCGACGACGGGCTCGTGATGCAGCAGCTCCTCTACGCCGACGAGATCCGCCCGATCTCCGAGGTCGGTCTCGACAAGGAGACTCCCCGCGACGCGGAGCTGAAGCTCGCCAAGATGCTCGTCGATCAGGCCTCCTCCGACGAGTTTCGCCCGGAGGCCTACGAAGACGAGGTCAAGAAGCGGATTCAGCAGCAGCTGAAGAAGAAGATCGACACGGGGCAGGAGATCTCCGCGCCGCCCAAGCCCAAGAGCGGCGAGGTCATCGATCTGATGGAAGCGCTGCGGCGGAGCCTGGCCAAGGGGTCCAAGCCCGCTCGTAAGGCCGCTGCGGCGGCGCAACGCCCGGCCAAGCGGGCCGGAAACGGTGCCGAGAAGAAAATCGCGTCCAGGAAGTAGCCCGTCGGGTCCTCCCCGATGACGGGTTACGGCACTCGCGAAGTCGCGCAGCTTATCGGTCTCTCGCCGGCCCGCGTGCGTTCTTACGTTCGGGCCGGCCTGCTTTCTCCGATGCTCGACCCGCGCGGGCATTTTCGCTTCTCCTTTCCGGACCTCGTTTTTCTCCGAACGGCCAAGGGACTGATCGATGCCCGGATCCCGCCCCGCCGCATCCGGCGGGCGCTCTCCCGGCTCGCCCGGGAGCTGCCCGACGCGGAGAGGCTCGCCGATCTGCGCATCGGGGCGGAGGGCGGGCGGATCGTGGCGGCCGACGGAAGCTCCCGCTGGCAGCCCGAATCCGGACAGACGCTCTTCGATTTCGGTCCGGCGCCGATCTCGGACAACGTCGCTCCGCTCGAGCCCCCGGCATCCGACGAGGAATGCCCAGAGGAGCGCCTCTTGGCTCAGGAGTGGTACGAGCAGGCCTGTGAGCTCGAGCCCGGGGCGCCGGCCGAGGCGCGCGCGGCCTACGAGCGCGCCATCGCCCTCGACCCGGATCATGCCGAGGCCCGCGTGAATCTCGGCCGTCTCTTACACGAGCGCGGCGATGCCGCCGGCGCCGAGGCGCAGTACCGAGCGGCGCTGTCGGCTCGGCCCGGCGACGCGACGGCCGCCTTCAACCTCGGGGTCGCGCTCGAGGATCTCGGGCGCCTTCGCGAGGCGCTCGCGGCCTACGAGCACGCGCTCGAAAACGATCCGGCCGACGCCGATGCGCACTTCAACGCAGCGAACCTCTGTGAGCGGCTCCACGACGCGGCCGCGGCCCTGAGGCACTGGACGCGCTACCGCGCGCTGACGCGCGGCCGCGATTAGGCGCGGCCGCGGCGAGTCTGTGAGAAGCGCGACCGGACGATTCGTGCTTGACCCGCGGCGCGTTGGGCCATAACCTTTCGAGAGCGAATTTCCCCGGCACCGAGCAGAGGAGGAGAGATGAGTGAGCGCCGCTCCGCCCTGGCCTGCCTGATTCTTTTGCTTTTCTCGTTTCCTCTCGCCGCGCAGACCGGTCTGCGCGATCTCGTCACCGACTTCTTGCGGGAGGGAATCACGCTCGCTCCGCCGCCCCCCGGCGTCGTGATCAGCCACGTCGCCCACTTTGTCGATCCGAATTCCACGCAGTTCATCGCGATTCGCGAGTTCAATGACGAGCTCGCGACACAGTTGGCGACCTTTCCCCTGGCCTCTTCCGCCGGCGGATTCGCCTATCGCTACGACCCCGCGCTCGGAACCTTTACGCGAACCACGGAGAGTTTCGGGCCGATCTACACCGAACGCGCGGACACGATCGGCAAGGGCAAGTTCAACGGCGGAATCAACTACAGCCACTTCACGTTCGACCGAATCGACAACCTCTCGCTCACGCAGGGAGATCTCCACCTCGTCTTCACGCACATCGACGTGCCTTCCTACGTCAAGGGAGATGTCATCACGGCCGATCTCCGTATGAACGTCACGGCGGATGTGACCGCCTTCGTGCTGACGTACGGCCTCGCGAACAACCTCGACCTCGGCCTCGCCATACCCCTGGAGCGCATCGACATCACGGCGCAGACGAGTGCCGAGATCCAGCGGCTCGCGACTCAGCAAAACACGAGCATTCATCGATTCCAGGACGGCTCCTCGGCGGAGACTTTCCAGACGAGCGGGAGCGCCAGCGGGATCGGCGACATCCTTCTGCGAGCAAAGTGGCGGCTCCTCGACGCGCGGGGCGGCGGTGGTCTGGCCGTCGCGGCGGATGTGCGGATGCCCACGGGAGAAGAGCGTGACCTGCTCGGCACCGGGACTTGGCTGGGCGGAGGATTCCTCATCGGCTCGCTGCAATTGGGCACCTTTTCTCCCCACATCAACGCCGGCTACACCTGGTCGAGCAACCCGCCCAGTTCGAGCGATCAGCCGGGCGGAACCGTGTCGACCATTCCGAACTACGTGTCCTATGCGGGAGGCTTCGATTGGGCGATCAGCCCTCGCGTGACGTTCATCGTCGACGTGCTCGGCCGAACGTACCGCAACGCGCAAGCGGTGACCGTCGTGAACCAAACCTACACCGCGGACACGGGGGACAATCTCGGCGGCGATTGCAAGTGCCAGCCGGAAGGCGAGAACCCCCCGAGAACGATCACCCAGACCTTTCCGCAACTGACGTCGACAACGGCGAGCGTCAACACGTGGCAAGGCTCGATCGGCATCAAGGTGAACCCGGTCTGGAACCTCCTCGTGACCGCAAACGTCCTCTTCTCTCTCAACCGAAAGGGCCTTCAAGACTCCATTTCGCCGCTCTTCGCCCTCGACTACGCCTTCTAGGGAGGCTCGCGACGGGCGCCGGGAACCGGACCCGTCGCCGTTTCCGAGAAGATCTCCGGGTTCGAAGCGTCGGCTCCGGTCGAGCCCGCGCTAGTCGAGGCGGACGATGACCCAGGTGTCGCCGCGCTTGTCGAGATCGAAGGTCCGTTCCCGGGCGTCGCGTTGCTCGGTGCCGATGCGGGGTGTGGCGGAGAGCCGCTGGAAGGCGCGCACGACCGCGTGAGAGCCCTTCACTTCGATCTGGTGAATCTCGAGCTCGACCTGCTGCTTGGCTAAGCCCTGCCAGGCCCGTTCCAGAGTCTCACGCTTCTCGCCGACGAGGGATGGATAAACCCGCGCGTACAGGTCGACGTCCAGCGTGTCCTGGGCGCGCTCGTAGAGTTGGAGGACCTGGCGGATGCTTTCCTGGTCGGTCGGCAGGCGGACGGCTTCTGTCGGAGCAGATGCGGGCGGCCGCACGACCTCGGCCACCGTTGGCGCCAGGCTTGCCACGCGCGTCGCCTCCACGTGGGGTGTCGGCGCCGGAGCAGACGTCGGAGCGGAAACTGCTGCCACCGGCGGCTTCGCCGCGGCGATGACCTCGGCCGGGCTCGCCCGTGGGGCTGGATGGCTTCGAGCCCAGGACTCGGCGCCCCGGAATTCCTCGACGGCGTTTTCGAATGCCGTGCGGGCGGCCGGGAAGTTCTCGTCCGCCAGGAGCCGCTCGGCCTCCTGCTGTCGGCGCACGGCCCGCTCGTAGAGCGCCCCCGCGAGCTCCTGTGCCTGGGCGCGCTGCGCGCCTTGCCGCGCCCGCGCAGCAGAAGAGCGGACGGCCTCGGCGGCCTGCTGCAACCGGCGAGAGTCGTCCGGCGCCGATGTTGGCGGCGCCGCCGCCTCCGCCGTGGGGGCCGCGGTCGGCGCGACGGCCGCCTCCGGGGGCACCGTGGGTTCGAGCGCGGCCACGGCGGAGGTGGGCGCGGGGGCGGGCGGCGGAAGCGGGCGTGCGCCGGACTTCGAGGCCCAGCTCCGCCAGCCATACAGGGCGAAGGCGAGTGCCAGGACCGACGGCACCGCCCACCGCGCTATTTGGCGCGGACCCGGCGGTGGGAGCGCGCCCGCCGAGGGGCGCTCTTCCCGCGGTGTGGCAATCGTTTCGTCTTTGTCCGAGGCGCCGCTCGCCGTCGTTGGCCGGCCCGCCGCCTTCGCGGCGGCGCTCGCGGAGAGGACCCGCAAGACCGGTCGCGAAGGGTGCGGCGTCGTCTGGGCCGCGAATTGGCGGTTCAACCGGTCCTGGGCGCTCGGCGTGACGTTGTCGATGGCGATCTCCCCGGTGCCGCGGATCGTCGAGATCATCGCCAGCGTGCTGTCGACGTCGTCCGGCCTCGGAAAGCGATGCTTGAGCATCAGGATTTCCCGATCGAACTCGTCGGCGGAGGCGTAGCGATCCTCGCGCTTCTTTTGCAGCGCTTTGAGCACGACGGCCTGCACCTCCGGCGGCACCTTTCCCTGCGGGTCCGATTCGGCGAAGGGAACCGGTGGAAGGAAGAGGTGCGCCTTGAGCAGCTCCGGGGCGGCCTCACCGGTGAAGGGCCGCACGCCCGTCAGTAGCTCGTAGAGGACGATCCCGAGACCATAGAGATCGCTTCTCCCGTCGATTTTTTCGCCGGCTGGAAGCGTCCCGAATTGCTCGGGGGAGGCGTACTTGAGCTTCCCGAGGAAGACCCCGGTGGCGGTCAGGTCCATTCCCGTGCCCTGCGCCTTGGCGATGCCGAGGTCGATCAACTTGACGAGCGGCCGACCGTCCTCGTCGTGAGTCAACATGAGGTTGTCGGGGGCGACGTCGCGATGAACGACTTCCTTGCGGTGAAGGTATCCGAGGGCGAGCAACGCCTGGTGGGCGATCTCGAGGGACAGGGGAAGGCCGGGGCATCCGGTCGTCTTCAGCATCTCCGAGAGGTTGACGCCGTCGATGTACTCCATGACGAGGTAGGCCGTGCCGTCCTCGTCCAAGGCAAAATCGTAGATGGCGCAGAGATTGGGGTGCTTGAGTCGGGTCGCGGTCTTGGCCTCTTCGGTGAATCGGCGCTTCATCTCCGCGTCGGCGACGACGTGCGGCTGGAGGACCTTGACGACGCGGATTTCGTCGAGAAGGCGGTGTCGGACCTTGTAGATGGTCCCCATCCCGCCGTCCTTGATCTTGCCAAGGATCTCGTACTTTCCCTCGAGGAGAAGCTTGGGATGCGCCACGTGAGGATCCGCCTCCCGTTAAAGAGCCTTCGATTGTAGAACGGAATCGGCAAGGCACCGGGGCGGGCCGGGGGTCGGACGAATGCTCCGTCGGCGCCGGAGAGCTCGCGGAATCCGGTTACAATGTGCCAAAGATGGCGGCCACATCGTCAGGCGAGCCGGCCTCGGCCGCCGGGGATTCCGCGATCCGCGCCCTGTCTGCTCTCTTCCTTTCGGCCCGGCCGGCCCAGTGGGTCAAGAACCTGGTCTTGCCCCTGCCGTTTCTCTTCGGCGGCGCGCTCGGAGCCGTGCGGGGCTGGGCGCTCGCGGCGGAGGGCTTCCTCGCCTTCTGCGCGGTCTCGAGCGCGGTCTACCTGATCAACGACGTCATGGACCGGGAGCGCGACAGCGCCCACCCGGTCAAGCGACTTCGGCCGCTCGCGGCCGGGGAGCTGCGTCCGTCGACGGCGGTCGTGGCCGCCGTCCTGCTCGGGGCGGGCGGGCTGCTCGCGGCCTTCTCGCTCGAGGCCCGGTTCGGGCAGTGGTGCGCCTTCTACGCCGCGCTGATGACCGCATACTCGCTCTGGTTGAAGCGCATTCCCTTTCTGGAGGCGCTGATCGTCGCGGCCGGCCTTCCCCTTCGGGCGTTGGCGGGAGCGGCTCTGGCGGAGCTGGCGCCGTCACTCTTTCTGATGGGATGCGCCTACCTGCTCGCCCTCTTTCTCGTCGTCGGCAAGCGGCAATGGGAGCTGCAGCACGCCGGGCGCGACTCCTCCGCGGAGCACCGACCGGTGCTCGCCGCCTATCACGCCGAGGGGCTCGACTTCCTCTTCGTCGTCTGCGCCCTGGCGACCGTCGCGGCCTACACCGCCTATAGCGTGATCCCGTCGACCCTGACCATGCACGGGGGCCGGAGCTTTGCCCCGACCGTGCCCTTCGTGATCGTGGGAATCGCGCGGTACGTCCGCCTGGTCTACCGGCGCGGAGGGGGAGGCAACCCGACGCAGGCGCTTCTCATCGACGATCCGCTGCTGCTTCTGATCGTCGTCGGCTGGGTATTGACTGCGGGAGTGATCATTTATGGCCACTGAAAGAGCGCCGCGCCTGGGCGTGGCGTTTCTCGCCTACAACGAAGAGGAGCTGATCGAGAAAACGGTTCGGGACGCCGCCGCGGCCCTATCGAAGATTCCGGGCCTCGACTGGCGGATCCTGGTCGTCAACGACGGAAGCCGGGACCGAACCGGCGAGATCGCCGAGAAGCTCGCGAAGGAGGATGCCCGAATCCTGGTAGCCCATCACGACGGAAACAAGGGGTACGCCGTCGCGACGGAAACCGCGCTGCGCTCGACACCCGGCGAGGTCGTCATGGTCGTCGACGGAGACGGCCAGCACACGCTGGCGGACGCGCCGAAGTTCCTGGCCGCGATCGACGCCGGTGCCGACGTCGTCTTCGGGTGGAAGAAGGAGCGCCACGATCCGTTCGTGCGCCTGGTGCTTTCCAAGGGGCTCAACACGCTCTCGCGCTGGATCCTGGGCTCGCCGCTTCACGACATCAACGGCGGCTGCCGCGCCTTTCGCCAGAACGTGGCGCGGCGGATCGAGATCCGCCACCGGATCAATTTCGTGGGAGACGAGATCTACGCTCGATGCCGCATGGCCGGGTGGAAGGTCTCCGAGGTCGTCGTCCAGCACTTCCCCCGCGAGGCCGGGCAGTCGATCCACCGGCCGTGGAAGATGGCGGGAACGATCTCCCGCGTCATCCGCTACCTCTTCGACCTGCGCGAGGAGATGAACCGGAACGAGGCCCTGAAGCGCGTGGCCGCGGCCCGATGAGGGGCACGGTCATCCTCGGCGCGGGGCCCACCGGGCTCGGCGCGGCCTACCGGCTGACGGAGCGGGGAGAAACCGACTTCGAGATCTACGAGCGCGCCCCCCGCGTCGGCGGCCTCGCCACGAGCTTCGAGGATTCGAAGGGCTACACCTGGGACGTCTCCGGGCACATCATCTTTTCGGGGTACCCGTACTTCAACGCCTTCCTCGACAAGATGCTGGGCAAGCAGGGCGTGCGCCGCATCGACCGGGAAAGCTGGATCAAGTTCGAGGATCGTTATGTTCGGTATCCCTTCCAGAACCACCTCTCGTCGCTGCCCGAAGAGGCGATGCTCGAGTGCCTGATCGGCCTGATTCAGTCGCAGACCATCGACCGGGATCGGGCGTTCACGAACTTCGAGGAGTGGGTGCTCGCGAAATTCGGGGCCGGCGTCTCCAAGCACTTCATGGTGCCCTACAACCTGAAGGTGTGGTCGACGCCGCTCGCCCGCATGGGCTTCTATTGGATCGCCGAGCGGGTCGCCGTGGTCGACTGGAAGAAGGCCCTCGAGTCGACGATTTCCCACAAGGTGACCGACTGGGGGCCCAACGCCACATTCGGATATCCCGCCACGCGCGGCACACTCGGCCTCTGGATCGCCGTGCTGCCCCACATCGGCGATCGTGTTCGATACCGCAAGCGCGCCGTTTCGATCGACGAGGACCGGCGGGAAATCGAGTTCGCCGACGGAAGCAAGCGACGCTACGACCGCCTGCTGACGACTCTGCCCCTGACGACGCTCGTCCCCCGCTTGAAGCAAGCGCCGGCGGCCGTCCGTAGCGCGGCAGAGAAGTTACTCTTCAACCGCCTCTTCACCGTCGGCGTGGGGCTGGCGCGGCCCTCCCCGTCGACGAAGAACTGGATCTACTTCCCCAACCCGAAGACACCCTTCTACCGAATGACCTACCTATCCAACTACTCGCCCGACATCGTGCCCGGCGGCGACACCTCGCGTTACTGCTCGCTCCTGTGCGAGACGACCTACTCGCGCTTCCGCCCGCTGCCCGAGGGAGATTTCGTCAAAGCGGTGCTGGAGGGCCTCGTCGACGAAGCGATTCTGGAGCGCGCGGACCTGGAGCGGATCGAGTCGGCGTACCTGATCCATGCCGGACACGCCTATCCCATCCCGTCGATCGACCGCAACGAAGCCCTGGACGTCATCCAGCCCTACCTCGAATCGAAGGAGATCTACTCTCGTGGGCGCTTCGGCTCCTGGAAGTACGAAATCGGCAACCAGGATCACTCCTTGATGCAGGGTGTCGAGCTGGTGGACCGGTGGCTGGACGGCACGCCGGAGAAGGTGTTTCGCGCCTGACCGCGGGCGAGGCCTCACTGAGGCCCACCCCTTCTCAGTCCGCGCAGAGATTCGGGACGCCCGGGGCTCTCCAGAGCTTGAAGCGCTCGTGGCCGGTCGAGGTCAGCACGGAGCAGGGAATCTTTCCCGTCGCGGCGATCTCGTACTCGAGCTCGTGGCGCAGATTCGGCAAGAGGCGTGTCGACACGAAGACCGCGTTGGCGGGGTCGGCGACGCGAGCGCGGTCCGACGGGGTGAGCACGCCTTCGGGAACCGGGATCTCGGAGAAATCCAGAGACTTGTCCAGCGAGTAGGACCGCAGAATCATGGGGATTCCGCTGCCTTCTCCCGGCAATTCGCTCAAGAACAGGAGCCGAAGGCGTGGCGGCGGCAGGCTCGCGATTCGGCGCCCGACCTGGACGACGAGCGGATCGAAGATCTCGTAGCCGTCGCTGCGCCGCCTCGAAACGACGTGGGTCTGGATGACATTGAGGGCGAGGATGGCGCCGAGAGTCGCCCAGAGGGCCGCGCCAGCCACGCGCGAGGAAACTCCCGTGGAGCGACCCAGGACGGAAAGACGCGCGAGGCCGAGCGTGGCGAGCAGCACGAAGAGCGGCAGCAGGAGGAACATCCGCGTCGTCGGCGGGTACTCGCGGTCGTGGGTCGCCCCTCCGAAGAACATCAGCCAGCCGAGACCCACGACGACGAAGGCCGTGAAGCGATCGCGCCGGACGAGCCACAGCGCCGACGCCAGGCCGACGAGGTAGAGAAGGCCGGTCAGCGGGTCCAGGTATGAGCAGGTCACGTAGTGGTCTTCCGAGGCGAGAAGCAGGGGAGAGTAGCCGGCGTAGACGAGGTTTCGGCCGAAGTGGCCGAAGAGGTTGCTGGCCGAGCGCGCGAGCTCGGGATTGTAGAAGACCGTGCCGGGGCGCTTCCCCTCGAAGTAGGTCGGCTGGAACGGGAGCGGGAAGATCGTCAGGCCGGCGGCCAGGGCCGCCAGTCCCCAGCGAAGCAGCGTCGATCGGTCGACCGGTGGGGCGTAGAGCAGCAGAAGGAAGAAGGGAAACGGCACGATATAGAGAGCGGCCGGGTAGACGTAGAAGCACAGCGCCGCGGCAAAGCCGATGCCGAGGAACGCGATCGTCCGTCGCGTGCGAATCGCGCAACCGGTCGCCGCGAGCAGGAGAGCCATCGCGAGATAGGCCTGGAACTTGTCGTAGCCGATCTTCCCGAAGCTCATGATGTAGTGAGAGGCGCCGAGGCAGACGGTCGTCGCCAGGGCGGCGCGCTTCGTCAGGAAGGTTCGGAAGAACCGGTGGAAGAAGGCGAGCGCGATCGCGGCGAAATAGAGGCTCGAGAACTTCCAGCCGAAATTGTTGACGCCCAGCAGGCGCATCGTGGCGGCCTGCACGAGCGAGTCGGCGTAGGGGTCGAGGCCCTCGAGGCCTCCCTCCAGCTGGAAGAGATGCGACGTGATGTAGGCGCGGGAGTGCTCGTTGACGATCCGCTCCGCGATGTCGAAATTTCGATATTCGTCCCCGACCAGCACGAACCACCAGGCGTCGACACGCCAGGTGTAGAGGACGACGAAGGCGAGCACGATCAAGGGAACCGGTCCCGTCTTCCGAAAACGCACCGCCAGATTGCCGGCCGCCAGGAGGGCGATGGCCACCAGGAGCGCCTCGAACCGGTGGAACGAGTAGTGGCTCGCGAGGGCCAGGATGACCGCGACGTGAGCGGCGAGGATCGAGAGGAGGGTTCCGCGAGAGCGGCGCCAGACGCGGGCGAGCACCCCGAGCGAGACCTCGCGCAGAATCATTCCGGCGGCAAAGAGGCACAGCGCAAAAAAGAGCTCGAGCGCGGGCTGGTGCTTCGTCAGGATCAGGCGGAGCAGCATGAGCGCCGAAGCCCCGCCTCCCAGAACCGCCGCGGCCGTCGCGATGGAACGCCGGGATCCGGCCGCGCTCGGGCGGCGGGGGCGCAGGGCAAAGGCCCGGTGGCGTCTCCAGGCGTCCGCGGTCTCCGTCGCCCGAAGGCGCCCGAGCAGAAACAGCAGCAGGAAGGCTCCCGGGATCAGGATGGCGTAGTCGGGAAGGTTGAGGTTCTTCAGAAACGGCCATCGGTTGGCGAAGGTGCTCAAGTACCGGTCGGAGCGCCGGAGCCCGAGCCAACGGTCGTAGACGACGAGGGCCGGGCCGGCGGCGCCGAGCACGATTGTCGCCGCCAGGAGCAGGGCCGACCGGAACCGAGTCCCGGGCGTCTCGCCCGTCACGGAAGTAGCGATGCGAGCGTCCACGAGAAGATGCGGTTCGTGCCCCGATCGGAGACGTTCAATCTTCCAAACGCGTCCAACGCGATTCCGGTCGGCTGCCTGAAGTCGCTTCCGGCCTTGAAAGACTTCCGCAGGTTGCCGCTCGAGTCATAGACGGCGATCCGAGCTCCCCAGGCGTCGGTTGCGATCACGACATCGCCCGGCCCGATGGCAAGGTACGGTTCCGTGTAGAAATCCTTCCAGCCGCTCACCGGGAACTGGCGCAGGAACACGCCATCCGGGTCGAGTACCTGCACGCGATGGTTGCCGGTGTCGGCGACAACGAGATTGCCCGCGGCGTCGACCGCGATGCCCACGGGCTCGACGAACTGTCCGGGGCCGTTTCCGGCTCCGCCGAATTCCCCGGTCTTCTTCCCGTCCCGGTCGAAGCGCACGATCCGTTTGTTGCCGGTGTCCGAGACGTAGAGAGAGCCGCGCGACAGGGCGACCGCGCGAGGGCCGAAGAGGCTCTTGTCCGGATCGCCGAAAGCGGCACGGAACTGCCCCTCCGCGGAGAAGTGCACGATTCGGTGGTTCCAGGTGTCCGCTACCCAGACCTCTCCGTCCGAGCCCACGGCCAGGCCGCAAGGCTCGTTCAACTCGCCGTTCCCGCCTCCCTTGTGACCGAACGCGCGCAGGAATCTTCCCGTCGGGTCGAAGACCTGGATCCGGCTGTTCTTGGTGTCCGCGACATAGAGGTTCCCGCGCCCGTCGACGGCCAGGCCCCGGGGCTCCGCAAACTGACCGTCCCCCGCTCCCGGGCCGCCCCACTGGCGCTCCGGCGCGATCACCGCGGCGTCGGAGGAGTAGTCGCGCCCCGTCGTGTCCTGTATCGGGAGCGCGAGGGGCTCGAGCATGCCCTGGCCCGCGAGGTCCTTGCGCACGAAGAACGTCGAATCCTGCGATCCGATCGGGCTCCACAGCTGGTGAAAGAGCCACCAGCGCCAGGCGTCGCCGCCCGTCGGATGTCTTCCCGGATTGGCGGCGGTGCCGGTGGTCCGCTCGGGGAACCACCAAGCGCGGATGGGAACGCGCTTGGCGTCGTATTTCTCGGCGAGCTGTTTCTCCAGTGTTCCCTCCGGGTCCCAGTCCGCGACGATGACCGGTGTCGACGCCCGATCGATGCGCGAAGCCCAGGTGGTCGGCGTGTCGCGCAAATACCAGGTGAGCGGCCAGGAGGCCTCGCCCGCCACGGTGATCAGCGGCTGTCCCGCAGGGACGCGCGAGCGGACCTTGTCCAAGACGCCGAGCGCCCGGATCAAGTCTTCGGTGGTCTGGACGTAGGCGAGGTACTCGCCGTGCTTCGGCTCACGCTCGAGGTCGTAGGCGCCGTAACGGAAACAGGCCAGAACCATGCCGCTCGTGTTGATCAGCAGTAGCACGCCGATCGCCGCGAGCGCCGCGCGCGGCAGTCTCTCCCGGCGGTCCTCCCACAGCTTGGCGAGCCCCACCGCGGCGAGAACGGTCAGCGGCAATAGCGGGTGGACCGTCAGCCAAGGGACCTTCTCGCGCGCCCACGCGTAGATCGCGAGCGATCCGGCCGCCCAGAAGACCACGAAGCCCAAGAACGGGTCTCGTTTCCACTTGCGGAACGCGAAGGCCGCCGCGAGAACCGTCGCGGTTTCGTAGTAGAGCAGCTGCGGAAAGTAGTAGTACCAGGGCCCCGGGATGCGCGCGATGGCGTGCTGCCCCATCCAGTACTTGACCGCCTTGGGGATTGCGAGCCAGTCGCCGGGGTAGTGCCCGAAGGCGGAGTAGCAGAGGGCCCAGATGCAGAGAAAGACGATCGCGGCCGTCAGGGCGGCCGCGGCGTGCGCCCGCAGCCACGCCGCCGTCTTCCGAACCGCGTCGGTGCCGCCGCTCCCGATCACGCGGTCCGCGAACACCCAGATCCCGAAGGTGACGAAGAGGACGCCCGTCATGTAGGCGTTCTCCTTGGTCACACCGGCCAAGGCGAAGGACACGGCCGAGGCGGTCAGCCATCGCGCGCGGTCCGTCTCCAAGAACCGGCGGAAGGCGAGGATCGTCGCGAAGGTGAAGACGAGCGAATAGACATCCTCACGGATGAAACGCGAGAAGTAGGTCAGGTGGGGCGACAGGAGGACGAGTAGGGCGTACGCCGCCGCGGCGCGATTGCCGATCCAACGGCGCAGCGGCCAGGCGAACGCCAGCAGCAGAAGCCCGAAGAACGCGGGCAGCAGGCGCGCCGTCGTATTCGACACGCCGAAGATCTTGTAGACCGCGGCGTTGGCGTAATAGAGAAACGGCCCGTGGTAGGCCGGGTCGTAACGCCACTCCCCATTCTGGGAGAGCGTGTAGGACTGATACGCGTGGATGGACTCGTCGTGGTGGAACGGGCGCTCCCCCAGCCGCCAGAATCGGGTGGCCGCGGCGAGCAGGAGGATCGCCCAGAAAGCCCTCCGCCACCGGGAACCCGCCCCGGGCGGGATCGAGGCCGGCGGGGCGTGGGCCGGAGTTTCTTCGGTCTCGCTCACTGGGAGAGTTTCAAGATCCCGATCGTGTCGTTGTCCGAGTTGACGACGTAGAGGATCCGGTTCTTTCGGTCGATGGCGACGCCGGTGGGCTTCTGAAAGCCCCTGCCGGCGTCGTCCTCGGTGAAGCGGCGCAGCTCCTTGCCGTTGCGGTCCAGCTTCGCGACGGACTTCGAGGCGGGATCGCTCGCGTAGATGCTCTCGTTCTCATCGACCTCGAGATACGGCTCGGTCGTGGGCCCCCAGCCCGGGACCGCGAAGCTCGTCTTGAAGTTGCCTTCCGTGTCGAGCACCTCGATGCGGCGGTTGCCGGCGTCGGCCACATAGATCCGCCCGGAGGGTCCTGCCGCGATGCCGAACGGGCTCGAGAACGGGTTGCCGGGAGTGCCCTCGCCGCCGAGAACCTTGGGGTTCGACAGATCCTTCGGGCAGACGACGACACGCTGGTTGCCGGTGTCGGCGATCCAGACCCTTCCGTCCGAGCTCACGGCGACGCCACGCGGCCCGTAGAAGTCGCCGGGAGCCCTTCCGAGGTAGGCGCCGGCAAGCGAGAAGTGAAGCACCCGTCCGTTCCAGGTGTCGGCAACGTAGACGTCGTCGCCTCCAATGGCAATCCCGCAGGGGTCCTTCAGCTGATATTTCCCGTCGCCGCGGCTGCCCCAACCGCCGAGATAGCCGCCGCTCGAATCGTAGATGCGGATCGCCGTGTGCTCGAAGTCGGCGACCCAAAGGCGGCCGCGCCCGTCCACGGCGGCGTCCCGCGCGGCGCGCAGCCCGAAAAACGGGGGTCGGTTGGCTTCGGGCGTGTCCCGGATCGAGGGCGCCGTCTCGGGAATGGCCGTCGGCGCCGCCGCTGCCGCGGCCCCCGGCTTCTCGGCTCGCCGACAAGCGAAAGCGAGCGCGATCGAAACGCCGACGATTGCACGCCTGACGACAGATCCGAGGCCTGAGCGCATCATTCTCCCTTCCGATCAGGCAGTTTGATCTTCGAGATGGAGCTGTCCCCGGAGCTGACCACGTAGAGGATACGATTTTTTCGGTCGAGCGCGACGCCCGTCGGATTGGCGAACTTGTGGCCCGACGGGTCGCTCTCGAGCCGGTTGCGCACCTTTCCCGAAGGGTCCAGCTCGAGCACGGCGTTGCCTGAAGGATCGGTCACGTAGAGGGTCTCGTCCGTGTCCACCTCGACGTGCGGCTCGACCGCGCCGTTCCAGCCGGGGATCGGGATCGCGCGCAGGAACTGTCCTTGCGCGTCCAGAACCTGGATGCGGCGGTTTCCCGTATCGCAGACGTAGATCCGGCCCGACGCGGCGGCCGCGATGCCGACGGGGGAGTCGAACTCGAGCGGGCCCGCGCCCTTCTTCCCGAGAAGACGGGGATTCCCGAGCCGCTCGTCGTACACGACAACGCGGTGGTTGCCCGTATCGGTCACCCAGACCGACCCGTCGGAGGCGGCTGCGATACCGCGCGGGCCGTAGAGATCCCGGGCCGTCGCTTTCCAGGCGCCGTCGAGCGTGAAGCTCTCGACCCGGCCGTTCCAGGTGTCCGCGATGAAGAGGTCGCCGCCGCGGGCGGCCACTCCCGTGAGCTCTCGGAGAGAATAGGTCCCGTCGCCGCGCCCGCCCCAGCCGCCGAGATACCCGCCGTCGCTCGTGAAGAGGCGCAGCCTCGAGTTGCCGAAGTCGGCGACCCAGAGCCGCCCGCGCTCGTCCACCGCGGCGTCGCGCGGCTCCTTCAGGCCGGAGAACGGCTCCCGGCCGGCCGCCGGTGTGGTGGAGAGAACCGGAGGCTCCTCGGGTTCGACGATCTCGGCGGCCTTCCCCGGGACGCTCGCCGCCGCGGGGATCTCCTCGTGAAGCGGCGTGAGCACGTCCTCCGACTCCCCGCCCACGACCCGGTAGATGCGGACCTCCGGGTTCTCGTATGCAAGCTGGAAGAGCTGCGGTGCGGCGTCGAACTTCGCGAGGCCAGCGCGCGGGTACGTCTTTCGCTCGAGCGGCCCGACGTAGACGTAGCCCACGTGGTGTCGGCGCAGGAGGCCCTCGACCGCCTCGGCGCTCGGATTCGAGTAGATGGCCTCGACCGCGGCCTTGCGCTCGCGGATCCGGTCGGGAGAGTTGCCCCGCTGCTGAACGTGGTACTCCCAGCCGAGCACCGTCGGAAGGCCGGTCAGCATGGAGATGCGGCCGAAGTCCTGGTAGGAGGGGCCCTGGGCTTCCAGGACGACGGGGGTGCCGCGGATGGATCGCCGCATCCAGAGCACGGCCCGGTATTCCCCGGGAGCGCTCTTCTCGAGGTATCGCAGGCCGTCGAGTGTCGGCCCGCCGAGGTCTCCCCGCCGCGTCGGGCGCGCGTCGGTCAGCGCCCCGCGCGCCGCCGAGACGGTCGTGAAGAGAGACATCGCGCACAGAGCCGCGAAAGCGGCCTTGGTCAGCGCCGGCCAGCGCGCGAAGGAGCCGCGGCGGTCCGGGGGGCGGAAGGCGAGCGCGGCCGTGGCGATGGCGAACAACAGCCAGCTCGGCAGGTACAGCTTGAAGAAGGTGTTCATCCGGTCGTAGATGTAGAAGCGCTGGGTGAAGAGGATCAAGAAGAAGGCCGTGCCGATGAAGCCGAAGGCCAGCCGATCCTCCGGCAGATCGGCAAGAAAGAGGAACGCCCCGGCGAAGAGGAGGATCCCCATCAGGCACAGCAGGTCGGCGGACCACAGCGCGGCCAACGCCAGCAGAAGAATTCCGACGGTCACGAAGGCGGCCCTGGAGTTGCCCGGCCAGCGTCGACGCTCCGCGAAGGCGGCGAGCCACCAGGCCAAAGCCAGAAAGAAGAAGAGGCCGAACACCGTCGAAACGTCCAGACCCGAGGCGCCCTTCTCGAGATTGCGGCCCCAGGCTGGAGGCCCGCCGCCGGGGGGCCAGAGCGGATGGGCCGCAGCCAGGGCCACGGCGGCCGCCGCGCCGAAGCCGACGACGGCTCGAGCGGCCGAGAGGAGCGGCGCAGCGCCGCCCGAAAAGGCCGCGGCGAGGGCCGTCAAGACCAGCAAGCCGGCCAGGAGCAGAGCGTCCCAGGCGTTGGTCAGGACTTCGATCGCCCCGAAGAGGCCGAGCAAGCCCGCGGCGAGCAGGCGCGTGCGCACAAGCGCGGTCCGGTCGCCGTGGACGCGCACGAACTGGAGGGCCTGCGCTGCAAAGAGAAGCAGCAGTGGCATCGAGAGCACGTGCGCGTGCAGATCGGCGAAGAGCAGGCTCCAGAGCGGATACTCGTTGATGGTGTCTTTGACCACTCGCGATGTGGCCCAGAAATAGTTCCAGTCGAGCGGCAAGTGTTGGGGCCGGCGGACGGAGAGCCACTCGCGCAAGCCCGCGAGGTTCCCCGCAAGCGCCACGAGAATGGCGCCGGCCACACCGCCGCGAAGCGTGCCGGCCCAGTTGCGCGCGAGCGAGAAGGCTCCCTGGAGAAGGACGCCGCCCAACAGGCCGAAGGCGAGGTTGAACGTGTAGCGCGTCGACAGTCCGGTCAGGAGAGTCAGGAGGGCGACCATCTGCTGGCCGAACGTGTAGTAGCCGAGCGGCGCTCCGGCGAACCAGGGATCGGAAGCCGGCAGAGTGCGCGTGCGGACGAGGATGTTCAGGATCGAGAAATCCATCGGCTTCTCTCCCCAGGTGATCTCCGGGTTCAGCGCCCGGAAGCCGAGGAAGAGAAGGAAGCCGATCGCAAAAGCGGCCTCGCTCTGCCAGAGCGCGCGGCGGTTCTGCGACAGAAAGGCGAGAATCGCGGGACCGCGCCAGAGAAACGCCGCGAAACCGGCGGCGGCCAGGGAGAGGAGCGCGGCGAAGGCCGCGCGGCGCCCGTTCTCGAGGCCCCCCTTCGCCACGGCGAGATTCAGGACGTAGGTCGAGAGGGCAAGCCCCAGGACGCGTGCAAACCCGAAGCCCCGATCCGAAAGGCGCGAGAAGAACACCCAACCGAGCGGAAGCGCCGCGGCGCCGAGCAGCAGGAGGGCCCCGTACCAGATTGCGGCGGCCAGGACCGAGCCCATCGGGACGTCGGCGGCGACCGGCGCGGCGGGCGCGACCGCGGCCCGATGAGCGGGAATCACGGGTCGATCGACCACTCGCCGCGAGCGCGGCCACTTTTCCCAGTCCTGCATCGTGGGAGGAGGCTTGGGCATGGCGGACAGGAGGATTTGGCGGACCCGCTTTTCGGAGAAATCGCGGGTCTTGCGAAAGAGAAGAACCCGCGGGTGGTCGTAAACGGTGAACTGCTCCTCAGCCCGGTCGTCGTCGAAGGAGAAGTCTCCGAGCGTGGGATAGGAGGTGAACTCCGCGACGCGCTCGAACCCGAGCGCGCCGTCGAAGAGGGCCCGGTAGTAGGCCGTGGTCATCGGAAAGACGATGGGAACCCGGGTCACGTTGGCATAGACGCGGTTGGAGGTGACCGCGATCCAGTCGGCTTCCTTCAAGACCCGCAGGAGTTTTTCGGCCTTCTGTGTGGAGTCCGGGTCGAAGAGGTCGAGCACGGGCCCCGCGTAGCCGGCCACCTCCGAACCGGGCATCGAGATCGGCAGACCGTCGTCCCACGCCTCGTTGCCGAAGCGGGCCGGCGGCGGAACGTGCGCGAAGATCCAGCGTGAAGCCTCCAGGCGCGGATGCGGCCGGCGATAGATCGCCGTGAAGGCCACGGCGGTGAGCAGGCTCCCGCCGAGCACGATCACCGGCGCCCCGCGCCAGACCCAGTTGCGCCGGGAGAGCCTCCAGAGGTAGCCCAGGAACAATCCCGAGAGCGCCGCCAGCGCGGGATAGGCGGGATAGAAGTAGCGGATCGACTTGACGAGGGTCAGTCCGTGGTAGAGGCCGACGAACAGCGCATAGGAGAGAAGCGGTAGAACCGCCCGGTTCTCCTTTCGGCGCGCCGCCCAGAGCGCCCAGACGCCGGCCGCGAGGGCGGTGAATCCGAAGAAGGGGCCGGCACCCCAGAAGACGAAGTTACGCAGGGGAAAGAGAAGCGTGCGGCCCGCCCATTGAAGGGCCGGCGGGAATCCGGCGACACTGCTCGAGAGCGCCGCCAGCGACTTCATGTCGCGCAAGTAGCGCGGGTCGAGGCCCCAACCGAGGAACGCGTACGGTAGCGCCACGCGAATCGCCAGGGCAGCCGCGACAAGCACCGTCAGGCCGCGGCCCACCGCGCTCGCCAGCGCGGGGCCGAATCGCTCCCCGGCGCGGCGGCGCGCGCCGAGTCGCACGAGCAAGGCGATTCCGACCGGCGCGAACAGGGCGAGCGCGGTCACCTTGCAGGCGGCGGCGAGACCCAGGGCAATGCCGGTCGCGGCGATTCCGGGAAACTCCGAGTCCTCCTGCGCGATGCGCACCGAGCCGAGCAGCGTCAGGGTGGCAAACGTGGCAAGAAACGTGTCCACGGCCCAGAAGTGCGACAGCTGGATGCCGAGCGGACAGAACGCGGCGAGACCGGCCCCGGCGAGGGCGGCCCGCCGGCTCCCGAAGCGGCGGACCAGACGGTAGACGAGCCAGACGGTCAGAAGATCGAAGAGCGCCGACATCGCTCTCCCGATCAGGTAGGTCCCGTCGTAGCCGTCGCGCCGAACCGCCTTCGCAGCCGCCTTCGCGAGAAAGACCGGAAGGGTGCCGTACACGAAGGAGTCGTAGTTGCGGTTGTAAGGGTTCAGCGTCGAGTGTTTCGAGTCGAAGTACGCCGCCGGTGTCTTCGGGAAGGCGAGGTTCTCCTCCACCATCGAGATGAAGCGCTCGTCGGGGTGGAGGTGATGCCCCTCGTCCCAGTTGAGACCCTGGAGCCGGAAGTACGCTCCCGCGAGGAGGACCAGGAAAAGGATGGCGCGGGCGGTTGGACGCGTCAGACTCGGCTCTCCGGCGGACTCAGGCGGTGACGGGGATTCCCTTGGCTGTCAAGAAGCTCGCGATCTCCTGGCGGTTCGACCCGATCCAGGCGAGCAGACGATCGACCCCTTCCGCGGGCGAGACCCGCGGCTTCCAGCCGAGCTCCCGCTCGGCGCGTCGAATGTCGCAGTAGAAAACCCGCTGGTCGCCCAGCCGCGAGGCGGCGTGGGTCACGGGAACCTGGCGAGCGAGCTTCGACTCGAGGCGCGTCACGAGCTCTCTGAGCGACAGGCGGAACCCGGGTCCACCGCCGATGTTGTAGGCCCTTCCGGCGACCTCGGCCTTGCGGGCCACGGCGGCGAGGTACGCCTCCACCAGATCGTCCACCCAGAGCAGGTCGCGCACCTGTAGGCCGTCCCCGTAGAGAGTGATCGGGAGGCCGAAGCTCGCGGCGAGCGCAAACCACGCCACCCATCCCTGGTCTTCCTCGCCGAACTGCCGAGTGCCGTAGATGCACGACTGCCGGAAGCAGACCGTGGGGAGGCCGAAGCTCCGATGGTAGTCGACCACGTATTGATCGGCCGCCCCTTTCGAGCAGCCGTACGGAGACTCGAAGGAAAGCGACTCCTCCTCGGACACGCCATGAGGGCGCTCGGCCAGGTCCCAGCGGCCGTCGCGAAGCGTCTCGCCGGAGGAAAGGTGGCCGTAGACCTTGTTGGTGGAGGAGTAGAGAAGAATCGGCGCGCGAGCCGGCTCCTTGCCGTATCGGGCCCGCAGGGCCTCGAGCAGATGGAAGGTGCCAACGGCGTTTGCCTCCCAGTCCGCCACCGGGTCGAGGATCGATGTCGTGACGGCGACCTGGCCGGCCAGGTGCAGGACGGCGTCGAAGGGATCGGCAAGCGCCGCGCGCAGGTCCTCGGGCCGACGGACGTCTCCGGTCAGGAATCGGACGCGGGGCTCGATCTTCTCGAGCCACTGGCGGTTGAACGGGGCCGCGGAGCGCGAGAAATTGTCGAAAACGACGACCTCATGGCCCTCGTGGGAGAGTCGGCGGGCCGCATTGCACCCAATGAAGCCCGCGCCTCCGGTGATCAGAAATCGCATGGATTCTCTGGAGTTTACGGGATTTCCTGAGGCTTGTCATTTCGAGGAGCGCCGGAACGAAAAATCCCCGGCTCGTGGAGAACCCTTGATCCCGAGATGACGGGCGCGGCCGGAGGCCGGAGGAAATCGGGATGGATCGATCGCGACGGCCGGCCCTACAACGCGGTTCGTTCGCACACGAAGGCGATGCAGGAACCCCTCTCGGGCTCGGGCTCGTTGACGAAGCGCCGGTAGCGCCACCGCCAGAAAGCGTTGTCGGCGAGCGCGGGAAGGGGCACCCATCGACCGGTCAGACGGCGCGCGGCTAAGTGCGGCAGGCTGACGTAGTGCGCCCGATGAAAGACCCGGGCCGCCTCGGGGGAGACGTAATAGCGCCAACGCCGGACGGCGAGTCCCACCCGCTCGAAGCGCCGCTTCCAGACCTCGGGAGGATCGAAGTGGTGGTGAATGGATTTGCGGTTGAACCAGTCGAGATACGCTCTGTGCAGCCGCTTCAATCCCAGGCGCGCCCAGGCCCGCTCGTTGGTCAAGAGCTCGCTGAAGCTCTCGGAGATCAACGTCGTCGCGAAGACGCCGCCCGGCCTCAACACCCGAGCGATCTCCGCGATCGTCTTCTCGATCTCGGGAATGTGCTCGAAGACGCAGTTGGAGAAGACCGAGCCGAAAACGGCGTCCGCAAACGGCATGTCGCCGGAGTCGGCTCCCACGACCAGGCGGTAGACGCCGCGCCGCCGCGCCTCGGAGACGTCGGAGAGGCCCGGATCCAGGCCCACGTCTGTGCCCTCGGGGAAGAGCACGGAGGCGAAGTGGCCGTCCCCGCATCCGACGTCCAGGACGGGCCGCGGGAAGCGGACTTCCGAGAGGATGCGGGCCTCGATCGAGCGCATGATCACCCGGTGAAACGGCATCTCGCGCAGGTGCGCGCGAAGGATCCGGTCGCTCTCGGGATCGGCCGGGAGATCCGCGCGGCTCATGGTCGGTTGGGGCGTCACGGATCCGACGCCGCGCGCCGGTAGATCTCTTCGTACTGGGAGACGGTGCGTTCGGGATCGAACGTCGCTCGGATCACCCGGCGCTCCCGCCGGTACGCTGCCGGATTTTCGAGCACCTTCAGGAGCTGCCGAGCCAGGTCCTGGGCGTCGGCGATCCCGGCGATCTCTCCCATTCCCGTCATGCGGACCGGCTGGCGCACGCCGGGCAGGTCGGAGGCCACGGCGGGCACTCCGGCGAGCATCGCCTCGACCTGGCAAAGACCGAAGGACTCGGTCGAATTGATCGAGGGGAGCACGAGCACGTCGGAAACGGAGAAGAGATCGGTCGTCGCCTCGGGAGGCACGAGACCCGTGGCCACGATCCCCGAAGACGGGTCGGCCAGCAGCGGCGCCAGCCGCTCACCCACCGTCTCGCCGGGGACGGCGTTTTTTTCTCCCGCGAGCACGAGCGCCGCCTCCGGGAGCGAGCGACGCACCGAGAAGAACGCCTCGATCAAGTGAGGCAGGCCCTTTTCCTCCGCGAAGCGTCCGAGAAACAGGATGACCGGCGCACCGCGTATCCCGTAGCGGCGTCGGACCTCTTCGGGCGAGAGCCTTCCGGGCGCGGGGTCCGGCACCGGAGGCAAGACCCACGTCACGCGCTCGGGGCGCTCTGCCAGCGCGGCGGTATGAGAGGCGTAGTCCTCCGTGTAGGTGACGACTCTGGCGGCTCGATCCAGCGCGAAGTTTTGCGAGGCCCGCGCCACCGTCTCGACCAGGCGCTGGACCACTCCCGGCGGCGGCCGCAGGTCGCAGTGGTAGGTCACCACCATCGGCACTTGCCGGTGTGTGGAGAGCAGAGCCAGGGGAACGGCGGGAACCAGCGGAGAGTGGAGGTGAAGGAGATCCGTTTTTTCGAGCTCGCGGGCGGCCGCCACCACGATTCCCGGAGAGATGAGCGCCTTGCCGAAGCGGGCCGCCACGGGGGCGCGCACGATCCGGACACCGTCTTCCCGTTCTTCGCGCGGAAGCTCCGGTCGGTGACGGTGCGTCAGGACCGTAACGGCGTGCCCGCGGCGGGCGAGCGCTCCGGCCAGATGCTCGACGTAGAGGGAGAGACCCGACACGTTCGGCCGGTAGTAGTCCAGGGCCATGAGGACGTTCATGGAGCCGTGTGGACCTTGAAGACCGTCGTCGGGCCCTGGAGGACGGGCTCCAAGAAGAGAAAGTTCCGGATGTGGTCGGCATTCGGGTGGGTGGCGCGCTCGAGATCGCCCAGGACGACGTAACGCACGCCGAACTTCTTGACGATCTCCATGGCGCTTTCTTCGTCGGCCGTGCTGTAGAAGCCGCGCACGAGCTGCGTGCGCACGCTGACCTCCTGGTCGTTGCCGCGCCAGAGCCCCTCGTGATTGGACCATCCCATGACGGTCGGAAGCCCCGTGTGCGTCGAGATGCGGGCGAGCTCGCGGTACGGATCGCCGGTCGCCTCGAGAATGACCGAGCCGCCGGGCGCGTTCTTGTCGAGCCAGGCCACCGCCGCGGCGTCCCCCGCGTTTCGGCGGGCCATCGCGGGCAGCGCGTCGAGCGAAAAGGAGCCCTCTCGCTGGCGCAGCCGCGAGCCCGCGACGTTGACCGGGTAGAGGAGCGCGACGACGGCGGCCGCGCCGGCAATCCACCGCAGCGACACGCCGCGCCGTCCCGGCTCCCGCCACACGCGCTCGGCGAAGACGACCACCGCGATGCCGAAGAGGGGCCAGGCCTGGTGGTAGAACTTGAAGATCGTGTTCATGCGCTGGAGCTGGTCCCCGTAGGAGTCCTTGAAGTAGATGAACTCGCAGCCTCCGATTGCCCCCAACGAGAGCAGGAGCAGGAGCGAGGCGAAGAGGACGGCGGAGGCTCCCGGATCGGTTCCCTTTCCCGCGATCGCGGCCGCGGCCCGCTCGAGCGCCAGAAGAGCGAGGAAGATCAGGGGCAGGAGCACGGGCTTTCCGAAGGTGAAGGCCGCGGCGAGCGCGACGCCGGCCGAGACGGCCAGGCGTAGATCCCTTCGGCGCCGCGCCCGCTCCTCGGTCTCGGACTTCGGCCAGAGCGCCACGATGCCGACCGCGAAGAAGAGCCCCCACACGCCGAGAAACTCGAAGAGCTCCGACTTCTGTTTCGTCCAGCCGAGGCCGTTGTAGGGCAGGGCATAGGTCCGGGCGTAGGGCCGAAAGAGCAGGAGGCCCGCCAGTGCCGTCGCCCCGCCGGCGAGACCTCCGCGAATCAGGTCTCGCCACTTGAGTCCCGCCCCGGCACCCGCGCGCCGGAGTGCCATCGCGAAGACCAGACCGATCGCGATCGAGGGCAGATTCCACGTGTTGGCGGCGACCGCGGTGCCCGCGATGAAGGCGGCGAGCAAGTACGTCGACAGCCGCCGCCAGCGGGCGGCGCCTGCCGGGGAGTCCGCCGCTGGAGGCTCGCGCTCGTAGAGCCGGTGCGCGAAAACGAAGGCCGCCAGGAAGTAGGGGAAGGCGAGCAGGTGTGGGTGCAAGTCCGCGTGAAAGAACGTGAAGAAGGGAAACTCGTTGATCGTGTCGCCGTTGGCGATCACCCGCGACGCGTGCCAGTAGTCGAAGCCTTTGTCGAGCGGCGACCGAATCGAGTCGATGGCGCCCTGAACGTTTCCCGCGAAGACGGCGACGAAGCCCGAGGCGAGAGAGGCGATGCGGCGCCCCTCGGCCAGGCGCGCGCCGAGGCTCGCGGCGGCGCAGAAGGAGTATCCGGCAAACGTGGCGACAGCGAGGTTGTATCCGACGAAAGGAGACGCCGAGGCGAGCTTGCCGAGCACCGCGGCCAGCAGATAACCCCAGTAGTAGTAGTTGATCGTCTTGCCCGACATCCAGGGGTCGAGCGGGGGCATCGCGCCGTAGCGCTCGATCGAATTGAAGAAGGCGAGATCCATGAATTTCTCGGCGCCCAGAATCTCGGGGACCGCCGCCCGGATGATCAGGAAAACCGCGGCTGTCGCCCAGAAGTACTTCGCTGCGCGGGAATCCTCGGCCCCCCAGAAGGGCGAGTCGGGGCGCCGCGGACGCGATTTCCGGTCGACCCGATAGGAGACGACGGCCACGGCGAGGAGGGCGAACAACAGAAGACGGCGGTCGAAGGGGATCCGCGGCAGGTGCGTCGCCGCCCACCCCACGTACGAGACGAGCGCCAGCCCGACCGGCCGCGAGAGAAGCGCCGAGTCGCGCCGATTGCCGAAGAAAACACGCAGCAGCGGCAGAGCGGCCAGGCCGAGCGCCTCGACCGTCAGGGCCCATGCCAGAATGTCGCCCACGCTGAGTACAGTGTAAGGGAGAAGTCGAGCGACGATGCCTCTCGAGGAGTACCGCAAGAAGCGCCGCTTCGGAGTGACGTCGGAGCCGAAGGGTCGAAAGGTTCGCGCGGCGCCCCGCATCAAGAAGCTCGCCTTCGTCGTGCAGAAGCACCGCGCGACGGCGCTTCACTACGATTTTCGGCTGGAATGGAAAGGCGTGATGCTCTCCTGGGCGGTTCCGAAGGGACCATCCTACGACCCGGCGGTCAAGCGGCTCGCCATGCAGGTTGAGGATCACCCGATCGAGTACAACGCGTTCGAGGGGATCATCCCGGGAGGAGAGTACGGCGGCGGCACGGTGATGATCTGGGACAACGGGACCTGGACGCCGGAGATGGCCGACGTGGACGCGGCGCTCAAGAAGGGGGACCTCAAGTTCTCGCTCGAGGGCAGGAAGCTTCACGGCTCCTGGGTCCTCGTGCGGACCCGCGGGCGGCCCGGAGACTCGAAGCCCGCCTGGCTCTTGATCAAGCACCGGGACGAGTGGGCGAGTGTGGAGGACGTCACGCAGCTCGCGCCCCGGTCCGTGGTCTCGAATCGGCTTCTGATCGAGATCGCGCGCGACGAGGGGGGCGACGTCGAGAAGGCGGCCGACGGCGACCCGCCCGCCCTGCTTCGCAAGATCCTGAAGAACCCCGACCTGCTGCAGCCGGCGAAGAGGTCCCGGAAGAAGGCGGTCTGGCACTCGCGGAAGGCCGTGTCTTGAAGCGCGCCGACCGCGTTCCCTTCCGAGTCCAGCCGATGCTCGCAACGCTGGTCGATGAGCCCTTCCACAAGCCCGGCTGGGTCTATGAGGAGAAGTACGACGGCTACCGGATCCTCGCCTACAAGGAAGGCAGCGGCGTCACGCTTCTCTCGCGCAACGGGAAGGATCGGACCGAGTCCTTCGCCGACGTCGCGAAGGCGATCCACTCATTGCCGGATCGGACGCTTCTCCTCGACGGGGAGGCGGTGGCATTCGACGAGCGGCTGGTCTCGCGGTTTCAGCTCCTGCAAGAGGGGACGTCTCCGGTCGTCTACGCCGTCTTCGACTGCCTTTACCGGAACGGCCGCGACCTGCGCGAGGAGCCTCTCCCGACGCGGCGCGCGGCGCTCGAGGAGGCCATCGGCCGGACGGAGCGGCTCTTCGCCTCGCGCCGCCTCGGAGAAAACGGCCTGAAGGCCTTCGGCTTGGCGAAGAAGATGGGATTCGAAGGGCTGGTCGCCAAGAACGCGTCGGCCCCGTATCGAGAAGGGCGCTCGAAGGAGTGGCTCAAGGTCAAGGTGCACCAGGAGGAGGAGCTGGTCATCGGGGGGTACACGGCGCCGGGAGGAACGCGCTCCTATTTCGGGGCGCTGCTGCTCGGCGCGTACCGCGGCGCCGACCTGCGCTACGTCGGGAGCGTCGGAACGGGATTCGACCAGCGAGCGCTGGCGACGCTCCATCGGGGATTTCAGCCGCTCGTTCGAAAGACGTCGCCGTTCGTCGATCCGCCCCGCCTGAAGGGTCCGACGTGGCTCGCGCCGAGACTCGTCGCCCAGATTTCCTTTGCCGAATGGACCGCGGACGCGAAGCTCCGCCAGCCGGTGTTTCTGGGACTGCGCGACGACAAGAAACCGCGCGAGTGCCTGTTGCCGGAGCGTTTCGCGTGAGCCCGAGCCGCAAGTCCGTCTCCGGGCTGCCGGAGGTCCCGCTCCAGATCTCCAACCCCGACAAGGTCTTCTGGCCGGAGGAAGGGTTCACGAAGCTCGACCTGATGCGCTTCTACATGGAGGTCTTTCCGAGACTCGAGCCGTACGTCAAGGATCGGCTGTTGTCGCTCGAGCGGTGTCCCGACGGGATGGCGGGAGAGTGCTTCTATCAGAAGGAGAAACCTCCGGGCATGCCGGCCGACACGCCGACCGAGCGCATCAAGCACGAGAAGGGAACGACCAACTACGTGGTCGGCGGCAAGCTCGCGACCCAGCTCGCTCTCGTCAATCTCGGCTGCATCGCGATCCACGTCTGGAACTCCCGGCGGCAGAGCCCACGAAAGCCCGACTGGGTCTGCTTCGACCTCGACCCCGACACGGGACTCTTCGCCGACGCGGCGCGCGCGGGACTCAAGCTCAAGGAGGCCCTGGACGCGCTGAAACTCTCCTCGTTCCCGAAGACCTCCGGCCAGAAGGGTCTCCACGTCTTCGTGCCGATCCGCCCGGGCCCCGACTCGGACCAGGTCCGGGAGTTCGCCGACCGGCTCGGCCATCGGCTGGCGCAGGCCTTCCCGAAGGAGCTCACGATGGAGACGCGCATTGCCGCTCGGAAGGGGCGCGTCTACCTCGACCCTTTCCGCAACGGCTTCGCCCAGACGGTCGTGTCCCCCTACTCGGTGCGGCGCGCGCCGAAGGCTCCCGTTTCGACGCCGCTCGCCTGGTCCGAGGTCAAGCCGACGCTGAAGCCCGCGGACTTCAACGTCGGCAACTTTGGTAAGAGGCTCGGGAAGTCCGACCCCTGGGCCGATTTCTTCGAGAGCCGGCAATCTCTCGATGGCGCGCTCTCGGCGATTCGCCGGCTGTAGCGTCGCTGTCGACCTCTCGCTCGACCAGGCTCTCAGACTTTCCGGATGTAGATCGTCTTATCGAAACTGGCATGGACGATGCCCTTCTCGTCGGCGAGGTCGACGGTGTAGACCCGGTCGATCGAGGGGTTCTCCGCGGCCAGCCTTCGAATCGTCTGGATTTCCTCCTCGTCCAGCACGAAGCGGGCGAAGAGCGTGCGGCGGCCGGGGCGGAGGAACCGGATGGTCGCCGACTTGTCCCAGACGATGTAGCCGGGTCCCAGGACCTTGATGAGCATGATCATGTAGATGGGATCGATAGCTCCGTACAGGCTGCCCCCGAAGATCGTGCCGACGTAGTTGCGGGTGCGCCACGAGAGGGGGAGCCGGACACGGACCTCCCGGAAATCGGCTGCCATGTAGGTGATTCGGGCTCCGGTCCCGCGGTAGGCGGGGAAGAGGTTGAAGCCCCAGCGCATGCGGCGGCTCGCGAAGGATTCGGGCACGCAGACGGATGCTAAGCTCAATGGCGATGAGCGAGCCCGGGTATCTTCGGCTTCTCGCGAGCGGGGAGCTCGAAGAGCGCGTCGAGCAGCTCTACGGGTTGCTCTCGTCCTGCACCGTCTGTCCGCGCGACTGCGGCAATGACCGCCTCGCGGGCGAGCTCGCCTCCTGCGCCTCGGGAGCTGACCCGGTCGTCTCGTCCTATACGCCCCACTTCGGCGAGGAGCCGGCCCTCTCGGGCACCCGCGGCGCCGGGAACATCTTCCTCGGCAACTGCAACCTGCGCTGCGTCTACTGCCAGAACTTCCAGATCAGCCAGGACTACGCGGCGCAGCGCGGCAACGCCGTCTCGGTCGAGCGCCTGGCGGAGATGGCGCTCGAGCTCCAGGACCGAGGCTGCCACAACATCGGGTTCGTCTCGCCGAGCCACTACGCTCCGCAGGTCGCGCGCGCGATCCTGATCGCCGCGCGCCGGGGCCTGCGCCTGCCGATCATCTACAACACGAATGCCTACGACTCGGTCGAGGTGCTGCGGCTGCTGGACGGCGTCGTGGACATTTACCTTCCGGACCTGAAGTACGCCGACTCGGCCGCTGGCTGGCTCTTTTCCAAGGTCCCGGACTACGCCGAGAGGGCGCGCGAGGCTTTGATCGAGATGTACCGGCAGAAAGGAAGCGCGCTCGTCGTCGGCGAAGACGGGCTCTTGAGGGGCGGTCTCCTCGTTCGGGTCCTCGTGCTTCCCAACGGCGTCGCCGGCGTGGCGGAGTCGCTCGCCTGGATAGCAGAAACGCTATCACCGCGAGTGGCGATCTCGCTGATGGC
>DATKAE010000035.1:0-61169 GCA_035498405.1 Thermoanaerobaculia bacterium | reverse complement strand
GTACCAGATTCCGGTCACCGACATCAATGCCGGTGTCGTGCCGGCCAATTCGCCTTTCGTGCCGACCCTCATCACGGCGGCCGGGAGCGTTTACCACTACAAGCGGATCGACGTGGAAGTTCGGACCGACGAGGCTCATCTCGGCATCGGGACGCGGCGCGCGCGTGTTTCCGGCATCATGCAGAACCCCAACCCGGCCACGGACCGCTCCCAAAACGATCCCTGCCCGGCGGGCACTCCCTTCGCGGGATGCGCGCCGATGACGCCATGACCAACACCGGCGCGTTCCGCGGTTCGGCCGCTGGCTTCACGCTCGTCGAGATGATCGTCGTCGTGCTGCTACTTTCGATCGCAATGCTCGGAATCCTGGCGGTCTTCGACGCCAGCGCCCGCATCAACAAGAGCGAGCAGGACGTCGCGGATGCACAGGGCGCCGTCCGGTATGGCGTCTACCAGATGACCCGGGCGATCCGGATGGCAGGCTCGGGCGGCCTCTTCGTGACGCAGGCCGTCTTGAACCACCGCGACCCGCAGCTTCCCGGGATTACGATCGTCAATTCCGCCGACGGCGATTCCTTCGACAACGTCGAGAGCGGCACGACGGTGACCAACACCCAGGGCACGGCGATGCCGGTGCGGCCGGGGACGGACATGATCGAGGTCCGAGGCGTGCTCAACTCGCCGCTTCTCGCCTTCGACGGCGACCCGGGCAACGGCTGTCAAGGCGGGACCACGGCGTGCGTCGGTTCGGTGGCCGTCAACGTGAAGTCCACGACGAACCTGGGCCACGTCAACGACGACGCGACGAACCGGCCGCAGTTCTCGGCGATCGACGCCTACACGGCCGGCGTGACCGGGGCGATGCCGATGATGGTGCTGGTCGCCTCGAACATCGACATCCACTCCGGCTGCTCCGGCAATCCCGCGGGTACCCCTTCGCCGTCCAGATATCCCCAGTCGCTCTACAACGTCGGGGTCATCACCGCGCCGACCGACCTGATCAACACCCAAACCTTCGGGAACGTGGACTTCTCCTACAGCGGCGGTTTCCGGGTGATCGAGTACGACAACGAGAACCCGCTCGACTCCGCCCTGATCCTCGGCTACAACTTCCCGTCCGGCATCAAGAACCCGCTCAAGGCGGTCGGGGTCCTGGACGACCTCGTCTACTTCATCGACAACACCGACCCGCAGCATCCGGGGCTCGCCCAGGGCTCCCGCCGCGGGGCGGCCTTCGACGTCGTGCGCATCGCCGACGACGTCGAGGACATGCAGATTGCCTATGGGGTGGACCTCGACGGCGACAACCGCATCACCCGTTACGGGCCGACGACTCCGCCGGACGATACGGACCTCAACGTTTCGCCCATCTTGAACGACGACGAATGGGTTCCCAACGTGGATGGAGAGACGGCCCTGACCCCGGACCAGTTCCAGTCGGACGCCCTGGCCGCCGGGGCGAGCCCGCCCTTTCCGCACGGAGGCCCGCAGCCGGCCGCGCACTGCCCGAGGCTGCACGGCGTGATGATCTCGCTCATCGCCAAGTCGCGGGACCCGGACCCGACCTACAAAGCCGACGGCTCGCTCGGATTCCGCGTGATGAACTCGCCCGTCTCGATCAATCCGCCGTACCCGGACGTCGCCGCGTATCCGACGCCGTCGCTGGAGCCCCACTACCGCCGGCGTATCCAGAATCTGAAGATCAACTTGCGCAACTACGCTTTCGAGGACTGATCCGGAAGGGCAACGAGCAGAAGACGATGAGAGTTCGACCGCACCGCCGCCACGAGAGGGGCGCCGCCCTGGTCATCGCGATCCTGGTGCTCGCGATCCTGACGGTCATCGGCATTGCGCTGATGCTGATCACGAGCACGGAATCGCGTATCGCGGCCAACGAGTGGTCGGTCAACCGCGCCTTCTACGCGTCCGACGCGGGGATCCGCTGGGCCACCGTGCAGATGCGCGACCCGGTGCCGTTCATGGACCCGACGAAAGGGCGGCCCGAGTTCATCGGGAATCCGTTTGGAACCGTTCTCTTCCAGCTCCCGAGCCACCGGCACGGGGCGCTGGGCTTCTTTACGGGCGACACGACGGAAAGCGACATCCAGGTTCGAGTAATGCATCCGAGCAAGGTGGGACGGCGTCCGGCTCCAGGCTATGACGAGAAGGAGGGGAAGAACAAACGGGTGATCTATTCCTTCGAGGTGCGCTCGCAGGGCGGCCAGAACGACGCCATCCTGCAGTACTCGAAGGCGTTGGTTGCCAACGTCGAGCTCGGGCCTCTGCCCGAGGACATTCCCTTCTAGGAGTTGCCATGCGAGATCGAGAAGGCTCCCACCACGGCGTGTCGGGCTTCGCCAAGCGGCATCGAGCCGCTGCCGCCTGGCTCCTGGCGTTCCTGATCGCCTCTCCGGCGCGGCCGGACGACCGGCAACTCCTGCAGGCCAACGCCGGCGCCAACACCGACGTCTTCGTCATCCTCGACTCCTCGCACTCGATGGACAACGAGTTCTCCGACACCTTCCGCCTGCCGGCCTACATGGACGACTTCCTGTACCCGCAGGGAACCTTCGACGTCGAGGGTTCCAAGATCGGCGTGGCCAAGAGCGTGCTGCGGCAGGTCATGACCAACGCCGTGGGCGTCAACTGGGCCTTCGCCTACTACCGCAACCCAAACCAGACCTTCGGCGCGGCGCAGACGGGGCCGCTGGGCGATCCGGTCGGCGGCGCCCAGACGGCCGGGCAGTTGCTCGAGAACGGCGGCCTCGAATGGCTCTACTTCGCCGACTCGCTCGACAGCGGCGCCAGCATCTCGACCGAGTTCAACCCGGACGAGTACCCCGACGTCCAGCAGGGGCGCTTCCTGCAGCTCGGCCACAAGGTCATGCACAACTACGCGAAGGCCGATCCCCCGCAGTCGACCGGAGAGGTGGCGGACATCCGCTTCCCCTACGGTCTGCCCGTGGGCGTGCCCGGCGTCACGGCTGGTAAGCCCGATCCGCCGCATCCGGGCACCTGGCGGGGCGCCTTCGGGCCCAAGGGCCTGAACCAGGGCCTCGTCATCTATCGCAACCCCAACAAGCCCGGCTTCGAGCTGCGGATGCAGGTCGTCTCGGGCGACTACGGCGATCCGGACCTGTTCGTTCAGGTCGACGAGTACGGGCCGGCGGCCACGCCCACGGCCACTCCGTCGATTCCTTCCACTCCCACCAACACGCGCACCGCGACGAACACGCGGACGAGCACACCGACTCAGACGAGCACGCGGACCGCGACCTTCACCCCCTCGATCACGGCGACGGCCACGGCCACGCGCACGGCGACCTTCACGCGCACGGCTTCGAACACGCCGACGCGGACGCTGACGCCCACGATCACGCTCACCCCCTCGCGCACCAACACGGCGACCAACACGCCGACGCGCACCAACACATCTACGGCCACGCGGACCTTCACGCCGTCCAACACGGCGACGCGCACCAACACGTTCACGCCGTCGAACACGGCCACGCGGACTTTGACGCCGTCCAACACGGCGACCTTCACGCGGACGTTTACGCCGTCGAATACGCCGACCTTCACCCGGACGTTCACGCCGTCCAACACGGCCACGCGCACCAACACCTTCACGCCGTCGAACACGGCCACACGGACGTTGACGCCGTCCAACACCGCGACCTTCACTCGGACGTTCACGCCGTCCAACACCGCGACGCGCACCAACACGCCGACGATCACTCTGACCCCGTCGCGTACGAACACCAGGACGAATACGGCGACGGCGACGCAGACCCGTACGCCGTCGAGAACGTTTACGCCGTCCAACACTCCGATTCCGCCGACCGCCACCAACACGCGTACCGCGACGAGTACGCGAACTGCTACGGCGACGCGGACCAACACGCCAATTCCGCCGACCGCGACCAACACGCGGACGCCGTCCAACACGCCTATTCCGCCGACTGCCACCAACACGCGGACGCGGACCAACACGCCGAAACCGTCGGATACGCCCAACCCCACAAGGACGCCGTCCCCAACGCCGATCGTCCTTCCGTTGGGCCAGTTCCCGGCGGGCAGCCTCCTGCCTGCCATCGCCAACTGGCTCTCGCCGGCGATTCGCGGGCTGCTCGCGATGGCGCCGCCGCCTCCGCCGCTTCCTCCTCCGGCCACCCCGTGCGTCGGCATCCCGGCCGGACTGACGACGGACACGGTGCTCTGCGGCCAGTGCCCGTACGACCCGACGAAGCTCTGCGCGTTCCTGGATCTGGACGGCGACGGAAATCCGGACGTCCTGCCGCTGCCCACGGCCGACCGGGGCTTTGATGACCCGCAGGCGGACCCCGACCCGACGTTGACCATTCGCAAGTCGGTGCAGATCCACTACGTGCGCGCGGACCTGTTCGACCTCGGCTCCGGCCTCGGCATCTACCAGCCGGACGATTCACTCACCGGCAACCCGCCCTGGGGCTCGCAGCCCGGTACGCCGGACAACGACGCCGACGGCGTCACCGACTCCTCGGTCTTCGGCGACCGGCACAACCAGGGCATGTTCGCGTCCATCTTCGACCCCGACGTGCCCATGCAGCGCGATCAACAGTTCCCCAACGACGCCTTCGGCGGGATCTCGTGCCCATTCCCGCCGCTCTCAAACCCCTGCGACGTCTACTCGCAGGACTGCGGCGGTATCGCAAAGAACATCGATTCGGCGCCTTCGAACTACAACCCGTACCCGGTCGTCGCCGCGCCGCCCGCGGCAGGCAGCTGGCCGGTCGTGCCGTTCGCCCGAGACTGGATCCCGAGCGACACGCCGACGGTGCCCGTCATCAAGCGGCTGCTGCGCTTCGCCTCCTCGATCGTCAGCTACGACTCGACGGCGACGCACATGAGCGAGTACCACCTCGAGGAGAACGCGCGCAATGTTGTCGTGACGGCGCCGGGCACTCCGCTCGCGGGATCGCTCCACGACGTCTACAACTACTTCGTCAACGCCGTCTTCCCGCTGACCGACGACCCGGCCATCAACTGCCGCAACTACATCATCGTGCTCCTGACCGACGGCATCGAGGAGTGCTTCGGCAACCCGTGCTCGGGCGGGCCCACGGGCAACGGCCCGGCGGGCGACCTGGGAGCGGTGCTGCTGCCCGAGAACCCGGCCGGCGCGCGCGCCGCGGCGCACGCCATCGACCCCTCGGTGCCGGTGGATGCCATTCCGGTGTTCGTGGTCGGCCTGGGTCTCGATCCGAGCGACCCGCGCCTGACCTGTATCGCGACCAACAGCAGCAGCGCCACCGACTCCACGCGTCAGGGACGGGTGTTCGGCGTGACGAATCGCACCGCCCTCCAGAACGCGCTGCAGAGCATCTTGAACTTCAAGCGCAACGAGAACTCGTTTGCGGCGCCGAGCGTTCCCGGCTTCGCGAGCGGGCTCGGGTCGGACGCCGCGCAGATCGGCGCGGTGATTCCGAGCCACAAGAACCCCGACGGCACGCTGTCGCAGTGGTCGATCTGGAGCGGTTCGCTCAAGAGCTACAAGCTCGACAGCAACGGAACGATCCCCGTCGTGACGCCGGTCGGCGGCGGCTCGACACCGGTGCCGACGGTGGCCTGTGTGCCGCCGGGCGTGACCCCGACGCCGGCTCCGACGGCGGCGCCTTCGGGCTTCCCGGACGAGTCGGACCCCAACAATTCCAATCCCTCCGACCGCAAGCCGATCTGGAACGCGGCGCGCGTGCTGGGCTTCACCGATCCGGCCGCCAACCTCGCTCCCGATTCGGCGCCCGTCGGACCCTTCGCGCCCAAGGCTCCTGCGATTACCACGTGGCCGGGGCGCAAGATGGTCTGGGCCAACGGGGTAAACGTGCCGCGCACGCGTCAAGACCTGTTCTGCCCGGGCGGCACTTGCGCCAACGGCCTGATCACGGCCATGGGTCTGAACCCGGCGTCGGCCGCGGACCAGACCAAGACCAAGCTCACGGTGGACTTCGTGCGCGGCGGCATTTCGACCAACGGCAGCCGCGATGAGGTCTTGAACCAGCCCTCGGTAGCGCCTCCGGGAGCGCCGGTTGGGCCGCTGGCCGGACAGCAGCAGAAGTACTCCTACTTCTACCAGGACGACGCGCCTCCTCCGGGTGCTCCGCCGCAGTTCCAGACGGACGGTGAGACCGACCCGAAGGGCTACGCCCACAAGCTCGGAGACATCTTCCACTCCGAGGCGCTGATGCTCGATCCGCCGCGGTACTTCCAGTACCTGTCGGCCGACCTCAACAATTACTCGGCGTTTGCGCAGCTGCACTCCAAGCGGCGTCGGGTTCTCTTCGTGGGCGCCAACGACTGCTGCCTGCACGCCTTCGACGCCGGAGTCTGGAACCGCGACGCCGGAGGCACCTTCGACAGCACCTGGGATCTGGGCACGGGCCGGGAGATCTTCGCCTGGGCGCCCGTGTCTCTCATGCCGGGTAATTTCCCGAACCTGTTGAACCTGCCGCCGCGGCCCCAGTACTTCGTGGACGGTTCCATGGGCAAGGCGGATGTCTTCATCGATCCGGTCAACAACGGCGTTCCCACACCGGCCCAGCGTGTCTGGCGCAGCGTCCTCGTGGGCGGCTTGCGCCAGGGTGGCAACTACGTTTGGTCTCTCGACGTCACTCAGCCCGACAAGGTCGACGCGCAGGGCGTCAAGACCGCCGCGAAGGACAACGCTCCCGATTGCTTGAACGGCGGCGGAGGCGGCTGCGGTCCGACGGGTCTGACCACCCGAAACTACCCGGAGGTGCTCTGGGAGCTGACGGACAACGCGATTCCGCGGATGGGCCAGACCTGGTCGCGCCCCACGGTCGGACGCATTCAGGTCCTAAACTCCGGCACGCCGACGGACCGCTACGTCGCGATCTTCGGCGGCGGATTCGACCCGACCTACAAGCCCGGTGATCCGCTCATCCTGGCCGACCAGGTCTGTCCGCCCACCTGCCCGGCGCGCAAGGCCACGGCCGGACGGTCGCTCTACATCGTGGACGTCGAGACGGGCAAGATTCTTTCGAAGCTGACCGCCGGCCAGGACAGCAACGTCGGGCCGGTCGACTTCGCTCCGATGCCCGCCCCGCCGGCCGTCGTGGACTTCGACGACGACGGGTATCTCGACCTCGCGTACATCGGAGACGTCAACGGCCGGATGTGGCGGGTGGACCTGACGCCCGACTCCGCTTCGAGCCGCGGCGTCTGCAACAGCTGCGGCACCGCATCGGAGAGCGTGTCGGGTTACCAGCCCTTCCTGCTCTTCGACGCGTCGACGGCGGACGGATCGACACCCTCGAGCCAGCCGATCGAGCCCATCTTCCAGGACCCGGCCATCATCTACATGACCGGAGGCGTGCGGCCGACCCTGGGGATCGCGTTCGGGACGGGCGACCGGGCGGAGCTGGCGCGGCAAAACACGTCCGTGCAGCGTTTCTACGACGTCGTGGACAGCAACCAGACGACCACCCTCTACGAGGGAGATCTGAGGAACATTACGCCGGCCGGCGGTGTGACCCCGGTGGGCGTGGGCCCGGGCGTGTCGAATACCGGCTACTTCCTCGACTTCGCAACCATCAACGAGAAGACGCTCTCCTCGGTCCTGTCCACGCAGGGCTACTTGACGCTGCTCACGTTTACGCCTGACTCGACCAGCCCCTGCACCACCAACGGCAACTCCTTCCGTTACCGGTTCTTCTTCCTGAACGGTCAGCCCGGGTACAATGCTGCCTGTTACACGGGCTCCTATGGCAACTACCGCGCCGACGAGGGAGCGGGGTACACGACCGAGTCCCAGGTGACGTTGTCCAACGGAACGACAACCAACATGTTCTTGAGAGACGACAAGTTCATGCCGACACCCGAGATCGTTCCGGGAGATCTGTCGACGACCAATCAGAACTGGAAAGAACAGCAATGAAGACCGCCAAGCTCGTGATCCTGTTGGCTCTGTGGGCGGCCGCCGCCGCGGCGGAGGTCGTGGTGCTGCGCGGCGGCACCCGGATCGATGTCAAGCAGCCGCCGACGCGGCAGGGCTCGACCGTTCTTCTGACCCGCCGCGACGGGACGCTTCTCTCGGTTCCCGTCTCGGAGATCGACCAACAGGCCACCTCCGCCGCCAACGCGGCGGCGGCCGCTGCCCCGCCGGTCGCTCCCGCGGCGAAGGCGAGCGCCGAGACGCCGGCCAGCGCGGCCCGGGCGGCGCGCGAAGGGCCGAAGGCGCGAGTCAAGCTCACCGACGCCGATGTCGGGCATTACCTCGAAGTGCCAGGGGGCGGGTCCGGCGAGGAAAAGAAGGAAGGCGGGGGCGGAACGGGCAGCGGGGCGAGCGTCGACATCTCCACTTACACGCAAAGCAAGACCGGCGACAACCTGATCGTCAAGGGGTCGCTTCGGAACCTCGGGACGACGGCCGCCCTGAACACGCGTCTTACCGTGACGCCGATCGACGACAAGGGACAGCCCATCGACTCGGCCGAGGCGAGCGTCTCGAGCGGGACCATCGAGCCCGGGCGCGAAGCCAACTTCTCGGCGACGATCCCGGTGGGGAACCGGGTGGTCCAAACGATGCGCTTCTCGCCGCGTTGGGTCTCGCAGGCGACTCCCGCGGAGACCGCCGCAGCCGCGGCGGCTGCTCAAGCTTCCGCATTGCCAGGGTCGGGCACGGGCTCTTCCGCCGCGGCCGCTCCGGCCGGGGCCGCCTCGAAGGCCCCGCGGCCAGTGCCGACACCCTATGGGCTGGGTTTGAATTACGCGCCGCCGCCGCCCAACGCTCCGATGGCGCCCCCGCCCGACGGCAAGACCGGCTACATCCCGGGCGCCGCGACGCCCGAGAACCAGCCCAAGCCGCCCGAGTAAGAGGGTCGGCACGGGAAGCTCGGAAGGCGTAGTTCGCCGCCGCGGCCGAACTTCGGCTCAGAGATTTCTCCGCTCCCGCGTTACCCTAGTCCGACCATGTCTTCCGTCCTGGTTGTCGAGGACAAGGACTCTCTGCGCGCGATGCTCGAGGAGATGCTGCGCGGCGAGGGCTGGAAGGTCGTCGGGCTGCCCGACGGTCTCCAGGCCGTCGAGCGTTTGCGGTCCGGCGAGCGAGTCGACGTCGTCTTGACCGACTGGCGCCTCCCCGGCGCCGACGGATTGGCGGTTCTGGAAGCCGCTCGGGCCGCCGACCCCACCCTTCCCGTGGTCGTGATGACGGCATTTGGTTCGATCGAGACCGCCGTCGCGGCGATGAAGAAGGGGGCCGAGGACTTCATCACCAAGCCGGTGGACCCCGATCTGCTCCGTCTGCTGGTGGCCAGGGCGATCGAACGGCGCAAGAAGGGGAGGGAATCGCTTCTGTTCGCCGAGGCGCAGTCCCGGCAGATGCCCCAGATCGTCGGGGAATCGGCGGCGCTCAAGACCGTCCGGGCGGAGACCGAGCGAGTAGCCGCGACGGACGCGACGGTGCTCCTCGAGGGAGAGAGCGGTACCGGCAAGGAGCTCTTTGCCCGGGCGATCCACATGCTGTCCCCGCGCCGGGATCGCCCCTTCGTGGCGATCAACTGCGCCGCGATTCCCGACACCTTGCTCGAGAGCGAGCTATTCGGCCACGAGCGCGGCGCCTTCACCGGGGCCGCGGCGCGGCGGCTGGGCAAGTTCGAGCTGGCGGAGGGTGGCACGGTGTTCTTGGATGAAATTGGCGAGCTGACTCCGACCACGCAGGGGAAGCTCCTGCGCGTGCTCCAGGAAAAGTCGTTCCATCGGGTGGGCGGCACGGTTCCGATCGAGGTCGACGTGCGCATCCTCGCGGCCTCGAACCGCCCCCTCGATCGGCTCGTCGCGCAGGGGACCTTTCGCGAGGACCTCTATTACCGGGTACGCGTGTTCCCGATCCGCATTCCCTCGCTGAGGGAGAGGCCCGAGGACATCGACCCCCTGGTGAACTGGTTCCTGGTTCACCTGCCCCAGGAGCTCAAGAAGGGGCCGGTCGAGCTCGATGCCGCCGCCCGCGAGCGGCTTCGCTCCTACGACTGGCCCGGCAACGTTCGTGAGCTGCGCAACTGCCTCGAGCGGGCCATCATCCTCTCGGATGACGGGAGGATCCTGGAAAGGCATCTGCGGCTGGCTCCCGATCTGCCGATGCCGCCGCTGCCGGCCGAGGCGACGCTCGAGGAGGTGCGGGAACGGGGGGCCAAGACCGCCGAGCGGATGTGGCTCGCCCGCGCGCTCGAGCGCGCGAAGGGAGACCGCTCGGGTGCTGCGGCGGCGCTCGGGCTGTCGCCCCGCAAACTCGAGGCGAAACTGCGCGAGCACGGCCTGGACGAGGCTTGAGTCGTCGGCCTCCCGGCCGAACGCTTCTCGTCTCGTCCGCACTTTTCGGCCGGCGCGGCGTGGGGAGCGTAAACCGGATACTCTGAGATTCGTCGAATGTTTGGGTCGGAACGGTCCGTCGTCGGGTGGCCGTTTCCGAGGAAAGCGAGGATTGTGATGCGGCGTCGTGCGCTTTGCGGGATGGTCTCCGGTCTGGTTCTGGTCTCGTTGGCTTTCCCACTCCGAGCCTCGGACCGCCTGTCGGTGGTCCCGGCGGATCGGGCGGGGGAAAGCGCTCGGCGAATCGGACCGCTCCTGCGCTGCCTCTCCATTCTCGATCTGACCGACCAGCAGAAGGGCGACATCCGCGCGATCGTGGAGGCCGCGAAGCCGTCTCTTCAGGCGGATGCCGAGGCGGTGCGCACGGCGCGGCAGAAGCTCCAGGAGGACTCGAGCGGCGCGTCGGTCGACCCCTGCGTCGTCGGGCAGGATTTCCTCACGCTGCGCGGCGATCTCGAAAAGCTTCGAGCCGACCTGGCATCGGTGCGGGATCAGATCGATGCGCAGCTGACCGCCGATCAGAAAGCGAAGCTCGAGGGATGCCTCCAGGCCGTGTTGGCCGCGGCGAGTACAGAGGCTGAAGACGGAGGCGAGTAAGAGGCCGGTCGTCTACCCGGGCAGCGCCGGCAGCGGTGTGGGCTCTCCGGGCTTGAGCGTGCGGGTCGGGGGCGGCGGAATCGGCGTGTAGGGCCGGCGCTCGAACCCTGGCGTGCCCTGCGCGGCCGCGGGCTTCTTCTTCTGGCAGGCGGCGTTCCCGAAAATGCCGAGAGCGGCCGCGGTCAACAGCCCGATGGCCACGAGACGCCGACGGCTCCGCACGGAGGGCACGCGGCGATTATCTCAGCTCCGAGAGCGCCGCGCCAACCTCGCCGTCCTCCTCCGGCGAGATGGTTCGCAGATCGAGCCAGAGGTGCCCGGTCTCGACGCGTCCCACGATCGGCGTCTTTCGTTGACGCAGCCGTGACGCGAGCTCCTCGGCCGCGAGACGCGAGTGGGAGACTCTCAGGGCGCGAGAGGGGAATCTCTTCTCGGGACTCGTTCCGCCGCCGAAGAGCGCCTCGGAAGGCGCGACCGCGACGCCGAGCTCGCGATTCGCTCCGGCCAGGGACGCGATTCTCGCACCCCGTTGTTCGAGCTCGACGATCGCGGCGGTCGCGGCTCGGTAGACCGGAAATCCGTCCCGGCCCGTACGCTTCCATGCTGCCAGCGTCGCCGCGAGAGCGGCAAGCGTCAGCTTGTCGGGACGCACCGCGCGGGCCACGGGGTGCGCCGCAAGGAGGGCGATCAAGTCTTTGCGCCCCACGACGAGTCCCACCTGAGGTCCACAGAGCAGCTTGTCCCCGGAGAAAGTCACCAGATCGGCGCCATCCGCCAGGCATTGGGCGACGGTTGGCTCGCCCGCGATGCCGAAGTCATCCAGTGGCTCGACGCATCCGGTTCCCTGGTCGTGAAGCCACGGGATACCCGCCTCGCGCGCAAAGAGCGCGAGCTCTCCCGGCTCGGGCCGCGCGGTATAGCCCCGGATTTCGTAGTTGGAGGGGTGAACGGTGAGGAGCAGGGCGACTTCCGGGCCGAGCGAGCGCCGGTAGTCGTCGATGGTCGTCCGGTTGGTCGTGCCAACCTCGGCGAGGCTCGCTCCGGACGCCTCGAGAATCTCCGGGATCTTGAAGGAGCCGCCGATCGCGACGAGCTCGCCGCGAGAGACCAGAACCCGACGCCCGCGGGCGAGCGCCGTCATCGCCAGCAGCAGCGCCGCGGCGTTGTTGTTGACGGCGAGGGCCCCCGGCGCTCCGAAGAGATCACAGGCCAGGGCCCGGACGTGATCCTGCCGCTTCCCGCGCTCCCCCTTCTCGGCGTCGTATTCGAGGGTGGAATAGCCTCCCGAAACCTCGCGCAACGCCTCGCGCGCCTCCGGGCACAATGGCGCGCGCCCGAGATTGGTGTGGAGCAGGACCCCGGTGGCGTTGATGGCTCGGGTCAAGGAGGGCGAGAAGTGCCGCGACAGAGCGTCGCGGGCGGACGCGATCAACGCCTCGGGGCTCACATGCCCGCGGGCGATCGCCCGTCGCAGCTCCTGCTTTAGGGTCTCGCGTCCGAAGAGCCGAATGGCGTCCGCAGCGGCCTCGGAGGTCAGCAGGGAGTCCATCGAAGGGGGGTGCGCCGGTTGGTCTTCGGCGGTCTTGTGGCTCACGCTCTTCGAACTCGATTCACGCCTGGTGCCTCACGTCCTTTACTATAGTTCCGTGGCCTGGGAACGGGAGTTCGAGGTCCTGGAGGAAGCGATCCGTCGGGTCAACGCCGAGTTCGATGCGTTTCTCTACGGCACGGCCTCGAAGCCCCCGGTGGAAAGCCGAAAACGCGTCGAGCAGATGATCCGGCGCCTGTCGGGCGTCTCGTTCGACGGCGCCGCGGACCGGTACCGGTTTGCGACACTTCAGGGCCGTTACACCGCGCTCGGGGAGCGCTGGGAGCGCCTGCAGGGGGAGAAAGAGGCGGGGAGGCGTCCCGGTCTGTATGGCCATTTCGTTCCCGGCACGGCGGCTCCGGCTCCAGGCCACTCCGCTTCCGGCGGTGAACCGCCCCGCCCCAACGCCGCGGCTGCCCGTTCCGTAAGAACGGAGGAGGCGGGAGGATCCGCCGATCGGGAGCTCTTCGAAGTCTATCTGCGCGCGCGGAAGTCGCGCGGCGAAAGCGTCGAAGGGTACGACTTCCAGAAGTTCGCCCAGAGCCTCGCGCAAGAGAGGGCGAGGCTCAAGAAGCGGCTCGGCGGCGCCGACGTCGTCTTCGAGGTCGCGGAGCGGGACGGAAAGATCAAGCTGATCGCCAAGCGCGGCGAGGCCGCTAGAGAGGGCGATTCTTCCGAGGAGAAGGGATGACGAAACGGTGGATTGCCGGAGCGGCCGTCGCCGCCACGATGGCGTTCTGGCTGACGGCAACGGTTTCCGGGAAGGAGAAAGACAAGGAGAAATCGGCACAGCCGTTTTTCCACCAGTTCCTGATCGCGGGCGATCCCCTGGACGAAAGACTGCTCGAGCAAGAGAAGCGAGTGAACGAGCACCCGGACTCGCCGGCCCTGCGCAACGACTTCGGAAACCTGCTCGTCGAGCGTCGCTTCCCGAAGGAAGCGCGGGCGGAGTACAAGAAAGCGCTGAAGCTCGATCCGCATTTCTTCCTCGCGGCCTACAACCTCGGCATGCTGGAGGAGATCCAGGGACGAGTCTCCCAGGCGATTTCAGCCTATCAGCAGGCGATCAAGATTCGCCCCGGATTTCCTCCGGCCCATTTCCGACTCGGCCGGCTGTACGAGAAGCAAGGGCGCGACGACGACGCGATTCCCGAATACGCCAAGGCCCTTCGCATCAACAGCGCGCTGCGCGATCCTCGGTACAACCCCCTGATCATCGATTCGACGCTCATCGACAGAGCCTCGATGCTGAACTACCCGACCGACGTCGCGCGGGCGGCGTTCCCCCGACAGGCGGAGTACACGGAGGTCATCCGCTTCCGCACCGTGGCGGTCGACCGACCGCTCAATGCGGAGGAGGTCGTCGAGGAGGCCGGACCTCAGACCATCGAGACGAGCAAGAGCGCGCCCCCGGCACCCAACCGGGCGCCTCCCATGCCGACCCCTTCGCGGTCCACCGGGACGGCGCGGCCTGCTTTTCCCCGACCCGCACCGGCGCCCGCCGCGCCGCCGGCCACCGGGCAGCCTGCACCCACGCCGGCGCCGGAACCGGAGGAATAGGCCGCTTACTCGAACGAGACGCGGTCGACCAGCAGCGTCGCTCCGCCGACGAGGTCGGGCATGGGAAAGAACTCTTCCCCCGGGGAGAGCGCGGCGACGCGCCGGAGAAGCTCGGAGAGCCGACCGCGGGCGCGCGCCGCCGCGACCGGAGACTGGGCTCGGCCCGCGACGACCGTCACGCCGGTGAACTGCGCCTCGTAGCGGTCATTCTCGAGATCGCAGGCGAGCGGGGCGATGAGCGCGGAGGCGAACACTCCGCGTTTGACCGAAGCGAGCAGGTCGCGGGGCGAGACGGGGCGTTGCGTTTCGAAGAACAGGCGCCGCGCCGCCCGAACGGGCGGGGTCCGGTAGGAACGGCGAACGCCATGCCCCGTCGGTCTCGCGCCGGCGCGCCGCGCTGATGAGAGATCGTGAAGCGGCTCGCCGAGCGTGCCGCGGTCGACGACGAGAACCCGCCGCGACGGCGTGCCCTCCCCGTCGAAGGGAGCCTCGCTGGTGGCATCGTCGACGATGGAGATCTCGGGAGGGAGGAGGGCTCCCCGTGCGGCCCATCGGGGGTGGGCGTCGGCGGTGAACAACGGAGCCAGACCGGACAACACAGCCGCGGTGACCGAGACGTCGAGGAGCCATTCGCCGCGTTCCACCGCCGTGGCGCGTTCGGAGAGCGGGAGCGTCGTGCGGTCGCACAATCGGCGCGCGAGAGCCGGGAGAGCGGGCTCTCCTTCCCAGCGAAAGGGCACGCGTGCTTCGCAAGCCCGGCCGCCGCGCCGCCCGACGGCGGCCGCGAATCCGGTCAGTGCCTTCGCGCTCCAGGAGACGTCGAGTCCCGGCGCATTGCGAACACGCTCGAGGCTGCGGCCGCGCCGCACCGAGAGCTCCGAGAGCACGGCCTCTCCGCGAGATTCGGCAGAAACCAGTCGGGCGAGCTCCTCGAAGAGATCCGGAGGGGCCTCGGGCGGACCGGGCGACGGCGGCCGGTCCGATCGGCCCGTGGGAAGCCTCGGAACCGGTCCCGGTGCCGCGGGCGCCCCGGCCGCCAGCGGGATCAAGCGCGCGAGCCCCGCGGCGCTGCTCGCCGCCGCGAAGCGGAGAGCCGGATCCCACCAGCGCGCCGCGAAACCCTCCTCCTTCCGGGACGTCTCGCAGCTCTGGTTGGCGGTCCGCGTGATCTCGCGCGATGCGCCTTCCTTCTGATAGAGCTCCCAGGCTCCGGGCGCCTGCGCCTCCAAGAGGGACGCGATCCGTTGCTCGGTCATACTCGCGCGCGAACCGCGAGTTGGCGGATCAGGACGTCGGGGGAAGCTCCCTGCACGGCCACGATCTGTCCCCACCGCGAGCACCAGCCCAGGCCGCGGTACGGATGCGTTTCGCGGCCGAGCCCCGACTCGACGTTTCGCAGGGCGGGCAGGATCTCGCCGGCGAGCATGCCGGGGCCGTGCTCCTCCGCCAACCTTCCCCGACGCACCCGCCGGGCGCGGGGGAAGAGCAGCCGGAAGCTGCCTCTTGCCAGGTCCACCGAACCGCCCGCGAACTCCTCGATCCAAAGCCCCTGGCCGAGGCGGCGCGCCATCTCTTCCCGCGTGACGCCTCCGGCCGACACGATCACGTTCGAGCCGCGCGGCAGCGGCGGATCGCCGACCTCGGCTCTCCGGCCGTGCCCATTGGAGGCCTCCCTCTCGAGGCGTTCCGTCGAGGCTCGGGACGTCAGCCGTCCGGCCAAGCGTCCGGCGTCCAGAAGCTTGACGGGGCGCGGTCGCACGCCCTCGTCATCGATCTCGTATCCGCCGAAGAGATCCAGGCGGGTTGCGTCGTCTCTGACCTCGAGATCCGAAACGGCCAGCCTCGCCTCTTGAAGTCCAGAGAGGGGGGAGACGGAGCCCGCCTCCAGCGGGTGCGAGAGGATCTCGTGGAACAGCATCACGGCCGAGCCGGCAGCCAACACCGCGTCCGTCTCTCCTTCCGGGCCGGGCGTCGGGACCTCGCGCGGCTCGGCGGCGCGCGCCAGACAGGCGCGGAGCTCGTCGGCTGTCGTCTCCGATTCGGGGCTGTGAAAGCTGAACGGACGCGCCTCGTCGCCGCGGCGCGAGGCCGCCGTGAAACTTCCCTCGAGCGAGAGCAAGCGGCGCGTATGGGAGAGCCAGGGCGCGCCCGCGGGAAACATGTCGCGGGCGACCTCCTGGAGCGTCCACCGGAAGCAGTGCCGCGGGGCAAGCCGAGAAAAGATGCTCGCCAGGCGCTTGCTCCATCGTTCGACGGCCGGAGCCGACTCCTGTTGCGGCGAAGTCGTCGCCGGGGCTGGACGGAGGGGGATGGGCGCCCGGCCAAGGCCCGTTTGAAGCTCCCGCACCGCTTCGCGCAGCCCCGACTCGTCGACGCGCGAGAGGGAGACGAGACGCTGTTCTCCGGCGCGTTGCCAGCGCGCCGCGAGCGCCTCGGTCGAGACAAATCTCGTTTCGACGGCTTCGCCGTCGCGCCAGACCACGGTCACCTCTCGACGACGCTCGACGAGCACGTCGGCGATCGTGCCGCTCTGCCGAGCGAGCGGCTCGATCGAGCGCGCAACCGTGGATGGGTCGAGCGACATGCGGGGGATTATGGGGGACCGACGCGCCTCCCGTAAGGGGTGGGGTGCAGGCGCGAGCCCCCGGGCAATGGGAAGCCTTCCGGGATGGCCGAGGCGTCGCGAACCCCTGCTGTATTAACATCGCTGACTCATGGGTCTCTCGGATATCAAGAAGGAGTTCATTGCGGTCCGAACCGCTCGGGGGATCGCCTCGCGTAATCTCTTCGAGGAGAGGGCGCCCGGCGCGCTGCGCCAAGCGGTCCTCTCGGCGCTTGCGGAAGAGGCCGGCAAGGAACGGATGATCGACGAGGAGGCGCGCCGGATGATGGAGGCGGCCCGGAGCGAGATCGCGTCGGGTCGGGTCGACGGCCAGGAGCTGTTTCGGCGGATCCGCCGAAAGCTGGCCGAGCAGCGGGGAATCGTCCTGTGAGGGGCGAGGGACGAGGGACGAGGGACGAGGGACGGGAGCGTCGCCCCGGTCCCTCACTCCTCATCCCTAACCCCTCACCCCTGCTGTCATGACTCACGAAAAACGCATCGCGCACCTGGACGCGCTGCGGGAGAAGAGCCTGGAGGGCGGAGGGCGCGACCGCGTCGAGCGCCAGCACGCCGAGGGCAAGCTCGCGGCGCGCGAACGGATCGCGCTCTTGCTCGACCCGGGATCCTTCTTCGAGCTCGATCCTTTCGTCGTGCACCGCAGCCGCGACTTCGGAATGGAGAAGAAGGAGATTCCGGGCGACGGTGTCGTCTGCGGCGCGGGAGCCGTCGACGGCCGGCCCGTCTACGTCTTCGCCCAGGATTTCACCGTCTTCGGCGGTTCGCTTTCCGAGACCAACGCCTCGAAGATCTGCAAGGTCATGGATCTGGCCGTCCAGAACGGCGCGCCCATCATCGGCTTAAACGATTCCGGCGGCGCGAGGATTCAGGAGGGCGTCGTCTCGCTGGCCGGCTACTCGAGAGTCTTCTTTCGAAACACCCGCGCCTCGGGTGTCGTGCCGCAGATTTCCGCGATTCTCGGCCCGTGCGCCGGCGGCGCGGTGTACTCGCCCGCCATCACCGACTTCGTTTTCATGACGGAAAAGACGTCCTATCTCTTCGTGACCGGGCCCGACGTGATCAAGACGGTGACGCATGAAGAGGTGAGCAAGGAGGATCTGGGCGGCGCCCGGACGCATTCGGCCGTCTCCGGCGTGGCGCATTTTGTTCGGAGAGACGACGCGGCCGTGCTTTCGGCGATCCGCGAGTTGCTTTCGTATCTCCCCGCGAACAATCTGGACGATCCGCCGATCCAGGAATCGCGGGAGGCGCCCGGCGAGCCCCGAGATCTAAACGACTTTATTCCCGAGGAGCCGAACCGGCCCTACGACATGGCGGAGCTCGTCCGACGGATTGCCGACGAGGGGCGCTTCTTCGAAGTCCACGCGGGGTTCGCCCGCAACCTGCTCGTCGGGTTCGTGCGTCTGGCGGGGCGCCCGGTCGGCGTGGTCGCCAACCAACCGATGCACCTGGCGGGTGTGCTCGACATCGACGCCTCCGTCAAGGGAGCGCGCTTCGTCCGCTTTTGCGACGCGTTCAACATTCCACTGCTCGTGTTCGAGGACGTTCCGGGATTCCTGCCCGGGACGCAACAGGAGTATGGAGGCATCATCCGGCACGGCGCGAAGCTGCTCTTCGCCTTCGCCGAGGCGACGGTCCCCAAGGTCAGCGTCATCACGCGCAAGGCCTATGGCGGCGCCTACTGCGTGATGCTCTCCAAGGACATCGCGACCGACTTCAACTTCGCCTACCCGACGGCGGAAGTTGCCGTGATGGGGCCCGAGGGCGCCGTGAACATTCTGTACCGGCGGGAGGGCGACTCGGCGCAGGCGCGGGCTTCGCGGGTGGCGGAATACATCGAGAATTTTGCCAACCCCTATGTGGCGGCCCGGCGGGGCTATCTGGACGAAATCATCGAGCCGTCCGAGACGCGCGAGAAGCTCATCACGGCCTTCCGACTGCTCGAATCCAAGAGGGCCCAGCTTCCCGCCAAGAAGCACGACAACATCCCGCTGTGAAAGGCCGGCTGCCACTCGCGGCCCCATCGGCTGCCCGGGGGCGGCCCGGTCGGGCATGAGCTCTCTCAAGCTGCTCGTCGCCAACCGAGGCGAGATCGCGGTCCGGATCTTTCGGGCCTGCCGCGAGCTCGGCCTGCGCACGGTTGCCGTCTTCTCCGACTCCGACCGGAGCGCGCCGCACGTCACGATGGCGGACGAGGCCGTGCGGCTCGGGCCCGCGCCGGCGCGCGAGAGCTACCTGTCGATTCCCGCCCTGCTCGAGGCGGCGCGGAGGACGGGCGCGCGGCTCGTTCATCCGGGATACGGATTCCTGGCCGAGAGCGCGGAGTTCGCGCGCGCCTGTTCGGAGGCCGGCCTGACCTTCGTCGGACCGTCTGCGCAAGCCATCGAGGCGATGGGCTCGAAGACCGAGAGCCGCCGCCGCATGCAGTCGGCGGGTGTGGCAGTCGTGCCGGGGACGATGCGCCCGGCGGAAAGCGCGGCGGAGCTCTCGGAGTTCGGCCGGCGACATGGTTTCCCGATTCTGCTCAAGGCCTCCTCCGGGGGCGGCGGCAAAGGGATGCGGCGGGTCGAGAGAGACGATGAGGTGGCGGCGGCTTTCGAGCGAACTCGCTCCGAGGCGACGGCCTACTTCGGGGACGCGGCGGTCTACGCGGAGAAGCTGATCGAGGGTCCCCGGCACATCGAGGTTCAGGTCATCGGCGATACTCAGGGAAGGATTCTCGCTGTCGGCGAGCGCGAGTGCAGCCTCCAGCGCCGGCACCAGAAGGTCGTCGAGGAGTGCCCCTCACCGGTCGTGGACGATGACCTGCGCGAACGGCTTTCACTCGCGGCGGTGCGGGCGGCCGAAGCGGTCGGCTACCAATCCTGTGGGACGGTCGAGTTCCTGCTGGCGCCCGACGGCTCCTTCTACTTCCTGGAGATGAACACGCGCCTGCAGGTCGAGCACCCGGTCACCGAGGAGGTGTGGGGTGTCGACCTCGCTCGCGAGATGATCCGGATCGCGCTCGGCGAGCCGCTCGCGTTTCGGGGCCTCTCGCCCCGCGGCCACGCCATCGAGTGCCGGATCTACGCCGAAGATCCGGCCCGGGGCTTCGCCCCTTCGCCGGGCACCGTGAAGGTCCTGAGGGTTCCCGGAGGTCCGGGCGTGCGTCACGACTTGGGCATCGAGGAGGGTGGCATCGTCCCGATCGACTACGACCCGATGCTGGGAAAGCTCATCGTTCACGCGAGCGACCGCGAAGCGGCGATCGCACGCCTGTCGCGCGCGCTCGCGGAGTATGAGGTCGGGGGTGTCGCGACGACCCTGCCTCTCTTCCAGGCACTGGTCTCGGACCCGGAGTTTCGCCGGGGCGCCTTCGACGTGCAGTGGCTCGACCGCCGCCTCGGCCAGGGACTCCTCGGGCCGACGCCATTGCGTTCCGAGGACGTCGCCCTCGCGGCGATCGGCCTCGCGGCTCATCGCAACGGCGCGGAACCGTCCGCCGCCGGCTCGCCGGTCTCGGCCTGGCGCTCCGCCGCGCGGCGCGAGTCGCTTCGGTAAGGGCCCGCGAAGAGCATGCGCCGATTCGAGTACGTCTTTCGCGGTGGAGCCGAGCCGGAGGAGATTCGCCTGGAGGGAAAGGGTGACACCTGGCGCCTGACGCGAAAGGGCGAGACCCAGGCCGTCTCCGTGAGACGACTCTGCGATGGAAGGCTGTCGCTTCTGTTTCCCGACGGGAGGCAGGTTTGTGGCCGTGTGCTCGCGGCGGAGTCGGGCGAGGTGGTGGTTGTCGATTCGGACGGTCCGCGGCGCGTGCCGCTGGCCGATCCCTTGAGCGATCGCCTGTCTCATTCCCATGCGGCAGGCTCGGACTCCGCCGAGGAGGAGATCCGGGCGCTGATACCCGGCCGTGTTCTCGAGGTGCGTGTCGCCGAGGGCGACCAGGTTCGGGCGGGAGAGGTGCTGATCGTGCTCGAAGCGATGAAGATGCAGAACGAGATTCGGGCCGCTTCGGGTGGCACCGTGGCGCGCTGCGCCGTTTCGCCGGGAGCGGCGGTCGAGGGCCGCGCTCTGCTACTCGTCGTCCGGCCCAGTCCGACTCCCTAGGCCGCCTCGCCCGCCGAGTCGCGTGTTAACTTTGCGCCGTGGGCCCTGCCTCGCCTTCCTCCCGGCGCCTTGCGATGCCCGCCTCACCCCGGTGCTTGGCGCCTGCGCCGACTCCATCGGTTCCGGCGAGGCGGCCGGGCCGCCGCGGATGAGTCAATTTCGGGTCGCGCGAATTCTGCTGCTCGTCCCGGCGATTGCGGCAGCGTCGCTCGGTTGCCGCAAGGCAGAGACGCCGGTCGCCGCGACCTCACCCGTCGTCGATGCACGTCCGCCCGCGGTGGAGGCGGCGGACGTCGCGCGAACGCCCCGGGCCGACGGGAGAACGCGGGTGATCTGGCTCGGCCTGGACGGCCTCGACTGGACGCTGCTCGACCGGCTCGCGGCCGAGGGGAAGATGCCCAACTGGAAGCGTCTGGTGAGGGAAGGGGCGTCAGGGCGCCTGATGAGTTTCCTGCCGATGCTCTCGCCGCTGCTCTGGGCCACGGCCTGTACCGGCGTGGGGCCCGAAGTGCACCGCGTTCTCGATTTTCAGGAGGTTGACCCGCAGACGGGCCAGAAGGTTCCCATCTCGGGGCGCTCGCGGGCCGTGCCTGCCGTGTGGAACCTGGCCTCCGCGGCCGGTCGTCGCGTCGGGGTGGTGGGCTGGTGGGCGACACATCCGGCCGAGGAAGTCGCGGGCTTCTTCGTTTCCGACCGGGCGAGCCCCATTCTCTTCGAGAAGCTCCCGATCGCGGGTGTCGCCTATCCTTCTGCGCTCGAGACGGCCGTCGTGCAGGTGGTCGCGCGCGACGGGACCGTGACGGCGGGTGAGCTCACGCCGTTTCTCGATCTTCCCGAAGCGGAAATCGCTCAGACCCTCTCCTCCGGTTCCGGGATGGAGGATCCCGTCGTCGCGCTTTCGCGCATTCTGGCGTCGACGCGCGTTTACCAGCGGATCGCTCGGGACCTCTACGACCGGGAGCATCCCGATCTGATGGCGCTCTATTTGGAAGGGACCGACGAGATCGGCCATGTCTTTGCCCCCTACGCGCCGCCGCGCCTCGCCTGCGTCTCGGACGAGGACTTTCGCCGGTACTCGAGAGTCGTGGACGCGTACTACGGTGTGATCGACCGCGTGATCGGCCAGTGGATGCGGCGAGCAGGCGAGGACGGCGCCACACTGTTCGTCAACTCGGACCACGGCTTCAAATGGGGGACCGACCGGTCTTGTCAGCGTTCGTCGCTCAAGTCGGCGACGGCAGCCTTCTGGCACCGCGCCGAAGGCGTGTATGCGTTCTGGGGCAGGGGTGTGCGCCCCGCCGCCTCGGGCGGGCAGGCGCAGATCTTCGACGTGGCGCCGACGGTGCTGGCGTTGCTGGGCCTTCCCTCCGACACGCGGATGTCCGGGCGTCCGATCGGATCGGCCTTCCAGGCCCTGGCCCCCACGGGCCGAAGAAACCTCTTTGCCGATGTCGCGGTCCGGCGGGTGGCGACGTCCCCGGTAACCCCGGAGCAGGCGAGCGAATACACCAAGAAACTGCTCGCGCTGGGGTATCTCTCGGGAAGCGAGGCGCGCCCGCTCTCCCCGACGGGCGGGGATAGCCCGGGCATGACGGAAGGCGCCTGGAACAACCTGGGACTGTATGAGCGAGACATGCTTCAGGATTTCGCACGGGCCCGCGAGGCCTTCGAAAAATCGCTCGCCCTGCGGCCTGACTATCCCTCGCCCATGTTCAACCTGGCGGGCCTCTATCTCTACAACAGGGCCTTCGAGAAGTCCGAGGAGTGGCTCTTTCGCTCGCTCGAGGCCGGGCACCCGGATCCGGAGGGGACCATCGGCCGGTGGGCGGCCGTCTATCGCGGGCAGGGGCGGACGGCGGAGGAGCGGCGCTTGCTCGAGCGCGCGGTCAAGCAGTATCCCGGAAGCGAACGGCTCTCGAGAGACCTCGCGCTGGCGCGCTTTCGCGCCAAGGACTGCGCCGGTGCCGAGGCGGCCCTGGCCTCCGTCGACCGCCAAACGAAGGACCCGGACACGTTGAACGCCATGGCGATGTTGCGGGCGTGCCTGGGACACCGCGAGGAGGCGATCGCGCTCTTCGAGCGCTCGCTCGAGATCAAGCCTGATCAGCCGGGCGTGGTCCGGTCCCTGAAGATGCTCCGTGGCGACCGGGCGGCGGCGCCACGTTCGTGAGACAGGGGAGCCCTGCGGGCGATCGCCCCACGAGGCGGATGCAAAGGCCCCGTTGCCGTTCGCCTCGGGTCTCTCGAGCCCTCGCGGGTTCGCTGCTGACGATCTTCGCGGCATGGGTCGGTTGCCGCCGGACGGAGCCCGCGACGTCCAAGACGTCGACGCCGGAGACGGTTCCGTTGGCAGTCGAAGCGGCGGATGTTTCCCGCACGCCCCGGCCCGCGGGCGGACGCACGCCCCTGATTTGGCTCGGTCTCGACGGCCTCGATTGGGAACTTCTCGACCGGCTGGCGGCCGAGGGAAAGATGCCCCACTGGAAGCAGCTCGCGGCCGAGGGCACCTCGGGGCGTCTCAAGAGCTTCGTGCCACCGCTCTCGCCGCTGCTCTGGGTGACCGCCTCGACGGGAGTGGGACCCGACGTGCACCGGGTCCTGGATTTTCAGGAGGTCGACCCCCGGACAGGACAGAAGGTGCCGATCTCCGGGCGCTCGCGCGCCGTTCCCGCGGTTTGGAATCTGGCCTCCGCCGCGGGTCGTCGGGTGGGTGTGGTGGGGTGGTGGGCCTCCCACCCGGCCGAAGAGGTGTCGGGCTTCTTTGTCTCCGACCACGCGAGCCCGATTCTCTTCGACACGCTGCCGCTCTCGGGTGCTGCCTATCCGCCGAGCCTCGAGACGGGTATCGCGCAGGTCGTGGCGCGGGACGGGCAGGTGACTCCGGAGGAGCTTGCGGCGTACGTGGATCTGCCGACCGGCGAGATCGCGCGGATGCTCGCCTCCGGTGAGGGACTTCAGAATCCGGTGGTGGCGCTCTCGCGCATCGTGGCCTCGACTCGCGTCTACCAACGAATCGCCCGGGACCTCTACGACCGCAATCACCCCGACCTGATGGCGCTGTATTTCGAGGGCACCGACGAAATCGGACATGTCTTCGCTTCCTTCGTTCCGCCGCGGCTGTCCTGCGTCTCGGAGGAGGACTTTCGCCGCTTCTCGCGCGTCGTCGATGTCTATTACGCCCTCGTCGATCGGATTCTCGGCCAGTGGATGCGGCGTGCGGAGGAGGACGGGGCGACACTCCTGGTTCACTCCGACCACGGCTTCAAGTGGGGCGCCGATCGGTCGTGCGAGCGCTCCTCCATCAACTGGTCGACGGCGGCGTCTTGGCATCGTTCGGACGGCGTGTATGCGTTCTGGGGAAAGGGCGTTCGCCGCGGGACCGAGCGCGGGCAGGCGGCGATCCTCGATGTCGCGCCGACGGTGCTCGCGCTCCTGGGCCTGCCGGCGGACCGCCGAATGACGGGTCGGCCGATCGAGGGCGCGGTCGACGGCTTGCCGAAGCTGCCCCGGGAGGATCTCTTCGGCGCCGTGACGGTGCGCCGCGTGGCCGGTGAGCCGGTCAGCCCGGAGCAAGCGAACGAATACGCGAAGAAGCTGCTCGCCCTGGGGTATCTGTCGGGAAGCGAGGCGCGCCCGCTCGCCCCGACCGGCGGGGATTCGCCCGGCATGACGGAGGGCGCCTGGAACAACCTGGGGCTCTACGAGCGCGATTCACACAAGGACTCGGCTCGAGCCCGACAAGCCTTCGAGAAGGCGCTCGCTCTCCGGCCCGACTATCATTCGCCGATGTTCAATCTGGCCGTGCTCTACCGGGAGAGCAAGGACTTCGGTCGGGCAGAGGACTGGCTCTTCCGCTCGCTCGCTGCGGGACACCCGGACCCCGAGGGGACCATCAGCGGCTGGGCGCTGCTCTTTCGGACGGACGGTCGAGCCTCGCAGGAGCGCCATCTGCTCGAGCGCGGCTGCCGGCAGTATCCGCAGAGCGAACGCCTTTCGAGAGAGCTCGCTCTGGCGCGCTTTCGCACCAAGGACTGCATCGGGGCCGAGGCGGCTCTGGCGTCTGTGGCGCCGCAGACCCAGGATCCGGAAACACTGAACGCGATGGCCTTGTTTCGAACCTGTCTGGGGCACAAAGAGGAGGCAATCGCGTTGCTCGAGCGGTCTCTGGCCATCAAACCCGCACAGCCCGGCGTCGTCGCTTCCCTGAGGCTCCTGCGCGGCGAAAAGGGCCCCCCGGGGTCGTAGGAACGCGGCCCGCGGCCTGCGGCCGAACGGGCCCCTTCGAATGGGAGAACGATGAGGAAGATTGCGACGGTGCTCGCCCTGGTCTTGATCGGCGGAGGTCTTGTCGGCGCTACGGGATCGCCCTCTCAGGCTCCGGCACCCGCCAATCCGGCGGCCGCCACGCCCGCCGGTCCCACGGAGAAGGCGCTCGAGGCGTACCTGCTCAAGTACCTCCCCTTCGATCCTGATTCGCGCGTCACGGTCGCGCGGACGGCCGAGAAGACGGTTCCCGGTTTCCGGGCCTACAAGTTCAAACGCACGGGCCGGTATTCGAAGCTGGACCTCGACAAGGTGGTCTTTCTCTCGGAGGACGGCAAGTGGTTCTTCGCGGGAGACACGCTCCCCAACGTCGATCCGAAGCCGGTCCGCACGAGCGAGGACCTGAACTGGCTCTCGACCTACCTGACCAATCTCTTTCACTCGTCGGCGCACGCGGCGCTCGCCCCCGAACGGGATCGCGGGGGCTTGAAGGGCATTCTCATCGCGACCGAGACCGGCTATGGGCGAGTGCGTCTTCCCGGATACACGCCACCCGACGGGCGTGTCTTCCTTCAGGGCACCTTGTTCGACTTCTCGGAGGACCCTCGGGCCGAGCGCCGGCGCATGATCGACTTGTCGGGGGGGCCGGTTCAGGGGCCCGCCGACGCGCGCGTCAATGTCGTCGAATATGCCGACATGGAGTGCGGCTACTGCAAGTTTCGCGGGCAGCAAATGGACCGGCTGCTGGAAGCCAACGCCGGCATCGTTTCGGTGCGCCGGTACTACAAGTTCTTCCCGCTCTGGCTGGCACACGTGTGGGCGATGAAGGCCGCGTCCGCTGGCGAGTGCATCTTTCGCTTTGCCGGGGCTGGCCCGATGTTCCGGTTCAAGCAGCAGGTATACACGGCGCAGGAATCGATGACGGTCGGAGGGATCGATCAGCTTGCCGTCTCGACCGCCCAGGGAGAAGGCGTCTCGATGTCGGATTTTCTCTCCTGCTACCTGCGCGACGAGAGCTTTGCTCCGGTGACCAAAGACATGGAGGAGGGATATCGCCTGGGGGTCAATTCGACACCCACCTATTTCGTGGACGGCACCGAGATCACCTGGCTCGAAGACAAGGTCATGGAGGATTTCCTGCGCGGGCTCTTCCCGAAGATCAAGACGATCGAATACGGAGCGCGCAAGTAGGGCAGGCTCGGCCGAGGCCTGTCGGCGGAGGGCTCAGGGCTCGAAGGGGATCGGCACGGTCATCCACGCGCTTACCGGCGTGTCGCCCCGCCGCGCGGGCGTAAAGGTCCATTTTCGGACGGCCGCGACGGCAGCCTCGGTCAGGCCCGCCGGGGCGCCGCGGAGCACCTCGACCTGAAGGGGCTGGCCCGTCTCCGAGACCAACACCCGAAGAATGACGAGACCGCCGATTCGAGCCTTGAGAGCCACGGGCGGGTACACGGGCTTCAGGATCTTCAGCATCGCCGGCGGCGTCTCCTGCACCGGGAGCGGCGTGGCCGTGGGCGGCGGGGGCTCGGTCGGTTCGGGCGGCGGTTGCGCCACGACGACGGCGGTCGGCGTCGGGGTCGGAGGGATTGCCGCCGCGGTCGCGGCGCGCGCTGCGATTCGAGCCGTCTCGGCGTCCTCTCTGCGCTTTGCCGCCTCTTCCTCGAGCCTCTTCACTTCCTCCGCGAGTCTTCGGGAGACTTCCGCCTTGAACTGAAGCGCGCTCATGGCGGCCGTCGAGGGACTGCTCTCGGGCGTCGCGGTGGGCTCTGGCGACAGAGTCGGCAGCGGCGTGGGAAGGGGAGGAGGCAGCGGAGCCTGTCGCTTCGAGATCACGAACCAGGTTCCGCCCGCAGCGGCGGCGAGCAGCAAGACTCCGACGACCGCCAATGGAGCCTTCCGGCGCGGCTCCGGCTCCGCCAAAAACTTTGGCGCGGTCGTTGGAGTCACTCCTTTGGAAGGCGGGCTGGGCTCCGGCGGCTTGGCCGGACTCGGAGCTGGCTTCACGGGCAGAGGTTGTGTCTTGGTCGGCGCGGCCTTCGACGACGGGGCTTGAGCGCTCGACGGCTGCGGAGAGAGGCTCGCGGGAATCGACCCGAGGTCGAGCGCCGCCTCCCGCTCACGCGCCCGGCCCTCGGCTTCGATCTCGGGCCCGAAGAGGTTGTTCAAGAAATAGGCGAGGTTGAAGGTCGAGGGCGAATAGGGTCCCGAAAAGAGAAGCTTCCCGAGCTCTCGCCGAAGCTCGCCGCTCGACTGATAGCGAGAGGCAGCGTCGGACAAGCACGTCTTCAGAACCGCCGTCAACTCCGGCGGCAACGGGGAGGGCCCCCGAGCCACCGTGAAGAGATCGGCGACGGGACCGGCCGCCGCAGGCAGGCGGCCGGTCAACAGCTCGAAGAGAATGACGCCCACCGAAAAGACGTCCGAATTCTTGCCGATCTTCCCCTCGGAGCGCTCCTCCGGGGCGAGATACGGCCCGATCTCCTTGGAGAAGCGCGGCCGTCCTCGCGATGCGAGCAGCCCCGGCGCCAGTCCGAAACCCGTCAGGCAGGTCTCCCCGTCGTCGGAAAGGGAAACGAAGCCCGGCCACACGAGCCCATGGAGCGTTCGCTCTCCCTCGATCGTCGTGTTGTAGGCATGGTCGAGCGCCGTCGCGATCTTTTCGGCGATCAAGAGCGAGTGTTCGATGGGGATGCGCCCCTGCAGCGTCGGGGCACGGGCGAGCAAGGCGTTGAGCGTTCGGCCGTTCTCCTCCTCCCAGGCGAGGAACGGCACGCCTTCGACCGAGTCCATCGTCACGCCTCGCGCGATCGCCGGGTTCTTCAAGTGGGAATGGATCTCGCCGTTCTCCTGAATCGCGTCGAGCACGGCGTCTTCGGAGATTTCCTCGGTCTCCAGGATCCGGAGGCGCACGAAACCTCGGTCGGGGTCGAGCCTCAGGGCCCGATAGACCTTGCCGAGCGCGTCTTCGCCCAGAGCCGCCGTCAGGACATACGACCCGAATCGGCGAGGCAGCGTCTCGGTCATGATGCGGCCGGCCGAACGAGGCCCGGCGGACGCGAAGCGTTCAAGTTTCGAACTCCGTGGGAATCTCGCTGATTGTCGGTCCCGCCGGCGCCGCGGTCAAGACTCAAGTCAGTTCGTCGTCGGCACGGGCGTTTCCTCCGAAACCGCCGCGTTCGCCTCCGCCCGCAGCCGGCGGCTGCTCGCGATCGCCTGGAGGTGCTGTTCGAAGGTCCGAGAGAACGTGTGCCCGCCGTTGGAGTCGGCGACGAAGTAGAGAAACGCCGTTCGCGTCGGTGTCACCGCGGCGGTCAGCGCCGGGAGCCCCGGGTTGCAGATCGGGCCCGGGGGCAGCCCTTCGTAGAGGTAGGTGTTGAAGGCGGACTCGTAGGTGTAGTCCGAGCGGCGGAGGGTGCCGGACCAGTTGCCGTCCCGCTTCAAGGCATACGTGACCGTGGGGTCAGCCTGCAGACGCATCCCGCGGTCCAGCCGGTTCAAGTACACCCCGGCGACGACGGGCGCCTCCCGCTTCAGGGCCGTCTCCTTCTCCACGATCGACGCCAGTGTGACGGCCTGGCGGGGAGTGAGCCCGAGGGCCCGCGCGCGCTCGCGGAGTTCCGGTGTGAAGTGCAGTCGAAACTGGCCGACCATGCGTTCGACGATTTTTCGGGCCGATGTGGAGCGGGTCACACGGTAGGTTTCCGGGAAGAGAAAACCTTCGAGGTCCGATGCGCCCGTGGCCAGGCCCGGCGCGAGCGAGGTATCCGCAAGCGCCGCTCGGAATGCCTCGGGCGTGGAAATGCCCTGGTCCAGAAAGAGGCGGAACGTCTCCTCCGCCGTCAGACCTTCGGGCACGACGACCTTATGCTGGACGACGTCACCTCGACCCATCCGCTCGATCACTCCGTCGATTCCCATCGGTCTCTGGAATCGGTATTCACCCGCCTGCAGCGGTGTCGCTCCCCAGCGCACGCGGTAGTAGATCTCCGCGAAGCGGGGGCTGCCGATGACTCCCTCGGCGGCGAGCCGATGGAAGATGGCGGCCGTCGAAGTGCCGGGGGGAAAGTAGAGGACCACCTCCTGGGGCGGTCCGGGTGCCACCCGCGGGCGCTCGAGCCGGTTGATGAACCAGGCGGCGATCGCCAACGCCAGGAGCGCCAGCAGCAGCGGCAGCCTCAAGAGGCGCTTGCCCGCGCTCACCGCGGTGCCTGCCGATGCTTGAGGTAATCCTCGAGGAGCAGGGCGGCCGCGACGCGGTCGACCTCCTCCTTTGGCGAGCCCGCGGGCAGACCCCTCGAGGCCTCTCGGGAGGTGAGCGTCTCCTCGTGAAAATCGACCGGCAGCCCGCTCGACTCGGTGAACTTTCGGGCAAAGGAGCGGATCCGCGAGGCGAAGGGCGACTCGGCGCCGTCCGGAGTACGGGGCAGCCCGAAGACGATGCGGTCAACCTCCTCCTCCCGGCAGAAGCGGGCAATCTCCTCGGTGGCCGAGGCGTCGTCCCGGCGCCGGAGGGTGAGTCGGGGCGTGGCAATTTGCCCCGAGGCATCGGAAGTCGCCAGCCCGATCCGCTTCTCGCCGAAGTCCACCGCCAGGATGCGCATCCGGAAAAGAGTAGCGCGGTCGGGCTCGAGATCGGGCCCGCAGGGGGGAGCTTCGGGCAGGGCGCCCGGCGCAAGATGAAGAAGGTCAACGAATTCGAGCCGTCCGCCTCGGGAAAGTGCGCCGGGAAGGGCGGCCTGCTCCGCGGCGTTAGAATCGGGCATATGAGGAACATCGTCATTCTTTCCGCCGCTCGCACGCCCATCGGCTCCTTTCTGGGCAAGCTCTCCTCGCTGCCCGCCCCGGCTCTCGGATCCACGGCGATACGGGGGGCGCTCGAGCGGGCCGGTGTCCCGCCCTCGGAGGTCGAGCAAGTGATCATGGGGAACGTCCTGCAAGCGGGCGAAGGTCAAGCTCCGGCGCGGCAGGCCTTGCTCGGGGCGGGCATTCCGGACCGCGTGCCGAGCATCACCGTGCACAAGGTCTGCGGATCGGGCATGCGGGCAGTCATGGACGCTTCCAATGGCATTCAGGCAGGGGAGTACGACCTTGCCGTCGCCGGCGGAATGGAGTCCATGTCGAACGCTCCGTACCTGCTCGACCACGGCCGGACGGGCTACCGGATGGGCAACGCGCCGTTGATCGACTCGATGATCAAGGATGGCCTCTGGGATCCTTACAAGGACACGCACATGGGCAACTGCGCCGAGTTGTGCGTGTCGAAGTACAAGTTCACGCGCGAGGAGCAGGACGCCTTCGCCCTGGAGTCGTACCGGCGCGCGCAGGCCGCGACCACGAGCTGCGTGACCGGACAGGAGATCGTCGCAGTCGAAGTGCCTCGTAAGAAGGGGGAGCCGGAGAGGGTCGAGAAGGACGAGGAGCCGTTCGCGGCCCCGCTCGAGAAGATGGCGACCCTGAAGCCGGCGTTCCAGAAGGACGGCTCCGTGACGGCGGCCAACTCTTCCAAGATCAATGACGGCGCCGCGGCGCTGGTCGTCGCCGCCGAGGAGCGCGCCCGCGAGAAAGGCTTCAAGCCGATCGCTCGGATCGTGGCGCACGCCGGTGTGGCGCAGGCGCCCGAGTGGTTCACCACGGCGCCCATCGGCGCAATCCAAAAGTTGCTCGGGAAGACCGGCCTGAAGGTCTCCGACATCGATCTCTGGGAGATCAACGAGGCCTTCGCCGCGGTGGCGATGGCGGCGATCCGGGAGCTGTCGCTTGACCCGAAAAAGGTCAACATCCGGGGCGGCGCAGTCGCCCTGGGACACCCGATCGGCGCCTCCGGCGCGCGTATTCTGACGACACTCCTTCACGCCCTGCGCCACGAAGGCAAGAAGCGCGGCATCGCCGCCATTTGCATCGGCGGCGGCGAGGCCACGGCGATGCTGGTCGAGACGATCTGAACGCCCGTCTCGGTTCGAATTCGCATTCGCGGGACTCGTATCGAGCCGCGCGCGGGCGTGGCCCGACAGTGAACCGCTGAGGCGTCTCGCGCGGCGTTCTTCGGGCCGGCGGGCCGTCGTTTTGCCTTATCATCGCTCCGGATGATCAACAAGGTCGTCGCGAGCGCCGACGACGCCGTCGCCGACGTCGCAGACGGCGCGACCCTCGTCGTTGGCGGTTTCGGCCTCTGCGGGATCCCGGAGAATCTGATCGCCGCCCTCGTGCGCCGGGGCGTCCGGGGGCTCACCGTCGTTTCCAACAACTGCGGGGTGGACGACTGGGGGCTGGGCCTGCTCTTGCGGACCCGGCAGATCAAGAAGATGGTTTCCTCTTACGTCGGCGAGAACGCCGAGTTCGAGCGGCAGTTCCTTTCCGGCGAGCTCGAGGTCGATCTGGTGCCGCAGGGGACGCTTGCCGAGCGTATTCGAGCCGGCGGCGCCGGGATCCCGGGTTTCTACACGCCGACGGGTGTCGGTACTCTGGTGGCCGAAGGCAAGGAGATCAAGAAGTTCGACGGGCGAGAATACGTCCTCGAGCGCGGGATCGTGGGCGACTTTTCGATGGTCGCGGCATGGAAGGCCGACCGGCTGGGAAATCTCGTCTACCGCAAAGCCGCGCGGAACTTCAATCCCATGGCGGCGACCGCGGGCCGGATCTCGATCGCCGAGGTGGAAGAGCTCGTGGAGGTGGGACGTCTCGACCCGGAGTGCGTCCACACGCCCGGCGTTTACGTGCAGCGAATCGTCGTGGCGCCGCGGCAGAAGCGGATTGAGCGGCGGACGGTGAGGAAGGCCTGATGCTGGATCGCGAGGGCATCATTCGCCGCGCCGTCGCCGAGCTTCGGGATGGTTACACCGTGAACCTCGGCATCGGGATGCCGACGCTGATCGCCAACCACATCCCGGCCGGCATGGAGGTCGTTCTTCAGTCCGAAAACGGGATCCTGGGCCTCGGTCCCTACCCGATCGAGGCCGAGGTGGACCCGGACCTGATCAACGCCGGCAAGGAGACCGTGACGATCAAGCCCGGTGCTTCGTATTTCTCCTCGGCCGACTCGTTCGGCATGATCCGGGGAGGCCACATCGATCTGTCCGTTCTGGGCGCGATGGAAGTGGACGAGGAAGGGTCGATCGCCAACTACATGATCCCCGGCAAGATGGTCAAGGGGATGGGGGGCGCGATGGATCTGGTGGCCGGCGCGCGCCGCCTCGTCGTGACGATGGAGCACACCAACCGTACCGGCGCTTCCAAGGTCCTCAAGCGTTGCACGCTCCCCTTGACCGGCCGGCGCTGCGTCCACCGCATCATCACGGACCTATGCGTGTTCGACGTCCTTCCGGGCGGGCAGGGGTTGGAGCTGGTCGAGCTCGCTCCGGGCGTCGGTATCGAGCTCGTCAAGGAGAAGACCGAGGCCGCGTTCCAGGAGTCGCCTGCTCTGCGCACGATGGATCTGTGAGGGCACGATCTGTTAGGTCGTAAAGCGTAGGTGGTCGGTGAGACGCGAGCAGACCCCACGCCAGAAGTCCTTCGCCCTCCGTCGTCTCTTCATCCTGTTCTTGCTGGCGCGGGCCGCCGCGGCCCAAACGCAGGACTCCGTTCAACAGGCCGATCCCTACGAGTCCCGGTTTCACTCGAAGGCTCACTTCCAGATCAAGTTCCGCCCTCCGGAAAAGGGAGGTGAGGTCCGTCTGTACACGAAGCAACCCGTCCACTACGAGAAGGACGTCTTCTGGGAGGGGAGCGAGGAGGTCCTGATCGAGTACCAGGACGTGAAGATCACGGCAGACTGGGCGCGCTTCGATATTCCGACGAAGATCGCGACACTCGAAGGGCACGTCGTGATCGATCAGGGGCCGACGCGCCTTTCCGGCAATCGGGCGGTCTTCAACGTGGAATCCAAGACCGGGACGATCGAGACGGCGACCGCCAACCTGCCGCCCACCTTCCACATCATTGCCGATACGATCGACAAGATCGGCGAGGCGACATATCGCGTCCACCGGGGCGTCTTCACCGCCTGCGACGTTCCTCATCCGGACTGGTCCTTCACGATGTCCGAGGCGACGGTCACGCTGGACGACTACGCGCGGATGAAGGACGTTTCTTTTCGGGCCGCGGAGGTGCCTCTCCTCTACACGCCCTACATGATCTGGCCGACGAAGGAGGGGCGCGTGTCGGGTTTCATGGTGCCCGGCATCGGTTATACGGGCCAGCGGGGTGCGTACCTCGGGCTGACCTACTACTGGGTGACGGGCCAATCGACTGACCTGACGACCGAGCTCGACGTGTTTTCCAAGGGGTCGATCGGCGTCGGGGAGGAGGCGCGCTGGGCTCCGAGCCCCGAGTCGGCCGGGATCTTCCGGGGCTACTACATCCACGATACCCAGGCCACGACCTGTGTGACGCCGGAGGAAGCCGGCTTCGTCGGCACGCCCTGCGTCATGTCCAACGGCGGCGTCGGCCTGTACGCGCTGCGGACGCGCAACCGATGGAGCATCCTCGCCGATCATGTCTCGGACGATCTGCCGTGGGGAATGCGCGGCGTCATCGCCCTTCGACGCTACTCGGATCCCGAGTACCTGCTCGACTACACGCGGGGCTTTGCCACGACGTCGCTGCGGGAGGTGCTTTCCCGCGCCTTCCTCTCGAAGAACGAGGGCGTCGATTCGTTCAACCTCCGTTTGGAGCGGAGCGAAACGTACTTCAATACGACGGTCGTTCAGGAGCGGCTTCCGACGATCGAGTACTTTCGGCGAACCTCGGAGATCGGCAACAGCCCCTTCTATTTCTCGGGGCAGGGCTCGCTCTCGTACCTGTACATCAATCGGGGCAAGGACGTCCTCGGCGTCGATCTCCTGCGAGGCGACTACGGCCGCGCGGACTTCCACCCCGTGATCTCCCTGCCGTGGAAGAGCCTTCCGTGGCTCTCGGTCACGACGACTCTGGGAGGACGGTGGACCTTCTACACCGACTCGACCGATCCCGGGCAAACGCACTTCACCGGGTCCTCCTTGAGCCGCGCCGACGCCGAGATCGGGGTCTCGCTGGTGGGGCCCTCCTTCTCGCGCATCTTTGACGTGGACATCGGGCCGTTCGGGAAGTTCAAGCACGTCATCGAGCCGCGCGTCGACTACGCCTACGTCTCCAACGTCACGGACCCGCTGAAGATCCCGGTCTTCGACGACGCCGACACGGTGCTCGGCTCGAACCAGATTCGCTACGCCCTCGTGAACCGACTGCTCGCCCGCTCGAGCGACCCGAAGGCGGGGGCCGCCTCGGAGATCGGATCCTTCGAGATCGCGCAGACCTACGCCTTCGAGCAGCCGCAGTCCCCCTTCATCCTGAGCTCGGTGCCGACCCTCTTCCAGAACGCGGGGCCGATCGAGGCGGCGCTTCGCTTTGCGCCCGGAGCCATGATCTCCTTCGACGGCCGCCTTGCCTACGACGTCAAGGCGGACCGGGTCACCTCCAACACGGTCGCGGCAACCTTCACGTGGAAAGGCAACTTCTTCAACGCGACCTGGTTTTCGGGCCACCCGGTCTTGGCGAGCCCGGTTCCCCAGGGCTCTTTGACGCCCAACAGTGACCAGCTCCGGTTCGCCGCCGGCGTCGACATCTCGAGGGCCTTCCGCGTCGACACCGAGGTCAATTGGGACGTCTTGAACGGCCAGGTGCTCGAGGATCGATCGCTGCTGACGTACAAGGGCTCCTGCTACACCGTCTTTCTCGAGTACCGCCAGCTCCGCCTCCCGGGCAACTCGCGAAACGACGTCCGCTTCGTCGTCAACCTGAAGGACATCGGAACGCTGCTCGACGTCAACGGCGCCCTGCGGGCCGGGCTCTTCTAGGAGCCCGTCCGAGTAGTCTCCGGCTGCACGCGCCGATTCTCTCGCCGTGAGCGGAATGCTCGAAAAACCGCTTGTGCGACGCAGCCCGGCTACGACTCCGCGCGGTTTCTCTGCGCTCCCGCTCTCGCGTCGGCCTCACCGCGCTCGCGACGGACGTTACTCGCGCGGCCTCCTAGCCGTTATGATTTACCCACGATGAAAGGACTCATCCTGTCGGGGGGCAAGGGGACCCGTCTGCGGCCGCTGACGCACACGCGGGCCAAGCAGCTCGTCCCCGTCGCCAACAAGCCCGTGCTCTTCTATGGGATCGAGGCCATCGTGGCGGCCGGAATCCACAAGCTCGGCGTCGTCGTCGGCGAAACGCGCTCGGAAATCGAGGAGGCCCTGGGCAACGGCTCGCGGTTCGGAGCCGAGATCACGTACATCGATCAGGACGCGCCGAGGGGGCTCGCGCACGCGGTGTTGATCTCCGAGGCGTTCCTCAAGGGAGAGCCGTTCGTCATGTATCTGGGAGACAACGTGATTGCCGACGGAATCACCGCCCTCGTGCAGGACTTCCAGGCACGCGGATGCAACTCGCAGATTCTGCTGGCGAAAGTCGCAAACCCGGAGCAGTTCGGAGTGGCCGAGCTCGAGGACGGGCGTGTCGTGCGCTTGACCGAGAAGCCCAAACATCCGAAATCGAACCTCGCGTTGGTGGGCGTCTACATGTTCGATGAGACCATCTTCGAAGCGGTCAAGGCGATCAAGCCATCGGGGCGCGACGAGCTCGAGATCACCGACGCGATTCAGTGGCTGATCGATCACGGCCGGAGTGTCCACCCCCACCTGGTCACCGGCTGGTGGAAAGACACGGGCAAGATCGAGGACATGCTGGAGGCCAACCGGATCATTCTCGACACGTTTACGGCGAGAGGCCTGGAAAACGCCGACGGTGCGAGCCGGGTCGAGGGGAAGGTCGTGATCGAGAAGGGGGCGAAACTCTGGAACTCCACGGTCCGCGGCCCCGCCATCATCGGCGGTGGCGCCGAGATTCGCGACGCCTTCGTCGGGCCCTACACCTCCATCGGGGCCGGCTGCTACGTCGAGCGATGCGAGATCGAGAACTCGATCGTTCTCCAGGGCTCGCGCATCGAGCGCATTCCCGGCCGCATCGCCGACTCCTTGATCGGCACCAACGTCCGCATCCACCCGGGGGCCGAGCGGCCCCGCGTCCACCGCTTCCTGATCGGCGACAACTCCGAGATCGGCATTCTGTGAAGATTCTCGTTACGGGCGGCTGCGGCTTCATCGGCTCGAACTTCATCCGCCGTGTGCTCACCTCGCGCGGCCGAGGGGTCTCCGTTGTCAACCTCGACAAGCTGACCTATGCGGCCAACCCGGCCAACCTCGAGGATGTGGCCGGACGCCCCGAATATCGCTTCGTGAGAGGAGACATCGCCGACCCGGAGGCGGTCCGCGGCGCCATGGAGGGTTGCACGCACGTCGTCAACTTCGCCGCGGAGACGCACGTGGACCGGTCGCTTCTGGGAGATGCCTCTTTCATCGAGACCGACGTGCGCGGGGTCTTCGTGCTGCTCGAGGAAGGGAAACGCCGCGGCATCCGGAAGTTCATTCAGATCTCGACCGACGAGGTCTACGGCTCGATCGCGGAGGGCTCCTTCACGGAGGATTCGACGCTCAATCCCCGCAACCCGTACGCGGCGTCCAAGGCGGGCGGCGACCGGCTCGCCTTCTCCTACTGGGCTTCGTACCGCATGCCGGTCGTGATCACGCGCGCCTCCAACAACTACGGTCCTTACCAGTACCCCGAGAAGCTCATCCCGCTCTTCGTGACCAACGCCGTGGACGGGGAGGCGCTTCCCCTCTACGGGGACGGACGCAACGTGCGCGACTGGCTCTTCGTCCGCGACCACGCCGAGGCGATCGATTTCCTGCTCGATGCCGGACGCGATGGAGAGACCTACAACATCGCCGGCGGCAACGAGCGGGAGAATCTCGAGATCACCCGGCAGGTGCTGCGGGAGCTCGGGAAGCCCGAGAGCCTAATCCGCTACGTGGATGACCGGCCCGGGCATGACCGCCGCTACTCGCTCGATGCCTCGAAGCTCGCGCGGCTGGGCTTCTCGCCTCGGACGCCCTTCGACGAGGGGCTCTCCGAGACGATCCGCTGGTACCGCGATCACCCCGAGTGGTGGCGGCCGATCAAGGAGAAAGACGCGGCCTATCGGGCGTTCTACCGGACGCAGTATGCCGAGCGCCTCGCCACGTCGACGACGACGGCGAAGGAACCGGGGTAGAAGCACTCAACGGAAGCCCCAGCCGTGAAACGATCCGGTCGCTCTCTTCAGCCGTCCCGAATCCGAAGTCGCGCGGGGCGTTGATGGCGACCGTCGCCCCCGAGGTTCCGAAGCCCGGGTTCCTCGCCGCTCCGCGTCCCCTGCTGCAGCTTCGGCGCCGGGTGCTCGTCACCGGAGCGTCCGGAATGCTCGCGACGGATCTGGTTCCGGTGCTCGCAGGCGCGGGTTGCGACGTGTTCGCGCGTCCGAAATCGGACCTCGACATCACCGACGCGATGGCGGTGGCGGCGGCCTTCCGCGAGGTTCGGCCCGAGATCGTCGTCAATTGCGCCGCCTTCACCAAGGTGGACGCGTGCGAATCGGATCCACGCGCCTTCGAGGTCAACGCGGGCGGCGTCGAGATCCTGGCCGGGCAGTGCCTCAAGACGTCGGCGCAGCTGGTTCAGATTTCGACCGATTTCGTGTTCGACGGGGTTAAAGGCGCCCCCTACCGCGAGGAGGACTCGCCGGCGCCCCTTTCGGCCTACGGCCGGTCGAAGCTCCAGGGCGAAGAGGCTGCCCTTCGGGTGCCGACCGGGCTCGTGGTCCGCGCCTCGTGGCTCTTCGGCCGAGGGGGCTGGAACTTCGTCGAAGCGATTCGAAAACAGGTCGAGGACGGGCGAACAACGTTGAGCGTCGTCGACGACCAACGGGGGCGGCCGACGGCCACCACGGATCTTTCCGAGGCATTGCTGGCATTGCTCGAGCAGGGCGCGGTGGGGATCTATCATTTTGCCAACCAGGGCGCCGTCTCGTGGTTCGACTTCGCTTGCGAGATTGTCGCCCTGATGTCGCGTCCGGACGTCGAGGTCGCACCGATCGACTCGGCCACACTCGGGAGACCGGCCCGGCGCCCCGCGTGCTCGATTCTGGACACTGGCAAGTACGAGCGGCTGACGGGGCGCCGGATCCGAAACTTCCGCGAGCCGCTCGCGGAGTACTTCTCGAGCACGGCCCCCGCCGCGTGAAGATCCCCGCCTCCGAGTGGAAGCGCAAGGCCGTTCACGCGGGAATGGGGCTTTTTGCCCTCGCCTTGCGCTGGCTGACCTGGAAGCAGGCCGCCTCTTGCGCGCTCGCAGCCCTTCTCTTCAACCTCCTCGTGATGCCGCGGATCGGCCGCGGCATCTACCGAGACGGCGCCGGCCGCCGCGATGTGGGAATCGTCGCCTACCCGGCGATGGTCCTGCTGCTGATCTTGCTCTTCCGCGGCAGCCAGTTGCCCATTGCCGCGGCGGTCTGGGGAATGATGGCTTTCGGCGACGCGGCGGCGTCGGTCCTGGGCCGGACGGTCGGGGGGCCGACCCTGCCCTGGAACCCGGAGAAGACCTGGATCGGCGTGTTTTCGAACTGGGCCTTCGGAGGAGCCGCGGCCGTGGCGATTTTCGGCTTCGTGGCCGCGCGGCTCGAGCCCGAGGCGGTCGCGATCCTGGTGTGCGGCGCCGGCCTCTTCGCCTTCTTCGAGTCGGTCCGAACGGGACTGGATGACAACCTCGTGCCGGCCCTGCCGACCGCCTTCTTCCTGGCGTGGGTCTCCCTTCCGGCATCTTCCGCCGCCGGTCACGAGGCGAGGCCGAGCCTCTGGCTCGCCCTCGCGCTCAATGCCTTCGTGGCCGCCCTCGCCTACCGGGCGCGCTCCGTCTCGGTTTCGGGCTCGCTCGCTGGGGCCCTCGTCGGCACCGCGGTTCTCGCGGCGGGGGGCTGGGGAGCCTACGCGGTGCTCTGGGGATTCTTCCTCTTCGGGACGATCGCCTCGAGGGTCGGTTATCGGGAGAAGGAGAAGCGGGGAACGGCCCAGACCGCGCAAGGACGACGCGGCGCCGCCCATGTGGTCGCCAACTGTCTCTTCGGCGCTCTGATCGCGGTCCTCTCATCCTTTCAGGCCAATTGGGGGCTGGCCTTCTCGGCTTGTTTCGCGGCGGCGCTGGCGGACACGCTCGCAACCGAGTTTGGGAGCCTGTATGGGAAGAGCGCCTTTTCGCCTCTCGGAGGAGGGACGCTCCCGGTGGGCACTCCGGGAGCCGTCTCCTGGCCGGGCCTCGCCGCCGCCCTTGCCGGCGCTGCGAGCATCGCGGTGATGGCTTCTGTCGTCGGGCTCCTGCCGGCGCGGGGCGTGCCGGTCGTGGCCGCGGCCGGCTTCGGCGGCGCGCTCGCGGAGAGCGTCGCAAATGTCCTCGGCCGCCGCTTCGGGCTGCGGCTCGACCATGAGTTCGCCAACGCCTTGAATACGTTCGTCGGCGCCCTCCTCGCCATCGAGATCTGGCTGACCCTGGCCAAGGGCGCGCTCTACTTGCCGGTCGAGGGATGAAGCGCTATCTGCGCCTGGCGCGGCCGTTCACGCTGCTGCCTCCGCTGCTCGGTATCGTCTCCGGGGCGGTCTGCGCCTTCGGCTCCGCCCACAATCCCGACCCGTCGCGGCGGGTGACCTGGGCAGTCGTCCTGACGGTCGCGATTGGCTCGCTTTGCGCCTCTGCGATGAACGCCGCTTCCAACATCGTCAATCAGATTGCCGACCTCGAGATCGACCGCAAAAACAAGCCGGAGCGGCCCTTGGTCACCGGCGAGGTGCCGATCGGCCGCGCCTGGGCGATCGCGGCCGTGCTCTACGTTCTGTCCATCCTGCCGACGTGGCTGGTCGTGCCCTACCCGCACGAGAGCTTCGCCGAGCGAATGGCGGCGCCGCTTCCTCTCCACGCCGCCTTCTTCATCTATTGCATCGGAGCGCTGGCGACCTTTGTCTACTCCTTTCCGGCCTTCGGTCGGTCCAAGAGGCATTGGTTCTGGGCGAACTTCACGATCGCGGTTACCCGGGGGGGCCTTCTGAAGGTGGCCGGCTGGTCCTTCGTGGCGTCGGTCCTGCACTTCGAGGCCTGGGCGATCGGGGGGATCTTTGCCTTCTTCCTGCTCGGCGCGACGTCGACGAAGGACTTCTCCGACATGGAAGGAGATCGGATGCACGGCTGCGTGACGCTGCCGGTCCGCTTCGGGGTGAGAGCGGCGGCGAAGATGATCGCCCCTTTCTTCGTCCTACCGTGGCTCCTGATTCCCGCCTTTGCCTGGTTGCCGGACCCGGGCGACCCGTCCCATCGGCTGCTGACCGGTCATCGACCGCTGCTGATCGCCCTGGGAATTCTGCTCGCGGCCTGGGGCGCCTACGCGGCACGGCTGCTGCTCAGGAATCCCGACGAGCTTGCAGAAACCGAAAACCATCCCGCGTGGACTCACATGTATTTACTCATGATGGCAGCACAGGTGGGCTTCGCGCTGGCCTATCTGATTTAGTGGAATCAACCGCCGCGTGACGACCCAGCGCGGCGCAGCCCACGAAAGTGCCACGCCGCGCGCGCTACAATAGTCACGAGCACCGCATGAAGAATTCTGCGACGGCGCCGAAACTGGCGCCGCCCGCCGAGGAGCCCGAGGGTCATCGAGTGACCTGGAGTGGCCTGACGCTGACGTTTCGTGAGCGCACGCTGAACGATCTCGTGCGGCGGGCGGTCGAGGAGATTCCCGAGCTGCACGATCTGCGAATCGAAGTGACGCCCGGAGAGCTCGCGGCGACGGTCGTCGTACACCGGTTTGGCGTTCCCCTCTCGGCCAAGGCGACGGTATCGCAGCTGCGGTTGAAGGACGGCTTCCTCGCCTTCGTGCTCGACCGCGTCCAGGCCCTCTCCTTCATCCCGATCCCCGACCAGTTCTTGACCTACCTGGTCCAGAAGGCACCGCCGGGGCTGCTGACGTACTACCGGGAAGACCGAATCATGGTCGTCAATCTGAACGAATGGATGCCGCCGGGCGTGGATCTTTCGCTCGAGCGCACGGAATTCGAGGACGGCGCCCTGACGCTTCACTTCGCGCCGGGGTCCTACGACCTGACAGAACTGCTCGAGCGTGCGACGCGGGTCGACGACTAGCAGGCTGCTGAAAAATGGATGCGGGCGTCGCGTCCGGCCCTTTGCATTCGGCGGCCGATTCGTGTCGTGTCCATTCGATCGTGTGCCGCGCTTTCGCGGGCCCCGGCACAGTGCCGTCCGCCCTTCGGGTTACGGCGGCGCGGGGCCATCTGCGGCGTCATCGCTCCTCGACGATGCGGAGGCATCGCCGTCGTCGCGCTTCCTTGCATCTGACCCCGCGGCGCTCGTAACGCCGTCCCACACGCTTTTTCAGCAGCCTGCTAGGCCGCGCGGCGGATGAGCCGACCGAGGAGCAGCGCTCCGTCGGTCTCGTAGACGTCGCCCCCGCCATTGACCCCGCGCCCTTCCGGCCGGAAGCGAATGATTCGCTCGATCCGCTCAATGCGCCCGCAACGCGTCAGGTCGTCGAAGAGCTTTTCGCGCTCCGTGTCGACGCGAGCGCCGATGTGGTGGATGATCTCTCCCGTGTAGCGGGAGAAGCCGACTCCCTGGTCGTAGGTGGCTGCGCCGACCCAGAGTGAAGCGCCGGGCTCCTCGCTGACGGTCGAACGCCAGAACCGGACGTGATGGCGACGCCGCGGGCTCGACCCGACGGTTTGCTCGAAAGCGAGATCCTGCGGCCGGTTCCAGAGCAGGTGCGTGCTGACGGGAGCGCTCGGGTAGGGTCGGTTCAGGAGGATGCTGCCCGCGTCACGCAATCCCGACCGGAGCGAAATCGAGTCGGCCTCGACCCAGCCGGCGGCGCGCATCGCCGCGATCACCTGCGCGCGCGTGCCCACGAGCGCCACGTTCAGAGGATCGCCCGGAATTCTCTCCGCCGTGCAGGTGATCCCGAAGGAACTGCGCCGGGGTGAGCGCCGCTCGTACCGCGACCAGGCGGCGGGGACCACGACGTAGGCGAACGCGGCATACGCCGGCAGCAGGGCCGCGGCCACGGCGACACTACGCCCGAGAAGCTTCCAACCCCGAGTCATGCGAGCCTCAAGCTAGACGAGGGCGCGTGAACCGTTCGTGAACGCTCGCGCCGGCCGTAAAATCCGCTTGTTTTCCATGACTCTCGCCGCCGGCACGCGCCTCGGCCCCGACGGCCGGCAGGAGATTGCCCAATCTGGCGATCGCCTGCGAGCCGACGACAAGAGGCGTGGAATCTCCTGGTCGCCGGACGGCGGCTCGCTCGTCGTCGGCCAATACGAGTGCCGGAGCGACATCGTCCTGCTCACGAGAGATCGCTGAAAGTCTCCGGCCAGAAGGGGCGCTGCGCCGCGATCGCTTTTTCCAGCACGTGCCGGGCCGACAGAGCCGGCTCGGTCGGGCCGGTCTCCGCCGGCGGGTCCTCCCCGAGCAAGACGCGAAGGCAGGCCTCGGCCGAATGCGCGATCGCGGAGAGGTTGTAGCCCCCTTCGAGAGCGAGAACAACCCGGCCGCGGGCGAGGGACTTCAGGCGCCCCGTCATCGCCTGGTATCCCGCCGGCGTGATTCGCATCGAGCCGAGCGGGTCGCCTTGGGCCGCGTCGAACCCGGCGGACACGAGAACGATGTCCGGTTCGAAGGATCGGGCGATCGGCAGCAGCAAGCGGTCGAATGCGGCCAAGTATTCGGCATCCCCGCACCCTGGAGGCCAGGGAACGTTGACGGTGCGGCCGAGCGCATCGGGCCCTCCAACCTCGTCCGCGGCGCCGGTGCCCGGATAGAAGGGATACTGGTGCGTCGAGAAATAGAGAACGTCCGGGTCGTTCCAGAAGGAATGCTGCGTGCCGTTGCCGTGGTGCAGATCCCAATCGACGATCAGGACCCGCCGGGCGCCGTCGCGCCGCGCCGCAGCGGCTGCCACGGCCACGTTGTTGAAGAGGCAGAAGCCCATGGCGTAGCCGGACTCGGCGTGGTGCCCGGGAGGCCGCAGGAGGGCAATTCCGTTGGCGAGCGATCCCGCGCCGACTCGGAGCGTGAGATCGATCAGGCCGCCGGCGGCCAGACGAGCGGCCCGCGCCGAGTCCCGACAGGCGTAGGTGTCGGGGTCCAGTTGGACGAAGTCGAGCTTCGCCGTCGCCGCCACGGTCGCCAAGAGCTCCGGCGCGTGAATGGCGAGCAACTCTTCGTCGCTGGCCGGCCGCGCGGGAACGCGCTCGCACCGGTCGAAGAGCCCTTCCTTCTCCAGGCGGGCGCGGATCGACGTCAGCCGCGCAGGGCTCTCGGGATGCTCGTACGGAGCGCGGTGCGCGAGAAACGCTTGGTCGAAGACGAGGCCGGTCGCCAAGGCTGAAAGTCTATGGTCGAACGAGGGAAGTTGAGGGCAAGTCTTTTCGCCCCTGAGCCGCGGCGCTTCGAGGAATCCTCATCGAAGCTGTTTCAGCCTTTCCTCTGCCATGTCGGCGCTCCGCGCGCACTTCGCCTCCCCCTCGAGGCACTTGCGCAGGGTCAGGTCGCAGCCGCAGTCGCAGCGATCGCTCGCGAGTCGTTGGGCGTACTCCTGGCGCGCGGCCGGTGAGAGCCCCTTGCCGGCGAGCAGTCCCGCGCGGTCGGCGGCTCCGGCGCTGGGCGCCGCGGCGGGCTCACCGCCCCGGGCCGCGGGGGCCGGGCCACGGTCGTGCGAGGCCTGGCTCTTCATCCACCAGAGCGCGGCGGCGAAGAGAATCGCGTAGAGTCCGACCAGGATGACGGCCAGCCCGGGGCCTCTCCGGCCCCTTCCCCGGCGCGGCGGCGGCTCGCCTTCGCCCACGACCCGCAGCCTCAGGCTCGAGTTAGGCATCGAGCGCCGCCCGTAGCTCCGAGGGGTCCGAGAGGGGGAGGCCACAGGTCGAGTCGCGGCAAACGTAGGCGCGCGCGATGCCGTCCTTCGACCCGCGCCTGGCCACGAGCGGCACGAGATTCCCCAGGCTCTCCTCCGCGTCGGCATGAACGAGGACGCGGTTCGGCGAGGGGCTGTCGAAGACGGCCTCGCGCAGGCGTTCGAAGTCCGGATGTCCGAGCTCGCCGGCGATCACGATTTCGCGCTGAGGGCTCGTGGCGGCGTCCACCGCGCAGAGCAGGCGCGGCAACGCGAGCGGGACCCGCGAGAGATACCCGGAGCACGCGCCGAAGAGCCTCTCGGCGCGCTCCCGGTAGCGCCCTTCTCCCGTGAAGGAAGCCAGACGCAACAGATTCGAGGCCGCGACGGAGTTCGTCGAAGGAGTGGCGCCGTCGTACAGCTCCTTGGGGCGCAAGATCAGGCCGTCGTGCGCTTGGCCGGAGAGATAGTAGCCCCCGCCAGGATCCGAGAAGCGCTGTTCGAGACCCTCCTGCAGCACCACGGCTTCGCGGAGGTATCGAGCCTCGAAGGTCGCCTCGTACAGGTCGAGCAGCGCCTCGGCGAGAAAGGCGTAGTCCGGCGAAAATCCCGGAATGTCGGCCTGACCGTTTCTTTCCCGGTGGAGGAGCTCGCCGCCGCGACGGCAATTCCGGAGAATCCGCTCCGCGGCGTCCCGCGCCGCCTGCTCATAGCGCGGTTCTCGGCAGAGCCGCGCCCCCAGCGCGAAAGCCGAGATGGCGAGAGAGGTCCAGTCGGTCAAGAGCTTGTCGTCGGTACCCGGGTGCACGCGGCGCATGCGCACGGCGTACATTTGCCGCCGGGACGCCTCCAGAATGGCCGTGATCTCCGCCTCGCCGCGGCCATACTGCGCGGCGAGCTCGGACACGCCGCGGACCACGGAGAGGACCGTCTGCCCTCGCTCGAAGTTGCCCTGTTCGGTCACGCCGAAGCGCGCGCAGACGATGGGAGCCGCCTTATCCCCTGCGGCTCGCCGAATGGCCTCGGGGTCCCAGACGTAGAAGGTGCCTTCCTCCCTGTCGGAGTCGGCGTCCTGCGCGGCGAAGAACCCGCCTCCGTCCGGCGTCATCTCCGCGAGCAGATAGTCGAGCGTCTCGCGGGCGATCCGGGTGAAATCGCCGCGTCCATAGGCTCGCCCGGCCAGCAGATACACGCGCGCGAGCATCGCGTTGTCGTAGAGCATCTTCTCGAAGTGCGGAACGAGCCACTTCGCGTCCACCGAGTACCGGTGAAAACCGCCGCCGATCTGGTCGTAGAGGCCGCCCTCGGCCATCTTCTGCAGGGTCATTTCGGCCATCTCCCGCGCGGAAGGGTCCGCGGTCCGCCGGCCCCATCGGATCAGCAGCTCCAGTCGCATGGCGGGCGGGAACTTCGGTGCGCCGCCGAAGCCTCCTTGGGCGGGGTCGAACTCCTGCGCCAGGGCTCGCGCCGCCCGCTCCAGGATCGCCGGATCGAGGGATTGTCCGCCGGGCAGCCCGCCGGCGGACTTCTCGAGGTGCGACAGCATCTCGGCGGCCGAGGTCTCGAGCTCCTCGGGGCGCGACTGCCAGGCCCGCGCGACGGCCGAAAGCATCGACAGAAAGCCCGGCCTTCCCCACCGGTCTTCCGGAGGAAAGTACGTCCCGCCATAGAAGGGCTTGCCGTCCGGCGTGAGAAATAGCGAGAGCGGCCAGCCGCCCGTGCCGGTCATCGTCTGCACCGCCGTCATGTAGATGTCGTCCACGTCGGGCCGCTCTTCGCGATCGACCTTGATCGCGACGAAGTCGCGGTTCAAGGCTTCGGCCACGCGATCGTTCTCGAAGGACTCGTGCTCCATGACGTGGCACCAGTGGCAGGTGGAGTAGCCGATCGAGAGGAAGATCGGCTTTCGCTCGGTCTTTGCCCGGGCGAACGCCTCCGGACCCCACGGGTACCAGTCCACCGGGTTGTCCTTGTGCTGGAGGAGGTACGGGCTTTGCTCGCGGGCGAGTCGGTTGGACATCGGGACAACGATAACCCGAGGCCGGGGGAGTCGATTCCGTGCGCGATTTTCCCGCGAAGAGACGAGGACTACTTGGCTTCCGCGGTGATAGTCACCTCGCTGTCTCCGTCCTGGACCTTGACGACGTCGCCGGGCCCGAGCTCATCGAGCCGCTTGAGCACGTCCTGGATGGAGAGCCGGTGGTGTTCGGTCAGACCCTCGATCAGGGCTCGGGGGAGGCGCACCTTGACCGTCTTGTCCCAATTGTCCTTGACCAGGATGTCCAGGGCGAATCCGTCGGCCATCACCTCGATCCGGTTGCCATCTCGCTCGATCACGCCCGGTTTTCCGGGCGAGCTCTTGGAGGCGGCGTCCAGGATGTCCTGGCCGCTGACCTCGCCCCTGGCCCAGTCCGAGTTCCAGTTTCGCCCGATGTCGCTGATCGGGATCAGGGAGGCGATGCGCGCCACCGTGACCATCGGAATCCGGAAAGAGAGGTGCTTGCGGGAGTCCCCCTCGACCTTTTCGACCTCGACCCGATAGCCGCGGACTCTGTGAAATTGCTTGGCAGGCCTCTGCCAGTAGGCGTAGGCCATGATGAGGAGAACGACAACGACCAGCCCGACGACAACCGCCCGGACGTCCTTCATGCACCTCTCTCCTCAGGCTCCAACGCAAAGGAGGCCCAAATGTTCCTCCCGGCCCGCAAGCCTGTGATATTTTTTCTCAGTCCGGGCAAAGGGAAAAGCCGGGTCGCGGACACAGTGAGGCCCCGCCGGGCGGGCCAGGACGAGGCTATGCCCCATTTCATCACCGAAACGTGCATCGGCTGCGGAGTCTGCGAGATCAAGTGCCCCACGCACACGATCACGGGCGACAAGAATGAAAAGTACGTGATCCACGCCGACCGGTGCATCGACTGCTCCGTGTGCGCCCGGTACTGCCCGGTCTCCTGCATCCAAGATCAGAAAGGGGAGCTGGTCGAGAAGGTCAAGCCGCGAGACATTCCGAAGGCCATCGTGGACCGCGACCTTTGCACCGGCTGCGAGTTTTGCATCGACATCTGCCCCTTCGACTGCATCTACCTGATCGACGACCCCCTGCAGGAGACCTTCCACAAGATCGCCGAAGTGGACGCGGGACCCTGCGTCTCCTGCCGCCTGTGCGAAACCGTTTGCGACAAAGACGCCATCTTCGTCCCGAACCCCATCACGCAGGCGAAGCGATACCTTCCGGTCCTGTGACGCAGGAGCTTCCGCCCGAGGATGAGGCCTCCGCCGAAGAGGCCGTGGCCGAGGGCCGCGGCACCGTCACCCGATTCTTCCTGCTGCCTCTGCTCGTCGTCGGAACGGCCGTCGCCGTCTTCTGGATCTTCTCTCGCATGACCTTCGAGCGCCGCACACCGGCCGATTACCTGCAGGAGGTTCGCGGAGGCACCGCCAATCGACGCTGGCAGGCGGCCTTCGAGCTGTCGCGCTCGCTGCCGAACCTCGATGCGCCCGAGCGCGCGGCGCTCGCTGCGGAGACGCTGCGAACCTTCCAGTCTCTCTCTCCCTCGCGGGCCGAGGACGTGCCCGTGCGCCGTTACCTGGCGTTGGTCCTGGGCAAGCTCGGCGCGCGGGAGGCCGTGGACGCGCTGATTGCCGCCTCGAAGGATCCGGACCCCGACACGCGACTGTACGCCGTCTGGGCCCTGGGCAAGCTGGGCGACCCGCGCGCGCTCGCGACCGTGACCGAAGCGTCGCTGTCAGAGGACGCCGGCATGCGCAAGATGGCCGCCTACGTGTTGGGGCAGCTCCATGACCCGGCGGCCGTGCCGCGGCTTCAGGTGCTGCTCGGTGACCGGGTCGCCGACGTTCGTTGGAACGCGGCGATTGCTCTCGCCTCGCTCTCGGACGCGGCGGGCGTGCCCGTCCTTCGCTCCATGATCGACCGGGAGGCGCTCGCGCGCCAAGCCACGCTGTCCGGCGATCAATCCGAGGTCGCCATGGTGGGCGCGCTGAAGGCCCTGGCGCTGTTGCGCGACGTCGGGAGCCTGCCGCTGGTGGAGAAGGTGGCGCGGGAGGACCCGAACCTGCGCGTGCGAAGCGCGGCCCGCGAGACGATGGCGGCGCTCCGGAGCCCCTCCGGCAATCTTGAGGGCCGGCGGACTGTTTTGGTAGGCTGAGGAAACGGATGTCGACGCCGGAGCCGCAGATCGGGCCTCTCGCCGCGGCCGATGTCACCCTGGACGGGGTGACGCGGCGCTCCACGCTGAAATGGATGACGCTCGCCTGGGTCGGCTTCGCCGCCGCCACGGCCGCGGGCTTGACGGCCACGGTGCGTTTTCTCTTTCCCAACGTCCTCTTCGAGCCGCCGACCCGCTTCAAGGCGGGGGACCCGTCGACTTACGCCCCCGGGGTCGACGAGCGCTGGAAGGAGAAATACGGCATCTGGATCGTCCGCAACACGGACTCGATCTACGCCCTCGTCGCCACGTGCGTGCACCTGGGTTGCACGCCGAACTGGCTGCCCGCACAGAACAAGTTCAAGTGCCCCTGCCACGGCTCGGGCTACTACGTGTCGGGCATCAACTTCGAGGGGCCGGCCCCGCGTCCGCTCGAGCGCGCCGAGATCACGGTCTCGCCGGAAGACGGCCAGATCGTCGTGGACAAGGCCACCCGGTATCTCTACGAGCGGGGTCAGTGGTCGGATCCGAAGGCGTTCGTCAAGCTCACGTGACTCTTCTCCCGGAAATCCCCAACAGGTAATCGGAGGCCCGATTGGAATCTCGCTGGCGCCAGATACAGAACTCGATCGTCGAAAGCCAGCTCTGGAAATCGATCTTCCGCGTGGGCATTCCGAACACCAACCGGAAACGGGTGCTCGCGATGCTGGGCAACGTGGTGTTGCACCTGCACCCGGTCAAGACGCGCAAGTCCGGCGTGAAGATGCGTTACACCTGGTGCGCCGGCGGGATCACGTTCTTCCTCTTCCTGGTGCTGACCTTCACGGGCCTGCTCCTGATGTTCTATTACCGGCCGACGGTCGAGTACGCGTTCGTGGACATCCTGGACCTGCGCGAGCAGGTGCCTTTCGGCATCATGCGCGAGGTTCACCGTTGGGGCGCGCACGCGATGGTGATCTCCGTCTGGATCCACATGTTCCGCGTGTTCATGACCGGCTCCTACAAGCCGCCGCGCGAGTTCAACTGGGTGATTGGGGTCATCCTGCTGGTGCTGACCCTGCTCTTGTCCTTCACCGGCTACCTGCTGCCCTGGGACCAGCTCGCGATCTGGGCGATCACGGTCGGCTCGAACATGGCCTCGGCCACGCCGTTCATCGGCATTCAGGGGCCGGGGACGGGGTTGCTCAAGATCGGCGACATTCCGCTGGTGACCTCGACGAACGACGCGCGCTTCGGTTTGCTCGGCGGCCGCTTCGTCGGCGCGGGGGCGCTGCTGCGTTTCTACGTGCTCCACTGCGTCGGAATTCCGCTGGTGGCGGCGTTTCTGATGGCGGTCCATTTCTGGCGCGTGCGCAAGGACGGCGGGATCTCGGGGCCGGTGTGAGCACGTCGCTCGCGCTCCGCTCGGGACCTGCGCCCTGCGGGCGCACCGGCTCGCGGCTCGGCCGGATGCGGCCTCGACCGCGAGCCTGCTCGCTCGCTGCGCTCCGGCTCCCGCGGCGCGAGGCTCCTCCCTCGATTACCTCGGGAGACTCCTCGCGCCGCGACGGGAGACCGGGCCACCCGGGAGACTCCTCGCGCCGCGAACCGAGTGTCACCCGGTGAACCCGATCGGTCTGGTCAAGTCCGTCATCAATTTCCTCTCGGCGCCTCAATATCTGGTCACCGGGGCGCTGATCGGACTGGTGCTCGGTATCCACTGGCGGCCCCTCTGGACGAAGAGGGGCGGCATCGTTCTCCTGGCGCTGGTGGGCGGCGGGATCGGTCTCTCCTATCTTGATCCGAATTTCAACAAGGTCGCGACCCTGCCGGACAACGTGCCGATCGTGGGCATGATCTTCCTGGTCGGCTTCTTCTTCTGGTTCGCCATGAGCCAGGCCTACGAGAACGACCGGCGCGTGGCGGCGGGGCTGCCCACGATCGAAGCGCAGGATTCGCAGCAGAAGGTCTTCTCCTGGCCCGACCTCGTGTACGTCGAGCTGATTTGCCTGGTGGTCGTGACGGGCGTCATGATCGTCTGGTCGATCTATCTGAAGGCGCCTCTCGAAGAGCCCGCCAACCCGACCGACTCGCCAAATCCCGCCAAGGCTCCCTGGTACTTCCTGGGCCTTCAAGAAATGCTCGTCTACTTCGACCCCTGGCTGGCCGGCGTCGTGCTGCCCTCGTTGATCATCGTCGGCCTGATGGCGATCCCTTACATCGACACGAACCCGAAAGGCAGCGGGTACTTCACCTTCCGGGAAAGGCGCTGGGAGATCACGATCTTCCTGGTCGGCTTCCTCGTCCTCTGGTGCGTGCTGATCGTGCTCGGCACCTTCCTGCGCGGCCCGAACTGGAACTTCTTCGGGCCCTATGAGTTCTGGGACGTGAACAAACTCGTGCCGCTCAACAACATCAACCTCTCCGAGATCATTTGGATCCGCGTCTTCAAGAGGCAGCTTCCCAACTTCTGGCTCTGGCGGGAAATCTTCGGTCTCGCGCTCTGCGGCTTCTACCTGGGCGCGGTGCCGCTCGTGCTGTCGAAGACGCTGATGCGGCGCTTCTTCGAAAAGATGGGGATGGTGCGATACCTGATCGGCGTCAACCTTCTGCTGATCATGCTGGCGCTGCCGATCAAGATGTACTTGCGGTGGATCTTCAACCTGAAGTACATCGTCAACATCCCGGAGTTCGCGTTCAACATCTGATGAACGCCGCCGTTTAGCGCCATGCCCCGCAAGCCGCCCGCCGAGCCGATCGATCATCACTACAACATCCCGAGGTTGAACCGCGTCTTCTTCTTCACCGGGATCCTGATGGCGGCGATCTTCATCGGCATGATCTATGCGGACTACAAGCGGGATTGGAAGACGATCCAGCGGGTCTTTCTGCGCCTGGACGCCCGAAAGACGCGGGAGGCGGCGCTGCGAGCGCGGGAGAAGGCCTACGGGGAGGAGCGGGCGCGGCTGCTGGCGGATCTGCGGGCGGCGCGCGGGGAGGAGGCGCGGCATCAGAAGACACTCGACCAGCTGAACGCTCGGCTCGAGGACCTCGCGCCCAAGATCTATCTCGCCGATCAGCAGGCGAAGTTCGCCAAGGCCTCCTTCGACGCCGCCCTGTACAAGTACGAAGATTCCGTCGCCAACCGGCCGAAGGCGGCCCCGTCCGCCAAGAAGGACCTGGAGCAGATACGCGGGGAATTGAACGCGGCGAACATGCGGCTGGCAAAGCTCAAGCAGGACGAGGCCGAGGCGAACGCCGAGATCAAGCGGCTGACGGAGCGCCGCAACGAGGCCCGCGCGTCGATCGAGAAGCTCTCGGCGGACTTCAAGCTGACGCGCCAGAAGTACGAGAGCCTCAAGCAGGACGCGCTCTTCCAGCTGCGCAACTCGCCGATTCTGGACATGATCAACCCCTCGCTGCGCGTCCAGCAGGTGCAGCTGCCCGAGCACTTCAACGACGTCAACTTCATGAGGATCCCGCGGGTGGACCGCTGCGCCACTTGCCATGTGGGCGCCGATCGGACCGGGTTCGAGGACGCCAAGAACGCCGTCTTCCGCACGCATCCGCAGCTCGATCTCATGGTGGGCAGCGAATCGCCGCACCCCTACGGTTCCTTCGGCTGCACGCCATGCCACGGCGGCCGCGACCGCGCCTCTTCGTTCTGGTCGGCCGGGCACTCGCCCGGAAGCGTGCGCCAGGAAAAGTCGTGGGAGAAGAAGTACGACTGGCAGTTCGACAGGTTCAACGAAATGCCGATCCTGCCGCTCAAGTACACGGCCGCCGGCTGCTACCGCTGCCACGCGGAGGAGACGAACTTCCGTGAGGCGCCGATGCTGGATGCGGGAATGAAGATGGTGGAAGGCCTCGGCTGTTGGGGCTGCCACCGGATCGAAGGCTTGGAAAAGCAGGGCCTGCCCAAGGTCGGGCCGTCGCTCGAGAAGCTGGCGTCCAAGGTTTCGAAGGAATGGGCCACGCGCTGGGTGATGAACCCGGCGTCCTTCCGCGCCAACACGAAGATGCCCACGTTCTTCTATCTCGAGAACTTCGTGAACGTGTCCGGGCCCCAAAAGCCCACCCCCGCGCAGGAGCGGATGAATGCCCAGGGACGCGTCGAGAACGACGTGATGGTCAACGCGATCGTGGCGTATCTCTACGACAAGTCGCAGCCGGCGGCGGTGCCGGCGGTGTCCGGGCATGGCGATCCGGTGCGCGGGCAGAAGCTGCTCGAGTCGCGGGGATGCTTCGGCTGCCATCTGGCCGATCCAAACGCGGAACGCGACCTCGTCGGAACCTACCGGCAGTACGGCCCCAATCTGGCCGGGATCGGCTCGAAAGCCTCCCGAGACTGGATCTATCAGTGGATCCGGGATCCGAGGGCGTGGAATCCCGAGACCAAGATGCCGAACCTGCGCCTGTCACACGAGGATGCGCTCGATCTGGCGGAATACCTCGCGACGCTGAAGGCCCCCGCCGCGTTCGAGGCCGCGGCGTTGCCGAAGACCGAGGTCGCCACCCTAGACCAGATCGCCCTCTACTTCCAGATGGCAACCAAGACCGTCTTCGATGCGAAGGCGGAGCTTTCCCGAATGGACGTGCAGGCCAAGGAGGTCTACGTCGGAGAGAAGCTCATCGGGTATTACGGCTGCTTCGCATGCCACCGCATCCGCGGCTTCGAGGACGCGAAGCCGATCGGCACGGAGCTGACGGAGGAAGGTTCCAAGGCCGTTCACCGCCTCGACTTCGGGTTCGTGCACCTGGCGCACACGCGGCAAGACTGGTTCCGCGCGAAGCTGTCGAACACGCGCCTCTTCGACCGGGATCGCGCCCGCGGCTGGGAGGAGAAGCTGAAGATGCCGCTCTTCCGCTTTTCGCCGTGGGAGCTCGATTACGTCACGACGGCGGTCTTGGGCTTCCAGAAGCTGAATGCTTCGGCCGCCGCCAAGAAGATCCTCGACGCCAATGAGGAGGCGATCGAGCGCGGGCGCCGGATCGTCAAGAACCACAACTGCCTCGGCTGCCACGTGATCGAGGGGTTTGGAGGATCTTACCGGGCGCTCTTCAAGGATCCGACGATGGCTCCGCCGATCATCCAGGGGGAGGGGGCGAAGGTCCAGAGCGACTGGTTGAACGCGTTCCTGGCCTCCCCGAAGACGGGTCAGATCCGGCCGTGGCTCGACGCGCACATGCCGACCTTCGGCTTCACACCCGAGGAGCTGAATGATCTGACGCGCTACTTCGCCACGCTCGACCGGGCCCGGTATCCGTTCGACGCGGCGGATTACCTCACCGACCCGAGGAGCTGGGCGGCCGGCAAGAAGGTGTTCGAGCTGTTGAAGTGCATGAAATGCCATCCGCGAAGCGAGCAGGAGATGAACGCGCCGGGGGTCGACCGGACGAGCCTCGCGCCGAATCTGCAAATGGCCTCGACGCGCCTCCGGCACGACTGGATCAACGACTGGATTCGCCGCCCCGATCAATGGATGCCCGGCACCCGCATGCCCACGAACTTTCCGCTGGGGGAGGATGGCAGGCGTGTCTCGCCCCTGGCGGGGATGCTCGATGCTCCTTCCTTCGCGAAGGATCGCGAGGAGTTCGCCGGGATCCTGGGAGGCGACGCGCAAGCGAGGACGTTCTTGTCGAGCCCCGACGCCGTCACCCGGGCGCTGCGCGACTATGTCTGGTCGGTCGGAGTCAACGGCGGAACCGCCCCCGTTCATCCCGCGGGCGGCGCCCCGCCGCCCGCCGCGGCGCGAGCCTCGAAAGCGCCGGCGCGAGGATCGGTCCGCGCCTCGCAAGCCGGCCCGTAGCGGAAGCCCGCGGTGAGGCTCGACGGCTCGGTCGCTCTCTTCTACGCGAGCCTCGGGATGTCGGCCGCCGCCGTGGTCCTGTTCCTCTGGCTCATGCGGGAGCCTCGAGACCGCGAGGATCACAGGAACAATCGGACACCCTGATCGCTCCGGGCCGCCTCGAACGCACTTAGATTTCGTCGTCCAGGAAGAACTTCTCCAGCATGACCTGGCCCTTCGCCCAGGCCTCGTCCCAGCTCTTCTCCGGGCTCTCGAAGAGTATGAGATAGAGCGTGTTGGTCTTTTCGTTCCCGATCGCGAGAAGGTGAACGATCAGCGGTGGATGATCCTTCTCGGTCTCTCGGACACGGCAGCCGAACGCCTTCAGGACGCCGGCCTCCGTCGTCCACTCGTCCAGGACCTCGTTGGGCTGCATCATCGCGACCACGAGTTGGGCCGCCTTCACCGTTGCCTTGTCCTTCTTGAACTTCTGCACGTTGACCGTCAGGCCCGTCTCGAATTGCCCGGTCGAGTCGATGTCCTCCCGTGTGATGAAGAACGCCCTGGTGCCCTGCTTTTCCTCCTCCTTGAAGTACCACCCCTTCGGCATCAGGAAGGAGGCCTTGACGGACTCGATGCGCTTCCATGAAAACCCCTCCGGGGCCGGAGGAATGTCCTCAGCCGAAAGCGCCGCCGAGAGCGCGCAAAGAAGCGCCGCGATCGAGCCCGAGCGAGCTCCCGCGCGGCGCAATGCCATCACGACGCCAGCAGCTGGTCGATCCGCTTGCGGATTTCCGGATCGTCCCACGACACGGCGCCCGGTATCCGGTCGAGCACGCGCCCGTTGCGGTTGACGATGTACGTCTCGGGGTACTGGGTGGTCCCGAAGCGCTTGGCCGTCGCGGCCTCGGGATCGATGAAGAGCGGCAGGCGGTTGGGATTCTTTGCGTTGAACTGGTCGATGGCCTTCCAGTCCTTGTCGACCGAGATCGCGTAGAGAACGATGTCGTCTCTTCCCTGGTACTTTTCCCAGAAACGGGAAAGCGCAGGCACTTCCTCCACGCAGGGCGGACACCAGGTGGCCCAGAAGTGGATGATGAAGAGCTTGCCCTTGGCCTTCGAGAGGTCGACGGTCTTGCCCGTGCGGTCGGCGATCGGCAGGCTCGGCGCCGCCGAGAGGAAGGCGATCGCGCCGGACGGGGAGGCGGGAGGGGAGAGAGATCTCCACCAGACGGAGCCGACGGCGACGATCGCCACGGCAAACGCGATGGCGAGGAATGTCCGTGTCTTCATGAGGCGAGCCGATCGCGCGCCTCGCGCGGCTTGCCGTCCCGGGAGAGATTCCTCTTCTTTCGTCCCACCGGACACGCCTCCTCGGCCAGACACTCGCCGCACCGGGACCTGGCCTCTGCCGCCTGACAGATTCCGAAAATGCCGATGCGGCAGAGAGCATAGTCGAAGCGCACCGGGTCGCGAGGGTCGAAGCGCGCGAGCCGGCGGGTGATCTCGCGCGCCGTCGTCCAATTGGCGGTGCGGCGCCGTGTCAGCCGCAGCCGGCGCGCGATCAGGTGGATGTGGGTGTCGGTCGGAACGATGAGGCGGTCCGTGGGGATCCCGCTCCAGAGCCCGAAGTCGAGCCGGTCCCGCCGCACCATCCAGCGCAGGTACAGGTTCCAGCGCTTGCAAGCGGAGCCGGAGGCGGGATCGGGGAAGAAGAACCGCACGGGCGAGTCTTCGGGCAGGTTTCGTGCTCCGAGCGCGGGGCGATAGTCGAGCCTCAGGAGTTTTCCGACCGCCCGGGAGAGGAGCCCCGCGATGTCCGGTTCCTCCGGCCGGAATTCCGCCTCGAAAAAGGCTCGCACGGAGCCCGCATCCTCTCGCGCCTTCGCGATCGCGTGCAGCAGCCCCGCCGCGTCACGCGCGCCGTGGAACCGATGCCGAAATCCCGGCAGGCGCTCCCGCACAAACGCCGAGACGTCGCCGACCGATTCGAGCGCGCGGGCCGGACGAGGACCGAGCGCCTCGAGCACGCGGCCGACGTTGCCCCGAATCGTTTCCACGCGCCCGTACGCGAAGGCCGAGGCGATCCAGCCGGCCACCTCCCGGTCCTCGGGCGCGGTGTAGCGCGAGACCAGTCCGATGGGGTCGCTCCCGGCGGTCTCGGGTCCGTAGGTTCGGTAGAGGTTTTCCAACCGCTCGGCGAGAAGGCGATCGCGCGGAGAGAGTGTCACGGACGAATTCTGCCATCATTGAGGAATCGGCTCACCGGCAGCGGTGTTCCGGATCCGAGAGAGCGATGAGGCAACGCATCCGTGAGAAAGCCATTCTGGTCGGGATCGCTTCCCGGGCGGTGCCGCGCGCCGTCGCGGAGGAGCACTTGGACGAGCTCGAGCGTCTGCTCGACACGGCCGGCGGGGAGGAGGCCGGGCGGTTCGTGAAGGAGCGCTCGTCTCCCGACCCGGCGACCTTCATCGGCAAGGGCTCCGTCGAGGAGATCGGCGCCGCGGCCACCGAGGCGGGCGCTGGGCTCGTGGTGTTCGACGAGGAGCTGACACCCGCCCAGACGCGCAACCTCGAGCGACACTGGGAAGGTGTTCGAGTCCTCGATCGACCGGGGCTGATCCTGGACGTTTTCGCCTCGCACGCGCGGACACGCGAGGCGCGGACCCAGGTCGAGCTCGCCCAGCTCCAGTACCTGCTGCCCCGCCTGGCGGGGCGCTACAAGAGCCTCTCGGGACTGCGGGGCGGCATCGGCGCGCGGGGCGGCGCGGGAGAGCAGAAACTCGAGCTCGACCGGCGCAGGATCCGGGACCGCATCGCGCGGCTGCGGAGGGATCTGTCGAAGATCGAGACGGCCCGAGAGGTGCGCCGGCGTGGCCGGAGGAGCTATTTTCAGGTGGCCATCGCGGGCTACACGAACGCCGGAAAAACGACTCTCTTCAACCGCCTGGCGCGCCAGACCGAGTACGCGGCGGACCAGCTCTTCGCGACCCTGGACTCGCGCGCGGCGCGGGCGGCATCGCCGAAGCTTCGCGACACGGTCTTCCTCGATACCGTCGGTTTCGTTCGCAAGCTGCCTCCGGGGCTCGTCGCCTCGTTTCGTTCGACCCTTGCGGAGGTCCGCGACGCCGACCTCGTCCTGCATGTGCTCGACGCCTCTTCGCCGCGCGTGGACGAGGAGCGCCAAATCGCCTCCGAGGTCCTCGCCGAGCTGGGAGTTCCGCCGGAGCGCATTCTGACGGTGTGGAACAAGCGCGACCTGCCGGGAGCCTTCTTGTCCCCCGGCGCGGTCCGCGTGTCGGCAAAGACGGGGGAGGGAATCGAGGAGCTCGAGCGACAGATCATGCGGCGCGCGCGCCCCGAGTCCGGCAGCCTCCGGCTGCGGATTCCATACCGGGACGGGCGGGCGATCGCCGCGGTGCGCGCCCGCCACCGAGTCATCGCGGAGGAGAGCCAGGGCGACTGCCTCGTAATGACCGTTGCCGGGCCCGTCGACCGGCTCGGCACGCTGCGGCAATACCTGCTCGCGCCGCCCGCTTCCGGCATCGCTTTAGCCGGTGCCTAGGCCGGGTCACGCCTCGCAAAAAGACAACGGGGGAAGCCTTTCGACTTCCCCCGTTGCCGGAACTCCCATGCCGGCACTCTCAATTGTCGTAGAGTAGTATCAAGACGCGTACCAACGGACTTGCGGCGATCGGATCGTTACGGCTCAAGAGGTTGTGCCTGGTCCGCTCTCTGGCAGGAGGCAAACTAAGGCAACGACGAGCCGCTCCGGGCGACAAATTTTGTCGAGCCTGCTGGCGTTGCGGAGGGGGAATGCGATTGTTTCGGCTCACGGCACTGGTCTCCATCGTTCTCGCCCTGGGGAGTCTTGGCTGCGGAAAGAAGGCACACTCAAGGGCGGAGCGCGGAGCGGGCGATTCCGCTCTCGCCTCGCCGACACCCGACTTCACGCCAATCGCCGCCCTGCGGACGCCCGCCGGCTGGCTCTTGCTAAAGACCGAGCAGCCCGCCGCCACTCCAACGCCGGCCCCCCCTCCCGCCTCGAGTCCCAAGCCATGAGGACGTCCCCGCTTCGGGAAACCCCAATCGAGCGAGGGGAGCGGAAACCGGCCGAGAAACGGCCCGAGCGAGTGTGTCCCAACTGCGGTGCGGCGCTGCTGGAACGAAAGTGCAAGCTGCTCTGCCCCGACCCCTCCTGCGGGTACTACATGTCCTGCTCGGACTTCTACTAGCGTCCCCACTCCGCGACGGGGCGTCCCGGCCGCCAAGAGTCCTCGAAACGAACGCGTCAGACCGCAACGCTGCTTCTTCCGGAGCGCTTGGCGAGCTCGCCCGGCTCTTCTTGAAGCTCGGTACGACGGCGTTCGGAGGTCCTGCCGCTCACATCGCCATGATGGAGGAGGAGGTCGTCCGCCGCCGGCGATGGCTCTCGCGCGAGAGGTTTCTGGACCTGCTCGGAGCGACGAATCTGATTCCGGGACCGAACTCGACCGAAATGGCGATCCACGTCGGCTACCTGCGAGGCGGCTGGCCGGGTCTCCTCGTCGCGGGCTCCTGTTTCATCCTGCCCGCGGCAGTGATCGTGACCGCGATCGCCTGGGCATACGTGCGATTCGGAACGCTTCCGCAGGTCGAGGGGTTGCTTTGGGGCGCCAAACCGGTCGTCATCGCCGTGGTTGTGCAGGCGATCGCGAGCCTCGGACGCTCGATCGTGCGATCGCGATGGCTCCTGGTTGTCGCGCTCGTGGCCCTGGTGGCGAGTCTCGCGGGGGCAAACGAGCTGGTCGTGCTGGCCGCCGCCGGAGTCCTCGTGGCGGCCGCACGAGCGGCGAAACGTGGAGGGGCAAACGCCCTGGCGCTTCTTGCGGCGGCCGGTCCGGCGGTCCCGATCGTCCCGCTCACTCTGACGGGGATCTTCCTCTTCTTTCTCAAGGTCGGTTCTGTGCTCTTCGGCAGCGGATACGTCCTGGTCGCTTTCCTCCGAGCCGATCTCGTCTCCCGGTGGCATTGGCTGACCGAATCGCAACTGCTGGATGCGGTCGCCGTGGGGCAGGTGACGCCGGGGCCCGTCTTCACGACGGCGACGTTCATCGGCTACGTGCTCGCGGGATGGAAGGGGGCAGGGCTGGCGACAGCAGGCATTTTTCTCCCCGCCTTCGTCTTGGTCGCGGCGAGCGGGCCGCTGGTTCCTCGGCTGCGCCGCTCCCGCATTGCGGGCGGATTTCTCGACGGTGTCAACGCCGGATCGCTCGCCTTGATGGCAGCCGTCACGCTGCAGCTCGCCAGGCCGGTCCTGGTCGATCCGGTGTCGATCACGATCGCGGCGATCGCGGCGGTGCTCCTCATCCGTTTCCGTATCTCCTCGGCCTGGCTTCTGCCGGCCGCGGCGCTTCTCAGACTCTTGTTGCGCGGCTGATTTGGCCCGCAGTAATCGATCGAACTACGACGGCCCGGCTGGCGGCCGCGGCGCGTCGTAGTTGGTCATGCCGCGCGCGGTCTTCCAAGTGCCGTCCGGTTGGCGGCGAAGGATCGAGATCGCGCGGCGGCGCTTGATCTCGAGCCGGGGAGACTTCCCATCCTTCGGATCGAGCGTGAAGCTCTCGTAGCCGCGAACGAAGGCCCATTCGCCGCAGACTTGAAGCTCCTCGATCTCGAACTCTTGACGGACCCTGTATGGCGCGAGCCCCGCGTAGGCGGCCCTCAGGGCCTCCTTGCCCTGGATCGCGGGAGCGTCGGCGGTCCAGAAGACGGCGTCATCCGTGACCCGCTCGAGCACGGCCGCGTAGTCTTCCCGGCTCACGGCGTCCGTGAACGCCCGGAGAGCCTGGCGGACGGATTCTTCTTCCCTCGCGGCGGACGCGGCCGCCGGGTCGCGGCCGGCCGAGACCGGGGAGGGATCCGAGCCTCCGGCACAGAGCATCGCGGTGAGGGCGAGGGCGGTCATTTCTGCGGATGCTCCTTTCTCCACTGCCGGATCAAGGCGGGAAACTCGCGCTCGAGGAAGGCGTAGAAGCCATGCACCGCCTGGAGGCGCTTGGTGCGCTGCGGCCCGCTGTTCTTGAGAAGCGCGATGCCGCGCCCGGCCAATTCTTTCCAGGTCGAGACGGACCGGAGCTTGTCTTCCATCATCGTCGTGAAGGCCCCCGGCGCGACGCGGAAGTAGGTGCGCCGATCACCGGGCAGGCCGGCGCGCTCGAGCAAGCCGAACCGTTCGAGCAGCCGGGTGGTCGTCGAGACCGAGCCCTTGCTCGCGGAGAGGGCCTCCAGGATCTGCGCGGCGGTCTGCTCCGCAGGATCCGACACCAGCAGCCACCCGAGCACGCGCCCGGCCATGCGGGGCAGCCCCGACTGCTCGAAGAGCAGGCCCCACTCCTCGACGTAGAACGAGAGGTCGCGGAGGGAGAGTCGGGTGGCGGCTGAGTTCATAAGGTTCAGTATACACTGAACAGGATGATCAAGCCATAGCCGCCGACCCTTCGCGGACTATTTGGTCCGGCGGACGTCCTTGAGCGTGCCGCGCCGGGGCTCGTACTGGTCGACGCGGGCGTGTCCCTCGGCGTCGACCTGGATGGCGGCCTGTGTGAAGAGCTGGCCCTCGCCGGAGCCGAAGCCAGGCACTTCGAAGACGAGAATCGTGAACGGGTGGTCGAGGGAGGGGCTTGCCTCGTTGACCTCCTCCACTCGCAACGGGCGCTCCGTCACAACGACATAGCGGTAGCCGTCGCGGTCCGGCTCGGCCACGACGAGGTTCATCGGGTATTCGATTGCTCCCAAGCGAAAGCGGCCCCGCGAGGCTCCGTGAATCGAGTTCAAGAGAGCCTGCTGCCCGCCCTCCTCGAGAATGCGCTTGAAGGGCTGCGCCTCGGCGGCCGTCATCGGGTTCGTCACGATGAGGGTCAGGCCCATGCTGCGCGTCCCCTGCGGTGTGTCGACGGTGGCCGTCGCCGTGAACTCCCCGACGGCCTTGTCCGTCGCGGCGACGACGCCAAGCGGGGCGTTGAGGGAGAGCAGGAGCGCCAGGGCGACCTTGACGATCTTCATCATCGCTGGACGCTAACAGAGTTCGTTGAGCCATGGAAAGTCCTCTGGGCGACACCCTCTCTCGTTTGCCGCCTTTTGGGCCGGCGTGCTTTTCTTCGCGCCCTCCTGCGTGGGGCTGTAGCTCAGTTTGGGTGTGCGCCTGAATGGCATTCAGGAGGTCGCCAGTTCGATCCTGGTCAGCTCCACCAAGACGACCCGAGTCTCAACATTTGTCTCGCAGGTACCCTGGTGCTAGCCATGTGACACGGGTTCACCGCAAGGGTTGCCG
>DATKAE010000034.1:0-68180 GCA_035498405.1 Thermoanaerobaculia bacterium | reverse complement strand
GCCGCGGGATTTCTCGCGGGTTGGGCCGCGATCTCCGAGTACACGGTGTCTCCACTCGCGCTGCTGCTCGGACTCTCGACCCGCGCCCGCAGGCGCCTGGTCCCCTTCGCGGCCGGCGCGGCGGCGCCGCTGGCCGTTCTGCTCGGCTACGACGCTGTGTGTTTCGGCTCGCCGTTCGTGTTGTCCTCGGCGCGGGAGGCCTACGGGACCTACTCGACCCTCGCCCGGACGGGATTCTTCGGCTTCGGATGGCCGAGTCCTGCCGTGGCCGGCCGGTACTTGGCCGACCCCTCACGCGGCCTCCTGCTCTTCTCCCCGTTCCTGCTCTGGGCGATTCCCGGCTTCGTCCGCTGGTGCCGCGCGGGGGCCGAGCGTGTCGACGGCCGCTGGATCACCGTGGCCGTCGCGGGATTCTTCGTTCTGTTGACTGGTTATCCGAACTGGCACGGAGGCTGGGCGCTCGGTAATCGATACCTTCTGCCCGTTCTGTTCTTCGCGGCGCTCGCGCTGCCGCGTGCCCTCTCGGCACCGCTCTCGCGGGGCCTCTTCGCCGTGGCGGCCCTGTTCTCGGTCCTGGGGCACGTCGTTCTGACCGCGTCCTGGCCGTACTTTCCGACGGACATGCCCTGGCCGCCGGTCTCGGGCTCGGTTTGGTTTCTGGCGCGGGGCTGGTTCGCGCCGAATCTTCTCTCCGGCGTCGGGGTTCTGTCGCTGCTTGTTCCGGCCGCGGTCACAGCGGTGGCCGGAGGGGTCGCCCTGCAGGCAGCCGGGCCGCTCAAGCCCTCCGGTGTAGTCGGGCTCGCCGCCGCGCTGTTTCTATTCGCCGTGCCCATGGCTCGGCCGCCGCACCCGCCCTACGGCGGGCGGCTCTGGCGCGCGGCCGTCTTCGGCGCCTACTCGGGGCTCGATCCGCGCCGTGAGGAGCTCGGACGCGTTGTGGTCGAGGCGTCCACACCGCTCGAGCGGCGGCAGGCCACCGGGGCCTGGCGCCTCTACGGGCCGAAGCCTACGGCTCCGTCTCCGTAGCGATTTCGAAGACTTTCCAGCGCGCCAACCACTTCCCGCCGCGAGAGATGGCGCTGCGGGAGCGGTAGACGAGGCGGAAGCGCGAAAGGGGCGGGAGGTCCTGGCCCGGAATCGAGGCTCCGCCGGCGTCGAAGTCGTAGAGACGCGATTGCATCGTGCGGAAGTAGGCCGGCGTCGGTACGGTGCCGCTCGGCCCCGGCTGCAGATAGGGTGGGCGCCCCACGTAGGCGGCGTAGTCATTCAAGCGAGGGACGAGATCGGTGACCAGCACCCAGCGGACGTGGCGCCGCCGAGCGATCGCGAGGGCTTCCTCCGGAGACTCGGCCAGGAAGAAGCGGATTGAATCGAGGAACCCGTAGCCGAAATTGTTGGCGACGACGGGCTGCTCCGCGTTGTACAGGATGAGGTGGCCCAGCGACCAGGGAGCGAGCACGGAGCTCGCGGCGGACAGCGCCGCCGGCCCGGGAGGAGTCTGCATCAGACGCGGATCGTAGGCGTCGACGGCCCGCGGCAGACTCTGCTTCATCCAGTCGAACGTGTCGAAGAGGTCCGAGCCCGGCACGCGAATCGCGCGAAGCTCTTGAAGGAGGCCGGGCGCCATGGGCAAGAGAAGCAGGGCGCCGACGGTGGCCGCCCCCGCGATCGGGAGGGTAGCCACGCCAGGTCCTCCTCGGGTGAGCAGGCGCCGGCGCGTCCAGGCGAGGAGTTCGACGAAGCCGAATGCGACGAGCGGCGCCGCGTAGTAGACGTTCAAACGCTGCGAGAGCGCGAGAAACACCGTGACCGCCCCCCAGGTCGCGAGCACCGTGTGCGTCGCGCGACGAGGGCCTCGAAGCGCCCGGATCGCCCACGCGAGAATCACGGGCGGCATCAGGAAGAAAGCCGCCGACAGCTGGCGAAGAGCCAGTGCCGGTCCGTCGGCCAGCAACGGTCGCGCCTCGAAGATCCCCTTGAGCCAGCCGGCGGGATAGGAAATGTATCCCGTCGTGCCCGCGATCTCCCGAGTTGTACCCACCACGTACCCAATGCCGTTGGCGAGGCCCCCCAGGAGCGAACCGGCAAAGGGGAGCAGGGCGCCGGCCGCGAGCGCCACCAGCAACAGGCGGATGCTGAGGCGCCGACCGGAGACTTGCCGCCGCACGAGCGAGAGAACCGTCCCGAGCAGCAGGGTACCCGCCGCGAGCGCGGCCAGAAACAAGGGCTGGAAGAAGCCGAAGGAAATGTAGGTCACGGGCGGTCGGAGCGGTCCGAGCCAGGCGGCCGTTGCGGCCGCCGTCAAGGCCGCCGGCAGCGCGAGGACAGCGAGCGTGGGCCGCAGCACGTCTTTCCGCAGGAGCAGGCTTTCGAGAAACAGGGCCAGCGCGAAGATGGCTCCCCAGTAGATCGCGCCCTGCCACGTCAGGACCGCGAGCGCCAAGGCGAGGCCGGCGGCGACCTCCCCGCCCGGCTTGTCTTGCTCCCGACACCGCACGAAGGTCCAGAGCGCCAGCATCCCGGTCGCCGATTCCGCGACGTGCTGATCGGTGTGGCCGAACTGGGTCCACAGAATGTGGCCCGGGCAGAGCGCGACGAAGAACGCCGCGACGACTCCACCCGCCTCCCCGAAGAGCTGGCGGCCGAGAATTCCGACCAGAGCGATCGCCGCTCCCGCGAAGAAGAGGGGGACCCACTCGGCCTCGGCGGCGATCGTTCCGGGCGGCGTCGCCGCTCCGTGCAGGATTCGGGAGGGGACCGCCAGCGCCAGATCGAAGAGCGGCGGCCAGATGGGCACGCCGCCCTCGGGAAAGTTCATCAGCGGATCGAACAGGATTGTTCGAGGGAAATTCGCCACGGCGAAGACGGCGCGACGCATGTGGTACGCATCGTCCGACCCGAGGACACGGTTGGTCCCTCCTGCGGTCAGCTGCGCGCGCGTGGAAAGGCGCGCCGCGGTCCCGGCGACGAGGGCGGCGGCGAGCCCGAGAAGGAAGGCCGCCCGCCGCACTTGCATGCGAAATCATTATGCCGGAGGCCCGCCCGCCGGCCTCCGGTTATCATTCTCGAAACGCGTGAAGCTCTCCGTCTTGATGCCCGTCTACAACGAAGCGCGGACGATCGACGAGATCCTGCGTCTGGTGACGGCGTTGCCGATCGAGAAGGAGGTCGTCGTGGTGGACGATGGGTCGACCGACGGCACCCGCGAGATCCTGTCGCGCTGGGACGGCCGGGCGGGAGTTCGCGTGGTCCTTCACCCGGGGAACCTCGGCAAGGGACGGGCGGTGCGAACCGCGATCGAGCAGGCGCAGGGGGAGATCCTGCTCATTCAGGACGCAGACCTCGAATACGACCCGTCGGACTACCCGGCGATCCTGCGTCCGATCGAGGCGGGCCGGGCGGACGTGGTCTACGGCTCGCGTTTTCGGGGCAGCGCGGAGAATCGCGTTCAGAACTTCTGGCATACCGTGGGGAACCGCCTGCTCACGCTCATCTCGAACATCTTCACCGACCTGAATCTGACCGACATGGCCACCTGCTACAAGGCGTTCCACCGACGCGTCGTGCCGTCGCTCGATCTCGAGTCCCGCCGCTTCGGGTTTGACGCCGAGTTCACCGTGAAGGTGGCGCGGGGACGGTTCCGAGTGTTCGAGGTGCCGGTCTCCTACTTCGCGCGCTCGCGCGCCGAGGGCAAGAAGATTCGCCTGAAGGATGGCTTCGCGGCGCTCGGAGCGCTGGTGCGGCACACCTTCGAGCCGTCGAAGGGACCTTGAGCCGCGGCCGTGTTGTCTTGGCCCTGTTGGCGGCGTCGGCGGCGGGCGCGCTCTCGTTCCTTCTCGTCCAGGATCACGTTGCCGGCGACGCCCTCTCGGCCGACGAGCCCGTCCACATTCTGGCGGGCTACTTCGAGGTGTTCGGCCGCACGGCCATCGTCAACATCGAGCATCCGCCGTTGATGAAGCTGCTCGCGGGGTTGGGCTTGAAGGCACTCCCCTTGCCGCCGCCGCCCGACAGGGTACCGATGGGCAACCGCTTCACGGACTTCGGTCACGCCTTCCTGTTCGAGAACCGCGTCTCTCCCGACGCGATCGCCGGCGCCGCCCGACGGCCTTTTCGCTGGTTGCTCCTCGGTCTGCTCGCCCTCGTTTTCGCCGCAGCCGGATCGCGCGACGGTGTGCCCGCCGCTCTCTTTGCGACCTCGCTCCTGGCCTTCGACCCCAACTTCGTGGCGCATGCCGGCGTCGTCCATACGGACCTCGGAGCCTCTCTGGGCTTCCTGGCAACGGTCCTGGCGTGGGACCGTGTACTGGAAGAGCCCGAGTTGGCGCGCCTCGCGGTGGCAGCGGGTGTGCTCGGCCTGGCGCTGGCGACGAAGTTCTCAGCGGCCTATTTGTTGCCGATCCTCCTCTTGCAGGGGCTCCTGGCCGCCCGCCGCGCGGGCCGTCCCGGCCGCGAGGCGGCGCTCGTGCTCCTGCGTCTGGTGGCCGTCGGAACGGGCGCTCTGCTCCTGGTCGTCGGGATCTACGCGGCGGTCACGACCCGGATGAACCTCGACGACCAGAGGCAAGTCCTCTGGGAGATGGTGGGGGAGCGCGGAGCGCCGGGTCTGGCCCGCTCGATCCAGCGTGTGGCCGGAATCTGTCCGCCTCTTGCCCACTACCTGGGCGGGCTCGCGGCGGTGGCGCGGCAGAACGCGGTCGGAGGAGGGGTCAATTTTCTCGACGGGAAGGTGTCGATTCAGGGATTTCCCTCGTACTTCTTCGTCGCCTTCGGGGCGAAGTCGACGCTGGCCTTTCTCGCGGCGACCCTGCTCGCGCTGGTCGGCACATGGCGGTTCCGACTCAGGCAAGAGGCCGCGCTCTATCTGCTTCCCGTGGCCGTTCTGTTTCTCGCCTCCATCGGCTCGAGCTACAACATCGGCATCCGCCACCTGCTGCCGGCGTACCCCTTTCTGGCGCTTGCCGCCGCGGCGGTACTGGCACGAATGCGGGAAGGCTCGAGGCGCTCGGCGGCGTTAGCCGCGGTCTTGCTGGTCGCGCTGCCCCTTTCCGCGGCCGCCGAGACGATCCGGATCCATCCGCACGAGCTCTCCTACTTCAATGCGCTCGTCGGAGGGCCGGAAGGCGGAAGGAAGATTCTTTCCGATTCGAACGTCGACTGGGGTCTCGACTTGCGCCGCCTTGCCGCGGAGCTCGCGCGACGGGGCGTGGCCGACCCAACGGTCGTCTACTTCGGGGGAGACGACGTCGCCTACCGGGTCGGTGTGCCGGACTTCTCCGCCGAGCCGACGGTGCGCGGGACCCTGGTCGCCGTCTCGGCGTTTCCGCTCGCGGTCGGCCCGCTCTACTACGCTTATCACGGGGCCCCGGGGCTCGGGGCGGCGCTCGAAAGGCTGCTCGGAGAGATCGCCCGGCGGGGCCGTCCCGCCGGACGAGTCGGGTACTCGATATATCTTTTCGAACTCGCGCCAACAGGCGAGACCCACCCATGAAGCTTTCCGTCGTCATGCCCGTGTACAACGAGTCCAAGACGATCCGCGAGATCGTCCGGCTCGTCCAGGCGGTCCCGGTCGAGAAGGAAATCCTGATCGTCGACGACGGCTCGACCGACGGCACGCGCGACATTCTCCGGGAGCTGGATGGGCGCGAGGGCATCCGCGTCTTTCTGCAGCCGCAAAACCAGGGAAAAGGCGCGGCGGTCTCCGTCGGCTTTCGCTACGCGTCGGGGGACGTCGTCGTCGTCCAGGACGCGGACCTCGAGTACGACCCGCAGGAGTACCTGAAGTTGCTCCAGCCAATCGAGGACGGGCACGCCGACGTCGTCTACGGCTCTCGGTTCTTGGGAGGCGGGCCCCGGCGCGTTCTTTACTTCTGGCACACGATCGGCAACCGCCTCTTGACGCTCGTCTCCAACATGTTCACCAACTTGAACCTGACCGACATGGAGACCTGCTACAAGATGTTCCGGCGCGAGGTCGTCCAGTCGCTGACGATCGAGTCGCCGCGTTTCGGGATCGAGCCCGAGATCACCGCGAAGGTGGCCCGCCGCGGCTACCGAATCTACGAGGTCCCGATCTCGTACTACGGGCGGACGTACGAGGAGGGAAAGAAGATCGGTTTCCAGGACGGCTTCGCGGCGCTCTGGACCATCGTGAAGCACTCCTTGCGAGAGGCCGAGGATCCGCGAAACGTCGGGCACGTCACGCTCGCGAGGATGGCGAAACTCGAGCCCTACAACCGCTGGCTCGTCGAGCGCTTCTCGGCGGCTCTCGGCCGACGGATCCTCGAGATCGGCGCGGGTTTCGGAAACCTGACGCGCTACTTCCGGGGACGCGAGCTCGTCATCGCTTCCGACCTCGATCCGGTCGCCGTCGAGTACCTCCGGGGCGCTTTCCGGGATGACCCGTCGGTGCACATTGCGTCGTACCGGTTTCCGCTGGAGCCGGCCGCCCGCGCGGAGTTGCTGGCCGAGCGGCTCGACACGATCGTCTGCTGCAACGTGCTCGAGCACATCGAGGAGGACGGGAAGGCGCTCTCCGACATGTACGCGGTTCTGCAAGGCGGAGGGCGTTTGGTGCTGCTCGTTCCGGCGCTCTCGTGGCTCTACGGCAGCCTCGACGCACATCTGCGGCACTTCCGGCGGTACGAGAGGGCCGAGCTCGAAGAGAAGCTCCGTCTCTCGGGCTTCACCCTCGAGGACTGCCGCTTCGTCAATCGCCCGGGGGTCTTCGGCTGGTACGTCAACGGCCGCCTCCTGCGCCGCCGGATTCTGCCGAAGAGCCAGTTGCGCGCGTTCAAGCTGATGCTGCCGCTTCTGCGGCGGGAGGAGGAGAATCCCCCCTCCTTCGGAATGTCGTTGCTCGCCGTCGCTCGGAAGCCGGAGGCCTAGGCGCATCGCACGCGGTGCGACGGGCCCCGCACCGGATGCCTCAGAGTCGCCGCTGCCCTGGGGAGGCCGGGGCGGGCCCGCCGGAGAGGCGGCCGGGCGCCGTCCCGGCGGCCGTCCAGAGGAGCAGCAGGCCGTTGGGTTGGATCTCGAGGGTGACGGCGCGGCCGTGGGCCGCGAGTAACTCGCCGAGAGTTCGCGTGGCGTAGAGAGGATGAAGAAGGAAGAAGACTCTCTGATCCCGTGGGGCGGCGGCGAGCTTTTCCGCGAGCCACCGGCCATCGGCAGGAGTCGGCGGCGCGGGCCGAAACCATCCGGGATGCCGCTCGAGTTCCGGCGGAAAGGACCAGAGCGTAACGGGGATCTCGCGACGGTCGACGCTCAGGCGTGCCGGGAGATAGAACCCGGCGCCGGCAACCAGGACGTCTCCCGGGCGCGCCCTCTGGACCACGGCTTCGAGCAAGGGACGGGAATCGGAGGACGCTCGCGGCGCGCGCACGAGAAGGAACACTGCGGACATCGCGCCGACGGCTGCGACCGCGACCGCCGCCGCATGCCCGAGGCGACTCCGTCTCGCGGCGGCGGCAATGGCGAAGAGCCAAACGGGCATCACCGCCATCTCTGACCGGCCCGGGAAGGCGACAGGACGAAAGACACTCGCCCCGAGGATCGCCGCCAGGCAGAGCAGAGACACCGCGGACGCGTCACCCTCCTCCGAACGCGTCGTCAGTGTCCGCCCGAGTGCAGCCAGAGCGAGAAGAGCGGCAGCGATGCCGACCGCCAGAAGCCAGCCGGGCAGCGGTGGCCCGAAGGGCGCCGGAATGAAGCCCGCGCCTCCGAGGGCCGAGAGGAAACCGAGGGCGGACCGACCCGGCTCTTGGCGAATCCAGGAGACGGCTTCCTGCGGCTGGCTGCGGAGGATCGGCAGCCAGGGCAGAAAAAGAATCGTGCCGGTGAGGAGCGCCCCGACCGAACTCCACCGGCGGCGAGCGGCCAGCAGCAGACCCAACGAGGCGACGAAGAATGCCGCGAGGTAGTGCAGGTAGAGCGCCGCGACGGTGCCAGCGGCGACCGCGACCAGCCGACGCCTCGTCGGACGGTCGCAAGCGGCAAGCCCATACAGGGCGAAATCGACGAGCGCCAGGAGGGCATAGGCGCGCGCCTCGGCGGCGAAGAGCAGCAGGAGGGGAGAGGTCGCGACCAGGACGAGGAAGAGCGTGCGCTCCCGGCCCCGAGGGAGCGCGCGTGCCCCGGCGAAGACGAGAAGGGCGGCGAGGAAGGGCAACAAGCGAGCGGCCCGATCGGTGATCCCTCCGGCCTCCGCGCCGAGGACGATCGGCCTCTCCAGCAGATAGAACAACGGCGGGCCGGAATCCGCGCGGAGGGCCGCCAGCTGCGAGGCGAAGGGAAGTCGCGAGATCCAGACGGTGAAAATCTCGTCGTGCCAGAGGGGCCGGGCCACGGCGAGTCCCAATCGCGCGGCGACGGCCAAGCCCAGGAGCGCGAAAGCGAGCGGCGCCGCGCCGAACCGATTTTGCAGTCGCTGGCCGATGCTCTATCCTAACCGCACAGGCCGCATGACGAAGGGAGAGAAGCGACCGCTCGCCGGACGCCTGATGGTCGGTGTGCTGTTCGCGCTCCTCGTCACCGCGATTTACGCGGACCCTTTGTTCAACCACCGCAATTTCGCGGGTCGTGACCTGCTGCCCTACAACCTCCCGGTCGAGAAGGCGATTCACGACGCCTACGAGCGCGGAAGGTTGCCGGTGTGGTTCTCGGAGGTCTCCGGCGGCCGTCCGCTTCTGTCCGATCCCAATTGCGGCGCGCTCTATCCGCTGCGTCCCGCCCTGTCGCGCCTCTCCTTCCCGGCGGCCTTCCGGATCTATCCGGTGCTGCACTGGATTGCAGCCGGGATCGGGATGATGCTCCTGCTGCGGGTGCTGGGCGCGTCGATGGCGGGAGCCTGGGTCGCCGCCGTGGGCTACGTCTTCTCTGGAGTGGGCGTCTCGGAGGTCTTCTACACCAATTATCAGCCGGGGATGGCGCTGCTTCCCTGGATCGTCTGGGCCACGGCGCGCCCGGCCGGGGCGGGGAAGGTGCCGCTTCTGGCGCTCCTCTACGGCCTCGATTTTCTGGCCGGTGACGTCTTCACGGTCGGACTCGCCTTTCTGGGATCCTTGGTCTGGATTCTGTTCGAGCCCGAGTCCCGGACGCGTCGGTCGGAGGCGCTGCGCCTGACGGAAGCGCTGGCGCTGGCGGCTCTTCTCGCCGCTCCCCAGATCCTCGCCACGGCGCTCTGGATACCGCACACGCGCCGGGCGGTCGTCGGCCTGAAGTTGAATGAGGCTTTCGCCTTCTCTCTGTCGCCCTGGCGCTTGCTCGAAATCCTGGTTCCGTATCCCTTCGGCGCGACGTGGGATCTCTCCGGGTCGGAGAACTGGGGCCGGAGCGTGTTTCGGAACTTCTTCGCGACCCTGTACTGCGGGTCGGTGGCCCTTGCCGGCGCCGTGCTTCTGGCGAGGACACGAACTCGTGCGGCGCGTCTGCTGCGATCCGTCCTCCTGATCTCGCTGGTGCTCTGCATCGCGCCGTCGTTGGCGCCGGCCTCGTGGGGCTCCTGGTCCTCGCCGCTGCCCTTGCGGTACCCCGAGAAGTTGTCGGTCGGAGTGGTGTTCGCTCTCTCGGCCGCGGGTGGGCTCGCCGTGGACGAGATGCGGCGTGCGCAGCGGCTCCCGCGGTGGATGCTGCCGGTCGGGGCTCTGCTCGCCGCCTTGGCCTCGGCCGCAGCGGTGCTTCCCGACCGTGTGGGCCGCGTCGCGGCGGCGGCCGTCCGAGCGCCTCGCTCCGTCGCCGGTGAGGCGGGCCGGCAGATTCCCGCGGCTCTCGGCGAGGCGGGGCTCTTCTGGATGGCGACGCTGGCCGCGCTCGAGCTCCTCCGTTCGCCGCGAGCCCGGGCGAGCGGCACGGCGCTGGCGATCCTCACGATGGTGCCCGTTCTGGCGAACCGCCGCGTGGCTCCATCGTTCCCCGAAGAGAGCGTGTTCTCGCCGACTCCTTTTGCCCGGGCGCTCAAACGGCGGGATCCCGCGGATGACGAGCGCGTCCTGGATGCCTCGCGATACCGGCCGGACTCTCCCTTGTCGGTCGGGAGCCTCGGGGATCCCGCCGGCCTCGACTTCTATCGCCGCCGGTGGTTCTTTTACACGCACGCCCTTTGGGGTCGTTCGACCATCTTCAACACGGACCCGGACGTGGGCGACTTTTCCCGGATGCAAAGCCTGCGCGAGGTGTCCTCCTTCCTGGCGGCGTCCTCGGCCGGACAGAGCCTTTTTTCCACGCTGGGTCTGCGCTTTGGAGTCCGTTTCCGCGACCAGGAGCCTTTGCCCGGGTACCGCCGCTTCGGCGGAGATGCTCTCCAGGACTGGGACTGGAACCCGGAGGCTCTTGGGGCGGTGCGCCTGCTCGAGCGGTGGCGCGAAGAGACGAGCGCCCTTCACGCACTGCGAGACCTTCCGGCGCTCGCGCCCGGGGAGGTGGCGATCGAAACGGGTCGCAGCGCCCTTGGGGTCGCGCGCGGCGGGGAGGTGCGTCTGGTCGAGAACACGCCGGAACGCTTGCGCCTCGAACTGAGCACGCCGGACCCGTCTTGGCTCTTCGTCCTGCGCGGGTTTTGGCCCTACCGAACCGTTCGGCTGGACGAAGGGCCGGCCGAGGTCTTCCCGGGCCACTTGGCGTTCTCTGCGGTGGCCATTCCGCCCGGACGACATCGAGTCGATTGGGTTGAGGACGTTCCGGGGCTCGAAATTTCCTGGTTGGGACCGGTGGTCGGCGGGTTGATCGCGGTCGTTCTCGCGTGGAAGACCCGGAGGGTGCGGCTGCAGGAGCTCGGCGCCTGACGCAAGACGCCGTTCCCACGCGGCCTTCGGCGAGGCTCGGGCCGCCGATTCTCCTTTTTTCGATGCTCGTCGTTTTGGTCTGGGCCGACCCTCTCTTCTTCCAGAGAAACTTCACGGGGCGCGACCTTCTCCCGTACAACCTGCCGATGGAGAAGATGATCCACGACGCCTACGCGGCGGGACGCCTGCCGGTCTGGAGCCAGGAGATTTCGGGAGGGCGCCCGCTGCTTCCCAATCCGAATGCCGGGGCGCTCTATCCCGTGCGTCCGATGCTGTCCCTGCTCCCGTTCCCTCTGGCCATGCGCATCTATCCGGTCCTGCACTGGATGGCGGCGGGCATCGGAACGATGCTTCTCGTTTCCTCGCTCGGCGCGTCGCGGGCGGGCGCCTGGCTGGGCGCCGTGACCTACGCCTTCTCGGGCGTCTCGATCTCCGACGCCTTCTTCCCCCACATTCAACCCGGCATGACGCTCTTGCCGTGGATCCTGTGGGCCGTGCGCCGCCCCGCGGCAACGCCCGCCCGCCGGATCCCGCTGCTGGCGCTCCTCTTCGGGCTCGATCTGCTCGCTGCAGACATCTTCACGGCGGGTCTCGCCATGGCGGCGGGCGCTCTCTGGCTCGTCACCGAGACAACGCGCTCGGAGCAGCTGGCGCAATTCGGCTGTCTCGTCGGGAGCGTTCTCCTCGGAGCGCTGCTTGCGGCGCCCCAGATCGTGGCGACCGCACTCTGGATTCCCGAGACCAATCGCGCGGTTCTAGGCATGAAACTCTGGGACGTCACGCTCTTTTCCATTTCCCCCTGGCGCCTGCTCGAGTTCTTCGTTCCGTATCTCTTCGGGCCGGCCTGGGAGCTCCGGACCGGGTTGATGTGGGGGGGGCCCGCCGTTTTCAATGCGAAAGCCTTCGGCCTTTTCTCGACGCTTTACGTGGGGGCGCTCGGGCCGCTGGCAATCGGGAAGCTCCGCGGCCGGCGGCTGCCGGGCCTCAAGTTTGCGAGAGTGCTTCTGCTCGTCGGACTCGCGGTCTCGGTCTTGCCGAGCCGGCTTCCGCGCTCTCTCGGAGATCTTCACTCCCCGCTGCCACTCCGAAATCCCGAGAAGCTCGCCGTCGGCGTCGTGCTGGCGCTCGCGATCTTCGCGGCCATCGGGTTCGATGCCTACCGGCGAGAAGGCCGGAGCAACCGTCTCTTGCTGGCGGTCGGAGGACTGCTGGCCTCCGTCGCCCTCGTGTGCGCGCTTTGGCCGGCGGCGGCGGGTCGGGTCGCGACAAATGTGCTGGGCTCCGGACCCGCTCGCGCGGCGGCCGCGGCGGCGGAGCTTCCCATGGCGTTCGCCGAGGCCGGCTTCCTCTGGATGGCAACCCTGGTGGCCCTCGCCCTGGCGCCCCGGCCGAATCGCCCCGCGCAACTCCTCTCGGTCGGCCTCTTGACGCTCGTTCCGATCGAGGCGAGTCGAAAGATCCCGGAGATTTGTCCGGCCGCGGAAAACTTTTCCCCGACGCCCTTCGCGCGGCGGGTGATCCGGGCAGACCCCCACGGCGCCTTCCGCGTTCTGGGCGATGTCATCTACCGTCCCATGAGCTCGGCAGATCCCGTTCAGGAGCTCTCGGAACTCGGAATCGCCGAGGAGCCGCGCCGGTCCTGGGCCGAGTACACACCCGCGCTCTGGGGACGCGGGACCGTATTCAACGGCGACTTCGATTCCGGGGATCTCGCCCGAGTCGAGAGCCTGCGCCGCATTTCGGCGATCGCCGCCGGATTTCGAGATTCCGGCGCCTTCTTCCAGAACCTTTCGCTGCGGTGGGCAGTCCGCATGCGGCGTCAGGAGGCGGTCTCGAGCTACCGCCCGGTCGGAGGCGACGCGGTGATGGCCTGGGACGTTCTCGAACCGGCCTTCCCCGACATCCGGCTCGCGACGCGTTGGCGCGAGGAGTCCGGGTCCCTGGCGGCCCTCGACGCCATCCGCGAAATCGCGCCGGGGGAGCTGCTGCTCGAAACCGGACGGAGCGCATCGGGCTCGGCGCGCCCGGGCCGCATCGCCATCCTCGAGAAGAGTCCGGCCCGTCTGCGGCTCTCCGTTGAGGCGCCCGATCCGACGTGGCTCTTCGTCCTGCGCGAATACTGGAGCCATCGCCGGATTCGGCTCGATGGGCGGGAGGTCGAGGCTGTTCCGGCCTACCTGGCGTTCTCGGCCGTGCCGGTTCCAGCCGGGCGACACGGGATCGACTGGCAGGAGGGCGTTCCGGGAGGCCGGGTTTCGCGGTTCGGTCCGCTGCTGGCGGGCGCCGTGATCGCGGTCCTCCTCGTCCGGGGTCGAGAGGGGAAGGGGAAATGAGGCGAAGCGCCCTGATTCTGGGAGTGGCGCTCCTGACCACGCTCGCTTGCTCGACAAAGCAGAAGCCGCGCACCGGGATCGAGGCCGACACGACTCGCTCGGAAGCGGACTGGCTCAAGCTCGAGCCCGTGCGCTTGTTGCACGATTACATTCGGATCGACACGCGTGTCCGGAATGGGGAGGAAGAGGGCGCGCTCTTCTGGAAGCGCTTCTTCGACTGCGACGGGATCGAGAACGAGATCGTCTGTCCCGCGCCCCGGCGCTGCAATGTCCTGGCCCGGCTGCCCGGCAAGAGACGCGAGGGAGCGCTCCTCCTCCTGAACCACATCGACGTGGCGGAGGTCTACGAGCGGTTGTGGGAGTTTCCTCCCTTCGAGGGCCGGATCAAGCTCGGTTACTTGAACGGCCGCGGCACCTACGACATGAAGTCTCTCGCCCTCGCCCAGGCCCTCGCGTTGCGAGAGCTCAAGCGCCACGGTGTCGTCCCCAACGAGGACATCCTCTTCCTGGCCGAGGCGGACGAGGAGTCGGGCCAGCATTGGGGCTCGGCGTGGCTGTTCGCCCACCGTCCCGAATGGTTTCGGGGAGTGACCGAGGTCCTAAACGAAGGGGGAGTCGACGAGATGATCCTCCGAGACGTTCGGTACTGGGGGATCGAGACCGTGCAGGCCGGGTATGCCTCCGGCGAGTTCGAGTCGAGCGCGGAGGGACCGCTGTCGGAACTCGCGAAGCGCTGGGTTCGTCTCCCCGGCGAGCCGGTCGCGCCGCACCCGCACGTTGTGATCGGGTTCGACATGCTCGCCAACCATCTCGTGATGCCCCTGACGGATCTGCTGCGACACCTGGATCGCGTGCGCCGCAACCCTGCCGAGCTGGCTCAGCTGCCTGACCGGTACGGAAGCTTTCTCGAGCCCCGCATCCACTGGTTTCGACCCTATGCCTATCCGCCGGATGCGAAGGGCAATTTCCGTTCCGACGTCTTGATTTCCGTGCCGCCGGGCGAGGATCCGGGTCCCTTCCTCGCGTCGATTCTCCGGGACGCCTCGGCGGCTGGAATTCGGGTGCTGGAATCGGCCTCGAGCGGTGTCAGCCCCGCGAGTCCCTATCCCACGCGGTTCACCGAGCTCCTGAAGCGCGCCACCGAAGTGCACTATCCGGGGATCCCGTTTGGACCGATGCCCACCTTTGCGGGTTTTACGACGTCGATTCTCTTCCGCCAGAAGGGCTTCCCGACATACGGCTACTCGCCGATTCCGATGAACATCTTCGATGCCGTGCGACGCCACGGCAATGATGAGCGCGTGTACTTGCGGGACTACTTGAACGGGGTCGCGCTGTACGAGGACATCGTCGTGGACTACGCGACGGGCCCGTGAGGAGATCCGGCAAAAAATTGTCACCAAATTTCGTGGGCTCTTGACAATTCGCGGCGAATATGCCGCAGGGCTATTTGGGTAAACGATTGACAATAAATAGTTTATAGTGATTTCAATGTGGCCTCCGTCTTGCGAGTAAGGGTGTGAACCGAAACGTGAAGGTAGTCGCGAGGAACCCACTAGGAGGCATGATGAAGAAGCGGGAAGCCGGTTTCACCCTGATCGAACTGTTGATCGTCATCGCGATCATCGGCATTTTGGCCGCCATCGCGATCCCCAATCTCTTGAATGCCGTGCAGCGCGGCAAGCAGAAGCGGACGATGTCCGACATGCGCGCGCTGGCGACGGCAATCGAAGCGTACGCCGTGGACAACAACCTGTATCCCAACGCGGCGTGCACCGGCGGCCTGTATACGACCCAGGGTTCGGCGGTCAACACGGCGTCGTTCTCGGCCTTGACGCCGACCTACATCGCCCAGCCCCCTCGGCAGGATGGATGGGGCCGCTTCATCTTGTATTCGGTGGATGGACCGCACAACAACTACAACGTCCAGAGCGGAGGCCGCGACGGCTCCTTCGGCGGCATCGTGTGCGGTACGACGACCGACTTCAACGATGACATCCTGTACGGCGACGGGACGTTCATCCAGTGGCCGGAGGGTACCCAGCAGTAACCCCGGGCCCACACAAGTTCGAGCAGACAAAAGCGGTCCCGGTGTCGAGCCGGGGCCGCTTTTCCTTATCGTGAGGCAAGTCGTGAAGGATCGGTCTCGCGGTTTCACGCTGATCGAGCTGTTGATCGTCATCGCCATCATCGGAATCCTGGCGGCGATTGCGATTCCCAATCTCTTGAACGCCGTTCAGCGCGCCAAGCAGAAGCGGACGATGACCGACATGCGCGCGCTGGCGACGGCGATCGAGGCCTACCACGTCGACAACAGCCTGTTCCCGGCGGCCGTGTGCAGCGGCGGGTTCTACACCACACCCGGCAGCGTCTTGAACGAGAACTCCTTCTCGAGCTTGACGCCGACGTACATTGCGCAGCCTCCGCGGCGCGATGGCTGGGGACGGTTTCTCTCCTACGGAGTGGACAACGGCCGGTCCCGGTACAACATCTTGAGTTTCGGGAGAGACGGATCGTCGACCTCGCTGGTCTGCGGCACGACGACCGACTTCAACGACGACATCCTCTACTCCAATGGAACCTTCGTGCAGTGGCCGGAGGGCACCCAGCAGTAGACCCGAGCGGGAGACGAGGCGAGCGAGGGCCGACTCCGCGGCGAGCTCGAGCCCTTCCCCGGCTACAATGAGCTCGTGCGTCGCGCCTTGCCTCCGGGTGCTTCGGTCGTCGCGGCGCTGATTCCTTCGGCCGTCTGCCTGCTTCCCGCATTCCTTGCGCGGCAGGCCCCGACGTTTCGAGATCAGGCGGACTTCTTCTTTCCGCTGAAGCTGTACACGGCCGATCGGCTTCGGTCCGGACAGATTCCGCTTTGGAACCCTTGGTCCGGTGCGGGAGAGCCGTGGCTGGCCAACGCCCAGTCCGGCGTCTTCTACCCGCCGACATGGCTCTTCCTGATTCCCTCGCCGGCGCTGGCGGCGGGACTCTTCCTGCTGGTGCACTTTGCGATCGCCGCCGGCGGGATGTGGCGTTTTTGCAAGGAGGAGGGCGTCACCGATTCCGGTGCCCTCGCGGCGGCCGCGATCTTCGCCGGATCGGGGCTCGCGGTTTCTCTTTCTGCGTACTGGAACCACTTCGGCGCCTTCGCCTACCTGCCATGGATCGCGGCGCTCGCGCGCTCCGGGTTGAGAAGGACCCGCGCGGCCGCGGGACTCGCCGGTCTGCTTGGCCTTCAAGCGATGGCGGGAAGTCCGGAGGCTTCGGCGGGATCCCTCGTCGTCGCCTTTCTCTTGATTCTCGAGCCCCGGCCGATCCCGGAGAGCGGGTGGCGGGAGCTCGGTCGAGCCGGAAGAGTCGGTCGATTCCTCGTGTCGGCCGGTCTCGGTCTCGCGTTGGCGGCCTGGGTCCTGGTTCCCTTCGGAGAGCTCGCGCTTCACTCCCAACGACGCGCGCCACTGGACGCGGAGCAGCGTGAGCTCGGCGCCGTCCGCGCCGATGCCCTGGCGTCGGCCGTCGGCGTCGGCGAGATTCCGAACTTCTTTTTGACTTCCGTCTACGTGGGACCGGTGGCGCTGGTGGCCGCGGCCTGCGCGTTCCTCGAGAAGGAGCGGCGTCCCCTCGTTCTCCTGCTTTCGGCCATCGGGCTGGCGGGTCTGCTGCTGGCGGCGGCCGGTCCTCCCGGGCGTTGGCTTCGGTTGTTGCCCGGTCTCGACCGCGTCCGCTATCCCGCCAAGGCCCTTGCCGCAACGTCATTCGCCCTGGCCGCGCTCTCGGGCCTCGGGGTCGATAGCCTTCGGTTCGTCGCCGAGCGAAAGCGGCTGCGGACGGTGATTCTGCTGCTTGCGGGGTGCGGGTTGGCGGCGTTGGCGGTGTCGGGGCAGGCGACGCCGGCTCGCGCCGCGGCGGCCGCGGGATTGTTGGGCCTCGTCGTCATTGGCTTGGCCCGGCCAGGGTCGTCGCTGGGAGCCTGGTTTGCCTCCGCCGCGGCCCTTTCCATGGTCGTCAGCTTTGCGTTGGTGGGCCGTTCGCTCTTTCGCTATGTGCCCGAAGCGGAGATCCGCGCGCGCCCCGAGTCCGTTGCCTTTCTGGCTCAGGTGCCGGGCCGAATCTTGACGCCGCCCATGAGCGAGCTTGGGCGGTGGGCCATGCGCGACGCGGCCTTCGATGCCGGAATGGTCCGGCGGCAGCGCGAAGCGCTGATCGGCTATACGAACCTGCTCGCCCGCGTGCGGACGATCCGCACGGCGGCCGCGCTGCCCACACAGGCCGCGGAGGCGATCGCGTCCTCGATCGATAGCGAGGCCGACCCGGCGCGCGCCGCCGGGCCCGCGAGCGGACGCACGTACTGGACGCCCTTTCCCCCGGAGGGTCTCGGATCGCGCAAGGTCGGCGAGTTCTATCGGGCGCCGCTCAATCCTTACCGGCCCCGGGCCTCTTTCGTTCGCGAGTATGCCGTGGAGCAGCGGCCCGAGCGCGCCTGGTCTCTCGTCGCGAGCGGACAGAGCGACTGGAGCCGAAGAGTCCTGTTGGACCGCGAGCCGACGCCGCGTCCGGACGGTGCCGGCGGTCGCTTCGTCGTCGCGAGCCTCGCCGAGGATGCGCCCGAGCGCGTGGTGGCTGAGGTTTCCGCCGATGCCGGGGGAATCCTCGTCCTCACGGATCTCGCCTACCCGGGCTGGACCGCGAGTGTCGATGGCCGGCCTGCACCGCTGCTGACCGCCGACGGCTTCTTCCGCGCCGTTGCCATCCCCGCAGGCTCCCATCGCGTCACCTTCCGATACCGACCCCTCTCCTTTTACGTCGGATCCGGCGTCTCGCTGGTCGCCCTCGTCCTGCTGCTGTGGTGGTCTCTCCAGCCGGAGGCGTCTACCCGGAGGACCGCCTGATCCGGGAGCTCGTCGGGACGGGTCCCGCTCCCGCCGCGCTCGGTGCTTTCGGCGCCGTTTCGGCGGGACTCTTCGGCTTGCTGGTGGGAAGCTTCTTGAACGTCCTCATCCACCGGCTCCCGCGGGAAGAGTCCATCGTTCGGCCCGGTTCCCATTGCCCCGCCTGCGGCGGGCCGATCCGGCCGCTGGATAACGTTCCGGTGATCTCCTGGCTGCTACTGCTGGGGAGGTGCCGCACGTGCCGGGCCCCGATTCCGGTCCGCTATCCCTTGGTCGAGCTCTCCAACGGCGGGCTCTGGGCCGCGGCGTTCTGGCGGTCGCCGTCGATGGCGGACTTCCTCTCCGGGGCCTTCCTGTGCTCCGCCTGCTTGGCGCTGGCCTGGATCGACGCGGACTTCCAGATCCTCCCCGACGCCATCACTCTTCCCGGAATTGCCGCCGGACTCGTTCTCGCTCTTCTCTCGGTCGAGAGAACGTTTCGCGGGGCGCTGATGGGAGCGGCCGTCGGTGCGGGAGCGCTCTATCTCGTCGGCTGGGGCTGGAGTCGGCTCCGGAAGGTCGAGGCGATGGGCTTGGGTGACGTGAAGATGCTCGGAATGGTCGGCGCCTTTCTCGGTATCTGGGGCGTGTTCGTCACGGTCTTCCTCGGTTCCGTGCTCGGCAGCCTCGTCGGCTTGTCGCTGGTCGTTTCGAGAAGGGGGAGCCTGGCGACGGCTCTCCCTTTCGGCGTCTACCTCGCCGTGGGAGCGGTCGCCGCCTACTTCTTCGGTTCCCCGCTCCTGTCCGGATACCGCTCTCTCTGGCCGTAGCGGGGACGGAGCTCAAGCGTCGGAGGATCGGCGTCGGGCGCCCGCCGACGGCGCGAGGTCGAGCGGCCTGAGGTAGATCCAGCGGTGCGGCATGTCAACGAAAACATGAAAGCGCAGGAGAAGGGGGAACCCGATCGCGCCGTCGTCGCCCCATTCCGGGTCGAAGCCTGCCGACTCCAGCCGAACGGGTAGAGGAGGCAGCCGCAGCGTCCCCCAGACGAGCCCTTCCAGGGCGGGCGAGCCCAAGTCGATCCGGAGCTTCTCGGCCGTTGAGGTCGGAAGGACGATCGGGGAGGTCGAGGGCACGCCCGCGCGAAGCCGAAGGCGTTGCCCCGACCGGAACAGGAGCGCGACCGGCAGGTCCCCGTCATCGTCCAGCACATTGCGGCCGAAGCCTTCCGGCGGCACCCAACGGGAAGGATCATTCACGCGGAACTTCGTTGCCGAGGGGTCGATCTCGATCACGGTCTCGGCAAACAGCGTGCCGCCAGCCGCGGCATCGGTACCGCTCATGCTTGGCTCCACAATCTCGACGCAGAGCCCCGGCATCGCGAGCGAACCGATCTCGAGCGTGGCATTTTGAGCGAGCAACCTGCCGAAGACGTCGCGCCGGCCAGTGAGACCAGACCGGTGCGCCAACTCGGGCGAGAGTCGCAGCGGGCCGTCGACGTCGGCGTCGATGGCGAGGTGCGCCGAATTACCGGAGATCTTCGCCGGGATCCAGATGCCCGAGTTCGTTCGGCCGAGCTCAACCTCGGCGAAGGACTGCGAGAACCGACCGTGCCACCCGCCGACCGAGGGGTCGGGAAGGCGTCGTGTGGGGAGACCCGTCCAGAGGATCTCCCCGTCGACCGGGCGCCGGGAGAGATCCCGAAACATCCTCGCGCTTCGGAACTGCAGGTGAAAACGGGGGGAGAGCACGGTCTCGAGCGCGCCCGTCTTGCGGCCGAACACGAGCCGCAGCGGGTTGCCCCCGCGCGGCCGGAGCTGAACGGAAACCGTGGCGTCGTCAGCGGGGCCCAGAGCGAGCTTGGCCCGCTCTTGGTCATCGAACAGATAGGCGCGCCGCCAAAAATAGGAGCGGGTGATGAGCTCGGCCAGCATCGGCTCGGACCCGACTCGGGTCACGCCGTCCTCGTCCACGAAGAAGGCCTTGCCGGCCTGGATCCCCCGGACCGTAGAGACTCCCGCGGAGGTCACGGTTTCGCGGTAGCGCGGGCCTGCCCATTCAATCTGGGCGCTTCCGCCCTCGCCGCCCTCGGGTTGCGCGGGGGAGAGGCGGATGCGAATCGAGCCGGCCTCGGGCGCCGGCCGCACCGAAGCCTTGTTCCGATGCTCTTTCAGGACCCGAGCCGCCAGCCGCGTGGCCACGTCCGGGCCGCAGGCGAAGGAATGAAGGGCCAGGAGCAGCAATGCCAGGGTTGGAGCGATCCGGCGAAACCAAGCTAACCGGATGCATTCGTAGCGGTTTAGCGCTGGCGCGAAATTGATTCGGGTCCGCGGCAAGGAGGCGGGAGCTTGTTCGCCCGCCGGGCGCCGGGTTCCACACGGCGGGAGGTACCGTATCGAGACAGATCCCGATTCGGGTTGGAGCGCGGCTGGAATCCGCATGCGGTGGGGGGTGATCTTAACTTGACGAGTCCGCCCGCCGCGCGGGGTCGTGAAGGAAAAGGAACCCGCGCGTAAATTTCTTTGCTTGCGTTTCCGCGCGGCGGATAGAATACCCAACCGTTTCGACACGCCGGATGCGGCGATTCCAATTTACGAAGAAGGGGAAGTGAATATGGCAAAAGACGGGAAGGCGCTCTCCAAGTCCCAGACCGCGGATCACCTGGCCAAGTCCACGGGGACGACCAAGAAGCAGGCGACCCAGTTCCTCGACGATCTCACGGCGCTCGCCTACAAGGAGGCGAAGAACAGCTTCACGATTCCCGGGATCGGCAAGCTCGTCCTGGTGAACCGCAAAGCGCGCATGGGTCGCAATCCCGCGACGGGCGAAGAGATCAAGATTCCCGCCAAGCGCGTGGTGAAGTTCCGAGTCTCGAAGAAGGCGAAGGACGCCATTCTGGGATCGAAGAAGTAGGAACGGTCCCGGCTGAAAGAGGAGCGGCCCGCGGGCCGCTCTTTTTTTTGTCCGGGGCAAGTTCGAGGCCGCCTCACGGGACCCCTCGGTTGGGTTATCCTGATCGTCCGATGCTGCGGCGTTCGGTTGGCGTGGCTGCATTGCTCCTCGGTCTGAGTGCCCTCGCCTCCGCTGGAGCTCCGGACAATCCCTCCTGGCCCCTGAACCTTCGAAATGGGATCCCGACGGCCCTGCCGGGTTGGGACGCGGCACCGCGCGATCCGCTGCCCGACACGGACGAGAACGGCATGGGCGTCTACACCGAGGTCTCGCGCTTTTTCCAAAAGATCGAGCCGTCCACGGCCCGCCAGTTTCGGATCGTCGTACAGGACTACGGCAAGGGGAAGGACCTAGAGGCCGCGATTCGGCAAGCGGTGGCCGAGGCGGCCAAGGCGCCGGGTGTCGAGACCAGAGAGTTCAAGATCGCCGGCCTCTCGGCCTACGCGGTGACGGACCACTCCCAGGGACTGCCGACGACGCTCGTGACGGTCGTGGTCACGCCCGGCCGACTCGTGCTCGGCCAGGGCTCGAACGTCGAGCGCGACGATGCCGTGAAGCTGCTCGGCCGCGTCGACTACGTCAAGGTGGCCGCGGCCCGGTGACAGAACGAGCCGCCGGAGTCCTCGTTCGCCGCGCCCGCCGCGAGGATTGGCCGCGGATGCTCGAGCTCGATCGGGAACTCGCGCGATTCGAGAGGCTCACGCCCCCCGATTCGGAGGAGGCAGCGCGGCTGGCCTCGTGGATCTTCGACACGCGTCGCGCGGAAGCCTTGGTCGCCGAATGGGAAGGGCGGGTCGAGGGCCTCGCGATCTTCTATGAGGGCATGAACTCCTTTCGGGCTCGCCCGTTTCTGTACCTCGAGGACCTGGTCGTTTCCGAGGCAGCGCGCGGCCGCGGGGTGGGCGAGGCGCTCATGGCGGCCCTGGCGCGTGAGGCCGCGGTTCGCGGCGCCCCGCGCCTCGAGTGGGCCGTGCTCGACTGGAACGAAGGCGCCTTGCGCTTCTATCGGCGTCTGGGCGCTCGGCCGCAGACCGAGTGGCTCCGCTACTGCCTGGACGGAGAGGCTCTGCAGAGGCTCGCGGGTGGGGAACGGCCGAGGGACGGTTAGCGAAACGAGCCCCCGGTTCCGGCCCGGCACAGCGAGTGTCCGCAGCGTCGGTGGCGGCGCCGATGCGGGTTCGGACCGTCAGCCGTTCGGAATCTCCCACAGCGGCTTGACCGCCGGATGGTCCCAAGCGATCCGGTACTCGTCCGGTGCGGCGGCATCGAAGGCTTCGGTGACGATGTAGAGAAGGTGGCACGGATTCGACAAGGGTCGGTAGCCGTGCGCGACCCCGGCGGGGATCCGGACGAGCTGATCGGCGCCGCCCCCGGACACGATCACCTGGGTCCGGCCGAATGTGGGGGAGTCCTTCCGAATGTCGTAGAGGACGACCTTCGCCTTCGACGGGGGCGGGAAGAACCAGATGTCCTCCTGCTTGAGGTGGTAGTGCAGCCCCTTGATGTGGCCGTCGGCCTCGACCCCCGAGAAGTTGATCTGCGCGATCGGAGCGCCTTCGAAGAACCTCGCCAGCTCGCCTCCGGTCACGCGGTCGGCCGTCGCGCGGAAGACCTCTAGAAAGAAGCCTCGATCGTCGGTGTGCCGGGAGAGGCGAAGGGTCCGAACGCCGGCGATGGGATCCGCGCCCGCGTAGGCCTTCGGTCGGGACCGGAACTCGGGAGCGATGTCGTCAGGAATCATGCGGGTATTAGTCAACACCGACCGGTTCCCCGTCAACTGGCGAAAACACCACCGGACAAAGGAAGGGGGGACCCGATCGGGTCCCCCTTGGACCTACCGAATCGGGCAGCGCCTATTTCATCGCCACCTTGGCTCCCTCGGGCTTGACCTCTCCCTTGGCGGTCCAAGCGATGGTGAAGCCGTTCTTGTGCTCCTGCTTGAACTTGTTTTCGCCGTCCCAGTGATGCGTCGAGTAGGCAAGGACGAAGCCGTCATTGGAGGTCGAGAACCAGTACTGGAGGTTCTTGAGGACCGACGGGCCCTTCTTGTCGGCTCCCGCCGTCATGTCGAGCGTGATCTCACCCATGCCGCTCGCCATCTTGGCGTGGGCCATCTTGGCGTCCTGATGGAACTCGATCGTGTCCTCGCGCGTGGAGAACTTTCCCCACTTGACGGGGAAGACGATACCGAGCACTTCGCCGATGGCCTTGCGCTGGGCCTCGGAGGACTTCTTGTCGAAGGTCACGACGGCCCACTTCGTGGGCATTCCCGGACCGGGATGATGGTGCCACTCGCCGCCCAGGTCGAGCGAGACCCAGACGATCTGGTCGGACAGGTCGACGTCGCCGTAGTGGCTTCCCTTGCGAAACTTGTAGACGTTGTTCGCCATGCAGCTGTGCTCGTCTGCCGACGGGCCGAAGTAGCACGTGCAAAAGAGCGGGCAGGAACACCCTTCGATTGTGTCCGCCGTCACGTCGTAGGTCTTGCCGCTCGGTTTCGAGGGTTCGGCGGCCAGCAGGACACCCGCCACCGTGAGCAGAGGAAGGAGAACCGACAGTCTTTTTCGCATGAGAGCCTCCCTTTCAGAACGCCCATTCCGGGGGCGATCGCCACACCGGTCGCCGAGAACTGCGGCCCTTCTTACTCCGGCGGAGTGCTGAAATCAAGGCCTCTTGCCGCCACGCGGCGGTGCTAGTCTGGCGGTGCCGCGAAATGGAGGAACGCATGAGCTCCAAACGCCTTCTGGGACCTGTCTTGGGCGGTCTGCTGGCCTTCTCCGCTCCGGCGTTGGCCCAGCCGCAGAACCTCACCAGCGTCAAGGTGGACGGGGTCGCGCTGGACGGTGTGATCGGCTATCGCCTCGAGTTCAACCGTCAGCCCACGCTGACGACAGACTCTCGCCGACTCGACCTGTCCTACTCGCCCAACCAGCGAACGCTCTTCTTGAGCGTGACCCAAAGCGGCCTGAAGGGGCTCCAGGACTGGCTCAACCAGGCCACCAGCGGGGGCACTCCGACGGCGAAGGCGGTGACGGTGACCTCCAAGAACCTGACGGGCGACGTGCTGGTCAGCTGGCAGCTCTCGGGCGTCGTTCCGACGACGCTTTCGCAGGCCTCCGCGTCCGCGGGCAGCGACATTACGGCGACCCTCGAGTTCGTGTTCGAGCAGATGCAGCTGATGGACCCCGGCGGGAAGTGACCGTTCGGACTCTCTGGGGTCCGAGAGATCATCGAATTCGAGGAGGAAGGACTCGAAGGCTAGCGGCGTGGAGGACCGTCTCGGCGTCGGCAGGAGTGCTCGTTGCGAGCGCTCGTGCTCGTGTCAGTGTCCGCGGTTGAGCCCCTTGATGGCCTCCAGGAGTCCGACCGGGGCGCGCTCGAAGCGGGCGCCGAACCCGGAACGCTGGCGTTCGCCGGCCTGATTCAGGTACACGACGTTGCCTCGCACCCGGAAGGCCCGGGGGTCGCCGGGCAGCGAGAACACCAGATCGACGTAGTCACCCAGATCGGGCACACGCGAGGTCGCGACGTACATGCCGCCGAGGTTGATCACTTCGACGAAGCCCGACAGCTCCTCCTCCCCCCAGCGCAGGTTCGCCGGGGCGCCAATCCAGACTCGATCGGAGAGGCGCTGCTCCGCGGGATTACGTGACTTCTCTTTGTCGAGCATCAGTTCGGGAGGCACTAGGCGATCCGTCGCATCCAAATGGGGAGTTTAACCGGAGGCTTGCGGGCGGTGTCAACAATCTCGTGCCCTTTTTTCTATTTTTCCTAACGGCGCGAGTCCTCCAGAACGGGCAGGAGTGTCTTTTCGAGCTTCTGATAAAGCCGGGCCGTGGCCTCGACGTCGCGGCGGCAATACAAGGCGATCTCGGCCAGCCGGCCGCTCTTGTAGAAGGGGCCGACCGAGTAACCGTCGAGTCCGTGCTCCTTCGGGCTTTCGATTCCGAAGGCCTTGCACGCGAAGTCGAGGTTCCACTTGCGCGACGCGCCGAAGAACGTGAGAACTTCGAGAAGGTCCGTGTGGGGCCGGAGAGCGTAGCGGTATCCGACGAGATTCTTCGTCACCGCGATGCCGAGGGCGGCGCTACGCAGCATGAGAAACGGACCGTCGAATCCGCGCCCATTGAACGTCACGAAGCGATGGAATCGCGCGATCGCGCTCCAGAACTCGGCGAGAAAGGCCGGCTCGGTGTCTCCGACGAAGGTGAACAGCCCATCGGGAGAGACCTGCTCCTGGCGGCCGTCGCTCTTCTCGTACCAGACCCGGCCGCGTCCCGACTCCGGGTTGAGCATCGCCAGCACGACGACTCGGCCGGTGAAGGGCCACAGCGACAGGATCTCGGGCAACTTTTGCCGCTCTTCGTCGGTGCGCGCGTTCTTCTGCAGATAAGTCTTCTGCGAGTCGTCGAGCGAGTCCCACTCGAGGCCGACGGTCTCAATGTCGAAGACGACGCTCGCCATGGGCTTGATGCTATTCTCTCCCCGACCGCGGATGAAGACAGCTGTACGAATTGCGCTGGCACTGGCCGCGCTGTGGCCGGTGTCGTGCGCGCGGCGCGAGGCGGCCCCCTCTTCCACCGATGTCCTCTACCGTCACCTCGAGGGAGACCCGGCCACACTCGATCCAACGGTCACCAACGAGGAAGTGGGCCTTCGGGTCGAAGAGATGCTGTTCCGCCCGCTCGTGGGCATCGATCGGGATCGCCGCGACGTGCCGGGTCTCGCCTCGGCCTGGACCGTGTCGCCCGATGGGCTGACCTTCGATTTTCGTCTGGACCCGGGCGCGCGCTGGCAGGACGGAACTCCGGTGACGTCGGAAGACGTGGCGTTCACGATCGACCGGGTGCGCGACCCTAAGGTCGCCGCCTCGAACTGGAAGTCGGGATTCGAGGACCTGGTCGCCGTCGAGACACCGGAGCCCTTTCGAATCGTCTTCCGATTCCGGCGCTCTTACGCCGAGCGGATGCTCGCGTTCAACCTGCCGATCATTTCCAAGGCGGCTTTCGGCCGCGCGCCCTCCGCCGACCGAAATCCCTTCGCGAGCGCGCCCTACCGGCTGGAAGCGTGGGAGCCGGGACAGAAGCTCACGCTCGTCCGCCGCGACGACCAGTCGGAACGCGCGTATCCCTTTCGTCGGATCGTCTTTCGCATCATTCCCGACGGAACCGTCGCCTTCCACGCGGGTGAACGGGGGGAGCTCGACGAGTTCAAGGTGAGTCGCGACCGTCGCGCGGACGCCGAGCGCTCGCCCGAGTTTCGCTCGCGCAACCGCATCTTGAGAGTCCCGCGATTCCTGGTCGTCGTCATCGTTTGGAGCTGCCGCAACCCGGTCCTCGCCGATCGGCGCGTGCGCCGGGCGCTCGCGCAGTCCTGGCCGAGATCCGAGGCCGCGCGCCGCCTCTACCCGCCCGAGGGAGCCCCGCTGATTTCGGGTCCCTACCCCGCGGGCGTGGCCGAGGATGCACCCGACATCTCGCCCCCGGTCCACGACCCCGCCGCGAGCGCCCGGCTGTTGGACGAGGCCGGCCTGCGCATGGGAAAGGACGGCTACCGCCAGTATCGGGGCCGCCGCGCCTCTCTAGAGCTGCTCCTTCCGGCGGGGCAGAGGATGTACGTCAACATTGGCGAGATCCTGCGCGAGGCCTACGGGAAGGTAGGCGTCGAGTTGACGCTGCGGACGCTCGACTGGGCGGCCTTTTCACAGCGCTTCGCATCGGGAGAGTTCGATGCCGGTCTGATGGCCAACGAGTTCATTCCCCCGAACCTGGACCCCTATCCCTTCTACGACTCTCAGCAGATTCCGCCCACCGGCCAGAATACCGGCTTCTACCGCAACCCGGAGGCCGATCGCGTGATGGAAGCGCTGCGGCAAGAGCTCGACGCGACGCGCCGGTTGGAGCTCTACCGCCAGGTGCATCGCCTGCTGGCCGCCGATCCGCCGGCCGATTTTCTCTGGAGTCCGGACCAGTACTGGGGCATCTCGAAACGGCTCCAGGGAGTCGAGACCTCGCCGCTCGGTCTCTTCCACTTCCTGCCCGGGCCGCTCGGCTGGCGCCCTGGCGTGATGCCCGGATAGAACCGAGCTCGTGCCCTCCCCCCTTGAGGGAGTCCTCGTTCTCGACCTCACGCGCGTGCTGGCGGGCCCCTTCTGCACGATGCTCCTCGGGGACCTGGGCGCCCGAGTTCTCAAGGTCGAGCATCCCGGCGGCGGAGACGTCACCCGGGGCTGGGGCCCGCCCTATCACGCGGACAGCGGACTGAGCGCCTACTACCTCTCGGTCAACCGCAACAAGGAGTCGATCGCTCTCGATCTCGGCCGCCCCGCCGGAGCGCAATCCGTACGAATTCTGGCGGGCCGGGCCGACGTGCTGATCGAGAACTTCCCGCCGGGACGGCTGGACAAGCTCGGCCTGTCGCTCGCGGAGCTTCGTCGGGAGAACCCCCGCCTCGTGACCGCCTCCATCACGGGCTTCGGGAGAGAGGGCCCGGACGCGCTCGCGCCCGGCTTCGACCTCTTGGCGCAGGCCGGCGCCGGCCTGATGGCGATCACCGGAGAGGCGAAGGGAGAGCCCATGAAGGTTGGCGTGGCCGTGTCCGACCTGTTGGCGGGGTGCTATGCGGCAATCGGGATCCTCGCGGCGCTCGACGCTCGCGAGCGGACGGGCGCCGCGAGTCACATCGAGGTCGACTTGTTTTCCTCCACGCTCGCGTCCTTGATCAACGTGGCGCAGGCGGCCCTCGTGACGGGGCAAGAAGCGCCTCGCCACGGAAATGCGCACGCCCAGATCGTGCCCTACCGGCCTTTCGCTGCAGCCGATGGAGAATTCATTCTCGCCGTGGGCACCGACCCGCAGTTCGCCCGCCTCTGTCGAGTCGTCGGTCGTCCCGACTGGAACGAGGACCCTCGTTTCGCGACCAACACCGCTCGCGTCGAAAACCGAGCATCGCTCGAGAGCGCGCTCGAGACCGTCTTCCGGACGGAGCCGCGCTCCGTCTGGCTGGCGCGCTGCCGCGAGCGCGGCGTTCCTGCGGGGCCGGTGCGTGGCCCGCTCGAGGCTCTCCTTTCGGAGACGTCGCGCGCGCTCGGCGCCGTGCGGGAGGTGCAAGGCCTGCGATTCGTCGATTCGCCGATCCGCGTCTCGAGCCATCGCGCTCCGATGCGCTTCCCTCCGAAGCTCGATGAGCAGGGCGATAGCCTCCGCCGCGAGTTCGGCCTCCCTGCCGGCCCCTAGGGGCTCGGGGGCTCAGTCCGGCGGGGCCGCCTCGGCAGCGGGCGGACCCGCGACGAGTGTGCGCCACGCGACGGCCGCGAGAACGGTCGCGCCTCCGGCGATCGCAAACCGGCTCGGGCGTTCTCCCAGGACGAGAAACACCCAGATGGGATTGGCGATCGGCTCGATCATGCCGATCAAGGACGCCCTGGTGGCGGGCACGTGCCGGATTCCGAGCACGAAGAGCGCGTAGGCGGCCGCGAGCTGGAAGACGCCGAGGAAGGCCAGCCAGCCGAGCGATCGGCCGCTCAAGGACAGATCCGTGGCGACGAACGGAAAGAGGCAGGCGGCGGCGAACACATTGCCGAAGGTCACCACGGCTTCTGCACCTTCTCCGCGCTCGCGCCGAAGAGAGAGCACGAGGAAGGCGAAGAGGAGGCTCGAGAGCAACGCCATCAGATCTCCGGCGAGACCCCGCCTCTCGAACTTGCCGACGAAGAAAAGGGCCATGCCGCCGAGAGCGATCAGGATCGCCGCGGTGTCATCCCGGCGGCGCGGCTCGTCGAGCACGATGGGAGCGGCGATGAGTACCCAAACGACGCCGGTGTACTGAAGGAAGATCGCGTTGGCGGCGGTCGTCCACTTGGTCGCCACCACGAAGGTGATCAGGCAGGCGGCGTAGCAGGCGACCGCTATCAGGAACGAGGGGCGGCGGGGCACGACCCTCGGTCGGAAGAGGGCGAGGAGAGCGATGGCGGCGAAAGCGGACCGGTAGAAGGCGACCTTGACGGCCGGTTCCGGGACGGCCTTGATTCCGACGCCTCCCGCGGACCAAAGCAGAGCCGCCCCCAGCACGAGCAGGGCGCCACGCCGCTCGGCGGTGGCTGCGTCTTTCAGACTCGGGATCCCGCCACGGCATCGACGATCGCGCGCGCCGTGGATTCGGCCGCCGCGGCACCGACGCGAAGCCGCGTCCCGAGCGGCGGCGAAACGCCCGCCGGTGCGAGGGCGAAGACGACGTCGCCGTCGACCAGCGTGTGCGCCGGCCGCACCGCGCGAGCCAGGCCGTCCTGCGCTTCGATTGCGACGCGCTTCAAGGCGCCGGCGTCGAAGGGAATCGTCGTCGCGACACACACCAGGGTGGTGTGGCCGCCCACGAGCGGGCTTTCGCTCAGTCGATCCTGCCAGAGAGCGCGCGCCGAAAGGAAGGAGGGATCGACGCCGGAGGGGCCGGCAATCCGCACGCCGCGGTCGGGGTCAACGATGTCGCCAAAGGCGTTGACGGCCGCCAGGGCGGCGAGGCGCTCGCCCTCCGGAAGCTCCAGCGTCGCGCATCCGATGCCTCCGCGGGCCGCCCGAGCGGGTCCGAAGAGCTTTCCGACGGTCGCGCCGCAGCCGGCGCCGACACGCCCGGTCTCGACCTCGCCGTCGCGCGCCGATTCGCAGGCGGCCATCCCCATGGCCTCGTCCGGGAAGGCGTCCGGATCACCGACGGCCAGGTCGAACAAGACGGCGGCGGCCACAATCGGGACGCGCGCCGGCCCGAGGCCGAAGCCGACTCCCCGGCGGCGCAGGTAAGCCACGACGCCGGTCGCCGCGGCGAGCCCGAAGGCGCTGCCGCCGGTGAAGAGCAGTGCATGAATCTCGGAGACGAGATTTCCCGGCGCGAGGACGCCCGTCTCGCGCGTGCCGGGGGCGCCGCCGCGGATGTCGACCGCCGCCGTCGTTCCGGAGGGCGGCAGGATCACCGTGCAGCCGGTCTGCCCTCGCCGGTCGCTCTCGTGACCGATCCGATAGCCCGGGAGGAACGGGGCCATCCCTACTCCCGAACTCGCTGGAGCCGAGACGGGCGTCCCGCGCGATCGCACGCGACGCAGTGATGGGCGCCGCGCAGGGCGCGAAAGCGAGGGAAGCTCCGGAGGCATCCTTCGCATCGGTAGAGGATCCCCCGGCGGGCCCGGAACTCCTTGAGCGCCGGGGTCAGGGGCGCCTGCCGACCTCGGACGCCGAGCCACCGAGCCAGGCGGCGAAAGACGGGCCCGTGGCCGGCTCCGGGGCCCTGGCGCGCGAAGGCCCAGGCGTGCGCCGTCTCGTGGAGCAGAGTGTCGAGACGCTCGTTCTCCGAAAGGTGCGCGGAGATCGTGATGACGTGAGGCGGGCCGTATCGGATCTCTCCTCCCGTCAGCTTTCGGTGGGACAAGCGAACCTCGGCCGCGCCGAGTCCAAACCGCGCCGCGAGGCGGTCGTACAGTCGCTGCAGGCGCGAGGTTTCGTCCCCGGGCTCGATCGGAAACAGCACCCGATAAGATTAGCGAAGAACGGAGGAGTCATGACTCGAAAGACGCTGTCCCTGGCCGCCACGCTCTGCCTCGCCGCCGGAGTGGTTTTCGCCGCGCCCGCGGGAAAGATGGTCTCCTACCCGGCCGGATCGGAAACCGTGTCGGGCTACCTCTCGCTGCCCGGGACGGACGGCAAGAAGCCCGCGATCGTGGTGATCCAGGAGTGGTGGGGCTTGAACGACTTCGTCAAGCAGAAGGCGGATCACTTCGCGGCGGCGGGGTACGTCGCGCTGGCTCCCGACCTCTACGGCGGGAAGGCGACGAGCGATCCCATGAAGGCTCACGAGCTCAGCCGAATCCCGCCGGAGCACGTCATGCGGCAGCTGAAGGCGGCGGTCGAGTACCTGAAGGGACGCTCCGACGTGGACTCGGGCCGGCTGGCGTCGATCGGCTGGTGCTTCGGGGGCGGCTACTCTCTCGAGCTGGCTTTCGAGCAGTCGCCGCCGCTTTCCGGCGCGGTGATCTATTACGGGAGACTGGTCGCGGACCGGGGAGTGATCGCAAATCTGCGCGTGCCCCTGCTCGGCAACTTCGGCGGCCAGGATCAGGGAATTCCAGCGGAGAGCGTGCGCGAGTTCGAGGCCCGAGCGAAGCAGGAGGGCAAGAGCGTCGATTTCAAGATCTACCCGGACGGGGGGCACGCGTTCGCTTCGTCGAGTGACCCGAAGGTGTACCGGCCGGCGGATGCGAAGGACGCCGATGCGCGGACCGACGCGTTTCTCGCGAGGGTCCTGAAGGGGAAGTCGTCCTAGGCCGCTATTTGCGGTTCTTGTACCAGTCGGCGTTGATCTGCTGGTAGTGCTTCCACTTCTCCGGGATCGTCTCCTCGGTGAAGATCGCCGTCACCGGGCAAGCCGGCTCGCAGTTGCCGCACTGGATGCAGACATCCGGATCGATGTAGAGCATCTCGGCAGTCGCGAAGTCCGCCTCGTCCTTGCGGGGATGGATGCAATCGACCGGACAAACATCGACGCAGGCCGTGTCCTTGGTTCCGATGCACGGCTCGGCGATGATGTACATACCCATCGGGAATTCCTCCTCTCCGTGTTTCTGAGAGGTGAGGATTCTAGCAAAAGGAGAGGGCTCGGACCGGCGGCTCGCGGGAGCGGCCGATTCGCACCGCCCGCGGGCCCGTTCTATCTCCCGACCGAGATCTGGAAGGCCAGGTTCTGGCCGTCGGGTTGCGTGGCGTAGCGCACCGTGACTTTGGCCCCCGGGGAGAGCACGCCGTTGATTCGCGTGTCGGCGTTCCAGACGAACTTCACATCCTCGTCGCCGACCTTGACGACGAGCGTCTGGTGCGGGGCGTCCAGCCGTGAGATCGTGCCGGATGCGGTTTGGGTGCGGTCCGCGGCGGCCGCCGGCGCCAGGCAGACGACGAGAATCGCGACGGCGATGGCAAGCGCCCGGATCGGGTTGCGCATTTCGGGTTCTCCCACGGGGAGAAAAACGCCGCTGTCCTCGGGCCCATTCCGCGGGCGGCCGCCCCTCCGATTTGACAGGGGGGGCGGCGCCCCATAAAATACGCCGTTTTTTCGACAACGCACCGGGAGGATTTGTACGATGTCAAAACGCTGGACGGAAGCGGAACTCCGATTCTTGCGGGACAACGCGACCAAGATGAGCGTTCAGGCCCTGGCCGACGCCCTGACGGTGCGCATCGATGACCTGGAGAAGAAAATGGACAAGCTGGGTCTTCTGGGAGGAGCCGAGGCTCCGGCGGCCAAGAAGGCGCAGACTCTTCGGGAGCTCTCGCGGCTGGCCGAAAGCGCCCGAAAGGAGTTCGACCGCGGTGCGGCGGCCCTCCAGAGGAAGAAGATCGAAGAGGCGGAGCGGCACTTCAACGAACTGATCCAGAAGTACCCGGACGAGAAGGAGCTCGCGGACCGAGCCCGCGTTTACCTGGCCGTCTGCGAGCGCCAGAAGAAGGCGGTCGCTCCGGCGCTGACGGAACCGGAAGATTTCTACTACGCGGCCGTCTTGGCCAAGAACCGCGGACAGGTGGCCGAGGCGATCGAGCACCTGAAGCGCGCGGTTCGGAAGAACGGTGGCGGCAAGGTCGATTTCCTCTTGGCGTGCTGCTATGCGCAGAGCGGGGAACACGGAACGTCCTTGGAGCACCTGAAGCGCGCCATCGAGGAAGATCAGAGCAACCGGATCCTGGCGCGCCACGACAGCGACTTCGATCCGGTTCGCGACACGCCGGAGTTCCAGGAGCTGCTCGCTTCGTAAGACGGGCGATCCGCCGCAAGCGGGAAGCCCGAGCACGGTGTTATCGGAGAAGAGAATCCGCCGCCGCTCCATCGCGGCCGCCGCCGGGCGCAGCCGAAGAGATGTGGCGCGGCCGGAAGGCGCTCCGCGCGTCATCATCCTGGCGGGTGGCGTCGGCGCGCAGATGCGCTCGGCGGTGCCCAAGGTTCTGCACCGGGTCGGCGGGCGGACGCTGCTCGAGGCGGTCCTCAGCGCGGCCCACGGCCTCAACCCGTCCCGCGTCGTCGTCGCGCTGGGTCCCGGCGGTGAGCCGATCCGCGACGCGTTTGCCGGGCAGGCGATCGTCTTCGACGGGCCCCGGCCGTCGCCCGGCGCCGGCGACGCGGTTCGGCACGCGCTCGACTCTCTCGGGCCCGGAGACGGCCCGACCCTCGTGCTCGCCGGTGACACGCCACTGCTTCGTTTCGAAACGCTGGCGTCGCTCGTCGAGCGCCGGCGGCGTCGCGGACTCGACCTCGCGCTGCTCTCCTTTCGGCCACCCGATCCCGGAGACTTCGGCCGGGTCGTGCGCGACGCGCGAGGCCGCGTTCGACGCGTGGCCGACGCCAAGAGCGCCTCGGCCAGGGACAGGAAGATCGCCGAGGTCAGCGCCGGCGTCTACTGTTTCGCGCCGGGAGCGATCGAGCTGGCGCTCGGGCCGCAGAAGGCGAAGCCGGTTGCGGAGGAGCTCCCGTTGGCGGCCGCGGTCGAGACGCTGGTCCGGTCGGGCGGGCGAGTCGAAGCCGTGGCGGCCGCGGATTGGCGCGAGGCCTGGACCGTCCAGACCCGCCGCGACCTCGCGGCCACCGAGGAGATCGAACATCGCCGGCGCATCGAGGGCGCGCTCGACGCGGGGGCCACGGTCATCGATCCGTTGACGACCCGGGTCGGCTTGCGGGTGAAAATCGAGCCGGACGTGGTCTTGCATCCGTTCGTGTGTCTGGAGGGCGAGACGTCGCTCTCTGAGGGCGTCGAGGTGCTGCCCTTCACGAGAATCGTCGACTCGACGCTGAGCCCGGGGGCCGTCGTGGGTCCCCATTGCGAACTGGAGGGAGCCCGAGTCGGCCCTCGCTGCCGGGTCGGGCCCTTCGCACGGCTTCGGCCGGGTACGGTGCTGGAGGAGGACGTCCGGGTCGGCAACTTCGTCGAAACGAAGAACACGGTGCTCCACCCGGGCGTCAAAGCCCTGCACCTCGCCTACCTGGGCGACGCGGCGGTCGGGGCGAATTCCAACATCGGCGCGGGCGTGATCACCTGCAACTACGACGGCTTGAAGAAGAACCATACCGAAATCGGCGAGGGCGTGTTCGTCGGGAGCGACTCGCAACTGGTTGCGCCCGTCACCGTCGGCCGGGGAGCCTACGTCGGGGCGGGCGCGACGATCACGGAAGACGTGCCGGAGGGAGCATTGGCGCTCTCCCGGGTCGCGCAGACGAATGTCGAGGGTTGGGTCGAGAAGCGGAAGAAGAAGCTGGAGGCCCGGCGGGCGACGGAAACGGGCAAGAATGGGAAATAAGTCGAAGGCGTCGCCGGCCGATCCTTCCCGTCGCGAAGGCGGCGAGACGGCCGGATCCTTCGGTCCGCCGACGCCCTTTTGCGGAGAGCAGTGATCATGTGCGGCATCGTCGGTTACGTCGGTCCTCGGCAAGCGGCCCCCCTCCTGCTCGACGGCTTGAAGCGGCTCGAGTACCGCGGCTACGATTCGGCGGGTATCGCGACGCTCTCCAACGGCCGCTTCTCGATCTCCCGCAGCGCGGGCAAGCTTTCCAACCTGGTCGAGAAGCTAAACGGCGCCCCCAGCGCGGGGACGACCGGCATCGGCCACACGCGCTGGGCGACGCACGGCCGCCCGACGGCCGGCAACGCCCACCCCCATACGGACTGCGACGGCCGGATCGTGGTCATTCACAACGGCATCTTCGAGAACTTCGCCGAGCGTAAGGCCGCCCTGTCGTCGGCGGGACACCGCTTCTCGAGCGAGACGGACACGGAGGTGTTCGCGCACGAGGTCGAGCAGGCGTTCCGGGGAGATCTCTTCGAGGCCGTCCGCGAGGCGGCGTCCCGGTTGACGGGCGCCTACGCCGTCGTCGTCACTTCGAGCGATGAGCCGGGGGTCCTCGTCGCCGCCCGTTCGGGGCCTCCGCTCGTGTTGGGTCTCGGACAGGGAGAGAACTTCCTCGCTTCCGATCCGGTGGCGCTCGTGCCGTGGACGCGCGACGTCATCTTTCTCGAGGACGGGGACATTGCGCGCGTCGACGCGCGGGGCGTGAAGATCATCGATGCGCAGGGGCGAACTCCCGAGCGGCCGCCGCACCGGATCCTGTGGGACGCCGTGGCGGCCGAGAAGGGCGGCTACCGCCACTTCATGGCCAAGGAGATCCACGAGCAGCCGACCGCGATTGCCGAGACGATCGGGGGGAAGGTATCGCTCGAAACCGGCGAGATCTTGATCGCCGACCCGCTGCTCTCCCCGGAACGGGTGGCAGGCTTCGATCGCGTGCTGTTGCTCGCCTGCGGGACATCCTGGCACGCGGCCCAGATCGGCAAGTTCCTCATCGAGGGGATGGCGCGTCTGCCCGTCGAGGTGGACTACGGCAGCGAGTTTCGCTACCGGCGCCCGGTCGTGGACGGGCGGACGCTGACGATCGGGATTTCGCAGTCCGGAGAGACCGCGGACACCGTTGCGGCGCTCTCCGAGGCACGGCGGGCGGGCTCGCCGATCGGGGCGATCGTCAACGTGCCCGGCAGTCAGATCGCGCGGATGGCGGACGCGGTCTTCCCGACGCACGCCGGCCCGGAGATCGGCGTGGCGTCGACGAAGGCCTTCACGACGCAGCTCGCCGTCCTCTTCGTCATCGCCGCGAAGCTGCGCGAGTCTCGGGGTCTCGGGAAGGGGCTGACCGAGTCCGAGCGTCAGGCCCTCGCGCGGCTGCCGTCGGCCGTGGGCCGCACCCTCTCTTTGGAGCCCCAGCTCGAGGACCTCGCCAAGCGGTACCAGAATGCCAGCGACTTCCTCTTCCTGGGCCGCGGCCTTCATTATCCGGTGGCGCTGGAAGGCGCGCTGAAGCTGAAGGAGATCTCCTACATCCACGCCGAGGGATACCCGGCGGGAGAGATGAAGCACGGCCCGATCGCGCTGGTCGACGAGAAGCTCCCGGTCGTCGTGCTCGCCCCCCACGATCTCTGGCGGGAGAAGACCCTCTCCAATTTGCAGGAGGTCAAGGCACGCGATGGAATCGCCATCGTGCTGACGACCCGCCCCGACGAGGGGGTCGCCGCCATCGCCGACCACGTGCTCGTCCTTCCGGAAACGATTCCCGAGTTGCAGCCGATCCTCTCGGTGATCCCTCTGCAGCTGCTCGCGTACCACGTCGCCCTGCGACGCGGCTGCGACGTGGATCAGCCTCGAAATCTGGCCAAGTCGGTCACGGTGGAATGAGGGGGACGCCGCCGGTCGACGGTAGACTCCTCCTCGTATGTCCGTGTCTTCGGCTCTCTCCGGTCTGAATCCGGAGCAGCGCGAGGCGGTCCTCCACGAGCGGGGGCCGCTCCTCGTGCTCGCCGGCGCCGGCTCGGGAAAGACGCGGGTCATTACCCACCGGCTGGCGCGTCTGGTGGAGACCGGCGGCGATCCCCGCACGATCGTGGCCGTCACGTTCACCAACAAGGCGGCCGCCGAGATGCGGGAGCGGGCCCGGCGACTCTCGGCGTCGGCGACGCGCCTGGGCTTCGTCGGCACTTTCCATTCCTTCGGCCTGCGCTTCCTGCGCCGCAACGCGGCCAGCGCGAGGCTCGATCCGCACTTTTCGATCGCCGACAGCGCCGATCAGCTAACCCTGGTGAAGGAGGCGATGGCGGAGGCCGGCGTTTCGGAAGAGGTTCTCACCCCCGGCGCGGTCAGGGCCCGCATCTCGCAGGCCAAGAACGCCCTCCTGACACCGCAGGAGTTCGAGGCCGCGCAGAATGACTTCGCCGGAGAGCGGATCGCGCGGGTCTATCGGATCTACGAGAAGAAGCTCTCGGCCTCCGGGGCCCTGGATTTCGATGACCTGATCGTCCGGCCGGTGCGGCTTCTGCGCGGCACACCCGAGCTGCTGGCCGCGGAGCGGCGGCGGGTGCGGCACCTCCTGATCGATGAGTATCAGGACACCAATGCCTCGCAGGATGCGCTCGTGAAGCTGCTCGGCGCGACGGCCGATTCGCTCTGCGCGGTGGGAGACGAGGATCAGGCGATCTATCGGTGGCGGGGGGCCGAGGTCGAGCACATCCTCGGCTTCGACAGCGACTTTCCGGGCGCACGCATCGTAGCGCTCGAGCGCAACTACCGCTCGACGACGGGAATCCTGGAGGCGGCCTCGGCGCTGGTGTCGCACAACCGCCGTCGCCGCCCGAAGGCTCTGTCCTCGGACCGCGGTCCCGGCGCCCGTGTCCGACTGTGGCGCTTCGAGGAGGATCGCCAGGAGGCCGAGGAGGTAGCCCGGACCGTGGCGGAGGCGGGAAGAGCTCCTTCCGAGATCGCCGTTCTCTATCGCACGAACGCCCAGTCGCGCGCCTTCGAAGAGGAGCTGCTTCGCCGCCGGATTCCCTACGTCGTCGTGGGAGGGATGAAGTTCTACGAGCGCGCCGAGGTCAAGGACGCGCTCGCCTACCTTCGACTCGCGGTCCGTCCCGAGGACGACCTCGCGTTTCGCCGCGTCGTGAACGTCCCGGCGCGGGGCATCGGATCGGCGACTCTCGAGCGCATCGCGGAGCGGGTCCGGGACACGGGTCGGTCCTGGTGGGCGGTCTCGGGGGAGGCGCTGCCGGGCCTCTCGGAACGTGCCCGGATGGCGCTCTCCCGCTTCCGCGCCGTCATTTCCGATCTCGGCGCGAAGGCGGCGAGCTACACGCCTTCGGCGCTGCTCGAGCACCTGCTCGCGGCGACCGGCTACGCCGCCCTCTACGAGGGCTCCGAGGAGCCCGAGGACGTGACGCGCCGTGAGAATCTGGAAGAGCTGCTCTCGTCGGCCCGCGAATTCGAAAGGTCCAACGAGGAGGGGGCGACGATCGCCGACTATCTGGATGCCGTCTCGCTCGCCACCGAGCTCGACACCGACGCGCGCGGCGGCGCGGTGACGCTCTCGACCCTCCACGCGGCCAAGGGGCTCGAGTTCCCCGCGGTGTTCGTCGTCGGCCTCGAGGAAGGGTACCTCCCGCACGGCAACTCCGCCGAGGACCCGGACGAGCTCGAAGAGGAAAGGCGTCTGCTCTACGTGGGCATGACCCGGGCCAGAGACGAGCTGACCCTGACTCTCGCGGATCGGCGACTCGTCTACGGCCGGGTCCAGTTTCGGTCCCCGTCCCGGTTCGTCGAGGAGCTCCCGCGCGAGGCGCTCGAGGAGCGGGGGATCTCGTCGTCGCGCTCGCTCCGGCCGACATTGTTCGACCGCGGTCTCGGACGAGACGAGGACGAGTTCGAGGCCGAACCGGATCCGGGGCCGCTGCGCCGCGGGCGGCGCGTGCGCCACCCGCGGTACGGTTACGGCGTGATCCTCGCGCAGGAGGGCTCCGGCGACGACACGCGTCTGACTGTCTTCTTCGACCGCGCCGGCAAGAAGATGTTCATGGCGCGGTATGCCGACCTGACGCCGGCGTAGGAGGGGCGAGGGGCGAGGGGCGAGGGGCGAGGGAAACAAGAAGGCAGCGGACATATTTCCCTAACCCCTAACGCCTAACCCGAACTCGCACCTCGCCTCGGCCGGCCGTCCCAAGAACTCTCCGTCCGAATCACGAGACCGACCATGCGGCCGGCGGCGCTGCCGTCGCGGCGGTAGGAAGCGTACTTCTCGCCGCCGCAGCGCGTGCACGAGGGATGGACCGAGATATTGTCCGCGCGGACTCCCGCCTCCTCGAGCTGAGCCCGGTTGACGCCCGCCAGGTTCAGATGGAAGCGCCCCTGGCAGGTGGCGCGCAGAAACTGTCCGGCAAACCGCGCGGCCACCTCGCCGCCGACCTCGTAGCAGCAGGGGCCGATCGAAGGCCCGAGCCATGCGCGAAGCGCGGCGGGGTCGCAACCGATCCGTGCCAGGGCGTGTACGGCCGCCCCGGCGGCGTTGCTCGCGGTGCCGCGCCAGCCCGCGTGCGCGGTCGCGACCGCGTCGGGTGCAGCGAGCACGACCGGGACGCAATCGGCGGTCTGGACGACCAAGGCGACCCCCGGGAGGGAAGTGGCGAGAATGTCGCATTGCCCCGCGTCGAGGACTTCGCCGGGAGGCGGTGTCCGGCGGATCGTGACGGCACGGCTCCCGTGGACTTGTGATCCGCGCACGATGGGGGTTCCGTCGAGCGAGAGCGCTCGCGCGAGAAGCTGGGCGAGCACCGAAGTCGGAGCCGATTCGGCGGGAGGCGCGACCCAGCGGCCGGAGAAGGCGACGAGAACACCCGGAGGCGTGTCGGCAGGGTGAAAGACCGGCAGGCCGCCCAGTTTCTCTTCGAGCCAGGACGACACGATGGGGAGCATTGTAGGGGAGCAGCGTCTCCCATCACCTCGCCGTGCGCCCCGGGGGAAACCGTCGTTTGAGGCGGCGCAACCGAATGGCGGAGGCACGATGGGAGCTCATGCGCCGTCTCGCTTCGGATCTCCGTGCTAAAATTCTACAGTGTCGCCGGTCGAAACGTCTGAAAAGACGCGGGTTTTCGCTGTCATCGGCCTGGAGGTCCACGCCCAGCTCCAGACCCGGTCGAAGATCTTTTGCCCCTGCCCCGTCGCCGTCGGGGCTCCCGCCAACTCGGCGACCTGTCCTGTCTGCCTCGGGTTCCCCGGCACGCTTCCTGTCTTGAACCGCCAGGCGGTGACGCTCGCGTTGCGTCTGGCCTCGGCCGTGGGGGCCGAGATTCATCGGGAGTCGCGCTTCGCGCGCAAGCACTACTTCTATCCCGATCTCCCCAAGGGGTACCAGATCACCCAGTACGACCGCCCCTTCTCGACCGGCGGCGGAATCGAGATCGACACCCCCTCGGGCCCGCGCACGATCCGGCTCGTCCGGATTCACCTCGAGGAAGACGCCGGCAAGTCGTTGCACGACACTCCCTACGCCGAGGTGCCTCCCACCGAAACGCTGGTGGACTGGAACCGCGCGGGCGTCCCCTTGGTCGAGATCGTGAGTGAACCCGACGTCCGCTCGCCCGAGGAGGCCGCTGCCTACTTGACCGAGCTTCGCCGGCTCCTGCGGTACACGGGTGTGTCCGATGGGGACATGGAGAAGGGGAACCTGCGTTGTGACGCGAACGTCTCGATTCGCCCGTCGGAGACCGCTCCCCTGGGCACGCGAGTGGAGATCAAGAACTTGAACTCCATTCGATTCGTCGCCAAGGCGCTCGAGCACGAGATCGAGCGCCAGGCGGCGGCGGTGGCTCGGGGCGAGCGGATCACCCTGGAGACGCGCCTTTGGGACGCCGCGGCGGGACGCACGGTCCCGATGCGCGGCAAAGAGGAGGCTCACGATTACCGCTACTTTCCGGAGCCGGATCTGGGCGCCCTCGTGGTCGACGACGCCTGGATCGCCGAGGCCGTCGAAGGGACGCCGGAGCGGCCCCGGGCTCGCCGCGCCCGTTTCTTGGAGCGCTACGGAATCTCGGTCGCGGATGCCGAGACCCTCGTGTCGGCGCGGGAGTTGGCGGATTACTTCGAGGGCGTCGTCGCCGCGGGCGCCCCGCCGAAGCTCGCGTCCAACTGGGTGACCGGCGAGGTGCTGCGCTGGATGAAGGAGAAGAAGGTCTCGCCGGAAGACGCGCTCTCCTTCGCGATTTCGCCCGCGCGCCTGGCGGGGCTTCTCCAGCTGCTCGAGGGAAGGAAGATCCTCCCCGCCCAAGCCAAGGAGCTCGTGCTGCCCGAGATGCTGAAGTCGGGTGACGATGCGGCCACGCTCGTCGAGCGGCTGGGCCTGGGAGTAATCCAGGATCGCCAGGCCGTCCACCGGGCGGTCGCCGACACGCTCGAAAGCAATGCCGAGCAGGTCCGTCAGTACCTCGCCGGCAACAAGAAGACCTTTGGATGGTTCGTGGGTCAGGTCATGAGAACGACCGGCGGCAGCGCCGATCCGGCCGCGGTGCGCGAAGTCCTCGACGAAGAGCTCCGCAAGAGAGAGCACGCGAAGGCGCCGTGATCCAGCTCTTCCGCGTCTCGAAGGAGTATGGCCGTTTCCGGCACGCCTTGATCGATGTGTCTTGCAACATCGAGCGCGGGGAATTCGTCTTCCTGACAGGCCCTTCGGGCGCGGGCAAGTCGACCTTTCTGAAGCTCCTCTTCCGGGAGGAGTCGCCCTCGGCCGGCCAGATTCTCGTCAATGGGCGCAACATCGGCGTCCTTCCGCCGTCTCAGATCCCGTATTTTCGCCGCACCGTCGGGGTCGTGTTCCAAGACTTCAAGTTGATCGCGCGAAAGACCGTGCTCGAGAACGTGGCCTTCGTTCAGAACGTGCTCGGGTTGCCCCGTGCCGAGCAGAAGCGGCGCGCCTACCACGTGTTGAAGCGGGTGGACTTGCACCACCAGATGAATGCCCTTCCGGAGGAACTCTCGGGCGGCGAGCAGCAGCGGGTCGCGATCGCCCGGGCGATCGTCAACCAGCCGAGCCTGCTGCTGGCCGACGAGCCGACCGGGAACCTCGACCCCGTGCTGTCGGAAGAGATCATGCGGCTCTTCGGGGAGATCAACATCCGGGGGACCACCGTCCTGGTCGCGACACACGATGTCGAGTTGATCCGCCGCATGGGGAAACGGGTCCTGACGCTCGACCGCGGACACCTGCGGGAGCGCGAGGCCCCTCGCGAAGCCCAGGGTCTGGTGCGCGAAGTGCCCTTCCTGCCGTTGGGGTAGTCGTCGCGAGATCCGAGATCCGTTCTCCGATTCGTCCCGGTTCTTCGCGCCCCGAGAACGGGGGGCGCCAGAAAGGTCGCTTCGGATGGCCGTGAAGTCGCGCTACGTCCTCGGCGAGGCCTGGTCGGTGGTGCGCAGCGGCCCTCGCCAAACGACGATGGCCGTGCTGCTGGTGGCGCTGGCCCTCTACGTTCCTGGGCTGCTGGCGCTGCTGGCCCGGAACCTCGGACGTCTGGCCGCCGCAGAGGGGGATCCGGTCGGTGTCCTCGTCACACTCGATGCGGCCGCGGATGCCCGCTCCGTTGCGAACCGCCTGGCGACGGACCCCCGGGTGGCGAAGGTGCGCATCGTGTCGAGCGCGGCGGCGCTCGAGCGATTCCGGAGGGCCTACCCCGAATTGGGACAGGCGCTTTCCTCCTTGGAGGAGGTGCCGTTTCCCCCAACCCTCGAGGTGATGCTCGCCCGGGCCGCACCGGCGGGATCGGGGAGGCAGCTGGCGGGCCAGGTGCGAACCTGGCCGGGTGTCGAGTCGGCGGAGTCGGAGGAGGACTACGCTCGGCGTTTCGGCGACGCGGTTCGGCTGCTGCGCGCCGCGGGGATCTTTCTCGGCGTCGTGCTGACGGCAGCCGCCATTCTGTCGGTCGCGTCCGCCATCCGGCTGGCGCTCGACCTGCACCGCGAGGAGATCGAGATCATGCGCCTGATGGGCGCGACGGAGAGTGCGATTCGCGCCCCTTTCTGGCTTTACGCCTCGGGGGAGGGCCTCGCGGGAGGAACGCTGGCGCTTCTCTTGCTGTACGTCACGCACCGTTTCGCGACGGCATGGCTCGCCCGCGAGCCCCATCCCGTGCTCTCGACACTGTGGGTGCGGTTTCTCGACCTTCCGACCGCGCTGCTGCTTCCGCTGGTCGGACTGGCCGCCGGATTCCTCGGCAGCCTTCTTTCCATGGGCAGGAGGGCCTGAGCGGGCGGCGGTCTTCGGCTAGACCAGATCGGGAGGGGGATCGGGCTCGCCCAGGAGGCGTGCGAATCCCTCCCAGCCCGAAACGTTCTCGCAAACGACTTTCAGCGCCGACGTGAGCGGCACCGCCAGGATCGCTCCCGGCACGCCCCAGAGAACCCCCCAAAAAATGAACGCCACCATGACGGTCAGGGGAAACAGGCGGACCCGGCCGCCGACGATCAGGGGAGTCAGGACGTTGCCCTCGAGGAATTGCAGCAAGGAGTACACCGCGAAAACCAGCAGGGCCTTGCGGCCGTCGTACTGGAAGTAGGCCACGGCGATCGCCGGCACGGTCGAGAAGATGATACCGACGTAGGGGAGGAGAATCGCCAGGCCCGCGATCGGTCCCAGGATGTAGTAGTAGTTGATCTGCAGCACCATCAGCCCGATCGTCGTGGCGGCGGCCATGATCAGCATGACGAAGGACAGTCCGAGCGCGTAGGCCGTCATGGCTCGCGAGATCAAGCCGGTGATGTTTGACCGCCCGTAGCGCGGCGCGCGGGCCAGCATGCCCTCGATCACCCGTGCGAATTTCTCGCGATCCTTCAGCATGAAGAGCGTGAGAAACGGAACAGTCGCCGCGTAGAGCAGAAACTGGATCAGGTCGCCGATCTGGGCGAAGAAGGCGCGAGTCGTTGCGAATGGCGATTCGCTGATCTTCACCTCCCGCACGGCGCGCTGGTCCTCGGGCAGGATCGATCCCATGCGCTCCCGCAGCGTGTTGATGAAATCCATCACCTTCGAGAACAAGTCGCGGATGCGCGCCTGGTAGCGGGGCCAGTCGCTGTAGAAGAGATTGAGCTGGGCGGTGACGTTGATGACCAGCAAGACGATCGCCCCGATCAAGACGAAGAGCAACACCAGGATCGCGGCGATCCGGGGGATGCGGGCGCGCTCGAGCAGAGAGACGAAGGGACGCAGCGCAAAGGACAGGAATAGCGCGAAGGCGAATACCAGGAAGAGGTTCCGGCCGAAATGCAGCAGCGCGATCGCCGCGGCGACCGAAAGGACGACCATTGCCGGAGACCGGAGAAGTCCCGCCGTCAGGCCGCCCGCCCCTGCGGGCGGAATCAAAAAAGCCCCCTCCGTGGGAGGGGGCTCGGTGTCTTTCGACGTCTCCGGCTTGCTCACGGTCCGGAGAACACTGTTACCACAATTACGGCTCGGCGGTTCTTGGCCCGGCCCTCGGGAGTCGCGTTGTCGTATGCGGCCTCCTGAGAGCCCCGGGCAAAGACGGCGACCCGGTTGGGGTCGATCCCATGGCGGGTGACCAGGTATTCCTTGGCGGCCTGCGCCCGTTTGGCCGAAATGTCCATGTTGGTCTCTTCCTTGCCCGTATTGTCCGAGTAGCCGGTGATCGCCGCCGTCGAGTTCAGGTCGTTCTTCATCCGCAGGGCGATTCCGTCGAGCATCGCCTTGGCGATGTTGGTCAGGCGCGCGCTGCCGGCGTCGAAGTAGATCTCGTCGGTGGTCTTCTTGGGCGTCGGGGGCGGTGGCGGGGCCGGCGCGGGGGCGGCGGGCGGAGCCGGGGCCTGCGTCTCAATCTTGGCCTCCGGGGGCGGCGCGGGCGCTGGCGGCGGCACGACGACCGGCGGCGGCGGCAGTGGCGGGAACGCGGCGTAGGTCACGCCCAGGATCCCTCCCCAGGGAGCCGGATTGTTTCCGTGGGAGAAGAGAAGATTCAGGTTCGCGCTGAACGCGCTCGAGATCGCCCATCCGGACCGGCCGATCCAGTAGCGGATGCCGGCATTCAGCTGGGAATAGTTCGGCGGCGGAAGGTCGCCACCATCGTTGACCGTGTAATCGATCTCTCCGATCACGTGCAGCCCGGTCGCGGCAATCGGCGCGTCGACACCGAACCCGAAGCGTAGCAGGTTGGACGGACGAACGTCGTTGTCCTGGCGTCCGGAAAGCACATACTGGACCATCCCGTTGAAGATCCCCTTGGTCACGACCGCGCCCCACTCCCAGTCGGTGCGGGGCGAGTTGACCGAGCCGTCGAAGGTCCCCGTTGAGGTGGTGATCTGCGTGGAGCTGGTGACTGGGATGTGCGAGGTCAGCCAGAGGCCGACGCGAAGGTCCGATTCGTCCGAGAAGAATGTGACCTTCGTCCCGAGGCGGAGCTTCCGGCCCTCGTTGGAGGTGAACGGTGTCGGGAACGGGATGCCGGCGATGGCTCCTCCCTGCCAGCCGCCCCGGCTCTTGAACTGATCCGCGCCCGCGCTCGCAAAAATCGACCAGCCCCGCGTGAATCCGTAGCCGACCGAGCCCTCGAACGACGCTTGCTGATAGACGCGGTTCCGGTCCGGTATGTTCTGGTCCGGCAGATTCCCCGCGGCCAGTTGCTGGAGCCACCCATAGGCGCCGAGGGTGAAGGTTCCCGGCTGCGGCTGGTCCGCTGTCGGCATCGTGAACAATCCGATGTCGCCGCCGTTGTCCGGGGCGATCTGCGCGGAAGCGACCGCCCCGATCAGGCATGCAAGCATCCCCAGGAGCGCGGTACGCTTTGCCTTCATGCAAACTCCTTTCAACTGCGCGACAGAGCTGCCTAATAGAATAAGCCAAAAATGAGCAATAGCCAAACAACTTTGTGCGTCTAGCGGATTTGGGCGGTTGACCGAAGGTCGGACGGCGATTTTCCCTCGAATTTGTGGCATTCCGGGGTCCGCGGGGGGTGCCGGAAGAGCGGCTGGCGCCCGCGTTCCCCGGGTGCGGTGGAAGCGGACCGGAGTCTTTCGGCGAGGCGCTCAGGCCTTGGGCTGCATCACCAGGGACATCTTGTCCTGGAACGCCTTGACCCGGGCCGGGCCCCGCAGCGCGGAGATCGCCTTCTCGGTCTGTCGGATGAGATCGCGCACGGCTTCGACGCCGCGGCCCTGGTCGATTTCCGCCAGGGCCTGGCGATAGGGCCGCTCGAGGTTGGGAAGGTTCGATTCGCCCAAGGCGACCTCGGCCTCCTGTTTGACCCGGGTGCAGAGGATCATCAGGATCTTCTTTTCGTCTCCCAGGACAGCGGCGGAGGCCGGTGCGGCGGTCGATCGGTGGGTTTCCCGCGAGCGCATCTCGGCCAAGCCGGGCGTGATCAGTCCGTAGAGCACCTTGGCGGTGTCGAATGCGGAGGATCCCATGGCGCGTGCCAGTTCCTCGAGCGAGCGCTTCCCGTCGATGTGAATCACGAGATTCCACTCGGGAGGTGAAAGCGTGACCGGTTCCGCGAGGTTTCGCGGCAGCAGGACGGGGACGTAGTCGAGGCCGGGGATCTTGCGCGAGAGGACCTTCCACTCGTCCAGCCGACGGGCCGATTCCATGAGGAGGCTGGTGTTGGGCTTGTCGATGGTGACCGTGTCAGGCTCTTCGCCCTGGGTGAACTGGAAATCCCCGGTCGACCAGATCGAGAGCGCGTAGACCGCGTCCTCGCCGACCAGCTCTCCCAGCTTGGCATGAATCATCTGCCCGTTCCTCAAGTAGATGAACCCGCGCTCGGCTCCGCGGACGAGCGTGAACATTCCGGTCTTACCCGAGACCGAAACCAGCTGAATGATGTCGGGGACGGGCAGCTCCTGGATGGATCCCTGAAACGACATAGTGGTGTCGGAATGATAACAAGGAAGAGATCCCAGAGACGGGAGGCACGAGAAGAGGCCCGAGGCGACGCGTTCTTTGCGAGACCGCGCCGGAGGTCACGCCCCCGGTGGAAGAGCGTGGATATGGCAGATCGCGACCGCGAGCGCGTCGGCCGCATCCAAGGGGATTCGCGCCCGCTGGCGGGCCAGCAGCGAAAGAACCATCGCTCGCACCTGTCGCTTGTCGGCTTGTCCGTAGCCCACCAGCGCCTTCTTGACCAATCGGGGCTCGTACTCGAACACCGGCAATCCCATCTCCGCAGCCGCCGCCAGCAGCGCCCCGCGCGCGTGCGCGAGCTTGAGCGTGGAGGCGATGTTCTTGGCCGCGAAGACCGTCTCGATCGAGACGGCGCCGGGGCGGAATTCGGACATCAGCGCGCGGGCCGTGGTCGAGAGAACCCGCAACTTTTCCGAAAGACTCAGTTCGGCCCGCGGCCGCCAGACCCCGCAGCATTCCAGTCTCAGGCCGCCCGACTCGAAGAGCACCAGGCCGTATCCGGTCGCCGCCGTGCCAGGATCGAGGCCGAGAATCTTCACGCGGGATGAGGGCGCATCGCGTGGTCCGCGCCGCAGCGGACAGCCGCGGACTCGCTCCTAGGCCGTTTCTTCGAAATCGAAGTTCGCCCAGACGTGCTGCACGTCGTCGTGATCCTCGAGCGCCTCCATCAGACGCATGATCTGCTCGGCCTTGCGCTGGTCGACCTTGACTTCCGTTGTCGGCAGCATGTCGAGCTCCGCGACGGCGAGCGGCAATCCCTTGGCCTCGAGCTTCGCCTTCACTTCGGCGAGGACCTCCGGGGAGCAGATGACCTCGTGAACGTCGCCCGACAACCGCGCGTCCTCGGCACCGGCTTCGATCGCCGCCTCCATCACCTGATCCTCGGTCGCCTTGTCCTTCTCGATGGTGATGTAGCCCTTCTTCTGAAAGAGAAAGCGCACGGAGCCGGATTCGCCGAGGTTGCCGCCGTTCTTCGAGAAGATCGTGCGGATTTCCGGAAGCGTGCGGTTCCGGTTGTCGGTCATCGCCTCGATCAGGACGGCCACGCCGCCGGGGCCGTACCCTTCGAAGGTGACCTCCTCGTAGGTGACGCCGGGCAGCTCGCCCGTTCCGCGCTGGATCGCCCGCTTGATGTTGTCGGCGGGCATGTTGACCGCCTTCGCGTCGTCGACCGCCTTGCGCAGGCGTGGATTACCGCCGGGATCGCCGCCGCCCAACCGGGCCGCCATGGTGATTTCCTTGATGAGCTTGGTGAAGACGCGACCGCGCTTGGCGTCGGCCGCGCCTTTCTTGTGCTTGATGGTTGCCCACTTGCTGTGACCGGACATGGCGAGCTCCTGATGATCAGATTGCGGGCGGATTATATGTCCGGCGAGCGGCCAACGCCGCGACGCGTCGGGTCGCTTCTCGACGCGCGACCAACATCCGCCAAAGCCTGACAGGGAGGCCTTTGTCCTGTATCATGACGGCGTCACTTTCCTGAAAATCGACAATCTGCCGATGGCAAAACGGGTCCTCCTGATCGACTACGAGCCGCACTCGGTGGAACGGCTCCAGGGACTGCTGTCCGCCGACTACCAGGTCGTCGTGGCCCGTGACGGCGAAGAGGGCCTCGCCACCTTCTCGTCGGGCGGCCATTTCGACGCTATCGTCGTCGCGGGGATGCTGCCGCGGCTGGCCTCCGGGGAGGTGATCCGCGAGATTCGCCGCAAGGGAGGAGCGACGGCCCCTCCCATTCTCCTGATGGTTTCCGGGTACAAGGGCGGAAATCCGAAAGCGGACGCACAGCGGGTGGGAGCCTTCGACATCCTGGTCAAGCCCTTTTCCGACGAGGATTTCCGCCGGGGAGTGCGCGGCGCCATCGAGGCGACGGACCTCGGCGCCAAGACGATGCGCATCCCGACGCTTGCCGCGAGCCCGCCTCCATCGGAGCTGACCTCTTCCGACATTTTTTCCGACATCTTGAAGGAGGTCGGCTCGGAAGGCGCGGCCGGGCCGGCGGCGAAGCCCGCGGCGCGGCCGGTGCCGCCTTCGGCCGCCTCGGCCGATGTCGACCAGAGGCTGCGGGAGACGCTCTCCGACGTGCTGGGGGCTCGCCCGGCAACCAAGCCGGCCGCACCGGCTCCGGCTCCAGCTCCGGATGAGAAGCCGCTTTCGAAGAAGTTCTCCGCGGACGCCGATATCGATCGGATGATCTCCGACACGCTGTCTGGAATTCCGAGTGCGGCTCGTCCCCGGCCGGCCTCGGAAAAGACGCCTCCGCCGGCGGTCACTCCCGCGCCGGCCTCGGCGGTGGCGCCTCGTCCCGACAAGCCGCCGGCCGCACCGTCGCCGCCCGCACCCGCTTCGATACGGACACCTGCGTCAGCGCCGGCCCCGCCTGCGGTTGTGCCCCCGGCCGCCCCGCCGGCGCCCGCTGCGGTAGCGACGCCCGCGTCGGTGCCGCCACCGCCCGCGGCCGTGCCCCCGCCCCCGCCCGAGGCGCCGCCCCTGCCGGCCGCCAAGAGTGAGGCGACGCGTGTCCCCGAGGGTCCGTCGGTGTCCGCGTCCGGCCCCGACCGATTCGGCCAGTACGAGCTGCTCGAGAGGATCGCCTCGGGCGGCATGGCGGAGCTGTATCGAGCCCGTCGCAGCGGGGTGGAAGGCTTCCAGAAGATCGTGGCGATCAAGAAGATTCTGCCGCACCTGGCCGACAACGAGGCGTTCATCACGATGTTCGCCGACGAGGCGAAGCTCGCCGCCCAGCTGAACCACCCCAACATCGTTCACATCTACGACCTGGGAAAGATCGATGGGGGCGGCTACTTCATCGCGATGGAGCACGTGGAGGGCCGCGACCTGCGCGCCATTCTCGAATCGGCCCGCGCGGTCGGCACCCCCCTGCCCGTGCCGCTCGCGATCTACATCGCTTCCAAGGTCGCTTCCGCGCTCGACTATGCGCATCGGCGCCGCGACGGCGAGGGGCGCGACCTGCACATCGTGCACCGGGACGTTTCGCCGCAGAACATCCTGATCTCCTACGAAGGGGACATCAAGCTGTGCGACTTCGGGATCGCCAAGGCGGCGTCGAAGGTCTCGCAGACCGAATCGGGAGCGCTCAAGGGAAAGATCCAATACATGTCTCCCGAGCAGGCCTGGGGCAAGCCCATCGATCGCCGCAGTGATCTGTTCTCGCTCGGAGTGGTCCTGTATGAGCTGCTGACCGAGCAGAAGCTTTTTCGGGGTGACTCGGACCTGACGGTGCTCGAGAAGGTCCGGGCGGCCGTGGCGACGGCCCCTTCGGCCGTCAACTCGGACGTTCCCAAGCAGCTCGACGCGATCGTGCTGCGCGCCCTGGCTCGGGAGCCCGACGACCGCTACGCCAATGCATCCGAGATGCTCCGCGATCTCGAGCAGGTTCTCTATTCCTACTCGCCGGCTCCCGGCAGCGCGGACCTGGCCATCTTCCTCCACCGGCTCCAGGCCGAGGAGGCCGCCGTCGCCGAAGCCTCGGCGCGGGAGGCGGCCCGCGCGGTGCCCGAAGCCGCGGTCGAGGCAAAACCTCGCCGCGCGAAGGCGGCGCCCGTCGCGAGGCGCACCAGCACGGCGACGCCGCTTCCCTCGGCCGAGACGCCGGCGCCTTCCGCACCGTCTCCGAGTCGAGCGGCCGCCGCCGCGCAACCGAAGCCCACGACTTCCCCCGGGGTGTTCGGCTCCTATGCCGCCCGGCAGGCGGAAACCGAAGGCAAGAGTCGAGCGCTTCTGTTTGCGGTCGTCGCCGCCGTGATCCTGGCGGCGGGCGCCGGGTTCCTCTGGATGAGAAGCCGCGGTTCCCCCTCGCCCGCCCCTCTGCCGCAAGTGACGTCGCCGCCGGCCACCGCCGTGGCGGTCGCGCCGGTCGTCGTCCCGACGGCGACTGTGCCGGCTCTGGACCCCAAGAAGGTGGAGGAGGAAGTTCAGCGGCAGCTGGCGCAGAAGAAGAAGGAGATGCAGAAGGCGCTCGAGGCCGAGCGAAAAGCGACGCCGGTCGAGGCCGTGCCACCGGTCGAGACCGGGGCTCGGAGCGCTCCGGAGCCGACCGTGGTGCCGATCGTTCCCACGACGGCGCCGGCGGTGACGCAGGCCGAGCCGACCGAGGAGCCGACCGCGCTCCCGGCGCCCCCGACCGCGGCGCCGGTTCGGCCGGCCCCGGCCCCGGCCGCGGCGGAGCCCGAGACGAAACGCGGGGATCTGGTCGGGCCCGGCCCGGGCGTCATCGAGCCTCAGATGATTGGTTCGCCGAAGGTGAACTATCCCCCGATCGCCCGGCAACAGGGCATCACCGGTGGGAGAGTCGTCGTCCTCGTGCTCGTGGACGATGAGGGCAAGGTGACCGAGGCGCGGCTGCAGCAGGGGATCGCTTCCAAGACCGGGATCAACGAGGCGGTGATCGACGCGGTGCGCCGCTCGAAATTTCGTCCCGCCACCAAGAACGGTATTCCCGTCAAGATGTGGCGGCCGGTCGTCGTCGAAGTCAAACCGTGAGACTCGGGATATGCTTGCGAAAAACCTCGGCTCGAGGTCTTCAGGAGGATCCATGAGCCTGTCCTCGGATCAAAAGAAGTTCTACGAGAACACGCTCGCGGTGACCAAACGCGAGATCAACGATCTGGAAACACTGATTCAAGAGGAGCTGGCGAAGGTCAAGGACCGCCTGGCCGAGCTCCAGAACGCTCAGAAGGCCGCCCGGCAGATGTACGACGCCGCCTGCATGCGCCTCGGAATTCCCAACGACCTCGAAGAAAGCGAAACACAGGGCTAGGCCGGTCGCCTTCGCAGGGTACGAGTGCGGCTCGGCCTCGGGCGCCCGGGACTCTCGGAAGAAAGTGCAAGGTCGCATCGATTCCGACTCCCCTCGTGGTTTTGGCGAGGGCCGGCAGGCCCCTGCCGCGCCGGTCCCGTCGCCGGGGCGCTCGCCGTCGTCGCCGTCCTTTCTTGCGCAGGGGAGCGCCAGTCGCCGGCGCGATCGGCATCCCGCCGCGTCGTGACCCTGGCGCCCAACCTGACCGAAATCGTTTTCGCCCTCGGGGCAGAGGATCGTTTGCTCGCCGTCTCCGACTTCTCCGACTATCCCCCGGCCGCGCGGGGCCTTCCGCGCGTGGGCGGGCTCGACGCGAGCCCGGAACGAATCGTGGCGCTCCATCCCGATCTCGTGCTGGCCAGCCGCGACGGCAACGCCCGCGGACCGGTCCAGGCGTTGCAAGCGGCCGGCATTGCGGTCTTGACGGTTTCGGGGGGGTCGCTGGATGAGGTCCTCGACGGGATTCGGTCGGTCGGGAAGCGGCTGGGGCGGGAGGCGGAAGCGAATCAGCTGGCCGATCGGCTGTCTCGCCGCCGCGAGCAGGTGCGTCGGGCAGTCGCGGGGCAACATCGCCCCAACGCGTTGATGCTGGTCTGGCCGGACCCGCCTCAGGCCGCCGGAGGCGGGACCTTCCTGTCCGACGTCCTCCAGGAGGCCGGGGCTACCAATCTCCTCGCCGAGCGCCGCGGCTGGCCGGTCCTCTCCCCGGAGTTCCTCGCAAGCGCGCCGATTGACGTTCTCGTCCTGCCGGAGTCGCCCGAGACGCAGGATATCTACCAGAGGGCTCGGGCGTCCGGGGCCCTTTCTCGAGGAGCAGCGGCGAGAGCTCGGATCATCGGCTTACCGGAGGCCGCGCTGACTCGCCCGGGGCCGCGCGTCTTCGACGTCCTGGAGGAGCTCGCACGCGCGCTCCACCCGTCCGCGCGAGGCATGCCGTGAGGTCGGCGACGGCCGTCGCACCGCGGCGGTACATCTGGATCGCCGGCGTGTCGCTCCTGGCCGCCGCCGGCCTGCTCGGTCTGGCGGTTGGAGGGGTTCGACTCTCGTGGTCGGATCTCCTGTCGGGAGAGGGCGCGCCGGCGGAGACCGCGCGTCTGATCGTCTCGTTGCGCGCCCCTCGGGTCGCTCTGGCGGCCCTCGTCGGCGCGGCCCTCGCTCTCTCGGGAGCCGCCATGCAGGCCCTTCTGAAGAATCCCCTGGCGGACCCGTTTCTGCTGGGGACCTCGGGAGGCGCGGCGGCGGGGGCGGCGCTCGCGACCCTGGCGGGGGTCTCGCCGCTCGCCTCGCCGGTGGCGGCGTTCCTCGGGGCGATCGCATCGTCCCTTGGGGTCGCGACACTGGCGCGTCGAGGAGGGCGGCTGGACCTCCAGCGTCTGCTGCTGTACGGCCTCATTGCCAACGCGTTCTTCTCCGCCGTGCTGCTCGGCGTTTTCTCGGTGGCCTCCTCCAGCGCGGCGCGGACCATGCTGTTCTGGATGATGGGCAGCCTGGCCGACGCCACCCTCGGGCGGGTGGTCTCACTGGCCCCCTACGCCGCGCTCGGCTCGGTGATCCTGGGTCTTTACGCGGCGAGGCTCAATCTGATCGCCGTCGGCGAGGAGAACGCGGCGGCCCTCGGGGTCGACACGGAGGCTGCCAAGCGCAGCGTTTTTCTGGCCGCGTCGATGCTGACGGGAGCGGCCGTGGCGTTTGCCGGGATCATCGGCTTTGTCGGCCTCCTCGTGCCGCACGCGGCGCGGGCCGTGGTGGGCAACGATCAGCGCCGCCTCCTGCCCCTCTCCGCTGTCGGAGGCGCCGCGCTCCTGGTGACGGCGGATGCCCTCTCGCGCGTGGCGTTCGCGCCGGCCGAGCTCCCGATCGGGGCGGTGACAGCGGCTGTGGGCGCTCCGCTCTTCGCCTGGATGTTGCTGCGTGAGCCCTGAGGGTGCGGGTCGCCCGGTGCGGCTGGAAGCTCGAGGCCTCCAGGCCGGCTATGGCCGGACGGAGGCGCTGCGCGGTCTGGATGCTCGAATTCTCGCAGGCGAGATCGCCGCCGTTCTCGGGGAGAACGGCTCGGGCAAGTCCACGTTCCTGAAGGTCGTGGCGCGCATCCTTCCGGCCTCTGCCGGAGAGGTGCGGCTCGATGGCGAGGCTCTCTCTTCGCTGCCGCGTCGCCAGACGGCGCGGCGGATCGCGTATGTTCCCCAGAGCGTGGACCTGGTCTTCCCGATCCGCGCCCTCGACCTCGTGCTGCAGGGCCGGGCGCCGCATGCTCGCGGCTTTTCGCCCGACGGCCCCGCGGATCGCGCGCGGGCTCTTGCCGCCATGCAGGCGTGCGACGTCGCCGACCTCGCCGAGCGCGACGCCTCGGCCCTATCCGGAGGCGAAACGCGACGAGTCTTTCTCGCCCGCGCTCTCGCGCAGGAAGCCGAAATCTGGCTTCTGGACGAGCCGACCTCGGGGCTCGATCCGCGGCACCGCGTGGAATTCCTCGACGTGCTGCGGCGAAGCCACCAGGAGCGGCACTTCACAATCGTGCTCGTGACGCATGAGATCGATCTGGCGGCGGAGCTCGCCGATCGGATTCTCCTGATTCGCCATGGGCGCGCCCTGGCCGAGGGAACACCCACCGAGGTGCTGACGGCCGAGAATCTGCGGCGAGCCTTCGATGTCCAATTCGATTTGGCGGGCGGGCGATTCGCCGTGATCGGGCCGTCTTCGGGGGCGGCTTCCGAGCGGTAAGCCGTGACATCCGAGCGACTTAGGCTCGGGTGACGCCCAGGGCGGGCGGCGCGCCTGTTAGCATGGCGCCCTTTCCTATGGCCTGGTTCAGAAAGGTCCGCGAGCCCAAGGAGCCGCGCGAGCGGCGAGCGAGCAAGGTCCCGGAGGGCCTCTGGGTCAAGTGTGAAAAGTGCCGGCAGATCCTCTACAACAAGGAGCTTGCGCGAAATTTCAAGATCTGCCCCAAGTGCGGCTACCACTTCCGGCTCTCGGCGTCGGAACGGCTGCGGATGCTCTTCGACGACGAGATCTACGAAGAGCTCGAGACGGAGCTGCGTTCCAGCGACCCGCTGCGGTTCCGTGACACGAAGCGCTATCGCGACCGGCTGAAGGAAGGCGAGGAGTCGATCGGGACGTCCGATGCCATGGTGATCGGATCCGGCACGATCGACGGAATTCCGGTCCTGATCGGCGCCATGGATTTCTTCTTTCTCGGAGGCTCCATGGGGTCGGTCGTCGGAGAGAAGGTGACGCGCGCCGCCGAACGAGCGCTCTCCGAACGGCGTCCCCTGATCATCGTCTCCACCTCCGGAGGAGCGCGGATGCAGGAAGGGATCCTGTCCTTGATGCAGATGGGAAAGATCTCCGCAGCCCTCGGCAGGCTCGCGGCGGGGGCCATCCCTTTCATCTCGGTGATGGCCGATCCCACGACCGGGGGCGTGACGGCTTCCTATGCCATGCTCGGGGACCTGAACATCGCCGAGCCGGGCGCCCTGATCGGCTTTGCCGGGCCGAGGGTCATCGAGCAGACGATTCGACAGACCCTGCCGGAGGGATTCCAGCGGTCGGAGTTCCTTCTCGAGCACGGCTTTCTCGATTTCGTCGTGGAGCGGTCGGAGATGAAAGCCGTGCTGGCGCGATGCCTTCGGCTGCTCTGGGACGGGTCGGGTCGGGCCGAGGGCGGCCGCCGGTAGGTCTCCAGCGGCTCGCTTTTTTTCTCCAAGCGAAGCTTGCCGATTCAAACCTCTTCGCCCGCCGCTTCCTCCGCCGCTCTCCCGGCGCTCCGCCGCCTCGAATCCCTGGAGGTTCGCGGGATGAGGCTCGGCCTCGAGGCGATCGATGCCGTCTGCGAGCGGCTCGGCCGCCCCGAGCGCCGCATCCCGTCCGTGCTCGTCGGGGGCACCAACGGAAAGGGTTCGACGGCGGCGACTCTCTCGGCGCTGGCGGCCGCGGCGGGCGTCAGGGTGGGCCTGTATACCTCCCCCCACTTGATCGACGTCACGGAGCGCATCCGAGTCGATGAAGCCGACATCGCGCCTCAGGATCTCGACTCCGCGCTGGCGGCGGTCTTCTCCGCCGCCGACGAACCGCCGGAACTCCCCCTGACCTACTTCGAGGCCCTGACCGCAGCCGCCTTCGTGGCCTTCGCCGAGCGGAGGCTCGATCTCGCGATTCTGGAGGTCGGGCTCGGCGGTCGATTCGACGCCACCAACATCGCTCCCGCTCGCCTCGCGGTCGTGACCTCGATCGGCCTCGATCACACCGCGGAGTTGGGACCCACCGTGCAGCGGATCGCGAGCGAAAAGGCCGGGATCTTCCGGGCGCGGCGCCCGGCGCTCTGTCGCGCGGAGGACGTCGAGGCGCGCGCGACACTGGCGGGAGCCGCGCTCGCCGCCGGGGCCGTCTGGCACGACGCGGCCGAGGAACTCCGTGTGGAGGTCGAGGAGATCTCGCTCGACGGAACCCGATTTCGCCTGACCACACCGTTGCGGGCGGCGGCTCTCTGGACGCCTCTGGCCGGAGCACACCAGGCCTGGAACGCGGCGCTCGCCGTGCGCTCGGCCGAGCTACTGGCGGAGGACGAGCCGCGACTCGGCAGGGCGTCTGACGCGGCCGAGGGGCTGGCGCGCGTGCGATGGCCGGGTCGGCTCGAGGGGCGAGGGGCAGGCGGCCGACTCGTGCTGCTCGATGGCTGCCACAATCCGGATGGGGCGCAGGCGCTGGCGCGGTTTCTGACGGCGTCCGGGCTCGGCGGCCGATGTCACCTCGTCTTCGGGGCCATGGCGGACAAGGACATCGAGTCGATCGCGGCGCGTCTGTTCCCCGTGGCCGCGAGCGTTCACTTGGCGTCGGCGGCATCGCCTCGGGCGGCCGGGGGCGAGGAGCTCGTGCGCCGCGTGGCGGCGTTCGCCCCGGGGGCGACCTCCTCGGCAGGCGCGGCCGCCGCCCTCGAACGGGCCCTCGCTCTTCCGGGATCCGACCCTATAATCGTCGCCGGCTCGCTCTATCTCGTCGGCGAGGCGCGAGCCTGGCTGCTCGCCAAGGAACGCGGCACCGCATGACGACCGTTTCGTCCCCTCTCACCCGCGAGCTCTTCGAGAGGCTCGAAGAGGAACGGCTGGCTCTTTTCGCCTCCAAGAGCGGACGGGCCCGCCGGCGACGCGGGCCGGTGGACGCGGCGGAGGGAGACATCCGGACCGCCTACGTGCGCGATCGAGACCGAATCATCCACTCCCGGGCCTTCCGGCGGCTCAAGCACAAGACGCAGGTCTTCATCCCGTACGAAGGCGACCACTTCCGGACCCGCTTGACCCACACCATCGAGGTGTCGCAGATCGCGCGCAGCGCGGCGCGCGCGCTCGGCCTGAACGAGGATCTCACCGAGGCGATTGCGCTGGGGCACGATCTCGGCCACACCCCCTTCGGCCACTCCGGGGAGAGCGTTCTCGATCGGCTGCTGCGCGAGAGCCACCCGGCGGCAGGCGGCTTCAAGCACAACTTCCAGTCCGTTCGGGTCGTGGACCGACTCGAGAAGCGTTACGACGAGCCGGGGCTGAACCTGACCGACGACACCCGCGAGGGAATCCTGAAGCACACGAGCTGGACCGCTTCCTTTCCGTTCCCGCTGGACGACCGCGAAGGCCTGGCCCTCGAGTCTGGCGGCTCTCTCGAGGCGCAACTGGTGAACTGGTCCGACGAGATCGCCCAGCAGACGCACGATCTGGAGGATGGCCTTCCGCTTGCCGAAGGAGAGGCGATCGAGAGTCTCGAGATTTCGCGCTTCGTGCGCGGCTCGCGTCCGTCCGGACGCGACCGCGCCTCGCGGCGCGCCTCGTTGATTCGGGGGATGATCGCGGCCCTCACGTCGGACTTGATCGAGGCTTCCCGCGCACGCGTCGAGCGATGGGCCGAGGGCAGCCGCGTGAGAACCTCGGACGAGTTCTACGCGCGCCGGCCGAGCCTGCCGGGCGATCTGGTCGGCTTCTCGGAGACGGGAAAGCGCTGGTACCGGGAGCTGAAGGACTTCGTGTACCGCCACATCATTCACTCCTTCCCGATCTCGAGGCACGACGGCCATGCCCGGCTCGTGATCGCGGCGCTCTACTCCGCGTATCGGGACAACCCTCGTCTCCTACCGGACGACGTTCTGACGGGGATCTCGGAGGCGCTCGGCATTCGCTACCTCCGCGAAGTGCCGCTCCGGGAGTTGGAGGAGGAGTTCGCCGCGCGGTACCGTCCCCGTCCGGAGTTCTACCGGGCCATCGCGGACCATATCGCGGGGATGACCGACAGCTATTGTGACAAGGAGTACCGGGAAATCGTCATCGGATGATTCCAGAGACGGTAGACTCTCCCCACCATGAGCAAGACCGAGACCCTCCCGCCTCCTCTGGCATTTCTGGACCGTGACATCGCCGCCGTGGATCCGGAGGTGGCGCACTGGATCCGGGAGGAGGAACGCCGCCAGAACCAGAACCTCGAGCTGATCGCCTCGGAGAACTGGGTCTCCCGCGCCGTCCGGCAGGCGCAGGGCTCGGTGCTGACGAACAAGTACGCGGAAGGGTATCCCGGTAAGCGCTACTACGGCGGCTGCGAGTTCGTCGACGAAGTGGAGCGGCTGGCGATCGATCGAGCGAAATCGCTGTTCGGCGCCGAGCACGCCAACGTTCAGCCGCACTCGGGCTCCCAGGCCAACATGGCCGTCTACCTGACGGCCCTCCAGCCGGGCGACACGATCCTCGGAATGGATCTTTCCCATGGCGGCCACTTGACCCACGGCCACCCGCTGTCCTTCTCGGGGCGCGAGTACAGGGTCGTGGCCTACGGCGTGAGCCGCGAGGACGAGCGGATCGACTACGACCAGCTCGCCGCCCTCGCGCGCGAGCATCGCCCGAAGATGATCATTGCGGGGGCCTCTGCCTACCCGCGTGAGCTCGACTACGCGCGCTTCGCCGCGGCGGCCGAAGAAGTCGGCGCGGCCCTCATGGTCGACGTCGCCCACGTGGCGGGATTGATCATCGCCGGCCTGCACGCTTCGCCCGTGCCCCACGCCCCGTTCGTGACGACGACCACGCACAAGACCCTCCGGGGGCCGCGAGGAGGCATGATCCTGTGCCGCGCCGATCGCGCCAAGGAGATCGACCGCAATGTCTTCCCGGGCGTGCAGGGAGGCCCGCTCGAGCACGTGATCGCCGCCAAGGCGGTGGCGCTCGCCGAGGCGGGCACGCCGGAGTTCCGCGACTATCAGCGGCGTGTCATCGAGAACGCGAAGGCGCTGGCGGCGGCCCTCTCGGCCCGCGGCTTTCGACTGGTCTCGGGCGGCACCGACACCCACCTGATGCTGATGGACGTCGGGGCGCGCGGTCTGTCGGGCAAGGTGGCGGAGAAGGCTCTGGACGCGGTCGGGCTGACCGTCAACAAGAACACGATCCCGTTTGACCCGAAGCCTCCCCTGGTCGCCTCGGGAATCCGCATCGGCACACCCGCAGTGACCACGCGCGGCATGGGCGTGCTGGAAATGGAATCGATCGCGGACGCCATTGCGCGTGTGCTGGAAGCGCCCGAGGACGAGTCGGTGCGGTCCGAGGTTCGCGGGCGCGTCCGAGAGCTCTGCGAAGGGTTCCCGCTGGTGGCATGAGGGCGCGTCGGGCACTGGTTCTTCTCGCCGACGCGTTCCTGATCCTTCTTCTCCTCGCCGCTCCGAACCGCCCTCGGGAGCTCGCGCGGCGGATCCGGTTGCTTTCCCACGACGCGGCCCGGGATCCTGCGCTGCGCCGCCTCGACGGCTCTTCGGCCGCATTCGACCGCCGCTATTTCTTCTTCCTGGAGTCGGCGCGACGCCGGGTCCCGCCGACCGCGACCGGCGTTGCCGTCTGGATGCCGTCGCCGAGCGAGGCGGCGCGCAACCTCGCGGCGTACCAGTTCGCCCCGCTTCCGGCGCTGCTGCGGCCCCGCGAGCTGCCGTCGGGGTGGGTGCTGGCCGTCTACGGCCCCGAGCGTCCGGAGGGTTGGCGGGAGATCGCTCGGGTATCCGACGGCGCGCTCTTCACGCGCGAGCCGTGACGGGCCTTCCGGCAGGCCTTGCCGCTGTCGCCGGGGTGCTGCTGCTCGCCGGCGCCGCGGGCACGGTGGCTACCGGCGCGCTCTTTGGGCGCGCGGGCGCGGACCCTCTCGAGCGCCTCGCCTGGGGCTTTGCCGCCGGCCTCGCGCTGCTGGCAGGCTACGTTCCGATCTCCCTGACGCTCGGCGCGAGACCCGGCGCCATCGCGCTTTTCGTGTTGACCGCACTGGTGATCGGGATGGCGGTCCTCTTCCGTCTCCCGGCGCTTCGCATCCCGGCGCCGGCGCACGAGCGAGGAAGCGGTGGCTCCAGTCTCATCCGACTCCTGTTCCTCGTTCCGCTCTCGCTCGGCATCCTTCTGTACCTCTTGCGCGCGCTGACGGAGCCGATGTGGGCCACGGACTTTCTCGCGATCTGGGGCTGGAAGGGGAAAACGATCTTCGGGGCGGGCCTTCTGCCCGCCTGGACCTGGCGTTTGCCGGAATTCTCCTTTACACACCCGGAGTATCCGCTCGGGCTGCCGTTTCTCTACGCGGGGATCTCGTTCGTTCTGGAGCGCTGGGACGACCACGCGATGGCGCTGCTGTTCCCGGCCCTGCAGGTCGCGACACTGCTGCTGGTCGCGGGATGGCTGCGCCGGCGGGGGGCGCCCCCGCCGGTCCCGCTGGCGGCTGCCGCGACGCTCTCGGGTTTCGAGCCGCTCTACGCAGCCTTCACGACGGGAATGGCGGAGGTGCCTCTTTCCTTTTTCGTCCTCCTCGTTGGTACCGCACTGGTCGACGCGCTCGAAGAGGAGGCCGGCGGTTCGCGCCGCCTGGCCATGGCCGCTGCCGGCGCGGCGGCCCTCAAGAACGAAGGGATCTTCGTTGCCGCCGTCGCGGGCGTCCTGGCGGTCGCGGCGGGCGGGCGGCCCGGCCGTGTCCGGTGGCGAGCCGCGGCCGCGGCGCTTCTACCGGCGGTCGCCGTCTTGGCCGCGCACCGCGTGGGTCGGGGGAGCCTGCCGCTGCGCGATTTCCGATTCGGCCTGCTCCTGGAGCCCGGCTTTCCGTCACGGCTCGGGCTGGGCCTGCGGACGATACTCGCCGAGGTGCTCATTCCCGCCGCGCCCGGTCTGATCGCCTTCGGAGTTCTTCTGCTGTCGGGCCGCCGATCGACTGCCGGCGACCGGCTCCTCGCCCTGACGGCGATTCCGCTCTCGGCCTACGCGCTCCTGCCGGCCTTCTGCGTCTTTGGCCCCGACTGGCTGGCCCGCACGGCCTTCGCCCGGACCGCGGCGGCGCTGGCCCCCCTGGCGGCGGCCGGCGTGGCATTGCGTCTGGCGCCACTATTGGAAGAGATGCGGGATACGGGATACGAGATACGAGAAGAGATGCGCGATACGGGATACGGGATACGAGATTCGTGATGGCGGATTTCGAATCTCGAGTTTCGAATTTTCCTAGCCCGCATCCCGCATCCCGCATCCCGCATCCCGCATCCCGTATCCCGCATCCGCCCTCACGTCTTGCGATGGATCCACCGGATACGCAAGAGATCCCGCAGCGTGACCACGGCATCGCGCACGACGGACACCCGGGAGTCGGGTGAGTTGAACCAGAGAACGGGGACTTCGGCAATCGAAACCCCTGCCCGGCGCGCGAGGAAGAGGATCTCCATGTCGTAGGCGAAGCGGTCGATTCGAGCGTCCGCGAAGAGGCGCCGAGCGACGTCGCCGCGGAAGAGCTTGAAACCGCACTGGGTATCCCGAATTCCGGGTACGGCCAAGATCCGGACCAACACGTTGCCGGACCGTCCCAATAGCTGTCGGTAAAAGGGTTGACTCCGACGCACGAGATCCCGCTGAAGAGCCCGAGAGCCGATCGCGACCGGGTGCCTCGGCAATCGCTCTGCGAGCTTGACCCATTCCGAGAGGGGTGTGGAGAGGTCCACGTCGGAGATCAGGATGGGATCTCCCGACGCGGCCATCACACCCGTTCGGATGGCCGCGCCCTTCCCGCGGTTTCGTTCGTGCCGCAGGACTTGAATGGGGAGCCCGGCGTCCCGGGCGACGCGCTCGGCGAGGCCGCGCGTGCCGTCGGTGGAGCCGTCGTCCACCAGAATGACCTCCCAGTCCCATCCGCCCGGCCGGCTGCGCCGCCAATCGGACACGGCCCGGAGACAGGCCTCGATTCGGTTGTGCTCGTTGTAGGCGGGCAGGACGAGTGTCGCCCGGTGAGCCTGGCCGCTCAAGGAACCGCCGGCCCCTTGGTGGCCTCGTAGACGAACTGGTATCCGAAGAGAGTCGGGAAAAACTGCGCGCTCCGGCGCGCGAACGAGCGAACCGCTCCCCTCCAGGGCGGTCGGGCGAGCGCGGGCAGGGCGAGCTCGTACGGCATGGCGGTCGGCTCCGCCGCGGCGACCCGGAACCCCGCCTGCTCGAGCAACTCCCTGCCGGTCGAGCGCGTGAAGAAACGCAGGTGCGTTCGATCGAGAATTCCGCGCTCGGCGTAGCGGAAGCGCCCGCCGAGCAGGGCCGCGCGGACGGAGAGGTTGGCCACGTTGGGAAGGGAGACGAGGAGGATGCCTCCGGGGGCGAGCCAGGCGGAGATCCTCTCGAGCAGCCGCTCGGGCACGGGCAGGTGCTCGAGGATGTCGGCGCAGACCACGACGTCGAAGGGTTGCGCCCAGGGTCCCGCTGAGAGCGCGTCTGCCGACAGCCAGTCGTCATATCCCTGTCTCGCCGCGGGCAGCACGGCCGGGTCCGGCTCGACGCCGGCCAGGTAGGAGCAGTGGTCGCGGACGGCGCGGCCGAGGTGGCCGCCCGCGGCACCCAGGTCGAGTAGGCGACGCCCCGCGGGGAGCGCCCGGATCCGGCGCCGCAGAACGTCGTGCGAGGAGGCCGGAATCTCCTTCCAGACGTATTTTTCGGGAAGGCCCAAGGTCTAGATCCCGAACTTCTGGGCAATCGGGTAGCGTCGCCCTTCGCCGAAGGCCTTCCCGGTGACCTTGGGCCCGGGGGGCATCTGGCGGCGCTTGTACTCGTTGCGGGCGATTCGGTGGGCGATCTGGCGCGCGACGGAGGCAGGCGCGCCGGTCCGGCGCGCGGCCTCGTCGTACGGAAGGGATCGGTCGACCATCGCCTCGATCAGCGGATCGAGCTGCGAGTAGGGAGGCAGCGAGTCCGTGTCCTTTTGGTTCGGCGCAAGCTCGGCGCTCGGCTCCTTATCGATGGTGGCTTGCGGGATGAGCTCCTCGTCGCGGTTGATCTCCTGCGCCAGGGCGTAGACGAGGGTCTTGGGCACGTCGGAGAGAAGGGCATAACCGCCGGCCATGTCGCCGTAGAGCGTGCAGTAGCCCACGGCGATCTCCGACTTGTTGCCGGTCGAGAGCAGGAGATGTCCCTGGCGGTTGGATAGCGCCATGAGAATCGCGCCGCGAATACGCGCCTGCAGGTTTTCCTCCGTCGTGGTGCGCTCGATTGCGCCGAGAGCCGGGCAGAGCGTGCCCCGGTAGGCCTCGAGCACGGGGCCGATGGGGATTTCGAGAAGTCGGATACCCAGGCGGCGGGCGAGATCCTGCGCGTCGGTGACGCTTCCTGGAGAGGAATAGGGACCCGGCATGGCGACACCGGTGACCCGGTCGGGACCGAGCGCTTCGACGGCGAGGGCGGCCGTGACGGCCGAATCGATGCCCCCCGAGAGTCCGAGCACGACGCTCTGGAAGCCGCACTTGCCGGCATAGTCGGCGAGAGCGAGGACCAGGGCCTTCCGGATCCGGGCCGGGTCGGACTCCCGCGCGGCGATCGAGGCCCGTCCTCCGGGCAGCTCGATCATCCAGAAGTCCTCCTCGAACGAGCGTCCGCGCGCGACGACCCGGCCGCCGACGTCGAGCGCCATCGAGCCGCCGTCGAAGACGAGGCTGTCGTTGCCGCCCACCAGGTTGCACGACACGAGCGGCACGCCGGTGCGGCGCGCGATCTGGCCCATGAAGCGTTCCCGCAGCCGCTCCTTGCCGAGCGAATAAGGGGAGGCCGAGAGATTGGCGTGAAGGTCCAGGGAGAGCGGCGGCAGCTCCGACACCGGGTCGGTCGGATAGAGCGGCCGCTTCCAGAACGTCTTGTCGTTCCAAATGTCCTCGCAGATTGTCACGCCGACGCGACGGCCGGCGACCGTCAGGACGAGGGGACGCGTGCCTGGCTCGAAGTAGCGCCCCTCGTCGAAAACGTCGTAGGTGGGCAAGAGCCGCTTGCGATACAAGGCGACCGGGCGTCCACGACGAGCCGCCACGGCCACGTTGAAGACCGTGCGCCCGGTCCTCGCGGGGTTGTGCGCCAACGAACCGTAGAGCCAGACGGAGGGGCCCGTGCCGCGCGCGATTCTCCGCGCGGCTTTCTCGGCGTCCGCGACGAACGTCCGCCGCTCGACGAGGTCCCGCGGCGGGTAGCCGCACACCGCGAGCTCCGGGAAGAGGACGAGCTGCGCGCCTTGCTTCTCGGCCCGCCGTCCGGCCGCCAGGATCTTTTCGGCGTTTCCCGCGAAGTCGCCGACGGTGGTGTCGATTTGGGCGACCGCGATCTTGAGTGAGCGAGTCAAGAATCAGAGTTTAGAGTCGCGGGTGGCCGCCGTCCAGCGCTCGAGTCCAACGGGGGCCGCCGCCCTCAAGTCTCGGTGTCGCGGACGAGAGTCCGTCCGGAGAGGCGATCGGCCGGCGTCGGACGAAGGCGATCGCGCACCGTCATCAACACCGGCAGGCCCAATGCGGCCGCCGAGATCGCGGTGCCGACCCAGCGTCGGCCCGCCTCCCCGGGTGTGAGCCGACGGCCCGATCGCCCGGGACGTGCGGCGATCCCCGCCAAACTCATCCCGACCGTGCGGCCGAAGAGCATGAGTGGGAGAACGACGAAGAAAAACGAGAACTCGAGCCCGAAGAGAGCCGCCCACGGGAGGCCGGATAGGCGGGGGGCCCGACCGCAGACCGCGACGGCCGCCATCAGAGCGAGTGTCACGGCGAGCGACGTGCCGGCCAGGTCGGCGGCGAACGCGATCATTCGCGCCAAGAGGGGTGCGCTCTCGGGCTCCACCTCCGGGGCGGGGTCCGCAGTTTCCGAGGCAATGGGCAGTCCGAAGCCGGCGGGGGCCTGGTCCGCCCGCAGCGGGAGATCGAGGAGCGGGTCGGAGGACGGCGCGACAGCGGACTCGAACGGGCTCACGGCCGGTGTGAGAGGTGGCGCACGTAGATGCGCCCCAACAAGTCGAGATCCCCCTTCAGATAGCGTTCGGCGAACTTGCGGTGCCGGAGAATCTCGGTGTCCTGCGGATCCAGAGCCAGCGCTTCGTCGAAGGACTCCTTCGCCTTTTGGTAGAGCCCGTTTTGAAGCTGCGTGATGCCCTGATTGGCGTAGCAGCGAAGAAGGTAGGAGCGCGCGTCCTGGTTTCCCTTGTCGGCCTGGTAGATCCGCCAGAGCACCGGAATCGCCGTCTCGTACTCCCCGTCGTTGTAGAGCTTGACGGCCGGCGTGAGCTCGGTGACGCGGTCGGAGGCCGCCGACATCGACTGTGCGAACGCCGGATCACCCTGGAACGAAGCGGCGACGACGGTGAAATCTTTCAATGCGTCGATGTAGCGCTTCTCGGCGAGCGCCTTCTCGGCGCGCGCCCGCACGGGCGTGGGGTCGCTCCCATCGCCGACTCCCGCGGCACCGCCACCCGCCACCGGCGCCGGGGCCGCTCCCGCCTGCTCCGAAGGCGACTTGGCGAGGGACTCGAGCAGCTGCCGGGCCTTCGCATAATCGGGATCGCCCGGGCGAATCCGCTTGAGCTCCGCGATCGTCTCGGGGACCTTCCCTTCCTGGAAGAGGGCAGTCGCCTTCTCCAGGGAGCCGCCCGCTTGGACGACGACGGCGGGTGCCGCAGCGCGCCGGGGCTGGCGCAATACCAGCCAAGATCCCACCGCCACCAAGGCGAGGAAGGCCGCGGCGATCAAGGCGACGCGGGGGTTGACGCCGATTGCGGCACGACCCGGCTTCTTTCCGGCGGAGGGTTCCGGGCGGGCCGGGGCGACCTCCTCCGGTTCGGGGGAGGGCTCGATCTCCGGCGGCGCGGGCTCGGGTGCCCGGTGGGACGTCAGCTCCTTCTCGATGCGGTCCAGGTAGGAGCGCGCCGTGGGCTCGCTCGCTTCGACCGACAAGACCTCGAGGAAGGCCGCTCGGGCCGCGGCGAAGTCTCCCGCCTCGAAGCGCTCGCGCCCCTTCTGAAGCAGCGCGGGCAGGCGCTCCTTGCCGCCCTCCGCCATCACCTCTCTCGTCTTCTCGATGCGCGTCACCGCTTCTACACTGTTGATGTCGATTAGGAAGATGCGGGACCAGATCTCGATGGCTCCCTCGTAGTCCCCGCGCGCCGCCGCCTCGTCCCCCTGGTGAAGCAGCAGAGCGATGTCCTTCTCTGCTTTGCCCTGGTCCTCTGCGGCGGCGCTCGGCAAGGGCGATACCGTTGCGGCGGACGGGGGCACCGCCTCGGTGGACTCGCCTTCACTCCAGAGATCCCCGGGCCCCGGAGACGCCTCGCCTCGCAGGTTCAAGGGCCCCCGGCGCGTCGCCGGGAAGTCCGGCGGCGGGAGCACCGCCGTCGACTGGCGGCCGGCTTCCAGCGAAATGGAATCGAGCGACAGCGCGTCCAGTCCGCCCGCCGGCGTTGCGCCCGCCCCGGCAGGCGGGTCGAAGGAGACGCGAGGCTCGCTCAGAGTCGTCGCGAAGTCCGCGGAGGCGGCCGGGCCGAGATCCATCGGGCCGCCGAGGCCCGGCGGCGCCGCCGGCGGCGTGGATGCCGCACCGGCTGCTACCCGGGTGCTTGCATCCGAGATCCGGCGCTCCAGAAGGGCGACGGCCGGGTGGTCGGAGTCGAGCGAGCGCATGCGATCGAGTTCACGGGCGGCGTCCGCGTGTCGCCGCGCCTCGAGCAGTGCCACCGCGCGAGACCGGGACGCATCGAACTCTCCCTGGACCTCCTTCTTGCGCCGCGCCTTCTCGAGCAGATCCGTGGCGGCGACGTTGCCGGGAAGCGACGTCAGGACCTGCTCCGCCGCGTTGATGCAGGCGTCGAAGTCGCGGGCGTTGAAGCTCTCGGCGGCTCGGACGAGCAGTTTCTCGCTCTCGCCGGCAGCGCGCTGCTGCCGGGCCGGCGTCGTCGCCACGATCGCCTCGAGCTCGATCAGGTCGACGTCGGCGGCCGGGTTCTTGGCCTTCTCGAGCAGGCGCCGCGCCGGCGAGAACCGCGGATCCATCTTCAAGATGAAGTCGCACCCGATCAGGCAGTCGTCGAGCTTACCCTCCTGGTACAGGTTCAGGGTGTGCTTGAAGGTCGACAGGATCTTGTCCCGAACCTCGCGGGGCAGGGAGGGATTGCCCGGATAAATGCCCGGATTGGTGGACGCGCCGCTCATCGGATCGCCCCGGCTCTCGCGACCCGGCGGGGAAGAGGCCCTTTCCAATTCACGATTGTCTCAATTATAAACTCTCGCCGCCATGAGAACGGTCATCGAATGCGTTCCGAACATCTCCGAGGGGCGGGATCTCGCCCGCGTGGAGGCGATTGCGGCGGCGGTGCGCACCATTCCGGGCGCCCGCCTGCTCAACGTCTCGTCGGACGCCTCCCACAACCGCAGCGTCCTGACGCTCGTGGGCGACGCCGACGCCGTTCGCGCGGCCGTTCGCGCTCTCTTCGAGGCGGCGTTGCCGCGGATCGACCTGACGCGGCATTCCGGCGAGCACCCGCGCATGGGCGCCGTGGACGTCGTGCCGTTCATCCCGATCCGCGGAGCGACGGTGGAGCAGTGCGTGGCGCTCTCCCGGGAAGTCGGGGCCGAGATTGCCGAGCGCTTCGGGGTTCCGGTCTACCTCTACGAGGACGCGGCGACGTCGGAGCGCCGCCGCAACCTGGCGGAAATCCGGAAGGGAGAGTTCGAGGGGTTTGCGGAAAAGATGAAGGGCCCGGACTGGAAGCCCGACTTCGGGCCGGACCACCCGCACCCGACAGCCGGGGTGGTCGCGGTTGGCGCGCGCTCGTTCCTGATCGCCTACAACATCAACCTCGGGACGCGGGATCTCGGCGTGGCCGACCGCATCGCCAAGGCGATTCGCCACATCGGAGGCGGCTTCCGCTACGTGAAGGCGATGGGCGTGGATCTGGCCGACCGGGGGCTCGTGCAGGTCTCGATCAACATGACGAACTACCGCAAGACCCCGCTTCACCGGGTCTTCGAGTGCGTTCGCTCGGAGGCGGAACGTTTCGGCGTGCCGATCGTGGGCTCGGAGATCGTCGGGTTGACGCCCGCGGAGGCGCTCTACATGGCGGCGGAGCACTACCTTCGGCTCGAGGGCTTCACCAGCGACCAGGTCCTCGAAACGAAGCTTCTCGAGGAGGAGGGCTAGGTCCGCGCGAACGCTCCGACCCTGCCTCCGGCCCTTCAGGGTCGCTCCACCTCGATTCCGTAGCTGCGCAGCTTCCGGTACAGGTTCGAGCGCTCCAGATCCAGCGCTTCGGCCGTGCGTGTCACGTTGCCGCGGTGGCGGCGCAGCGCCGCCAGGATGTAGCGGCGCTCGAAATCTTCGCGCGCGTCGCGCAGCGGCGCATCCGGCGCAAGGACGGCTTCCTCCCGGCGGACCTCGGCCGGCAGGTCTTCGATCCCGATCTCCTCGCCGGGCGAAAGGATCATGAGCCGCTCGATCAGGTTCTTCAACTCGCGGACGTTGCCGGGCCACCGGTAGGTCTGAAGGGCCCGGAGGGCGTCCGGGGAGAGCCGTTTGGGCCGCCGGCCGAAGCGCTGCGAGGCTTGTTCGAGGAAATGCCCGGCGAGCACGGCGATGTCCTCGGCGCGCTCGCGCAGCGCGGGCACGTCGATCGGCACGACCGCCAGGCGGAAGTACAGGTCCTCCCGGAACTTCCCGCGTTGGATCTCCTCGGCCAGGTTCTTGTTGGTTGCCGAGAGGATGCGCGTGTCCGAGGCGATCGGCCTCGTGCCCCCGACCCGAGTGAACCGGCCCTCCTGGAGGGCCCGGAGAACCTTGGCCTGCGTGCGCGCGGACATGTCTCCGATCTCGTCGAGGAAGAGGGTGGCGCCGTCGGCCTCCTCGAACTTGCC
>DATKAE010000033.1:0-1253 GCA_035498405.1 Thermoanaerobaculia bacterium | reverse complement strand
GAAGCGTCCGAGGCGCTCGCGCTTCTTCTCCTCGGCCACGATCTTCTGGTTGAGCCGCGCCCGCTCCACCGCCACCGCCGCGTAGTTGGCGAGCGCGGTCAGGAGGTCGAGGTCGTTCACGGTGAAGCAGTTGGTGAGCATCGGGGAGTCCACGTGGATGATCCCGATGACCTGGTCCTTGTTCCACAGCGGCGCGCACATCGCGGAGCGGATGCCGTGGAACCGGATCGAGTCGCCGGCCCCGAAGCGCGGGTCGACCATGGCGTCCGAGGTGAGGATCGACACCCGGTCGTGCATGACCCGGTCGGCGATGGTCTTGGACACCGTGATGCGGCCCTCGTCTCCCCCGGGGCTGCGGTGCTTCACCACCATCGGCACCAGCCGTCCGCCGCCTTCCTCCTCCAGCATCAGGAAGCCCCGGTCGGCCGGCATGTGCTCGAAGACGATCTCCATGACCTGCTGGAGGACCTCCTCCACCGGGCGCACCGCGATGAGCGTCTCCGCGACCTTGGTCAGGACCTTCAGGATCCGGTTGGACTTCTCGATCTCCTGGACGTCGATCGAGGGCGGCTTCTTCGCGTCGATCGGCGCGACGGGTGCGGGGGCCGAGGTCAGGAGCCGGGACAGCTCGCCGACCGAGCGGATGATCGTGCCCGCCTCCTCGGAGAGCGGCTTCGCCTCGTCGAGGACCACCTTGCTCTCGAGGGCCTTGCCGAAGACGAGCTCGAATTTCCCGAGGTGGATCTTGTCCCCGTCGCGCAGGGGCGCCTTCTCGACCGCGACCCCGTTCACCTGCGTGCCGTTCTTCGACTTGAGATCGACGATGTGCGCGTTGCCGTCGTCGTCCACCGCCACCTTGGCGTGGTTGCGCGAGATCCCGAAGTCGCGCAGGACGATCTGACAGCCCTCGGAACGGCCGATCACGACCTCGCCGGATTCGAAGTCGTAGGTCCGCGGGCTGTCGCCGTCCTGATAAGTGAGCCGGTACATCTCTCCCGCCGGAGGGGCACACCAAGCCCCTGGTAGCGCTCAGTTTACTCCCTTTTGAGGCTTCGCAGCATCAGCTCGTCGAGAGCCTCGCGCGGATGCTTGCCCTCGTGGAGCACGGCCTTCATCTGCCGGGCGATCGGCATCTCGATGCCCTTCCCCTCCGCGAGGGAGCACGCGGCGAGTGTCGTCCGCACGCCCTCGGGGTGGAGGCCGGCGCTCGCCTGGGAGAGCGGCAGGCCCCGGCCGAGACGATGGCCGACCGT
>DATKAE010000032.1:0-107792 GCA_035498405.1 Thermoanaerobaculia bacterium | reverse complement strand
CTCGGACTTCCCTGGGATGTCGCCGGACGGATGGGGAGTGTGGCGGCGGTGTTCGGCCTCGAGGCGGTCGGGCCACAGCCGCCGCCCTACCCGATCGCGCGGTTCATCGACCGGTACGAGCGCAATTTCGGCCCGGAGCCGCGGCTGCAAGTGCTCGGCTGAGCCAGCGTCGGCGATGGCGCCGGGACAGCGTCGGCGCTACAATGCCTCTCTCTTTCAGAGAGGTCGATCCTTGAGCAGCCGCCGGGCCCTCGCACGCGAGACTCCCGCCCCGCCGAAGGCGTGGGAAGGGAGCCTGGATGCCCGCCGTTTGCGACTCGGGATCGTTTGCGCGCGCTGGAACCCGACCGTCACGGATGCCCTGTTGCACTCGGCGCTCGGAGCGGTCGAGCGTCACCACGTGCGGCCATCCAGGCTCACGATCGTTCGCGTGCCCGGCGCCTTCGAGCTGCCGGCGGCCGCCCGGGCCCTGATCCGGTGCCGACGCTGCGACGCTCTCGCGGTCCTCGCGGCGATCATCCGTGGCGAGACCTCTCATCACGAAGTCCTCGCGCACGCGGTCGCCGGCGCGTTGAGCGCGCTTTCGGCCGAGACGGGTACGCCGATCGGCTTCGGCGTCCTGACCTGCGACACGCTGGAGCAGGCGCGAAAGAGGATCGAGAAGGGGGCGGAGGCCGTCGAGGCCGCCATCGAGCTCGCGAACCTGCGTCGCGCGCTCTCGAGGAAGTAGCCGTGGGAGCCCGTCGGAAGGCCCGAGAGCTCGCCCTCCAAATGCTCTACGAGAATGACGTGGCGGGCACCGATCCCGGCGAGATGTTTGCCCGGTCCTCGGACCTTCAAACGGCTCCGGAGGGGACGCGTGCCTTCGCCGAGCATCTGGTGACCGGCACCCTGGCCCACCGCGACGACCTGGACGTGATCATCTCGAAGCAGGCCGACAACTGGCGCCTGTCGCGGATGCCGGTCGTCGATCGCAACATTCTTCGACTGGCGCTGTTCGAGCTCCTGCACGAGCCCGAGACGCCCCATCCGGTCGTCATCGACGAGGCGCTGGAGATCGCGAAGCGGTTCTCGACTCCCCGCTCCTCCCAGTTCATCAACGGGATTCTGGACGGCGTACTGAAGTCGCGTCACGCGGGGCGGGCATGAGAGCCCTCCGGAACGGGCCGATCGCCATCGGGATGCTGCTGGCGACGATCCTGACGACGCCGTTCGCCCGCTCCGAAGAGCACGCCGTCTACCTGGCCGAAGGGGAGGACATCCGCCTCTTCGATCAATACGACAACGACGGCTACTCGCTCGCCGTGCAGGCGGCAGCCTCCGGGTCCGTGGAGCTGCGGGTGCGAGTCAGTGATTCGCCGCTCGAGAGCACTGCGCCGTTTCCGACCGGCGCGTCGCGCGACGATGCCCTGGCCCCCGCTCCGGCCCGGGATGCCTTCGCCCAAGAAGTCACTTCCGGCAGCCGGCGACAGGCCGAAGCGGTCTCTCGAATCCTGATCGCGGTAGCCTCTCGGCTGCGCTACGACCCGGACCGACTGCGTCCGCAGGATCCCGCGTCGGTGTTCTCCTCGGGTCGGGCGGACTGCGTCGGATTCGCGGAGCTCGCCGTCGACCTGCTGCGGCGCGTCGCGGTCCGCGCCCGCACCGTCCAGGGAATCGTGCGCAGTCGGCCCGAGGATCCCGCCTACGACCCTCGCATCGGCGGCTCCTATCACCGCTGGATCGAGGTCTACTACCCGGACCGGGGATACGTCTTCTCCGACCCCTCCGCGTCGATCAACGGCGTCGATGCCCGGTACATCCCGTTTCGCGACAGGTCGCTCGCCCGGCCGAGGTCGCTGACGCTCGTGTTCGTCGATCAGGGAGGAGCTCTGGCCTACACGCCCGTCGCGGCGGGGCAATCGGTTCTCCGGGAACGGCCGCTCGGGAAGTAGGCATCGGCCGCGGGCGAGCATCCGGACGGGCGTGCCCGGCCGTGCCCTTGCCGCATCCCGACCTCTCACTCCCCGAGTCCCGCCTCCGGTAGGATTGCGCCTCCATGGCGGAAAAGTACGACCACGCGGCAACGGAGCGGAAGTGGCAGCGGCGCTGGGAAGAGTCGCGGGCCGCTTTCGTCGATACCTCCGCGCCCGGGGACAAGTACTACATGCTGAACATGTTTCCCTATCCGTCGGGAAGCCGCCTGCACGTCGGTCACGGGCGCAACTACATCCTCGGCGACGCTCTGTACCGATACCAGCGCATGCGTGGCCGGCGCGTCTTGAACCCCATGGGCTGGGATGCCTTCGGATTGCCCGCCGAGAACGCCGCGATCGCCAGCGGCACGCCGCCCCGGCAGTACACGCTCGACAACATCGCCCGGATGAAGGAGCAGCTGCGCTCACTCGGCCTGTTGTATGACTGGTCCAAGGAGCTCGCCTCTTGCGATCCGGCCTACTACCGGTGGAATCAATGGCTCTTCCTGCGGATGTGGGAGCGCGGCCTCGCGTATCGCAAGCAGGCGCCCGTGAACTGGTGCCCGGGGTGCGCCACGGTGCTCGCCAATGAGCAGGTCGTGGACGGCCGCTGCGAGCGCTCCGGGGACCCGGTCGAAATCCGCGATCTGACGCAGTGGTTCCTTCGCATCACGGAGTACGCCGAGCGTCTGCTGTCGGGGCTCGAGAACCTGCCGCATTGGTCCGACCGCGTCAAGACCATGCAGCGCAACTGGATCGGCCGGTCGGAAGGCGCCGAAATCCGATTCCGAGTGGAGGGCTTCGACGAGCCGCTGACGGTGTTCACGACCCGGCCCGACACGCTCTTTGGCGCGACTTTTCTCGCGCTCGCGCCCGAGCACCCCCTGTCGGGTCAGATCGCGGGGCGCTCTGGCGCCGCGCGGGGCATCGCGGCCTTCATCGATCGGGTCCGAAGGGAGTCGAGGATCGAGCGCGAATCCGAAGCCGGTGAAAAGGAAGGCCTCGACACCGGCGTATTCGCCGCCCACCCGGGCACGGGGGAGAGGATCCCGGTTTGGCTGGCGAACTTCGTGCTCCCCCAGTACGGCACGGGCGCGATCATGGGCGTGCCGGCGCACGACCAGCGGGACTTCGAGTTCGCGCGCCGCTACGGTCTCCCCATTCGCCCGGTCTACCGCGGCGCAGCCGGAGATGTGGATCCCGACACCCTCACCGGACCGATTCCGCACGGGGGCGTCCTGGTGCGGTCGGGCGACTGGGACGGGACGCCGGAGGGGCCCGAGGCGCTCGCCCGCGCCATCGCATGGGTCGAGGCGCACGGCGCGGGCAAGGGGAAAGTCGGCTTCCGCCTGCGCGACTGGCTCATTTCCCGTCAGCGGTACTGGGGCACGCCGATCCCGGCGATCCATTGCCCGTCCTGTGGTGTCGTGCCGGTCCCCGAGGGCGAGCTGCCGGTCCTTCTGCCCCCCGACGTGGCCTTCCGCGGGGCCGCCGGCAATCCTCTCGCGCAATCGGAGAGCTTCGTCCGGACGACGTGCCCTCGCTGCGGGGGAGCGGCCCGCCGTGAGACCGACACGATGGACACCTTCGTCGATTCCTCCTGGTATTACCTCCGGTACCTGAATCCGCAGGACGAGACCCGAATGGTGGATGCGGGGCGGTCTCGGGCCTGGATGCCCGTCGATCAATACATCGGGGGCATCGAGCACGCCATCCTTCACCTGCTCTACGCGCGGTTCATCTGCCGTGTGCTGCGGGATCTCGGACTGGTGGAGCTCGAGGAGCCGTTCGAGCGGCTCTTCAACCAGGGGATGATCACCAAGCTCAATCCCTCTACCGGAAAGATCGAGAAGATGTCGAAGTCTCGAGGGAACACGGTTTCCCCCGACGAGCTCATTGCCCGATTCGGGGCGGATACGGTTCGCGTCTACACGCTCTTCATCGGGCCCCCGGAGAAGGAGTCGGAGTGGTCCGAGGAGGGCGTACTGGGGGCGTATCGGTTTCTGAACCGCGTGCACGAGCTAGCCACCCGCGTCGAGGCCCTGTCCGAGGACGGCGGCTCCGAAGCGGGGGGCCGCGCGACGGACCTCGCGCGACTGGAGCACCGAACGATCCGGAGGGTGACCGAGGACGCCGAGCGGTTCCACTTCCACACCGCCGTGGCCGCCTTGATGGAATTTCAGCGGGGAATTCTGGAGGCTCTCGAGGCACGCCAGGAAAGCGTGTCCGCGGTCCGCCGCGCCACGCGCACCCTGCTGCAGCTGCTTCATCCGGTCGCGCCGCATGTGACGGAGGAGTGGTGGGAACGGCTGGGCGGGCAGAAGTCGCTGCTCGCGACGCCCTGGCCGCGGTTCGATGCGGACCTGGCCACGAGCCCGAGGGTGACGCTGGTCGTGCAGGTCAACGGACGCGTCCGCGGAAAGCTCGACCTCGAACGGGGCGCCGCGGAGTCGGCGGCGGTTGCCCTGGCGCAGGCGGACGCCAAGATCCGGCCCTGGGTGGAAGGCAGGCAGATCAAGCGCGCCGTCTACGTGCCCGATCGGCTCTTGAATCTCGTGGTCCAGTGATGCGCCGGGCGCGCGCCGTCGGGGCCTGCGTGGTCGCCACCGCGGCCGTTCTGTCCGCCGGATGCGGGTATGGCCTGGTCGGCCACGGCTCGACACTTCCCCCGTCCATCAAGGTCATCGAATTCCAGACGCTGACCAATCAGACCTCCATCGCGGGCGTCGAGCAACGGTTGTCGGCGGCGATCGCCCAGGAGCTGGCGGCCCGCGGTCACTTCCGCGTGCAGGCGGCGGCGGCGGGCGCCGATGCGGAGCTGACCGGCGCCGTGACCCGTTTCGACTTCTATCCGGTCGCCTTCGACCAGCAGGGAAGAGCCAACCAGTATCAGGTCGCCGTGACGGCCCGGGTCGCCTTGCGAAGCCTGCCCGAGGAAAAGCCGATCTGGGAAAATCCCGCCTACACGTTTCGCGAGAACTACAGCTTCACGGAGGGCACGAGCTCCTTCGTCGACCGTCAAAACGAGACGATCGACAAGGCGGCCGAGAAATTCGCCCAAAGCCTCGTGACGAGCCTGCTGGAGGGGTTCTAGGCGGGTCGGCCCCGTGGATTGGCGGAAGGACTAGCCCTTCTTGGCGCTTCGCTTTGCCAGCCGCGAGGCGTAGCGGGCGGCGGCCTTCTTGTGGATGACGCCCTTCTTCCGCGCCCGGGCAATCTGGGAAACGGCCGCAGGCAGGGCCTGTGCCCGGTCCTTTTCCTCCAGGCTGCGAAATGCCTTCAGGGCGCCGCGAAGCCGCGACCGCACGCTCCGATTCCGCTGCTGGCGGCGGGCCGTTTGCTTGATGCGTTTTTCCGCCGACTTGATGTTCGCCATTTGTTGAGCCTCCCGCTCTTCTCACGACCGATCCCTGGGACACCATACCCCAGAGGCCTCGGCCTCATGCTCGCTCGGTGTCTGATTCCCGACGCCTTTGGGTCTCTAGCGCACGTCGACCCCGAGCGAACCCAATCGCGCCTTCGCCAGCCGCGCTTCGTCCGAGGAGGGATACTCGTGTACCACGTACTGCAGCTGGACGACGGCCTCGGCCTTCTGGCCGAGCTCGAGCAACGCGTAGCCCTTCTTGAGGAGGGCCGCGGCGGCCTTGTCGCTCTTGGGCCACTGCTTCAATAACTTGTCGAAGTCCGCGACGGCTTCTGAGAACTTTTTCTGTGCGTAGTGGCACTCGCCGATCCAGTACTGCGCGTTGTCGGACAGGTCCGTGCTGGGGTAGAGGCGCAGGTAGTCCTCGAAGCCCTGGATCGCCAGGGCGTAGCGCCCCTTGGAGTAGTCGGCGGAAGCAGTGTCATACAGCTCCGCGGGGGACGGGCCGCCAGCCGCCGACGACGAGACGACGGCCGTATCCACCGAAGAGGTACTCGACCCTCCGGGAGGCGGCGCCCCCCCCGACACCGTTCGCATTCGGGCGAGGTCGCCTTGGGTCTCCGCGATCTGCTGGGACAGCTGCGAAAGCCGGCGGTTGGTGTCCTCGAGCTTGGCTTCGAGTTGCTCCATTTTGGTCGTGAGTTCCCCGAGCTTGACCCCCATGTCCGCGTTGGACTTGAGCAGCTGCTGGGTCTGCTGGGAAACGCTCGAGTTGAGCTTGGAAACCTCTTCCTTGCTCGAGGACTTTCTCTCGAGCGCCTGGATCTCCTTTTCGATGTCATTCATCTGCCGGTGCAGGCCCTCGATGTCGTTCGAGGACACACACGCCCCGCCGAGCAGGAGCGAGCCCAACGCGAGGGCCATCAGGCTCCGGGTACCGGGTCTCGCCACGTTACTTGGCCGTGATCACGGGGTGAGCGCGGCGGTTCTTCTGCCAGCAGGTCTCGTTGGATTCCGTGCAGACCGGACGTTCCTTTCCGTAGGAAACGATCTTGAGTCGGCCGCCGTCGATTCCGAGCGAAACCAGGTAATCCTTCGCGGCGCCGGCTCGGCGCTCGCCCAAGGCCAGGTTGTACTCGGTGGTTCCGCGCTCGTCGCAATGGCCCTCGATCAGGACCTGAATGGTCGGGTACTTCTTGAGCCACTCGGCATCGGTCGCCAGGGCGGCGCGTGCATCTTCGCGCAGGTCGTACTTGTCATAGTCGAAGTAGGCGTCCTGCAGGTAACCGCGCTGGTTGAGCTCTTGAATCGATTGGGAGAGAACCCTCTGTGACTCATCGATCGGCGCGGAAGTGACCGGAGGCGCGACTTCACGGGGCGCCGGCGCCGGCGCCTCGGTGGGCTTCTTTTCCGGGACGGTCGTCGGCGGCTTCTTCTTACAGGCCGAGGCCAACCAGAGCGTGCCTACGGCCACGATGAGCAGGGGAAAGAGCGTCCCAAGTCTCCTCTTCATTACCTCTCTCCTTGTCCTATGCGTAACGCCTTTTGTTGCGCGGGCGCGACGCGCCGCGCGAAGAGTGCAAATATAGCAGATGCGCCGAACGGTCGCGTGCGATCGCGCGTCGGATCACGGCACCCACACCGGCTGAACGTTGTTGCCGGCATCCGTGAGCAGCCGCTTGTTTTTCCCGTCGGCCGCATCCATCGTGTAGATCTGCGTCCTTCCGCTGCGCTTCGATTCGTACGCGATCTTCTGCCCGTCGGGAGACCAGGCGGGGTGCGAATTGGATCCTTCCGCCGTCAGCTGCACGGTGCGTCCGGTCGACACGTCCATCACACAGATGTTGAAGTCCCCTTCGTTTCGACAGGCGAACGCGATCCGGGCTCCGTCGGGGGACCAGGCTCCCTCGTCGTTCCAGTTTCCAGCAAACGTGAACTGATGCGGGCTCGTTCCCTCGGCCTCCATGAGCCAGATCTGAGGCAGTCCGGTCTGGTCGGACGTGTAGAGAATCTGGCGGCCGGTCGGCGACCAATCGGGCGCCGCTTCCAGGGAGCGAGTCGTGGTCAAGCGACGGAGGTTGCCGCCATTGGCGCCGATCAAGTAGATGTCGGAATTGCCGTTCTGTGAGCCGGCAAAGGCGATCTGGGTTCCGTCGGGCGAAATCGCTGGCGAGGCGTTGAGCCCCACCCCCGTCGGGATTTGCCTCTTGTCGCTGCCGTCGACGTTCATCGAGTAAAGCTCCGGGAAAAGGTGGACGTAGGACGTGTAGACGATCCGGCCACCTCGGCCGTTCGGATTGATCGACAGAGACTTGTGGGCGGTCAACTGCCGGACGCCCCTTCCGTCGAAATCCATGGCATAGATTTCCTTGTTGCCGTCCCGGTCGGAAACAAAGACGATCGTCGAGAGATACAGCCCCTCCTTGCCGGTGAAGTACTTGATCAGGTCGTTGGCGAGCGTGTGGGCGATACGGGAGACGTAGGAAGCTCCTCCCGAGTAGCGCCGGCCCAGGATCATTTTTCGGGATTTCAGGTCCCAGGCCCTTCCCTCGATCGTCACGCGATCTCCCGAGACCTCCGCCCGCGTGTCGACGAGAATCTCGGCGCCTCCCGCAAGCCAGCGCTCGGCGACATCCGGCGCCGCGGCATCGCGCTGCCCGGCAGGGTAGAGCGCGGGATCCGCCAGGACGAACACTTCGGAGTACTCGATGTCCGAACGCAGGGTGGCGGTAAACGGGCCGACAACCGTGGAGGTCAGCGCCGTCGTCCCGGTGGGATAGAGCTCCGGGACCGCCAACGCGAGGCGGCGCACTCCCTCCTTGCGGATCGTGATCTCGATCTCCTGCGGCGGCGCGGGCGGCGTGGGCTGCCGCGTCTGCGCCGCAGCGGGGGCAATGGCGGCGAAGGCGCAGAGGCCCAACAGGAGAGACGGGACAAGCTTCATCGAACCTCCTCCGGCAGCAAGGTCATTCGAATGTGACGGTCAGGCCGACATACGGCCCGGCCCAATCGGCAGGCAGGGGCGGGAAGGTGGAGGCCACCACGGCTCGGAGGGCGGCTCGGTCGACGAACGGCAGCCCGCTCGACCGAATGATCTCGGCGTCGACGGGAGTTCCGTCGCGATTGATTCGGAAATGAACCCTCGGTGGAATCGGATTTGTCGCGCCGGGGGGCTTGAACCAGTTCGTGGAAAGAGCGATTACGATCGCCTGGATGTAATAGTCGTACTTGAAGTTCGGCTGGTCGAACTGCGCGCCCCCGATGCCGGCTGTGCCTCCCGCGCCGGCCGCGGTGACTCCCGGACCCGTCCCCTGTCCCTCGCCGGAGCTCGGGAGCGAGACCTCCGGGCCGTGGGGCGCGGTCGCGCGGGCAGGGGGAGCGGGTGTCGGCTTCTTCTTCTTCTCTTCCTTGGCCGGCAGCAATACGGCTTTTTGGGAGGGGGGAGGCGGTGCCTCTTCCGGAGGCTTTTCGATCTTCGGTTTGGCAGGCTCCGGCGCGGCCGCCTTGGCCGTCTGCCCCCGCAGGGACCCGGCTTGGAGGATCCGCACGGCCACGGCGCGGGGTGGCGCGAGTCGCTGCGGCGTTGCGAGGGACGATGCCAGAAACGCGGCCGCGATACCCAAGTGGAGCATCGCCGCCAGCAACGCCCCGGCGGCCCACGGGAAAGCCTGCTCCTCTTTTTCCGCGAGGATGTCTCCGACGGCGTCCATGACGTGGCGGTCAGTCCGAGCTCGGAGGCCTCAATTGCCCTTCTTCGCGCCGGTGTCTGTGATCATCCCGAGGTTCTCGATTCCCATGCGGTTCAAGATGTCGATCGTCTCGACGACCGTTCCGTAGGAGAGCGCCCGGTCCGCCTTGAGAAAGACGGTGCGGTCCTTCCTCGTCTTCAGGAAGGCCCGAAGCCGCTCCCGCAGAAGTCCCCGCGCCACCGGCGTCTCGTTGATGTAGTAGGCGCCCTCGCGCGTGATGGACAGGATGACCGGGTCCTCGATCGAGGTGGGCAGGTTGGTCGTCGCCGTGCGCGGCAGCGCGACCGAGACGCCCTGGTGGAGCATCGGCGCCGTGACCATGAAGATGATCAACAGCACGAGCATGACGTCGACCAGCGGCGTCACGTTGATGTCCGCCAGATGGTCGTAGGGATCGCCCGATTGCCGTTGGAGCGCCATTAGTCGCGGGTCGCAGCGACTCGGTCAAGCGCGGCGATCAGGATGCTCTCAGAGCAACGCACGTCCGAAGAGTCGGCCACGGCTACGTGAAATTTCTCTCTGCCAGGTTGATGAACTCCAGCGCGAAATCCTCCATTCCTGCCCGTTGCATGCGGACCTGGCCCATGAAGTAGTTGTAGAAGATCAGCGCCGGAATCGCAGCCGCCAGGCCGGCCGCGGTATTGATGAGCGCCTCGGAGATCCCGGGCGCCACGGCCACGATCGAGGTGGAGCCCGTGTTCCCGATCGCGCGGAAGGATTGCATGATTCCCCAGACGGTCCCGAAGAGACCGATGAACGGGCAGGCGGAGGCGGTCGTGGCCAGGAACGTCATGTACCGGGTCAGCCGCGACACCTCGGCCGTGATCGCCCGCTCCAACGCCCGTTCCACTCCCGAGATGTTCTTGATCAGCAGTTTGCCGGCTCCGCTCGCGGTCACGGCGGGATCCTCCGGCCGGTTGGCTTTCACCTGTGCATCCAGCTCCGCGTAGCCCGCCCGGAACAGGGTCGTCAAGGGAGTGTCCGGGAGCTGGCTCGCGATCCCGTTGACCTCCGAGAATCGCTTGGACTTTCGGAAGTAAGTGACGAATTTCTCCGACTGGTTCGCCACGCGGCGCAGGCGCAGGTATTTGGCGAAAATGATGATCCAGGAGATCAGGGAGAACAGAAAGAGAATGCCCAGGACCACCTTGGCCGTTGGCCCGGTTTCCCGAAAGAAGGCCCAAAGGGAACCGCCGCCAGGAAGGTTTTCGCTGGAGATCGGCTGAAAAAGTGCCGCGACCATCCCAAAGGACCGTAACATACGCATTGGAGAGATTCAAAGGGAATGGCGGCTCCGATTCGGCGCGTTTTCCATCGCGTGACGCGACGCGCCACTGTCGTCGGCTTCGTCCTGGCACTCGCCGCGGCCGGTGGCGCTGCTTTGGCTCAGCCTTCCGCGATCTTGCCGGCCGACCGCGTCGTTTCGGGGATGAAGGGATATGGCCTGACGGATTTCGGCGACGGCAAAGGCGTTCAGCGTTTCGACGTCGAGATCATCGGCACCTTGAAGCGATTTGCGCCGGGCCAAGACATGATCCTGGGGCGCGTGTCCGGGGCCGGTCTCGAGCGTTCGGGGATCATCGCCGGCATGAGTGGCAGCCCGATCTATGTCGACGGGAAGCTCGTGGGCGCGCTGGCCTACGGTTGGCCCTTCGCCAAGGATCCGATCTGCGGGATCACGCCGATTCAGAGCATGTTGGACATTCGCAAGGCGCCGGCGGCGCCTCCGGTGCCGATCGCCGGTTCGGCGGTGTCGACAGAGGCGCTGATCTCGGCGTTCCGGGAGGGTCGCTTCCGGCCCGGCCTCGAGGCGATTCTCTCGCCCTTCCGGCCCGCCGGCGGCGGAACGATGACCGCCTTGCCGCTTCCGATCTCGTTTTCGGCCGGGCCGCTGTCGAGCGCCCTCGGTGCGCGGTTCGCGGACACGGCGGGTTGGATCGCTGTCCCTTCCGGCGCATCGGCGTCCCGCGAAGAGGGTCGAGCGAGGCTCCAGCCGGGTTCTCCGATCGCGACGGTACTGATGTCGGGAGACATGGACATCGCGGCGACGGGAACCGTGACCTGGGTCGAGGGCTCGAGCGTGCTGGCCTTCGGACATCCGTTTCTCTCGATGGGGCCCGTCGACATGCCGATGGCCGACGCCGACGTTCTGACCGTTTTGCCATCCGTCTTCCGCTCCTTCAAGCTCGCGGCAACAGGCCAGACCCTGGGCTCGATCTCCCAGGACCGGTCGACCGGCATCCTCGGCACCTTCGGCGCCCGCGCGCCCATGGTTCCGGTGCAGGTGCGCCTGTCCTCCGAGGACATTCCGACGCAGACCTTCCACTTCCAGGTGGTTCACAACTCGATGTTGACGCCGATCCTGGCGGCCATCGCGGTCGACAGCGTGCTGACGACGATCGAGAAGCGCACCGGAGAGCGGACGCTCGTGTGGAAGTCTTCCATTCGAACGCCTGACCGCGTCATCCCCTGGCAGACCGTCTTCACGGGGCTCACGGCACGGGAGGAAGCCGTGGCGTCGTTGGCGCTTCTAACGAATTATCTGATGGCCAACGAGTTTCAGGATCTCACGATCACCGGCCTCGACGTGGACATTCGGCACTCCGATCGGCTCCAGAGCGCCCGCGTGGTGAACGTCGAGGCGGGCAAGGGGAAGGTTCGGCCGGGCGAATCGGTGCCCATCCACGTCGATCTGGTCGATTTTCGAGGAAGCGCGCGTCGCGTGTCGATGCTCGTGCAAGTGCCTCCGGACACGCCGCCCGGTCCCTTAAACGTCTTTGTCGGAGACGGAGCCGCCGCCACCGCCTATGACCTCGCCCTCTATCCGCCCGATCCTCGATCTTTGTCGCAGGTCCTCGATTTCTTAGCCCGCGTTCGCCCGCCGAACTCGCTCAATCTGCTCGCGGACCGGCGAGCCCCGGGCGCGGTGGTCGGAGGAGAGACCCTGACGGCGCTGCCCCCCTCGGTGGGCGCCGTCCTGCTCGATCGAGGTCCGGGAGGCAGCGGAGCGCCCGATCTTTCATCGGTGCGCCTGGAGTCGCAGTCGCTCGAACAGTCCGTACCGGTCACCGGTTCGGTCCACCTCCGACTCGACGTCCTGCCGAGACTCTTTTGAGGAGCTTCCCTCAGGGGAGAGCGCTCCTCGGCGCGGCCGTTCTCTGCCTGGCCGTCTCCCGCCTGAGCGCCTCGGAAACGCGGATCTGGTTATCGGATTCCGCCCAAGATTTCTCGGCCGGTGAGGCGCGCGGCGTGTCGGTTCGCGGCGATGGAGAGCTCGCTCTGTCACGCGGTGTCTTGCCGGTGACGGGTGTGGGCGAAGCCGCGATCTTCGCGGCAGCGGAGGACGCCGGCGGAACTCTCTATCTCGGCACGGGCGACGCCGGGAAGATCCTTCGCGTGACCGGGGGACGAGCAGAGACCGCCGCCACTTTGCCCGAGAAGGAGATCACGGCGCTCGCACTCGGTCCGGATGGGGCGCTGTACGCGGGGGGGACGCCGGGCGGCAAGGTCTATCGGGTCGTCGGCGGCAAGGCCGAGGTCTATTACGAGACCGGCGCCAAGTACACGTGGGCGCTCACGTTCGCAGGCCCGACGCTCTACGTCGCCACGGGCCTGCCGGGAGAGATCCATCGGGTCGCCTCTGCTCACAAGGGGGAAAGGGTCTACGCTGCCTCGGACCCCCACGTCCGGACGCTCTTCCGAGACGGCCAGGGACGGATTTGGGCCGGCACGGCCGGATCGGGTCTGGTCCTGCGGATCGACCCGTCCGGAACCGTGTCGACCGTCTACGACTCGGCCAAGAGCGAAATCTCCTCGATCACCTCGAGCGGCGACGGCCGGATCTGGGCGGCTGCGGTGTCGGCGGAGGCCACCGCCGGTGCGGGCGAACCCATCACGGCTCCCGTGGCGCTGCCGGCCGCAAAGCCGCCCCGCGCGCCGGGCCGCGAGGACGACGAGGGCAAGGAGAAGGCGGAGGTGTCCGTCAGCGTGTCCTCGGCGCGCGTGGCCCCGGCGCACTCCTCGGGCAAGGGGGCCTACTCGTCAGAGGTCATCGTTTTCTCGAATGACGAGCCGCCCCGCGCCGTTTGGTCGAGCACTGAGGAGATCGTCTTCGCGCTGGACTCTGCGGGGGGTCGAGGGGATGTTCTTGCCGCCACCGGTCCGAATGGGAAGCTGTACCGGATCGGAAACGGATACTGGTCGCTCGACCGAACCCTGGACGAGAAACAGATCACGGCGCTGGCCGGCGACGCGATCGCCACCAATTCCTCTTGCGCCGTCTACCGCTTGTCGGAGGGACCACGGGAGGGCGAATACGTTTCGCCGGTCAAGGACACGGGCCGCACGAGCCGGTTTGGAGCGTTCCGCTTCGAGGGGGATGTTCCCGCCGGAACGGGTGTCCAGTTCGCGTTTCGCTCCGGCGAGTCCCAGACGCCCGACGCGACTTGGAGCCCTTGGTCCTCATGGCAGCCCGGGGGGCGGGCCGGCAGCGTCGCCGCACCGCCCGGCCGCTACGTTCAATGGAAGGTTCGAATGACATCCGACGGCAAGGCGGTTCCGGTCATCCGCAGGACCGAAGCCGCTTATCGCAACCGCAACGCCGCGCCCGAGATCGATAGCCTGAACCCGATGGCGCCGAGTGAGGTGCTCGCGCGGGCCGCCTCCGGCAGTTCCAACGTCTTCGAGACGCAGGCTCCGGACGAGAAGGGGATCTTCACGGGCCTCGAGGAGTCCAAGGCGGAGGGGGCGCCGCGCAAGCTGCTGCGCAAGGGGTATCGGACGCTCGTCTGGAAGGCGAGCGACCGGGACGGCGATCCCCTCACCTACGAGCTTCGCGTGCGGCCGTTGGACTCGGCACGCTGGGTGTTGCTGCGCAAGGACATCAAGGACACTTACTTCGCCTTCGACACGACCTCGCTGCCCGACGGAGAGTACGTGTTTCAGCTGACGGCTTCCGACGCGGACGCCAACCCGGATGACCCCAAGAGCGCGACGCGGGAGTCCTCGCCCGTGCGCGTCGACAACACCCCGCCCGTGATTCGCCGCCTTCCGGCGTCCGGTTCCTTGCTGCGTTTCGAGGCTGCGGACGCGGCCTCCCCGATTCTCCAGGCCGAGTACAGCATCGATGCGAAAGAGTGGATCCGCGTCGAGCCCGAGGACGGCCTTTCCGACTCACCGACGGAGACCTACTCGATTCGCGTGGCGGGAGCCCCACATGGGGCCTACGTGCTGATTCGGGTCACGGACATCGCGCGTAACATGGCCGCCGCGAGTTTCGTGCTTCCGTAGGCCGGGCGGTCGAACGTCGAATCCGGACGATCGAGTCCTTCATAATCGGGGCGTGCGCCTTCTCGCGACGACCCTCGTGGCGATCGCGCTTCTCGCGGGATGCCGCGGGAAGGAGCGCCAGGGCGCCTTCGCCGCGCCGAGAAAGAGTCCAGCCCCGGCGGCGACCCGGGTGGGCAGTTCGCCCGCCGATGGCGGGACTCTCTACCGGCGTCTCTTCGGCGAGCCGGGGAGCCTAAACGCCGTGCTCCAGACGGACGTGCCCGAACAGCTCGTCCTCCAGTATCTATCCCGAAACCTCTTCGACTTCGACGACCGGCTCGCACTGGTTCCGGGCCTCGCCGAGCGGTTCGAGACTTCGCCCGATGGCCTGAGCTTCACCGTGCACCTGCGGCCCGAAGCCGTTTGGGAGGACGGTGTGCCGGTCACGCCCTCCGACGCCGTGTTCACGATCCGCAAGATCGCAGACCCGGGAACCAGCTCTCCGCTCTACAAGTCCTTCTTCGAGGATCTCGTCTCGGTCGAAGAGGCCGGGCCGCACGCATTTCGCGCCCGGTTTCGGCGGGTCGACGCGTATCGGGCGATGGCGTTCGCCCTGCCGCTGCTCCCGGCCCGCCGGTTTCAGGGTGTCGCCTTCGACCGCGCTCCCGACAACCGGGCGCCGCTCTCGAATGGCCCGTACCGCCTCACCTCCTGGAAGGCTCAGGAGTCGATCACGCTCGAGCGCAACCTTCGTTACTGGGGCCCTCGCGGATATTTCGACCGGATCGTGTTTCGTGTCGTCCCGGAGAATGCCGTCGCCTACCGGGCATTGGTGCAGGGGGACCTCGATGAGAGCTGGATCGACGCTCCCCTCAAACAGCGGGCCGCGGAGGATCCGGCCTTCTCCCAGTGCTGCCGCGTGGTCGAATTCTACGATCTCGATTACAACTACATCGCCTTGAACGCGCGCCTTCCTTTCTTCGCCGACCCGCGAGCGCGGCGAGCCGTGACGATGCTGCTCGACCGGGAAGGGATTGCGCGCCATCTGTTCCAGGGTTCGGCCCGAGTCATCTCCGGACCGTGGGCACCGGAGTCTCCCGCCTACGACTCGTCGGTCGAGCCGCTTCCCTTCGACCCGAAAGGGGCGGCGGCCCTGCTCGAGGACTTGGGGTGGCGCGACACCAACGGCGACGGTATTCGCGACCGCGACGGCCGCGAGTTCGACTTCGAGCTGCTCGTCTCGGCGGGCAACACGATTGGCCGTCAGATCGACGAGACCTTCGCGGCAGCGCTCGCGCGGGTCGGCGTGCGGGCGCGGGTGCGGCCGCTCGAGTGGGCCTCCTTCGTCGAGCGCGTGGATTCCGGAGCCTTCGAGGCGGCGTCGCTGGCTTCGAGCGCCTCCGACCCAAACCCCGACCCGTACCCCTACTGGGACTCCTCGCAGTGGCCGCCTCGGGGCTTAAACAGCGGCTTCTACCGGAACCCCGAGGCGGATCGCCTCATGGAGCAGGCGCGCGGCGAGCGACAGGAGGACCGGCGCATCGCGATCTACCACCGACTCCACCGCATCTTCCGGGATGACGCTCCGGCGGTCTTCGTCGTCAACGCCACCAAGAAGTACGGGCTGCGCCGGCGCCTGCAGGGTGTCGAGACCTCGCCGCTCGGTCTTTTCGGCATCTGGCCTGGCCCCCTCGGCTGGTGGGCTCTCGAGGCCCCCGCCGGAGTCCGGCCGTGATTCGCTACACGCTCCAGCGTCTGGCCCTGGCGGTGCCGACGCTCCTGGGAATCGTCATTCTCGTTTTCCTCCTGCTGCACCTGGCGCCGGGAAGTCCCGTGACAGCCCTCGGGGCCGAGTCCGGCCGCCGTGTTTCGGCCCGCGCCGCCGAAGAGATGCGGCGGCTGTACGGCCTCGACCGTCCGCTGCCCGAGCGCTTCGCCACGTGGCTGGTCCGCGTGGGGCGGCTGGATCTGGGCGAGTCCTTCGTGGACCATCGGCCGGTCGCCACCCGGATTCTCGAAGCCCTTCCCTACACCTTGCTCCTGAATGGCCTGGCGCTGCTTCTCACACTGGGGATCGCGATTCCGCTCGGTGTCGCGGCGGGGGGCCACCCGGAAGGCTCGCTCGACCGAGTTTCGGGTGTCGTGCTGTTCGCCCTCTATTCGCTGCCTTCATTTTGGGCGGCCCTGCTCCTCCAGACCTTGTTCTCGGTCCGTCTGCGGTGGCTGCCCCTCTACGGGGTGGCCTCCGACGGGACGCCCTCCGGGTGGGCGGGGCTGTCCGACCGACTGGAGCACCTCGCGCTTCCCGTCGTCTGTCTCACGTACGGTTCGCTCGCTTTCTTTGCGCGACTGGTCCGGTCGGGAGTGGCCGAGGCGAGGCAACACGACTTCGTCTTGGCGGCGCGAGCCCGCGGCGCCTCTCCACGCCGAGCCCTCTGGGCCCACGCCTTTCGAAATGCCCTGCTTCCGTTGATCACGCTTCTCGGACTGATGCTGCCCGGCCTCCTGTCGGGAAGCGTGATCATCGAGCGGATCTTCGCCTGGCCCGGAGTGGGTCGGCTGTTCTTCGACTCCATCCTCGCGCGGGACTATCCGGTCGTCCTCGCGCTTTCTTTGCTCGGCGCCGTAGCGACGCTCGTCCTGACGCTGACCGCGGATTTGGCCTATGCCCTCGCCGATCCACGGGTCCGGGACGGGACGGAGCCGCGTTGACCGCGACGCCGGAGTCTGGCGCCCGCGGGATTCGGCGCGGAGCACGCCTGCCGGTCACCGGCTCCGTGGCTCTGGCCGTGGTGATCCTGCTCTGGCTCGCCGCTTTGGTCTCCCCGCTCTTCGCGCGTCGCGCGGCCGAGATCCGGCTGGAGGAGCGCCTGGCCGCTCCCTCGGCCACCCATCCTTTCGGTACGGACGACCTCGGGCGAGACCTATTCGCCCGAGTGATGGTCGCAACACCCATCTCGCTCGGAATTGGCCTGGCTGCGGCCGCCGTGTCGCTGCTGGTCGGATTTGCGGTCGGCGCGAGTGCCGGATATTTCGGCGGCGCAGCCGATTTGTTGCTCTCCCGAGTCATGGAGGTCGTGCTGTGCTTTCCGGTCCTCTTCCTGCTGCTGGCGCTCGCGGCATTTCTGCCCCCCTCGCCGGCGGCCGTCATCCTCGCCATCGGGCTGACTTCCTGGCCGGGCGACGCGCGCTATGCCCGGGCCGAGGTTCTGAAGGTGAAGGACCTCGACTACACGCGTGCCGCGCGCGCGGCGGGCGCGTCGACCCCGCGCATCCTGGTGCGTCACCTGTTGCCGAACGTGCTGCCGCCGCTCTTGGTGTCGGCGGCTTTCGGCGTGGCGTGGGCGATCCTGGCCGAAGCCGCGCTCTCGTTCCTCGGCGTCGGGCTCCCGGCCTCGACCGCTTCCTGGGGCGGGATCCTCGCGGTGGCGCCGACCTACATCGAGGAGGCGTGGTGGATGGCTCTGTTCCCCGGGATCGCTCTCTTCCTGACGGTGGCCGCCTATAATCTTCTGGCGGAGGGCCTGCGGTCGGCGGTGGTCGAGAGGGGGAGCAGGTAATGCCCGAACGAGTTGCGCTCTATCCGGGCTCCTTCGACCCGCCGACTTGCGGCCATCTGGACATCGTCTCTCGCGCGCGGCGGCTGGCGGACCGCGTGATCATCGCCATCTTGGAAAATGATTCCAAGACGCCGCTCTTTTCCGTTCCGGAACGCGTGGTCATGATCCGCGAGATTCTGGGCGACTCCCCGGACGTCGAGGTCCGCTCTTTCTCCGGCCTGCTCGTCGATTTTGCGAAGGGCTGCGGCGCCTCGCTCATCGTCCGGGGACTTCGCGCGATCTCGGACTACGAGTACGAGCTCCAGATGGCCCTCATGAACCGTCGCCTGTCCCCGGAGGTGGAGACCGTGTTCCTCATGGCCAAGGAGGAATACTCCTACGTCTCGAGCCGGCTGGTCAAAGAGGTCGCGCGTCTGGGCGGGGACCTGACCGGACTGGTTCCCGAGACGGTCCGACGGCGGCTCGCCGAGCGGTTCTGATCCAGGAACGCGCCGGCACCCGAGACCCCATGCGCACCGTCGAGATTGCCGTCCGGGTGCGCTACGCCGAGACCGACCAAATGGGGGTCGTCTACCACTCCCACTATGCGGTCTGGTTCGAGATCGGAAGAACCGAGTTCTGCCGCGCGGCGGGTCTGCCTTACCGCGAGCTCGAGGAGTCGGGCTTGCTGATTCCGGTCATCGGACTCCAGTGCAAGTATCGCCGCCCGGCTCGTTACGACGACCCCCTGCGCGTGCGCACCACACTGCCGGAGCTCTCGGGCCGGGGCCTCCGTTTCGACTACGAGGTCGTCGACGCGACGGACCTTCTCATGGCCGACGGGTCGACGCGACACATCTTCGCGGATGTTCATGGGAAGCCGAGGCACGCGCCGGAGAAGGTGGTCCAAACTCTCGACCGCTTCCGCCAGTAGGACACGCGAGAACCGCGGGCGTCATCGCGCGAGCCGGCAGCGCGCAATCGTCCAGAGGATCTTCAAACCCGCTCGGAGGGTGCCGCTGATGGTGCCGGTGATCTTGGAGACTCCGACGCGGCGCCGGTAGGAGACCGGAACCTCGGCCACACGGAGTCCCGCCGAAAGCGCCTTGACTTGCATTTCCGCGGTCCATCCGAAGCCGGTGTCCTGCATCCCGAGGCGCCGGTACGAATCCCACCGAATGGCGCGAAACGGACCGAGGTCCGTATACCGATAGCCATAGAGCCATCGGATGAGCCGGCAAGCGAGCGCGTTGCCGAACCGCGCTTGGGGCAACAACGCTCCGGGCTCCGCGCGGCCGAGCCGCCGCGAACCGATCACGAGCTCGGCGCCTTGTGCCACGGCCTCGAGCAGGAGAGGCAGTTGCTCGGGGTGGTCCGAATAGTCGCCGTCGAGGAAGACGACGACGTCGGGCGGATGGCCGGCGAGCGCTTGGACACCCGCCAGACAGGCGCTCCCGTAGCCCCGCCGCGCCTCCCGGATGAGGCGCACGGGAAGCCCGCGCGCGATCTGGGCCGTGCCATCGGTCGAGCCGTTATCGACGACGATCACCTCGGAAATCAAGGCCCGGGGCAGGTCCGCGACGACGAGCGGAAGCGCCTCCTGCTCGTTGAAGACCGGGATGACGACCGCGACTCGGAGGCCCGAGACCGATGTCGTCATGGGATCGGGCGCGCGGCCAGACGCGCCGGCGAGAGCGAAACCGCCAGGCCGGAGAGGATGAGCAACGCGGCTGCGGCGGTGCGCAACGTGAGGCGCTCGCCCAGGACGAGGATCGCCAGCGCCGAGGAGATCAGGGGCTGCAGGAAGATGTAGAAGGCGACCCGGGAGGCGTGCGTGCGCGCGAGGGCCCAGGAGTTCCAGAAGTAGGGGAGGACGGTGCAAAGGAGAATGACCGCGGCTAGGCTCTCCCATCCCACGGCGGTGACCCGGCGGGCCGAGAAAGCCGCGAGCGACGGGAGCGCCGCCAGGGCGATCGGGAGAGTGCCGTATGCGAAGACGCCCGAAACGACCGTCAGGACGCGGTAGCGAGCCAGGATCGGCCGTGAGAGAACGAGATAGAAGGCATACGAGATTCCGTTGGCGATCAGCATCAGATCTCCGCGGAAGTACTCGTTGTGCCAATCGAAACTCTCGGCGCGAAGCAAGAGCAAAGCGCCGGGGGCGGCCAAGAGCAGGGCCGCCGCGCCGCGAACGGTCAGGCGTTCGTGGCGCAGCAGGGCCGCAGCCGCGAGCGTGTAGATCGGAATCATCGCCGTCAAGATCGTCGTGTTGATGGCCGTGGTCAGGGACAGACCGAAGATGAAGAGGACCTGGTTGAAGGAGACTCCCAGCAGGGCGAAGAGGAGGATCCGTTTGCGGTCCCCCGGCGCGATCCGCTCCTCTCCGGAGAAGCGCCGGAACATCGCGAGCAGCAGCGAGGCCGCGACCACACGAAACGCCGCGAGAACCATGGGGGGGATGGTCGCGAGGGCGAGCTTGCCGAAGATGGGAAAGAGCGAAAACCCCGTCTGGGCCCCCAGAAGGGCCACGTGTACGGGCCAGCCGCTGTTTTCTCGGGTCGGCGGGTTCACACGAACGGGAGCACCGAAGCGACGGCCGTCCGGGCGAGATCATCCACCGAAACGAGGCGGTCCCCGATCGCGACATCGTGGAAGGCGAAACCGAGTCCGATGGGGCCGAATCGCGGCGAGACCACGGAACTCGTGACACGCCCGGCCTGGGTCGCCTCGGGAGCCTCGCCAGGCGCGGCCCCCCGCCGAAGTATCGTTCCCGCCGGCAGGATGCCCTCCGGAAAGTGGTAGCCAATCAGCCGGCGGTTCAGTCGTCCATAGGTACGCCGGCGCGCGATGATCTCCTGGCCCACGTAGCATCCCTTGGTCGAGGAGATCGCCGCGTCCAGGCCAGCCTCGTCGGGCAGGTTCGAGGTGTCGACGTCCTGCCCGAACCGCGGCCGACCGGCCTCGACCCGCAAGATTTCGGCCGTCGCGGGGTCGATCGGGACGGCTCCCTGGCGATCGAGCCATGCTCGGGCGTCGGCTTCGCGGTCAAGCGGCACTAGGAGCTCGCAAGAGAACTCTCCCTCGCCGGCCAGGCAAAGAATCTCGGCCGGGAGATCGGCGAGCGCGAGACCGCGCGGCCCATAGAGCCCCAGCCGGCGATAGGCGCCGGAGCGATCCTCGACCGAGACCTTCTGGAAGGCCGCGAATTTTCTGAGGTGAGCCAGGGCCGATTCTCGGGAGCCGGCCGGGAGCAAGAGCCGGATTCGGTCGGCCAGCCCGACCAGCCGCGCAGTGAATAGGAGCTTGCCCGTAGGCGTGAGGGCGGCCGCCGCCCGCGACTGACCCGCCGTCAGTGATCGGACGTCCTGCGTCAGCTGGCCCTGCAGGAAGCTCTCGCGGTCGCGACCCTCGACGTCGAGAACGGCCGTGTCCCGCGCGCGATGCGCCAGTCCCTCCCGTGCGGCCCGGTACGCTCCCGCGCGGGCCGCTTCCTCCAGGGACGGCGTCACGGGAGCCATTCTACGGGACAGCAATCGCCCGGCGTCGGCGGCTATCGCGTGCCGACGGTCGAGCCGGACGTCACTTCGGTCCAATCTCCGCGCGCAGGCGCGCCTTCGGAGCATCGGCGATGTCGATCGTCCTCATTCGAGTCGAGAGTCGGATCTCGTCGTCCAACTTGTGGGCGTCGACCGTGTCGCTCCGGTCGCTCTGCTTGAGGACGTTTCCGTTCTTGTCGAGGACCTCGACCCAGAGCCGGATCCGGCATTTCGCGTCCCCGCGGTTCTCGACGTTGAACTGCCACCAGACCCACGAGTGGTCCCCGGGATCCTTCTGGCGCGCCTTCTCGATGTCTTCGGAGTCCGGGTAATTTCGAAGCTCGACGCTCACGACCGAGCAGCGATCGGAGGTCCAGCCGAGCCGGGCGACACCCGAGCGCGGGACGGGAATCGTTTTCTCGAAGGACTCCGGTGCCGCGCCGATGGCCCCGGCGTACATGCCGAGGAGCGTCAGCAGCGAGAGGGTCACTCGTTTGCGCATGTTGGAAGTCTCCTGCGGGCGTATTATGATGCGGTGGACGAGCCGGAAGACCGACCGGAATTGCACGTCATCGACATCTTCATGATGTCGGTCAAATGCGGTAACTGCGACACTTACCAGACCGTTGTGGGCTTTCGGAAGGAGGCCGACCGAAACGTCTACACGTACGAATGCGAGAACGAGACCTGCGATCCGAACATGACGCGAACGCTCATCGAGGTGCCCCGGCATCTGGACAACTCCACCCGACGGGCCGAGGAGCTGCCGTACTACAGCAAGGACGAACCCGAGGAAGGTTCGGTCTAGGCCCGTCGCGCTTGGGCCCGGACGGATGGGAAAGACTGCGCCCGAGGCCGCGTGGCCACTGAGGCGGATCGCGACCGGCCTCCCCCGCGTGAGCCGACGGGTCGAGTCTCGGTTCCGGTACTGGCTCCGGATCTGCTCGACCGACTCCGTGCTCGCCTGGCTGCCTCTCCGGCTCTCGTGCACCTGTGTCTCGTGCTCGAGGAGCTAGGGCCGGATCGCTCGGTCATCCGGCTGCCCTATCGGCAAGAGGTGACCAACGGGTCCGGCACGGTGCACGGAGGCATTTTGGCGACGGTGGCCGACACGGCGGTGGCGTTCGCGCTCTCGACCAACTTCGACGGAAAAATGGGGTTCGCCACGGCGGACCTGACGATTCACTTCCTGGCCCGTGCCCGCTCCGACGTCTGGGCGCGGGCCAGGATCTTGAAGAAAGGCAGACGGATCAACGTGGGCGATGTCGAGCTCGTGGATGCCCAGGGCCGAGCGGTGGCCCGTGTCCTTGCCAGCTTCGCGCTGACGACGGCCTCGTTCGATTACGCGCCGGAAGGAAAAAGACGATGAGTGACGACACGATTCCCTTTCCCGCCGCGGAAAGCGGAGAAAGCGAAAAGAAGGGACGGCGCCGGCGAGGCGGCTCGCGGCGCCACAAGGGCCGCCCGGCCGCCCCCGATGAAGGCCGCTCGGCGCATGAACCCGCGACTCCGGCTCCGCCCGCTCCGGTGCTGGTCGCGCCGGCCGCCGCACCGGTCACCGTCAATCCCGCTCCGCCGGCTCGGAGCGCGGTCGACCAACGCCTGGCCCTGTTCATCGATTTCGAGAACATCGCGCTCGGCGTTCGCGATGCGCAATACAAGAAGTTCGACATCAATCTGGTCCTGCAGCGGCTGATCGAGAAGGGGCGGATCGTGTACAAGAAGGCGTACGCGGACTGGACCCGCTACTCAGAGTACAAGCGCGAATTCCACGAGGCGGCGATCGAGCTGATCGACATTCCGCAACGCAACTACACCGGGAAGAACTCGGCCGATATCCGGATGGTCGTCGACGCGATGGACCTGGCGGCCTCCAAGTCGCACATCACGACCTTCGTGGTCTGCTCGGGAGACTCCGACTTTTCGCCGCTGGTCTCGAAGCTCAAGGAGAACGACAAGGGCGTCATCGGCGTGGGGGTCAAGAATTCGACCTCGGACCTCCTGCTGTCCAATTGCGATGAATTCATCTTCTATGAAGATCTGGTGCGCGAGACGCGGTCACTGCCGTCGATCGAGAACTTTCCCGAAAAGAAGCGGGAGCTCTTCCGGCTGATGCTCGACTCGATGCAGGCGCTCCAGCGCGAAAACTACGACGTGATCTGGGGTTCGATGATCAAGCAGACGATGCAGCGCAAGCAGCCCTATTTCAACGAGTCGTACTACGGCTACCGGTCGTTCTCGGAGCTGCTCGAGGACGCCGAGCGTCAGAAGCTGATCACGATGAAGAAGGACGTCAAGAGCGGGGGATACATCGTTTCGATCTGAGGCGGGCGAGGGGGAAACCGTAACGCCTAACCCCTCCTAGCGCGCCAGCATCAGCGCGTCGGGTTCTCCGCCTTCCGGGCCGGAGATCGTCACCGGCAGCTGCAGCGTCAAGAAGTTGGCCGAGCCGGAGAGGTCCCAGATGAGATTGTGGAAGCCGCGTAGGGATGCCCCCGGTTCGGGATGGATCACCCGGGACAGGACGTCCTGCCCCCGGCCGGAGGCGTACTCGGGAGAGAAGAAGACATAGGAGAGGAACCCCGACTCGTTGATTCCCGCCTGGATGAGGTAGTCGGTCTCGAGCGACTCGAGCAGCAGATAGTGCGGGGGAGCGGTCCCGCGGTTGGTCCCCTCGAGCGCCTTCCAAAGGCGCGCCCGGTCGGGCACCCAGCCGGGCATTCGAAGAAAATCGAGCGATAGCGCCGCGCCTTTCGGCTCCGCAGCGATCCCGGACGCCGCCGGCGCCAGGCGTGCGGCGCCATCCGACGAGCTCAAATAGCCGGCCCCGGCTCCTCCGCGGCCCGGGTCGGTGAACACGACGCTCGCCGCGAGAATCGCGCCGTCGCGGCCCGTCTCGATCGAGATCTCCTTCAGAACGGGCCGCGGCGGGTTCGTGCCGATCGTCTTGGAGACCTGGCCGTGCCACCGGCCGGAGAGGTCGAGGGCGCCGGCGGTGGGGGCCGGCGTGGCCGCCGGACGGACCGGCGAGGAGCTGCGGCCAGCGCGAGCCAGCCAGAGGAAGACCAGGAGCAGGGCCACCCCGACAGCGGCGGCCGCGAGGCCTGTTCTCCGGCGCGGTTGCGGCGGCTCCGTCGCGGGCGGCTTCGGCGGATCGCCGGCGAACACCGGGGCAGCCGCCGTTGGCTCACCGCAGCGGCGACACTGTGCCGCGGGCTTCTGGCGCAAGTGGCACCGGGGGCAAACGACGAAAAACATCTCGAGAGAGTGTACCGTCACTGCCCGCCGGTCGGCAGGCCAGGGAACCCGCTGCCCCGCCGTTCAGGTCTGCCGGCGGGCGGGCGACTCAGATCTCGCGGAAGAAGAAGCGATCGAGCACCGACAGCCGTTGGCGATCGAAGCCCGCCTCCATGAGCCACAAGGCGGCGACGATTGACGAAGCCAGGGAGTTCCCGTCCTGAGGGGTGAAGCAGAATCCGACGACCTCGCGATCGCCGCTCAGGGTCACGGTCGGAGAGGCGACGACCGCCTGGGAGAGGATCCGCCCGTAATAGCCGTGGTCGCGGCCGAAGGAGAAGATCTGGTTGGAGGAGCGCTTTTCGGTCAGGGCGATGCGGCGATTGGCCCGCAGCTTCTCGAGCGTCTTCTCGCGGGTGGTTGGGCGATTGAACTCGAGGTTGAACCAGAGGCAGTGCATGTACTGGGTGTTCAGCTTCATCGCAGAGGAAAAGAGCTTCGGCTTCCAGCCAATGGTCTCGAGCAGACGAGAGGCGTCTCTTGCGTGGTGGGTTCCATAGAGGGGGTCGTCGTGTTTGCCCGCGGAGGGCGCGGGAACGAAGCTCGAGTCCTGGGAGACGTCGTTGGCCCGCCGCATGCACACAAATCTGCCCTGTTCGAGTATGGGCCCGCTCTCGCCGTCCTCCCCGAGCGTCTTGACCAGGGCCGCAATGTTGTGGGTGTTGCAGGACACGATCTGGAGAAATCGGTCTTTGCCGGCCTGGAGCGCCTCGTCGTTGATCCCCATGGCGTAGGGCTTGCCGAAGCCAAACTCGCTGCCTTGAGCCAGGAAGCCCCGGGGTCCGGAGATCTTCTCGTACACCTTCTTGTTCTCGTTGCCCGCGGGCGTGCAGTCGATGACGACCGTGGCGCGTTCGAGCGCCTCCTGGGCCTCGTAAGACACGTGATGCCCCAAGGCTTCGAAGTCGGTCTTCTTGTCCGGATCGACGGCGAGCTTGGCCCCGCGTTGAAGGAGGTGGTTGACCTTGGCCCGCTCCGTCGTCATCGGCGTCCGCTTGTGGAAGGTCACCTCGTCGACACCGAGGTGCTTGTCGAAGTCGGTGAAGAGGCCGATCAGCGGTTCTCCAATCGTGCCGGTGCCGACGATGTGAACGACCTTTCTCATGTTGTCTCCTGTCCGCTGAGGGACTCCCCGGACGGGTCGCAGAAGGATACGATGAGAGCTCGATTTCTCCAACGCGCGGAGACCCGAGAAATGGAAGGGAAACTGCGGGCAGTCGTCTTTCCGGGTCCGGAAGGCCCGCTGGAAGGACTCTGGAGGGAGGCGGCGATCCGGCCGTGCGGTTCGGCGGTCTTCGCTCATCCCCACCCCCTCCACGGCGGAACGCTGCACAACAAGGTCGTCTACCGGGCGGCCAAGGCCCTGGCCGGGGCCGGGTACGGCACGCTCCGTTTCAACTTTCGAGGCGTGGGCTTGTCGGCGGGCCGCTACGACGAGGGGCGCGGGGAAATGGAAGACTTTCGGGCCGCCATGGCCGAGGCGCAGCGGCGAGGCGGAGCCCCCCTGGTCGCGGGCGGCTTTTCGTTTGGAGCCGCGGTGGCGTTGCGGGCGATCGCCGGGGACGCGAGGGTCGCCGCCTACATTGGCGTCGGCCTGCCGCTGGCAACCGAGACCGCCCGTGAGCTCCCGTTGCCGGAGGTGCCCGCCCTCTTCGTCGTTGGCGAGCGGGACGGTTTCGGACCGCCGGGATTGCTCAGGGCATTCGTCGGCGATTCCGGCCGAATCGTCGAGATCGCTTCGGGCGACCATTTTCTGGAGGGCAGGCTGCCCGCGCTCGAGGAGGCGATCCGGCGATTCCTCGCGGAGCAGCCCGCCGCCGTGCCTGCGCCATGAGCGGACTGCCGCCTCCCCTTTCGGAAGAGACGCGGCGCGACCTGCTCCAGCTCGCGCGTGGATCCCTCGAGGCGCATTTCCGGGGCCAGCCGGCGCCTCGCCTGGCCTCGGACCGCGCCGAGGCGTTCGGGGAGCCGCGGGGTCTCTTTGTCACTCTGCGTCGCGGCGGCCAATTGCGGGGCTGCATTGGCACACTCTCGCCCGAAGGCGATCTGACCCGAGTCGTCGCCGAGTTTGCACGGCGCGCCGCCTTCGAGGATCCGCGCTTTCCGCCCCTCGAGCCCGAGGAGCTGCCGGATTGCCAGATCGAGATCTCCGTCCTGACCGCGCCCCAGCCGCTGGAGGAACTCGCCGAGATCGTCATCGGGCGCGACGGGTTGATCGTCGAGGGCCGGGGACGTCGAGGCCTTCTGCTGCCGCAGGTCGCGACCGAGTGGGGCTTTTCCCCGACGAGGTTTCTTCAGGAGACGTGCCGAAAGGCCGGCCTTCCGCCGGACGCCTGGCGGCGGCCCGAGGTGCGGTTCTGGAAGTTTCAGGCGGAGGTGTTCGAAGAATGAGCCGCGGGATCGACAATCGACAAAAGAAGTTCGTGGCGCCGAAAGGAAAGCCTCCATCTCTAACTCGGCCCGTCGCGAGACTCCGCTCCCGAGAGAGCGGGGGAGGCGACCGCCAACTTGGCCGCATAAAGGACCAGGGCCGCGGCAACGGCCGCATTCAGGGAATCAACCGGCGCCTGCATCGGAATCGTGACGCGCCGGTCGAGATAACGGTAGGCGCCTGCCGGCAGCCCCGTTCCCTCCGATCCGATCACGAGGACAGAGGCCGCCGGCAGCGGCGCCCCAAAGGGGTCCTCACCGCCCGATGGGACGGCACCGCAGAGAAGCCGCCCCGCCTCCTTGGCGTCCCGAGCGAAGGGTTCGAAGGAGACCCTTCCCGAGACCGGGATACGCAAGACGCTGCCGGCGCTCGCGCGGACGGCGCGCGGATGAAAGAAGTCCGCCGACCCCGCCGCCGTCAACACACCCGCGCATCCGGTGGCCTCGGCGACGCGAACGACGGCGCCGAGATTGCCGGGATCTTGCAAGCCGAAGAGAAAGACGACCGGTCCCGGACGGCCGAGGATCTCGGCCACGGGCAGGTCGCGCCGGCGGACCACAGCCAGCAAGTGCTGAGGCGTCTTCGTCTCGGCTAGACGCTCGAGCACGCCGCGGGACACGAGCTTCGGCCGCGCCGCGGCCGCGGCCGCCAGCCGGCCCGGCCGCACGCTCTCGTCGTGAAGCACATGCTCGAGTCCCAGACCCGCGGCGACCGCCTCGAGGATCGGCTTCTCGCCTTCGAGCAGGAAGTGGGTGCGATTCTCGATCGACCGGAGAATCTCGCGAATGAGTGGATTCGAGGCAGACTCGATGCCGGGCATATCTCGCATGCTATAACCCGCCGCGATGAAGCGACCGCGGGCGAGTCTGCCCGCCGCCCTCGCGGGCCACGGTGCCGCGGCCGGCACACCCCTCTCGGCCCTCTGGACCTTCCCGGCCATGATCGGCTCCGCGTTCCTCGTCGCCTGGGGAGCCGAGGCGGCGGAGTTCCTGATGTCGCAAGGGCTCGCGCTGGCTGTCCTCGCCCTGATTCAGACCGCTCCGGAGTTCGCGGTCGAGGCGGTGATCGCCTGGAAGGCCGGCAAGAATCCCGAGATGGTCCATCTGGCGATTGCGAACTTCACCGGCAGTCTCCGACTTCTGACGGGACTCGGTTGGCCCATGATCTACGCGGTTGCGGCGTACTACTCCCGCAAGCGGCGGTCCCAGCGGTTGGGCACCTTGCGGCTCTCCGACGATCATGCGATCGAGGTGTTGGGGTTGCTTCCGCCCTTGGCCTATTTCGTCGTCGTTTGGGCGAAGGGGAGTCTCTCGCTCGTGGACGCCGTCGTCTTGGCGGCGACGTACGTCATCTACCTCGCCGTGCTGCTGCGCATTCCGCCGCGTGAGGAAACACTCGAGCAGGACGAGGAGATCCCCGCCGTCTCCCGCTGGGCCCTGTCGCATCGGGGAGCCAAACGGTGGGGGGCGGTTCTCTTGCTGCTCGGGGGAGGGGGCGCCGTGATCTTCTTCGTGGCCGAGCCGTTTCTGCGCTCCATGCTGGCCCTGGCCACCGGCCTCGGCATTTCGCAATTCGTGTTCATTCAATGGGTGGCCCCGTTTCTGTCGGAGTTCCCCGAGAAGACGTCCGCCTTCGCTTGGGCGCGCCGTGTGACCAGGGCCCCTGTCGCTCTGATGAACATGGTCTCCTCCAACATCAATCAGTGGGGAATCCTCTCGGGACTGCTCGCGGTCATCTATTGTTGGTCTCACGGCTCGAGCGAGCCGCTCCCCTTCGACGCCTTCCAGCGAAGCGAGATTCTGCTGACGATCCTGCAGGCGTTTCTCGGCTGGATCTTCCTGGCCTCGATGGATCTCGAGGCGTACGAGGCGATCGGCCTATTCCTCTTGTGGCTGATCCAGTTCTTGGTTCCCGCGTCGCGTCATGTGATGCTGTACGTGTATGGTGGATGGATCGGAGCGGAGCTGATGCTGGTCGCCGTCGGCCGGAAGAGGATCCTGGCCTTCGCGGCGTTTTCGCGCACGTGGAAGGGGCGCCGATGAGCCACCCCCGGCTGTCGAAGCGAGCCGTCGAGCTTCGGCCGTCGTCGACCGCCGCCGTCGCCCGGGCCGCGAAGGCCCTGGCGGCATCGGGCGCGGACGTGGTGGACTTCGGTCTCGGGGAGCCGGACTTCGCCACGCCGCGGTTCGTCGCGGAGGCCGGGGTCGCCGCCATCGGTGCGGGCCGAACGAAGTACACGGACGTCGCGGGCGAGCCCGCGCTGCGGGACGCGATCGCCGAGAAATACCGGAACGAGCAGGGCGCCGGCTTTGCTCGCGAGAATGTGGTGGTGACGGCGGGGGCCAAGCAGGCGGTCTTCAATGCGTGCCAGGCTCTCTTCCAGGAGGGCGATCGGGTCGCGATCTTCTCTCCGTATTGGGTCTCCTTCCCGGAGATCGTTCGCCTATCCGGTGCGGAGCCCGTTCTGGTCTCGACGGATCTCGACTCGGGATGGCAGGTCACCGCCCAACGACTCGCCGCTTCGGCGACGGAGCCGATCCGCGGCGTCATCGTCAACTCCCCGAACAACCCGACCGGGGCCGTCACACCCCCCGAAGAGATCGGGCGTCTCCTCGACTGGTGTGCGTCGCACGACGCCTTCCTGATCTTCGATGAAACCTACGACCGATTCCTCTACGACGACCACCGGCATGTTTCGGCCGCGGCGTTTGCCGAGCACCGCGACCGAGTCGTCGTCACCGGCGCGGCGTCCAAGACTTACGCCATGACCGGCTGGCGTCTGGGCTGGGCCGCGGGGCCGCAGGACATCGTTGCGGCGATGACGTCCTTCCAGAGCCACTCGACCTCGAACGCCTCCTCGATCTCGCAGGCCGCCGTTCTCGCGGCCTTGAAAGACCCGGAGCGAACCGAACGGTCGGTTGGCGAGATGCTGGCTCAATACACGCGGAGGCGGAAAGCGATGATCGAGGGCCTGCAGGGGATCCGAGGCGTGCGCGCCTGCTGGCCGCAGGGCTCTTTCTACGCGTTCGCCGACGTGTCGGCTCTGTTCGGGCCGAAGGGGGTCTCCGGCTCGGCCTCCTTCTGCGAGCGTCTCTTGCGGGAAGCGCGCGTGGCGGCGGTGCCCGGCGATGCCTTTGGGAATGATGCGTGCGTGCGCTTCTCGTTTGCGACCGGCATGGAGAGGGTAGAGGAGGGGATACGGCGCCTGGCGGCGTGGTCGGCAAACTGAGGAGCGCCCTGCTTTCGCACCCGCGACGATGGCCACCCGGCTCGCCCTCCTGACCGGCGCCACCGGATTTGTCGGCGGGCATCTTGCACGCGCCCTGATTGCCGAGGGATGGCATGTCAGGGCGCTCGCCCGCGGGGATCCGTCGCGGTCGCCTCTGCTCGAGGGCCTCCCCCTGGAAATCGTTCGCGCCGACCTGTCCTCGGGGGCGGATCTTGCCTCGGCCGCTTCGGGGTGCGACGCGGTCGTCCACGCGGCGGGCCGGCTCAAAGCGCGGACGTTGGAAGAGTACCGAGAAGTGAACCTTCGGGGCACGCAGCGCCTGCTCGCCGCCGCGGCGGGTGTGGCCGCCGAAGCGATGTTCGTGCTGGTATCGAGCCAAGCCGCCGCGGGACCGGCACGCGAAGGACGACCCGTGGGTCCCGATGACCCCGCGCGGCCCGTCTCCTGGTACGGAATCTCGAAGCTCGAGGGAGAGGCGGCGCTGCGGGCGGGCTGGAAGGGGCCGTGGGTCGTCCTCCGGCCCGGCGTGATCTATGGCCCGGGAGACAGGGGACTGCTCGCATACTTTCGGATGGCGAGCTCCGGGTGGCTGCCCGTGCCGGCCGCCTCCTCTCACATCCAGATCGGCGCAGCGGCCCAGGTTTCCATGGCGGTCGCGCGGGCAGCGGGTCGCCGTGATCTCCACGGCCGGACGGCCTTCCTTTGCGACCCCGAGCCGGTCACCGTCGGTGCGCTCGCCGCATGCATCGCGAGCCTGCCGGCCAAGAGAGCGCGGCTCTTTCCAGTCCCCGGGGCGGCCGTAAGAGCCCTCGGACTCGCTGAAACGCTGCGCGAGAAACTGACAGGACGGTCGCGGGCCTTCAACGCCGACAAGGCACGGGAACTCCTTGCAGGGGAATGGACTTGCGAGGCGGGGCTGCGCCAGGAACTGGAGCTGCCGCCCCCGTTGCCGCTGCAATCGGGGCTTCGTGAAACCTGGGATTGGTACTCCCGCCAGGGGTGGTTGAATTTGTAAAATTTGCTAAGATCCAATGGAGCGTTTTTAGTCCTCGAAGGTGGGAGAGAGAATGACCAAGCTCGCTGCCGCAGCGGCCAGGGGGGGAGTGGTGCGATCTTCCCCGTTCTTCGAAAAATGTGAACGGTACGACGACGCGGGACGGATCCGCCGGGCAGGCGTCTATTCGTTCTTCCGAGTCGTGGAATCGGCGCAGGACCCGGAAGTCTTGATGGGCGGGCGGCGCCTGCTGATGCTGGGCTCCAACAACTACCTCGGCCTCACCAACGATCCCCGGGTCAAGGAGGCGGCCATCGAGGCGATCCGCAAGTACGGCTCGGGTTGTGCCGGCAGCCGCTTTCTGAACGGAACGCTCGACCTGCACGTCAAGCTCGAGGAAAGGCTGGCCGAGTTCATCCGGAAGGAGGCAGCGATCATCTTTGCTACCGGCTTCCAGGTGAATCTGGGCGCGATTTCCTGCCTGGTGGGAAAAGGGGACACCGTCTATCTCGATAAACAGGACCACGCCTGCATCATCGACGGGGCACGGCTCTCCTTCGGCGAGATCTGCAAGTTCCGGCACTGCGATGTCGCGGATCTGCGGCGGCAGATGAAGAACGACACGGACGCGAAGGGGCGATTCATCGTCGTGGACGGCGTGTTCTCGATGGAGGGGGATGTCGCGCCCCTTCCGGAGCTCGTCGTTGCCGCGCGTGAATTCGAAGCGGGCCTGATGGTCGACGATGCCCACGGGATCGGCGTGCTCGGACCGACGGGGCGGGGCACCGCCGAGCACTTCGGTCTCGAGGACGAGGTCGACTTGATCATGGGCACGTTCTCCAAGTCGATGGCTTCCGTCGGCGGGTTCATCGCGGGCGATGCCGTCGTCATCGACTACATCAAGCACCGCGCCCGTTCGATGATGTTTTCGGCCGCACCGCCGCCGGCTTCGGTGGCCGCCGCGCTCGCCACGGTCGAAATCATGGAGCACGAGCCGGAGAGGCGACAGTGGCTGTGGGAGAACACGCGGTTCTTCGCCAGCGGACTCCGATCCCTGGGATTCGACACGGGTGACTCGCAGACACCGGTCGTTCCGGTGGTCGTCGGCGAGGATCTCGTCGCCCTGAAGATGGTGCAACGCCTCCAAGAAGAGGGGATCTTCGTCAACTGCGTGCTGTCGCCCGCGACGCCGCCGGGCAGAGCGCTGATCCGAACGTCCCTGATGGCGACGCACACACGCGACCAACTTTCACGCGCCCTCGACACCTTTGCGCGCGTTGGCCGCCAAGTCGGCGTGCTTCAGACTGCCACTGTCTGACCGCCTCTCTCTCCGCACCGGATGAGCCAGGCGATCGCAATCGAACGAATCGGGCGGAGCCGTAGGGAGCTAGACCGGTTCTTCGACGTCGCCGACGCGATCTACGCCGGCGACCCGCACTGGGTGCCCCCGATCCGCGCCGACTTGGCGAAGGTTTTCGTCCTGGACAACCCCTTTTTCCGGCACGCCGAGATGCAGCTCTTCCTGGCGCGACGCGGTGGGGTCGATGTGGGCCGGATCGCGGCGATCCTGGATCGCCACCACAATGAGTTCCAGGGCGAGAAGACGGGCTTCTTCGGCTACTTCGAGTCGGTGAATGATCCGGCGGTCGCGCAGGCGCTCTTCGATGCGGCCGCCTTATGGGTCCGAGAGCGGAAGATGGCGACTCTGCGCGGCCCGGTCAACCCCTCGCTCAACGACGAGGTGGGGCTGCTCGTGGAGGGGTTCGACTCGGCGCCCGTTCTGATGATGACCTACAACCCGCGTTACTACCCGGCCCTGTGCGAAGGCGCGGGCCTTCGGAAGGCAAAGGACCTGCTCGCCTTCTGGTTCGACATCGGTCCGGAGCCGATCAAGCGTTTCCAGAAGATCAACGAGCGCGTCCGACGGAACGAGCAGGGTTTTCAAGTTCACAAGGTCACCAAGGGGAGCTTGAAGCGGGATCTGCCGCGCGTGCGCGAGGTCTACAACGCGGCGTGGGAGAAGAATTGGGGATTCGTCCCGATGACGCCTGAGGAGATGGATTACATGGCCATGCGGTTGAAGCCGCTTCTCGTCGAGGGGTTCACGCTTCTGGGCGAGTTCGTGGGGCCTGACGGAGCTCGCGAGCCGGTCGCCTTCATGCTGACCTTGCCCGACTACAACACGGCGATGGCCCCGCTCAAGGGGCGCCTCCTGCCGTTCGGATGGCTGAAGTTTCTCCTGGGCACGCGACGAATCCGCACGGTTCGGGTGCTGGCCTTCGGCGTCAAGAAGGAGTACCGATCGCGTGGATTGCAGTCTCTTCTCTTCGAGCAGAGTGTGCGCACGGCGCTCGAGCGCGGCTACACCGGCTGCGAGGTTTCCTGGGTCCTCGAGGAAAACGACCTGATGGTTCGGGGGATGCGGCTCTGGGGCGGAAAGCCGTACAAGACCTATCGGGTCTATGAGAAGGAGCTCTCGCCCGAGTCGGCCAGGCGGTCATAGATCCGATCGCCCAAGGGCACGGTCGCGACGGCCAGCGCGAGGCCGGCCAGCACGTCGACGACGTAGTGGTATCGGCAGTAGACGGTCGAGACGATCAGCCCGACCACGATCGGCAGCAGGAACCAGAAGGCCCTCCGATCGCGCCGAAAGGCGACCAGGAGGACGGCGGTCGCGATCATCGTGTGGCCCGAGGGGAAGACGTCGAGCTTCGTGCGCTCCAGCTCGTTGATCGTCGTGGAGATGGCGCGTGAGAGCGGCGTGGTCTCGAGGGTCACGCTCTGGGCGGAAGCGAGGGCGAATCGCGGCCCGAGCGCCGGCACGGTGAAGTAGCCGGCGTAAGAGACGAGGTAGCAGAAGGACAGTGTGAAAATGAACCGACGACCATCGGCGACGTTTCGGCGCCACAGAAGGGCGGCCAGGGAAACACCCAGGAAGTAGTAGCTGGCATAACAGACGTAGAGGAGGTTCGTCAGCCACGGCCGGACGAGCCGCTCGAGCCAAACCGTCACGTCTGTGCCGAAGAGCGCGCGGTCTGCCGCGATCAGCAGTTCGTCGCGGGCATGGCCTCGGGCGGCCGTGATCAGCGGGCCGAGGCTCTCGAACAGCAGGGGGATGAAGGCGGCCGGATAGAAATCCACCGCGACGCGAATGGCGGTCGGCAGCCGCTCGAGACGCCCCGCGAGAAAGACGGCGAGAGCGAGGAAGGCGCCCATCAGCGCGAAGCGCAGAAGAATCTCCCCGGGTTCCTTCAACTCCGAATAAAAGACGAGGGTCAGAAGAGAGAGTGTGAGGAGGGCGATGAGGTTCAGCCCTTCCAAGGGGCGTATGCGCACGCCACCAGTTATAGCGCGAGGACGCGCTACGATAGAATCGCTTTCGTTGGTCCACCGATCCATGCCATCCCGGCTCTGGGGGATCGCGCTCCTGCTTCTGTGGCCATCGGCTGTTGGGCCTGCCGCAGACACCGCGCCTGCGCTCGTCCGGGTGGGCCGGGTCGACACGCCGGTTCAGCCCGCGGCCGCCAACTATCTTTCCAAGCTGCTGCGCGAAGCCGACCACGATGGCGCCTCGGTCGTGGTCCTCGAGCTATCGACTCCCGGGGGGCTCTTCTCCTCGACTCGAGAGATGACCTCGGCGATCCTCCTCTCCCGAGTACCCGTCGTGACCTTCGTGGCCCCTTCCGGTGCCCAGGCGGCTTCGGCGGGGTTCTTCCTGCTTCTGGCGGGGGACGTGGCGGCCATGGCGCCCGGCACCAACACGGGAGCAGCGCATCCGGTCGCGGGCGAGGGACAGGAACTCCCGAAGACGCTGAACCAAAAGGCCGAGCAGGACGCTCGGGCTTTCATCCGCACCCTCGCGTCGCAGAGGGGCCGTAACGTCGAGAAGGCGGAGGCGGCGGTATCCAAGAGTCTCTCCTATACCGAGACGGAGGCAAAGGCGGCGGGGCTGATCGAGATCCTGGCGCGCAACACGACCGACCTCGTCAGCCAGCTCGACGGGCGCGAGGTCAAGCGCGTGGGCGGCCCGCCTTCGCCATTGCGGCTGGCCGATGCTCGCATCGAGAGGCGGGAGATGGGGGACGTCGAGAAGCTCCTCGGCGCCGTTTCGCACCCGAACGTGGCCTACGTTCTCTTCCTGCTCGGTTTGGTGGGGCTGTATTTCGAGCTCTCTTCGCCGGGCGCCATCCTGCCCGGGATCGTGGGCGGAATCTCGCTGCTCCTCGCGCTTTATGCTTTTTCGGTGCTCCCGGTGAATCTCGCGGGCATCTTCCTGATCATCTTCGGGATCGCCCTCTTCGTGGCCGAGATCAAGATCGTCAGCCACGGCCTCCTGGCGGTCGGCGGCTCGATCGCCCTCGTCGCGGGTTCGCTGCTTCTCTTTACGGGCCGTGGAGAGGGCTCGCCGTACCGGGTGGACCTCGGGATCCTAATCCCCTCGCTCGTTCTCACGATCGGCGTCGTGGCTCTGCTGACCGCCAAGACCGTCCGGCTCCGGCGCCTCCCGGCGTCGACGGGTGTGGCCGGGATGCTCGGGGAGACGGCCCGCGTCGTCGAGGAGTTCGCTGACGGCAAAGGGCGGGTGCAGATCTACGGGGAGTATTGGGACGCGAAGGGCCCGCCGGACCTCCATCCCGGCGAATCGGTGACAGTTGCGCGCGTGGATGGCTTGACGCTTCAAGTCGAACGGAGGACGTGATGCCCGCCTCTTTTCCCGCCGGCCTTCTCGTTGCTGGATTCATCGGGCTGCTCTTGCTCTTCAAATGGATCAACGTCTTGAAGGAGTACGAGCGCGCCGTCACGTTCTGGCTCGGCCGCCTCTCGCGCGACGCGAAGGGGCCCGGCCTCGTCTTGATCTTCTGGCCCTTCGAGACGATGGTCCGGATCTCGATGCGAACCGTCGTTCACGATGTGCCGACGCAGGACATCATCACGCGGGACAACGTGTCCGTGAAAGTCAATGCCGTCGTTTACTTCCGGGTCGTCGACCCGAACAAGGCAGTGGTTCAGGTCGAAAACTACCTGTACGCCACGTCGCAGCTCGCGCAAACGACGCTGCGGAGCATCCTCGGACAGGCGTTGCTCGACGAGCTCCTCTCCGAGCGAGAGAAGCTGAACGTGGCCCTCCAAAAGGTCATCGATGAGCACACGAGCCCCTGGGGCGTGAAAGTGTCGCTGGTCGAAGTGAAGCAGGTCGACCTGCCGCCCGAGATGCAGCGCGCGATGGCCAAGCAGGCGGAGGCGGAGCGAGAGAAGCGTGCGAAGATCATTCACGCGGAAGGCGAGTTCCAGGCGGCGAGCAAGTTGTCGGAGGCGGCGGAGATCATCGGACAGCAGCCGGCGACGCTGCAGCTTCGGTACCTGCAGACCCTGACCGAGATCGCCAACGAAAAGAACTCGACGATCGTGTTCCCGCTGCCCATCGAGCTGCTGAGACACTTCATATCGAAGGACAAGTGAGGGATCGGGCGCGGCGCTCTTGTAGACTCTTTCCGTGCCGGAGCCGCGCAGCCACTACCAACTCTCCTTTACGGCAAAGCAGGCGATGGCCTTCTTCGTCGTCTGCCTCGTTGCCCTCGGGCTTTCCTTCTTCTTCGGCCTGATGACGGGGCTGTCGGGGCGCGTGAAGGGAGCCGCCGCGACCGCTCCCGGGGTCGTGACACCGACGATCCCCTCGGACGAGGCGGCGGCGGGCTCACGGGCTGCGGGGCAGGAAGCGGCTCCCTCCGTGACGCCGGGCGGGTCGGACCGCTTGGGGGGCACGGCCGAACCGACGGCCGAGCCTACGGCCCCGCCGGTCCTTCGAGCCTTCGAGGATCGATCCGAAGGACCGACGCCAGCGGCTGCCCCTTCGTCCGGCAGGAGCCCGACACCCGGCCGGGCGGCCTCGGCCGGCGGCAACATCTGGGTCCAAGTGGCCTCGCTCACCTCGCGAGAGGAAGCGGACGCCTTGATCCGGCGTCTCTCCCGAGCCGGTTATCGCGCGCACTTGGCTCCCGCCCAGACCGCTAGTGGCAGGCTGTTTCGAGTTCGAGTCGGACCGTATCGAGCCGAGGAGGAGGCCGAACGCGCCGCGGAGAAGCTGCGCCGGAAGGAAAAACTCAAGCAAACGTGGATTGTGCGGGAAGGACAGTGACCGCGACGCCGCCACTTCGAACGCCGGAGTGGATCCGGGCCAAGCGCCTGCGTCTGTCGGACCTTCACGACGTCAAGCGCCTGATGCGGCAGCGGTCTCTGTCGACCGTTTGCGAAGAGGCGCGCTGCCCCAACCGGGGTGAGTGCTTCTCCCGCGGGACGGCGACTTTTCTCTTGCTGGGCGACGTGTGTACACGGGCCTGCGGCTTCTGTGACATTCGGACCGGTCGGCCGTCGCCGGTCGACCCCCTGGAGCCGGGCCGTGTGGCCGCCGCGGCAAGCGCCATGGGACTCTCTTTCGTCGTCCTGACGTCGGTCGACCGGGACGACCTTCCCGACGGTGGCGCGTCGCATTTCGCGTCGGCGCTCGCCGAGCTGCGCCGGCTCTCGCCCGCACCGGGCGTCGAGGTGTTGACGCCGGACTTCGGCGGCCGCTTCGACTCGCTGCGCGTCGTCGTCGAAGCGAGACCCGACGTCTTCAACCACAACGTCGAAACCGTGACGCGTCTCTATCCGAGCGTCCGGCGCGGCGCAAACCTCGGGCGCTCGCTCGGTCTGCTTTCCGCCGCGAAGATCCTGGATCCGACGTTGACGACCAAGTCGGGCTTCATGCTGGGTCATGGGGAGACGCCGGCGGAGGTCGCGGAGCTATTGGCGCTCTTGCGAGAAGCGCGGGTCGATATCGTGACGATCGGACAGTACCTGCGGCCCTCGCGTGAGAACCTCCCGGTCGTGGAATACGCGCCCCCGGAAGTCTTCGAACGCTACCGCGAGGCCGGAGAACGGCTCGGCTTCCGCCACGTCTTCGCGGGTCCCTTCGTACGCTCGTCCTACCGCGCGGAGGAGGCGCTGGACCGGGCCCAGGGCGAATGGACCCGCGCGGCGGGTCCTCCGGCGGTCTGAGCGGCATGCCGCAGGGGAAGTGGAGGACGCCCGTCGCCGGCGTCGCCTCGGGGCTCCTCTTCTCCCTCGCCTTTCCGCCGGTCGAGTGGGTCCTGCTCCTGCCCCTTGCCCCCGTGCCCTTTCTCGTGGCGCTCGCGGGAGAGCGAAGCCGGGCTCGGGCGCTCGTGTCGGGGTTTCTGTTCGGCCTGGCCTATTGGTGCGCTTCGATCCCCTGGATTGTTTACGTCGTCACGCACTACGGCGGGCAGGGCGAATTGATGGGTGTCGTCTGCCTCCTGATTCTCGCCGCGATCCTGGCCGAGTGGCCGGCTCTGGTCGCCTGGGGCACGGTTGCCGCGGCGCCGCCCGGTTCGGCGTGGAGGCTGGCGGCCTTTCCCTTGCTGTGGATGGCGACGGAGCACGCGCGCTCTTTCGTGTACGGCGGATTCCCCTGGAACCTGGCGGGCCATGCGCTCTACCGGCACCCGATCTGGCTGCAGTCGGCCTCCCTCTGGGGTGTCTATGGCGTCGGTGCGCTCGTGATTGCCGTGTCGGCCCTCCTTGCCGCCGCAGTGACTCGCCGGAGCCTCGCCCCGCTAATCTGGGCGGCCGGCCTCGCGGCGGTCGTCGGCGGCGCGGGTGCCCTGCGTCTCTCCGCCCCCGAAACGGAGAGCGGCGCGGAGAATGCGGGCTTTCCCGTGGCACTCTTGCAGCCCAACGTTTCCCAGGAGGCCCGGCTCGGCGGGAGCGAAGCGCAGATCTACGCGGCGGTGATCGGGCAGGCGCGTGCCGCAGCCAGAGAGAAGCCCTCACTGATCGTCATTCCGGAGTCGGCTTTCCCGGTCACGTGGGAGGGGAGCTCGCTCCTGCGCCGGGACCTCTCCGAGATCGCGCAGGGGAGCGAGATCCTCTTCAACGACATCGAGCAGGAGTCCGGGGACCGCTACTACAACGTCGCGCGCTTGATCGACCGCGGCGGCCCTGTCGGCCGGCCCTACCGAAAGGTCCACCTCGTGCCGTTCGGGGAGTACGTCCCGCTGCCGAAGGTGTTCTTCTTCGTCCGACAGGTCTCGACGGAAATCGGCGCGTTCTCCGCCGCACCGCGGCCCACGACCCTCGGTGAGAATTCCGTCCGTATCGGCGTGGGGGTCTGTTACGAGATCCTGTACTCGGCGCTCGTTCGGATCGAGGTGGGCGAGCTCGGGGCGAACTTGCTCGTAACCATCTCGAACGACTCCTGGTACGGGCGCGCCGGGGCTCAGGAGCAACACTTCGCGGGGGCTGTCCTGCGCACGATCGAAACCAAACGCTACTTGCTGCGCGCCGCCATCACCGGGGTCTCGGGGATCGTGGACCAACGGGGGAGGATTCAGAGGGAGCTGCCGCGCGATCGACCGGGGATTCTCCGCGGAACCGCCCGGGTCTTCGAGCAGAAGACCGTGTGGACTCGATGGGGATATCTCCTTCCGCGACTGGCCGACGGCATCGCCTCGGCCGTGCTACTCTTCGGTCTGGCGCGCTGGCACCGGGAGCGGCAGCGCGTCTCTCAACCATGACCGAACGGGACGATCTCATCTCCGCCCTTCACGGCGCCTCGGAGCGGCTCGGCTCGCTTCGAGGCTATCTTTGATCTAGACGCGGCGCGGCGCGCGCTCGGCGGACTGAGGGAGAAGGCGGCGAGCCCCGAGTTCTGGTCGCGGCCCGAGGAGGCTCAGGAGATCCTGCGGCAGACTCGGGCCGAGGAAAAGAAACTCGACACGGCGGACCGGCTCGACGAGGTGCGAGGCGAGCTCGAGACCCTCGCCGAACTGCTCAAGGAAGGCGAACCCGCCGACGCGGACGCCCGCGAGTCCTTGAGGGCCGCCGCGGCGTTCGCCGACGAGCTGGAGCTCGCCGTCAAGATGGGCGCGCCCGAGGACGCCAAGAATGCGTGGGTCATGATCCATCCGGGCGCGGGCGGCACCGAGTCGCAGGACTGGGCCGAGATGCTGCTGCGCATGTACCTCCGTTTTGCCGAGTCGCGCGGCTGGGAGGCGGAACTGATCGACCGGCAAGATGGCGAGGAGGCCGGCATCAAGAGCGCGACACTCCACGTCGTCGGCGACCATGCCTACGGCTACCTGAAGGGCGAGATGGGCGTCCACCGCCTGGTCCGAATCTCTCCCTTCGACGCCGCCAAGCGCCGCCACACTTCCTTCGCCTCCGTCTACGTCTCGCCGGAGGTCGATGAGGACATCCAGATCGACATCGCGGACAAAGACCTCCGGGTGGACACCTACCGCTCGAGCGGAGCCGGAGGCCAGCACGTCAACGTGACCGATTCCGCCGTGCGCATCACGCACTTGCCGACCGGGATCGTCGTCACCTGCCAGAACGAGCGCAGCCAGGGACGAAACCGCGAGATGGCGATGCGCGTGCTTCGGGCACGCCTCTACCAGAAGGCGTTGGATGAGCGCCGGGCGGAGGAGGAGAAGCGCGTCGGCGACAAGAAGGCGATCGAGTGGGGCAGTCAGATCCGCTCCTACGTTCTGCACCCGTACCGGATGGTCAAGGATCACCGCACGGGTCACGAAACGGGAGACACCGACCGCGTGCTCGACGGCGGCCTGACGCCTTTCATCGAGGCATACCTCAAGTCCGCCGTGGATTCCTCGCGCGCGGCGGCGAGCTGATGCGGGCCGGGGAGCCACCGGCGCCGGCGGCACTTGCCGGCTGGATGGAGCAGGTTCGCGAGCGGCTCGCTCGTCGTGTCCGGGCCCCTCTCGAGGCCCGGGAGGGGTTTCGGCGGGCGGGCGTTCTCATTCCGCTCTTCGTTCGCGAGGCGGGCCTCTGGATCGTCCTGACTCGCCGAACCGAGTCGGTCGAGCACCACCGGGGGCAAATCTCCTTTCCGGGCGGAGCCGAAGAGCCGGAGGATCAAACCCTGTGGCACACGGCGCTGCGCGAGAGCCAGGAGGAGCTCGGGATCCTCCCCGAGGACGCGCTGGCGCTCGGGCGTCTGTCACCCCTGGAGACCGTGACGAATTTCTATGTCGAGCCTTTCGTCGCGGCGATCCCGCAGCCCTATGTCTTCCGTCCGGCCGAGGCCGAAATCGCAGAAGTGCTGGAGGTCCCCGTGGCGGCGCTCCTCGACCCCGCTGTGCTCGAGATCCGCCGGCTTCCCGATCGGGAAGAACCGGCCCTCTTCTACCACTACGGGGAGCAGGTCATCTGGGGCGCGACGGCCCGAATCGTCGCCGAGCTGCTCGAGGCTCTGCGGTAAGCGGCAAGCCGAGGCGGCGCGCCCCGTTTCGTCGTGTTCGTTCGCCGCGAACTAGGGCGCGGAGCCGGCTTTCGCCCCGTGGGCGTAGCTCCTCTCGCCCGCCTCGACGGAAACAGGCAGCTTGTTCTGCGCGGGCGGCAGTGGGCAGGTCGCGTAGGGCGTGAAGACGCAAGGCGGGTTGTAGGCCTTGTTGAAGTCGAGCACCGTGTGACCGTTGACGGGAGGCGAGGCGTAGAGGAATCGGCCGGCGCCATAGGTTTCTCTGCCATTGGTCTGGTCGCCGAAAATGATGAAGAGATCGGTCTCGCCCTGCTCGAGCACGGGGTCGAGCCGGTAGGTTTTCCCCCGGAGCTCGAAAACGAGCGCGCCCGGGCAGGATTCCGAATCGACCGTTCCCAATACGTTCGGAACCGAGATCGACTTCGGCGGATCGTATGGCTCGTAACGCGCCTCGACGCGCCACGCCGGGTCGATGGGAAAGGCCTCGATGCCGTGGAAGTTCCGACGCGCTGCGCTCTCGCTGTCTTTCACGCGCACGCCGAGCCGATCTCCCCGCCGGATGACGTAGAAGGAGAGCGAGCCCGCGGTCAGGACGGTTGGGTCGCCGTCCGCGTCGGAGCGCATCGAGACTGCCGTGGCAGGCTTGCCCTCCGAAAGGACGCCCGAGCCGGGCGCCGCGTGGAAGGTGACGGTGTCGCCCGCACGGTCGAGCGAGCCCAAGAAGGGTCGGGCCTTGCCCGAAGGAAGAGCCACTCGATTGCCCGGGTCCGCGCCGACGGCGTTCCTGCCCTGTTCCAGCCAGAAGAGGCCGACCAGCGTGAGCCACCCGCCCTCGGAGCGGAGGCGGTCGAGCCGCCGAGCGCGCCACTGCTCGATCTCGGATCGGTAAACGTCCGCGGGCGCTCCCGGCGTCGGCCCAGGCGGTGAGCCCGCAGCGCCCATTACCGCGACGACGGCCGCAAGGAACGAGCGTGGGAGCACCGGCCGGCGCACAACGGGAACCTAGGCGCCCGCGCGTTCGATCGCCAGCAGCTGCTCGGCGCGCTCCAGATTGGCGGCGGCCGCCGCCATGCCCGCGTTCAACGAGAGCGCCTTCTGGAGAGCGCCGATTGCCTCGGCGTAAGAGGCGCGCCGGACGCGCATCACCCCGAGATTGTTCCAGAGAGTCGCCGAAGCCGGCCGCGCCTCGATGGCCTTCCGGAGCACGGCTTCGGCCTCCGCGAACTTTCCCGACTCCGAGAGCGACGCCGCGTAACCCGTAGCGGCCTCCTCGCTGCCGGGTTCGATGTTGAACGCCGCGGCATAGGCCGTCGCCGCCTCCTCGGGTCTCTTCAACTTTCGGCGAAGATCACCGAGTGTGTTCCAGACCGCGATCTCGTTGGGGGCCAGACGCGAGGCCTCCGCCATCTCCCGCTCGGCCTCCTTCCAGGAGCCCTTCTTTCGGTAAACCCGGCCCAGATTCTCGTGGAAGACCGAGCGCGTCGAGGCGAGCCGCACCGCCTGGATCAGTTCTTCGATCGCTCGGTCGATCTCGCCCGACCGCGACAAGAAGACGCCAAAGTCGTTGTGCGCGGGGGCCGAAGAAGGGTCGATTTCGATCGCGCGCCCGTAGGCGAGACGGGCGGCTGTCAGGTCCTTCAGCTCCTCCATCGAGCGCCCCAGCCCCAGCGCGGCGGCCACGTTGTTCGGGTTCAGGTCGAGCGCGCGCCGATAGAGGCTCCCCGCCGTGTTCCACTTGCCCTGCCGCTCGGCGAGAACCGCGAGCCCGTACTGCGAGCGCGCGCTGGAGGCGTCCAGTGCGACGGCTGCGGTGAATTCCCGCTCCGCATCGGCCTCTTTCCCGGAGGCGAGCAGCAGATCGCCGAGCAGCGCGTGAGCCTCGGCGTTTCGCGTGTCCGCCTCGGCCGCCCGGCGTGCGGCGGCCTCGGCCCCGCGGGAGTCGCCGGCGCGCAGAAGGTTTTCAGCCGATTGAAGCCAGGCCGTCGCCGCAACGGGCCCGGTCACGGGAGCGGAGCCGGGCGGAGCGGGTCCGCCGATCGGACTGGCCGTGATCAGGCCGCGCTCGATGTCCGAGGCGCGCTTTCGCTCGAGATCGGCGTCGGTGGGACGGCCGAGACGGTCGTACGTCTCTCCGAGAAGCCGGTGGAGCTCGGGGTCGTTGGCGCTTGCGCCCCGCTTGAGCGAGGCCAGGGCCTCCTCGCTCTTGCCCTGCTGGAGCTTCTCGCGGGCGTCGCGCTTGACCTCCGCGAGATCGACCGCCGCGTCGCTCGATCCCGTCACCTCCGACCGCACCGACTGGGCGAGGCGCGCGAAATCGGGGCTGTACAAGTCGCCCGCGACGTTGAGCGTCGGCTTCGCCTTGACCGCGGCGCGCAGCGCTTCGCGAGCGTTCTTGCCGTTGCCCCCGATGTAGAAGGACCAGGCGGCCTGCAGGTAGAGACTGGCCTGCCGGTCGGCGGACAGCCCGGCCGCCTGGGCGGCGCGGGAGTACTTGTCGCCCGCTTCCGCGAAGAGACCGGAGTCGAACGCGCGCTTGGCCTCCGTCTCCAGCCGCGACGGCGTTTCCTGCGCCCAGAGGGTTGCCGCCGCGAGCAACACCGCGGCGAGCACGGTACCGATTCGCATCTAGCCTCCCGTTTCGAGCGGCACGGCGGGAGACGGGGCCCAGCTCACCTCGTCGCCCTTCTCGATCTCGACCTCGCGATTTGCGGGCTTGAATCCTTCGCGCAGAAGGATGACGCGGTGATGTCCCGGCGCCAACCGTACCTGCTCGGAAGCCGACTGCACCGTGGCCTTGTACTTCCCGTCGACGATGATCGAGGCGCCAATCCAGCTCGGGTCGGTCTGCAAGGCGAGCGAGCCCACCGGAAACTGATAGGCGATCGGCGGAGCACCGCTGTCTCCGACCCGAACGGTGTGTTCGTAAGCGGGAAAGCCGGGAGCCTCGAAACGATACTTGTGGGTTCCTTCGTCGAGCTCCACGCGTCGAGCCGGCAGGGACGGACCGATCAGACGGTCGTCCACGTAGAGCGTCGCCGTCGGGATCGAGGAGAACTGGACGGCAAAGCGCTTGGGGGCCGCCGGCTTGGGCACCGGAGTCGGCTCCGCGGGGGGAGCCGTCGGAGCGGCCGGCCGAGCGTCCACACCGAGCTCGGGTTTGGGCAATTCCGCCGCAGGCGCAACGGTCGGCGCCGCAGGCTTCGGCACGGCGACCAGGGGTCTCGGTTCGGCGGCGCGCCCACGCGAGAGGTACCAGCCCGCGGCCCCTGCCAGTAACAGGACGACAGCCGCCGCGGCCAGGAGAGTCAGCCGCCGCGATCCTTCGGGGGCGGCCGCCGCCGGTCGGGCGGCCGGAGCGGCAGCCTCGGAGGAGTCTCGAAAGTTGACGAGCTCGAGACCACCGCCCGGGCGGGCAGCGGGCGGAGGCGGGGGAGTCGGCCGCGTCGGCTCCGCCGCGGGGACCCGGGCGAGGGCGCCGGAGGGAGGCGTGATGTGAATCGTTGCCGTGCCGCGAGCCGGTGTGGCCACCGTCGCTTCCGAGTCGGGCGGTTCGGCCGAGGTCATCTTCGCGATCGTCGAGTAACGCGCGGAGGCGCCGGTCAGCTCCTTGTACAGGGCGTGGAGGTCGCGCAGCATCTCCTGCATGGACGGGTAGCGCTTGTCCGCGGATTTCTCCATGGCCCGGCGGACCACGGCCGCAAGCGCGGGAGGCACGTCGGGCGCGATCGATTCGATCGGCTCCGGCTGCTCGTTCAAGATCCGGTAGAGCACGGTCGACAGGTGCTCTCCCCGGAACGGCTTTCGGTAGGTGAGCAGCTCGTAGGCGAGCACGCCGAGGGCGAAGATGTCCGTCCGGCGATCCACCGCCTCTCCGCGGATCTGCTCGGGAGCGAGATATGCCGAGGTGCCCAGCGTGATGCCCGTCTGGGTCAAGTGTGAGTCCGACAACAGCGACTTGGCGATTCCGAAGTCCATGAGCTTGACGGTTCCGTCCTCGAGGACACGAACGTTGGCCGGCTTGATGTCGCGGTGAATGATCTGAGCCTCGTGGGCGTAGTGAAGACCCTCGGCGATGGCCATGAGGATCTCCACCTTGCGAACGGCGGGCATCGCCTCGCCCCGCTTGATTTTCTTGTCGAGGTCCTCGCCGGTCAGGAACTCCTGGACGATATAAGGGATGCCGTTTTCGACGCCGAAGTCATAGATCGTCGTGATGTGGCGGTGGTGGAGGTTGCCCGCGAGCTCCGCCTCCCGGAAGAAACGGCTCTTGATCTCCTCGTCGTCGATGGAACAGGTCTTGATGGCGACGGTGCGCTTGATGAACGGATCCCGGCCGCGATAGACGGCGCCGAAGCCGCCCACGCCGATCTGCTCGGAGACCTCGTACTTGCCGATTTTCTCGAGCATGGCGACGCGATCAGTTTAAACGATCGAGCCGGCCTCGGACCGAGTAACCGGCGGCCGTCGAGCAGGCAACTCGTTTGGGCTCGGCAGTTTGCCGGCGTCCAACGCCCCGGCCCGCCCCAAGCCGGTCTAAACTCGGCCTCGTGAGCAAGTGGCCAGGCGCGGGGGGCTGGACGGCGTTGGCCGCGGTCCTGACGCTTGCCGCCGGGTGCAATCGGTCCGATGCGCCGATGACCCCGCGAAGGGCCGGCGACGCCCTTCGGGAAGCCGCGCGGCGGCTCGGACCCCCATTCCGGCCGCCCGCCGACGGTCTGGTCACGGACCAGCAGGTCGATCAGTTCATCCGCGTGCGCCGGGCGGCCAAGGGCCGAACGGATGCGGAGACGGCGCGGGCGCTGGGGATTGCTCCGGAGGAGATCGCGTGGACGCGGGCCCGCGTCGTCGAAGTGCTGGTCGCCCTCGATGAGAAGCGCGTCCGGGAGGCGTCCGCCGAGGTCTCCGCGAAGGCGCTGACCTCGCTCAAGAACGCTCGAGTGAAGACCAGAGATCCCGCCGATTTCCGGGTTCTCGACGAGCAGATCGCGGCGCTCGAGCGCGAGCGAGTCACGGTGCGCCAGGAGGAGACGCCCTCGCAGGCCCTCCTGACCAACATGCGAAAGATCGCGGGCCGCCGGGCGGAGCTCGAAGCACTGGCGCCGTGACCGGGCTCGCGAGCTTTCTGCAGGATGAGATCGCTGCGGGATCGTTTCCGGGAGCCGCCGCGCTCATCGGATCGGCGGGCTCGATCCGCGAGGAAGCCCTCGCGGGGTTCGCCGCCGTGGAGCCGGCGCGCACGCCGCTCGAGGCCGACACCCGTTTCGACCTGGCCAGCCTGACCAAGCCACTCGTCACGGGGGCGCTGGTTCGGCTCGCGGTTGGGCGGGGGCTGTCGCTGGCCGATGTCCCCGGACGGTATCTGCCGGAGTGGAAGAAGACGCGTTACGACGGAATCACCCTGGAGATGCTCCTGACGCATACCTCCGGGCTCCCGGACTGGTACCCAGTCTATGTGCGGGGCGAAGGTCGCAGTGCCTATCGCCGCACCCTCTCGGAGATCGAGCCGCGGACGGCGCCCGGTTCGGCGGTCATCTACAGCGACCTCGGTTTTCTCGCCATCGGTGAGGTTCTGGAAGTCTTCTTCTCCGCCCCGCTCGACCGCTGCTTCGCGGGGCTCGTGGCCGCACCGGCAGGTTCGGAATCGCGGTTCCTGCCGCCCTCCCCGAAGGGCTGCGCCGCGACCGAGAAAGGCGACCGGGTCGAGCGAAGCAAGACTTCTGCGCTCGGACTGTCGTACGGAGGCTTCCGGGAGGGTGTGGTCCGAGGGGAGGTCCACGACGGAAACGCCCTGCGCCGCGGGGGTGTGGCCGGGCACGCCGGCCTCTTCGCCACGGCGAAGGAAGTCTGGAAACTGTCGCGTGGCTGGCTCGATCCGTCCGCAGCGGCTTGGACGGCGGATCGTACGCCCGATCTGGCCGAAGCCCGGGGGCTCTCCTGGCAGGGACGCCGCGGAGCGGGCTCGGCGGTGCCCGAGTTTTCCGAGTCGGCCTTCGGGCACACGGGATTCACGGGAACCTCGGTATGGATCGATCCCGGGCGCGACCGGGTCTTCGTGCTCCTGACCAACCGGATCCATCCCGAGGCGAAAGACGTGAACTTCAACGACGTGCGACGACGGTTTCACCGCGCGGTCCTGGATCGAGAAGCGTGATCCTTCGGTGGGTTGCCCTCCGCTTCCGAGCCCCCAAGGCCTATTCCCGCGGGTTCAAGCTGCTATAGTTCGCGGACTCATGGAAGACATCGTGCTGTTGGACGGCGCTCGGACGCCGATGGCCGACTACAACGGGGCCTTCTCCGAGGTCTCCGCAATCGATCTCGGAGTTCACGCGTCCAAGGCGGCCCTGGACCGAAGCGGCACGGAGCCGGCCGAGATCGACCACGTCATCTTCGGAAATGCCCTGCAGACCTCCGGCGATGCGATCTACGGGGCTCGACACGTGGCCTTGAAGAGCGGTGTTCCGAAGGAAGTTCCGGCCCTGACCGTCAACCGCCTCTGCGGGTCGGGCTTCGAGTCGATCGTGCAGGGCGCGCATCGGATCTTGCTCGGAGAGGCGCAGACGGTCTTGGCGGGAGGCATGGAGAACATGTCGCAGGCGCCTCACGTGATCCGGGGTGCCCGCAAGGGCTTCCGGCTGGGGCAAGGGCAGCTCGAGGACTCGCTGATGGTCGCCCTGCTCGACTCCTACACGGGGCTCTACATGGCGCAAACCTCCGATCGCGTGGCCAAGAAATACGGCATCACGCGGGAGGAGCAGGACGAGTACGCGCTTTCCTCCCAGCGCCGGGCGGCGGCCGCCTGGGATTCCTGCCGGTTGTCGGAGGAGGTCGTGCCCGTCGAGGTTCGCTCGGGCCGCAAGATCGTGGTTGTCGCGAAGGACGACCACCTCCGCCCGGAGACGACGCTCGAGGCGCTGGCCCTTCTGCCTCCGTCCTTCGGCAAAGACGGCCAGGTCACGGCGGGAAACGCCTCCGGTATCGTCGATGGCGCGGCGGCTGTCGTCGTGACATCAGCGGCGCGCGCCCGGACGCGGGGCGCCGATCCTCTGTGTCGGCTCGTCTCCTGGGCCGTCGTGGGCTGCGATCCGGAGCTGATGGGCCTGGGACCCGCACCGGCGGCCCGAGCGGCGCTCGAACGGGCGGGGATCAAGATAGACCAGATTGACCTCTGGGAGATCAACGAAGCCTTTGCGGGTCAGATCCTGGGGGTCGTGCGAGAGCTCGGGATCGACCGCGACAAGCTCAACGTCAACGGCGGCGCGATCGCTTTGGGACATCCCCTCGCAGCGAGCGGTACGCGATGCACCCTGACGCTCGCCAAGGAGCTGCGGCGCCGGAGGTTGCGCTACGGCCTGGCCGGAGCCTGCATCGGAGGCGGCCAGGGGATCGCCGTCGTCATCGAGTCCCCATCGTAAGCGGAGCGCCCGCTGAACTGGACGGAGCGGATCCTCTCCTTTCCCGTGCGCGCGGCGGCGGTGGCCGACTTCCTCCAGGACCTGCGCGCACACGGGTCTGCCGACTTGAACGGCGTTCTGGCCATCCTGAACGACGGTTCCCTGGTCCGGGAGACGCTCGCGCACTGGATCGGCAATCGCTGGATTATCGTTGCCCCGAATACGCCCCTTCAGGCACTGGCGGGCCCCGGCTTCTCCCGCGATCTGACGCTCGAGCGGTTCTGCGGCGCGGGGTCGCCACCGGGGCAGACGGGGCGAGGCCAAGACGAGGAGGAGCCGCCGAGCGATGAAGATTCATAAGGTCGGAGTGTTGGGAGCGGGCCTGATGGGCTCCGGGATCGCCGAGGTCGCGGCGCGCGCCGGGTTTCCGACGGCGGTTCGTGAAGTCTCGGAGGATCTCGCCTCCAAGGGGATGGGGCGCATCGACGCTTCGCTCTCCCGCGCCGTCGAGCGCAAGAAGATGACCTCCGAAGAAGCGGAGGCGATTCGGAGACGGGTCACGCCCACAACCACGCTCGGCGATCTTTCCGACTGCGAGATCGTCATCGAGGCCATCGTCGAGAATCTCGACGTCAAGAAGAAGACTTTCGCGGAGCTCGACCGGCTCTGCAAGCCGGAGACGATCTTCTGCTCCAACACGTCCTCGCTCACCATCACGGAGCTCTCCGCCGCCACGAAACGGCCGGAACGTTTCGCGGGACTTCACTTCTTCAATCCCGTCCCCGTCATGAAGCTGGTGGAAGTCGTCCGAACGATCGCGACGTCCGACGAAACCGTCGATTCGGTCGCCGACTTCGCGCGCGCCCTCGGCAAGGAGCCGATCCGCGCCGGCGACAACTCGGGATTCATCGTGAACCGCCTTCTGGTTCCCTACCTGCTCGACGCCGTGAGGGCGCTCGAGGAGGGTGTCGGGACGAAGGAGGACATCGACCGCGGCATGGAGCTCGGCTGCGGCCACCCGATGGGTCCGCTGAAACTGCTCGACTTCGTCGGGCTCGACACCACCTACGCGATCGCCGAGATCATGTTCAACGAGTATCGGGAGAAGCGCTTCGCCCCGCCGCCGCTCTTGAAGCGCATGGTCTTGGCCGGACGGCACGGTCGAAAGTCGGGCCGCGGCTTCTACGAATACGGGGAGAAGGCATGAGCCCGAACGTCAGAATCGAGACGGAGGAGGGAGTTCGCACGGTCACGGTGGATCGTCCCGAGAAGCTGAACGCCTTGAATGCGGAGGTCATCGCGGCCTTAGACGAGGCGTTCGCCGAGGCGGCCGAGGACCCGTCCCTGCGTTGTCTCGTGGTCACCGGCGCCGGGGAAAAGGCCTTCATCGCGGGCGCCGACATCGGCGAGCTCGCGAAACTGACGCCGGTCCAGGGCCGCGAGCACGCTCTGCGCGGGCAAGCCGTGCTCGATCGGCTCGCGGATATGAGTGTCCCCACGATTGCGGCGATCAACGGCTATGCCTATGGCGGGGGGCTCGAGCTCGCGCTGGCCTGCTGCCTGCGAGTCGCTTCCGAGAACGCGAAGATGGGCCTGCCGGAAACCTCACTGGGAATCCTTCCGGGTTACGGCGGAACCCAGCGCCTCGCGCGGCTGGTTGGCGTGGCGCGCGCGATGGAGCTGATTCTCACGGCCGAGAAAGGCGTGACGGCCTCGGAGGCGCACCGCATCGGGCTCGTGAACCGCGTGGTTCCGGCCGGTCAAGCGCTCGCAGGAGCCAAGGAGCTCGCGCGAAAGATCGCCGCCAACGGGCCGGCCGCCTGCCGGTATGCGATGGAGGCGATCCGCCGGGGCATCGAGGTCCCGACCGCCGAGGGGCTCGTGCTGGAGGCGACGCTCTTCGGCCTCTGCGCGGCAACCGAGGACATGAAGGAAGGCATGACGGCGTTCCTGGAAAAGCGCGCCCCCCGCTTCACCGGACGCTGACTCCGCATGGGGATCGATCTCGTCAGCGCCTGCATCTTCTGCGCCCCATACCTGCTCGGTGCGGAGCTTCCCCCGCGAAATGGCCTAGGGACCGAGATCGGCTTCTCTTACGCGACACTGGACCGTCTTCTCCCGCCGGCGAACTCCGGCGAGAGCGCCGATATCTCCGAGGTCACGCCCAAGTTCCTCCTCGTCGGCGTGGGCGAAGCACGGCCCCCTCCCGTCGGACTCGGTGCCGGAACCCCGGCCTTCGAGTGGCGGGTGCGCGTCGCCCTCGCGCCCTCCCACGACAACCAGATCCGTACGGCCACCTCGACGCAGGAGCCGATCGAGACGGACGGTACGGGACGCTACGAGAACTTCGCGCTGCTCGGGCGCTTTCCGATCGGAGGCCAGGGCTCTCTCGAAGCGGTCCTCGATCGCCGAACCGAGAAGGCGACCGACCTGCTCAACATCGGTGGACAAGAACATCAGATCAGCGAGCAGCGCAACCTGACCGCCGAGCGGGCGGACGGAGCCCTGGGCTGGCGGCAGCGCTGGAAGGATCTGGAAGTGGCGGCCAGAGTTCAGTACGCCAAGGTGACCGGCTATAACGCGACCGCCGGCGCCTACATGAATAGCTCGGGTGGGATCTTCGGAGGCGGACTCGAGGGCCGATATCGGACGGGGGGCTGGACGACGACGCTCGATTTCCAGTGGCTCACGGGCTCGATCGACGTGCTCGAGGAGAGCTTTCCGGCCTTCCAGGCGCGCAAATCCTCTCAGAACGCCACGCTCCAGGCCCTCCGGTTCGGGCTCGGGTACTCCTGGCCGCGGACGGACCTCTTCCTGACGGCCACCTTCGACCGCCAGCGGCTCCCGTTCGTATCGCTGGCCGTGCTCGGTGTCGAGACGGTGGCGTTCGACGGCGGATACCATCCGGACTCGAACAACCGCGAGTTCTATGGCGACCTGACGGTCCGATACACGTTTACGCCCTCGATCCGCGCCCGCATCGGCATGCGCATGGCGACGGGGCACGAGAAGGTGACGCTGACGGACGCGCTGGGCGACCGGCCCCCGATCACCCTGGATGTCGACCGGCGCGGCCGATTCGGCGGCGGCTTCTCCGAGAACCTGGGGTTTCCCGAGTTCACTCTCTACGTCGGCGCCGATTTCGCGATCGGCGGAGGACACTGACCCGCTCGAACGAGATTGCGTCCCCTTTTTTCCGCGGCAGAGGAGGCAGATCGAGATGGGAATCGAGCTCATCGGTGCCTGCGTTTACTGCGCGAGCGTGCTTTTCGGCGTGGACATGCCCTTGCGCCCGGGCCTCGCGGGGGAGCTGGGCTTCTCCTACTCCACTCTGGCTCGGAAGTACGATTCGGCCACCGCCCAAAAGGACGTTTCGGACGTCACGCCCAAGTTCGTCCTCGTCGGGATGGGAAACAATCGCCAGCCCGCGGGGGATCTCGGAGCCGGAACGCCCGCGTGGCAATGGCAGGTCCTTCTGGCCCTCGCTCCCTCCCACGACGAGCAGGCGCGGCGCGCGAATACCGACAATCCGCAGATCACGGCCACGGGAACGGGCCGCTACGAGAACTTCGCGGGGATCGGACGGATTCCCATCGGGCAGCGCGACTCGGTCGAAGTCGCCATCGAGAGGCGAGACGACATTGCCACGGACACGGTCAACGTCGGCCTCTCGGATCACTCGATCAGCGAGCAGCGCACCATCAGCGCCGAGCGGCTCGACTTCGCGGCGGGTTGGAGGCATCGCTGGCCGAACTTCGAGGCCTCCGCGGCCTTCCGTTACGTCAACGCGAGAGGCGGCGTCGACGAGGCCGGATCCTCCAACGACGGATCGGGAAATCTCTTCGGCGCGGAGCTCGAGGCCCGTTGGCGCCGCGATCGGTGGACGCTCGTCCTGCACGCCGAGCGGGTGGCCGGCTCCCTCAGCGTTCAGCAGGCCTCCTTGCCGGACTTCCAACAGAATCAGCTGAAGGCGGATGCTTCCCTGGCGGCCCTCCGGTGGTCGGTCGGCTACTCCTGGCCTCGAAACGACCTGGTTCTCGCAATGACCTACGACCGCGAAGAGCTTCCCTTCTCGCCGTTGGCCGTCCTGGGCACGGAGTCGGTCGCGTACGACGCCGGGTTTCGGCCAGACTCGAGTGTGAAGGAGATCTTCTGGGACCTGTCGTATCGGCACGCCTTCGCCGAAAGGCTGCGGGTTCGGGCCTCCCTCCGAATGGCCTGGGGCAATGAGACGATGACCCTAGTCGACACGCATGGCGGACCCTCGCGCACGCTGGCGGTCAAACGGGACGGCGACTTCGGCGGGGGCCTGAGCAACTTTCTCGGCTCGCCGGAGCTGACGTTCGCGATCACGGCCGAGCTTTTTCTCGGGGGCGGCAGCAACTAGGACCGCGTTTCGGTTGATCGGCGTCCGACGCCGGCATAAACTGATGCCGAAGGCGAAAATGGGCGTGCACCCATCCGAATCCGAACTCATCTACGACTGGAACCGAGCCGGCGGAGCGGTCTCTCCGGCCCGTGGCAAGGTCGAGCTCGACGACGAGACCCTGCGCGACGGTCTCCAATCCCCCTCGGTGCGCAGTCCCTCGATCGACCAGAAAGTCGCCATCCTGCACCTGATGGAGTCGCTCGGAATCGAGTCGGCAGACGTCGGCCTGCCGGGGGCGGGGCCCCATGTGGTCTCGACCGTCGAGAGGCTGGTTCGCGAGATCCAGACGTCTCGGATGAAGATCCGGCCGAACTGCGCGGCGCGGACGGTCGCGGCGGACATCCTTCCGATCGTCGAGATCTCGCAGCGCGTGGGCATCCCGGTCGAGGTGGCCTGTTTCATCGGGTCCTCCCCGATTCGGCAGTACGCTGAGGATTGGAACCTCGATCGTTTGCTGCGCCTGACCGAAGATGCCGTTTCGATGGCGGTGCGCGAGGGCTTGCCCGTGATGTACGTCACGGAAGACACGACCCGCGCCCATCCCGACCACATCCGGGCCCTTTACACGGTGGCGATTCGTGCCGGAGCCAGCCGGGTCTGTGTCTGCGACACCGTGGGCCACGCCACACCCAACGGGGTTCGCAACGTCATCCGCTTCGTCTCGGGCGTCGTGGACGAGGTGGGTCCGGAGGTCCGGATCGACTGGCACGGGCATCAGGATCGCGGCCTCGGCGTGACCAACGCGCTGTGGGCCCTCGAGGCCGGTGCCCACCGCGTGCACGGTTGCGCCCTCGGGATCGGCGAACGGGTGGGCAACACTCCGATGGATCAGCTGCTGGTGAACTTGCAGCTGCTCGGATGGATCGATCGCGACCTGACGAAGTTGAGCGAGTACTGCACCCGAGTCTCGGAGGCCACGGGCGTGCGGATCCCCGACAACTATCCCATCGTGGGCCGCGACGCCTTTCGCACGGGGACGGGAGTTCACGCCGCGGCGATCATCAAGGCGCGCAAGAAGGGCGACGACTGGTTGGCCGACCGAGTCTATTCGGGAGTGCCTGCGGCGATGGTCGGGCGGCGGCAGACGATCGAGGTGGGGCCGATGAGCGGCGTTTCGAACGTGCAGTGCTGGCTCGAGACGCACGGAATCGAGGCCCGTCCGGAACTGATCAACGCCGTCTTCCAGAGAGCCAAGCAGAGTGACCAGGTCTTGTCCGATGAGGAGATCCTCGCCGTCGTCGCGAGCCTCGCGCCGGCCGAAGCGGCCCATTGACGACGCGACGGCCGCGCCATCGGCCCGTCTTGCCTACCGGGCGTAGCGAGTCCGTCCCTCCCCGACGCTCCGGGCGGTGCGGGAAAGAGTCCCGCACGGGCGGCGATTTTCTCGATCGCGAGCTCCCGACGTATCTAGATCACCTCTCGGTCGAGCGCGGGCTGTCGCCGGCCAGTGTCGCCGCCTACGGCCGCGACCTGGCGGCATACGGGCAATGGCTCCGGCGGCAAAGGCTTTCCTCGCGTGTCGCCCGCGAGGAACTCTCCCGTTACTTGCGTGAGCAACGGTCGCGCGGAATCTCGTCCCGGTCGGCGGCGCGCTCCCTCTCGGCCCTGCGCAGCTTCTATGCGTTCGCGGCGGCGCATCTGCAACACGCCGAAGATCCGACGGCCCACCTACACAGTCCGCGAACCGGGCTCGCCCTTCCCAAGCCGCTGACCGAGAGGGAGGTGGAGACGCTCCTGCGGGCGCCGGACGATTCGAGCCCTCTCGGAGTGAGGGACCGCGCGATGCTCGAGCTGTTGTACGCCTCCGGCCTGCGGGTATCGGAAATCGCCCAACTGCCGCGCGAGAGGGTGGACCTGGAGGAGCGGATGCTGCGCGTGACGGGAAAGGGAGGCAAGGAGCGCCTCGTGCCCTTTGGCCAGTCCGCCGCGCGGTGGCTGCGAAGGTATCTGCAGACGGTTCGCCCGGGACTCGACCGACGCGGTGCCCCGGCGCTCTTTCTGTCGGTTCGAGGGCGGGCGATGACGCGGCAGCGGCTCTGGCAGCTCATCGAGGGGTATGGCCGCGGGGTCGGGTTGCGAGGCCGGCTGACTCCGCACCGGCTGCGGCACTCCTTTGCGACCCATCTGCTCCAGCACGGGGCGGACCTGCGGTCCCTGCAGATGATGCTGGGGCACACGGACATCTCGACCACCCAGATCTACACCCTGGTGTCGCGCGCGCACCTGCAGACGGTTTACGACCGATTCCACCCCCGGGCGGGGAGGTCGGGTCGTGGCAAGGCCGAGCGCTAATCCGTAAAATTGTCCGGATGCGACGCCGTCTTTCCGCGGGGATCCTTTTCGGGGGCCTTCTCCTCGCCTTGCCCTCGCGCGGTGAGCTCATCCTCTTCCAGGAGGGTCGGGTGGTCAAGGCGGCCGGGTACCGAGTCCTGGGGGAGGAGCTCGAGATCTCTCTGCCCGGGGGCGGAAGCTACCGGGTGAATCTGGATCGAGTCGAGCGAATCCTAGACGACGAGGTCGAGGTCTCGGAGAAGGTGGAGATTCCCCGGCCGGAAGGACCCCCTCCGGTTTACGACCTCTCCTTCGCGGCGCATCGCCGGCCTCTCTACGGGACGCCGTTCGACGCGATCATCGAGGCGGAGGCGCGGCGCTACAACGTCGACGCCGCGCTGGTTTCGGCGGTCATCCGGGCGGAATCCAACTACGAGCCCCGTAGCGTCTCGCGCAAGGGGGCGCGGGGCTTGATGCAGCTCATGCCGTCGACCGCCCGTCGCCTCGGCGTCCGCAAGCCGTTCGACCCCCGCGCGAACGTGCGGGGTGGCGTTCGTTATCTTCGGGAGCTCATGGACCGGTTCGAGGCGCGACCGGAGCTCGTGCTCGCGGCCTACAACGCCGGCGAGAGCGCGGTGGACTCCTTCGGGGGTGTGCCTCCGTACCGCGAGACCGTTCAGTACGTGAAACGAATTCTGTCCTGGTGGTCGCCGGTCGTCGCTTCTCCCGGCGTGACGAACGCGCGCTCGGGTGGCGCTTCTGTCACGCGATAGGGGCGCGCTCGTCTCCCGGCCGGGACACCCGGCGCTCACGCCACCGGCGAGCATCGGTCGCGTTCCTCGCATCGCGGCGATCCTGGCGTCCCTCGCGCTTCTGCTGACGGCGGGCACGGGTCACTCCGTCGCCGCCGAGCCGAACCTGGAGAGCGCGGCGCGCGAGGCGACCGCCCTCCTGCAGACCTATCTCAAGATCGACACGACGAATCCGCCGGGCCGCGAGCGCCCGGCGGCGGACTTCCTGCTCGGCGTCCTGCAGGCCGAGGGGATCGAGGCGGAGATCTTCGACTTGGGCCACGGCAGGGCCAACGTCCTCGGACGACTGCCGGGAAACGGCAAGAAGCGGCCGCTCTTGCTGGTCAGCCACATGGACGTCGTGCCGGCGGACGCCGCGCGGTGGACCGTGCCCCCGTTTTCCGGGGAGATCCGTGACGGCTATGTCTGGGGACGCGGAGCAACCGACATGAAGGGCACCGCGATCTGCCACTTGATGACGCTCCTCTTGCTCAAGCGCTCGGGAGCGAAGCTCGATCGGGACGTGGTGTTTCTGGGAACCGCCGACGAGGAGGAAGGGAAGGAAAACGGCGTGCGCGCGATGATCGCCCGGTATCGGGACCGTTTGCGAGATGCCGAGTTCGCCCTGACCGAAGGGGCGACCATCTCCGTCGAGGAGGGTCGCACACAGGCCTGGAACGTCGACGTCACGGAGAAGTCCGTGCTCTGGCTGCGTCTGGTCGCGACCGGAAAGGCCGGCCACGCCTCGATCCCCGAACCGGAGGGAGCGGTGGCCCGCCTGGTCCGCGCCCTCGACCGTCTCCTCGCCTACGAGACGCCGATTCGCTTGATCCCGGCGGTCGAAGACTATTTTCGGCAACTCTCGCGGCTCGAGTCGGGCGCGCTCGCCCGGGCGCTCGCCGACCCCCGGGCGGCCCTGTCCAACCCCGAGAGCCGGCGGCTGCTGCTCGCCGACCCGTTTCGCAACGCCTGCCTTCGGACCACCGTCTCGATCACGGGGCTATCGGGCAGCGAGAAGGTCAACGTGATTCCGGGAGAGGCCTCGGCCACCCTCGACTGCCGTCTGCTGCCGGGAGAAGACCCGGAAACGGTCCGCGCCTCGCTGCAAGAGGCCTCGAAGGATCCCACCCTGCGCTTCCAGGTGCTGCAGCAGTCGCCGGCGACGGTCTCGTCCACGGATACGGACCTCTTCCGCGCAATCCAGAGAGCGCGCGATCGGTTCGAGCCGGGGGTTCCGATCCTGACGCCCCCGCTGACCTCGACCACGGACGCCACATACCTGCGGGAGATCGGGATGGTCGTCTACGGCTTCGAGCCCTTCCGCCTTTCCTCGGAGGATGACCGAAGTCACGGCGACGACGAGCGGCTGTCACTCGCGAACGTCCGCTTCGGCCTGGCGGTGACCGAAGCGGTCGTCCGGGACGTCGCGGGCGCGCGCTAGGTCAGCGACCGTCCTCGGGCGCTCCCTGGATCGATTCAACCTGGATGGTGTCGCCGCGCGCCCGCCCTCGCAGGAGCACGGCCCGCCCCGCGAATCTCGCGACGCGGTCTCGATCGTCGATCAGGTAGAAGTGCTTCGAGCTCGATTCGACGAATCCGAAGGGCGTTCCCTTCGCGACGCACTTTAGAGTGCATTCGCGCGCATTCGCTCCCATGTTCCCTTTGCGAAGCATGGGCCGGTGGTTCCCGCCGCACTCGGCATCCGTGATGGTTCCCACGAAGAGAGTCTGTTGCGAGGCGGCCGGCTTACCCGCAGCCGCCGGGACGGCCTCGATCGACCGGGCCGCGGTGGTTGCGGCGGCGAGCCTTTCCTGGAGCTTCGCGATCTCTCGCCGGGCTCCGGCGGCATTCCCGGCAACGACGGCCTCGCGCACCGCCGGAAGCGTCTCGGCCGCGTAGGAGGGGAGCGGCGCATAGACGAGGTGTCGGAACCAGGGCCGCTCCGGCAGACCCTGGGGATCGAGCAGGGCCCGTTCCATCGACAGCAGCCAGTCGTTGACAGCCGCCCGGGTCGTGGCCGGCAAGTTGCCGGTCTGGGCCCTCTTCAAGAATCCGGTCTGCGCGGTCCCCGCCGCCTGGCTCCAGGCCGAGGCCTGGCGGGAGAGCGCCGAGAGGTCGGCAACCAGGGAGGCCGCCCGTGCGTCCCGGGCCAGTTCTTCCGCGTACCGCGCGATCTCGTTGCCGTAGGCGCGAGCGTCGAAAGGAAGGACGTCGGCGTTGGCGAAGCGCAGGGCCAGCACTCCCGCGTACCGCGCCATCCCCGCATGGTAGAGAAAGCCGGGATCTCCCGCCGTCGCCATCCACGCGTAGTCGTCGTAGACGGAGTGGTAAACGCCGTAAGGGCCGTCGAAGACGAGGTCGGCGGAAGAAACCCCGAGGTGGTTGAAAAAAACGGTGTAGTCGGAGCCGCTGCCCAGAACGGCGATGGGTAGGGCGTCGCCCGTGGCTCCCGTCGCGTAGCTCCGAACGTTGGTTTGCCCGGCATTCTCGCGCCACGTGTCGGCGATGGACTTGCCCGGGGAACCGGGATCTGGGACGTCGGCGGCGGTCTCTCGGATCGCGGCAAAGACGAGGGGCGACGCGGAAGCCGAGAAGCTCCGGCCGGAAGTCGATGCATCCACGTTGATGCAGATGACTGCGTTACGGGCGAGGTCGGCCGCGTTCTCCTCGCCCCATTCGGTGGATCCGGTCAGCGTGTACTCCTCGGCATCCCAGTTGCCGAAGACGATGGTGCGGCGCGGGCGCAGACCCTGCTTGGCCAGGGTTCCCAGCGCCCGGGCGAGCGAAATCATCGTCGCGGTGCCCGAGGCGGGATCGACCGCGCCGTAGACCCAGGCGTCATGATGGTTGGAAAGCAGGACCTGTCGGTCGGGCTCGTCGGTCCCCCGCAGAACGCCGATGACGTTGCGGATCGTCCGGCGCTCGCGGGTGTTCTCGACGGACAGGTGCAGGCGGACGGGGCCCGGACCGAGTCGGTAGGTGTCCGCCATCGCGAGTCCTTGCCATCCCTCGGGAACCGCGGGGCCCTTGAGGCGCTTCAAGATCTCGGCGGCGTCGCGCGCCGAAAGGGGCATCATCGGGATCTTCGGCAGGATCGTGGATTCGGCCTCGGAAATCCTTCGGGCCCCCTCGGTCGACGCCCAGCCGGGGGTCAAGGGGTCGCCCGGCACGAGGAAGTCGTAGACGTCCGCCCCGCGCTGAAAGTGCGACGGCGGGCCCCACGGACCCGGCGGGTAGACCTCTCCCTTGAACCAGCCATCGTCGATCGGGTCGGAGTAGACCAGGACGGCGGCGACACCGCGCTTCTCGCCTTCGAGCGATTTTCCGCCGCGGTATCCGCCGAAGTACCGCGCCAGAGCGATACGCCCCCGCACGTCAATGCCCAGTGCCGCCAGACGGTCGTAGTCCTCCGCGCTGCCGCGATTGACGTAGACGACCTCCGCGGTCAGATCCGCGGCGGGCGCGTACGCGTTCCAGGGCGGCAGGGTGGGAGCGATCGCCGTGTCCGGATCGGAAGCGATCGGCTCCTCGGACCGGCCCAGGTCCACGCCCGGCTCGCCCGCGATCTCGAGCCGGGCGCTCTTGGGGTAGGACAGCAGCACGTCGTAGGCCGGTGTCGAGACCTCGAGCCCCGCCTTCCGGAACTCGTCGGCGATGAAGCGGGCCACGCGCTCGTTGCCGGGCGTGCCGGCCAGATGCGGTTCGCGTGTGAGCTGCCGCAGCAGGGCGTCAGATTCCGCCGGAGTGGGCAGGGCGAGAAGACGTCGTTCGAACTCTCGTTGCCAGCGGGTTCGCTCGGGCGAAAAGCCCCGCAGAACCTCCGCCGGAGGGGTCGCTGGTGCCTGAGCCAGCAGCGAGACGGTGAGAAACGTAAGGGCTCTTCTCATGGGATCCTCCGTTGCTCGGCTCGCGAGCGCATCCAGAAATAGACCGGCACTCCGGCGAGCAAGATGCCCAACCCGGCCGCCGTCTCCAGGGGCTGCTGGCGCACGGTGTTGATCGCGAGGAGGGCAGAAGTGGCGACGAAGACGGCCGGAATCACGGGATATCCCCAACAGCGGTAGGGTCGGGGGGCGTCCGGCCGCGAGCGGCGGAAGACGAAGAGAGAGATTCCGCTCGCCGTGTAGGCCAGAATGACGGCGAAGGTCGCGTACGTGTAGAGCTGATCGTACCGCCCCGACAGACACAGGACGGACATCCAAACCGCCTGCACGACCAGGGCGAAGGACGGCGTGCGGAAGCGGGGATGCGCGCGTCCGAACGGCTTGGGGAACAAGCCGTCCCGGGAAAGGGCGAACACGATGCGCGGGCCCGGGACGATGCCGGCGGAGACGCAGCCGAACGCCGCCGCGGTAATTGCCAGGGCGATGGCCACGGTCGAGCCGCCGCCGAAGAGCCGCGCGGAGGCGACCGCGGCCGGCTGCGCCGTGTTCGCCAATTCGGCCACGGGAATGGCCTTGAGAAACACGGCGTTCGCGCCGACATAGAGGAACGTCACGAGGCCCGTCCCGGCGATCAAGGCGATGGGAAGATTGCGTTGCGGCCTCGCCACCTCGCCGGCCACCGCGGCGATCTCGTTCCAGCCGTAGTAACACCAGAAGACCGCCACCATTGCCCCGCCGAAGGCGGCGGCCGTGACCGGCGTCGAGGTCTCGGGGCTGGCCGCGGCGACAGGCGCAGCGGCGAAGACCCCGCCAACGACCAGTCCCGCCAACACCAGCACGATCAGGAGTGTGAAGAATCCCTGAATCCGGGAGCCCTCTTTCACGCCCACGTAATGGGTGGCCGAAAGCAGGAGAGTGGCCGCGACCGCCGTGAGCTGCCCGGCCGAAATCGGAAGGCCCGCCAACCCGAAGAGCACGCGCTTGGTGCCGAGCGCCGGGAAGAAGACGGACAGATACTCCGCGAATCCCACGGAGACCGCGGCGCCGGCGCCGGCCAAGATCACGAAGTAGGCGACCCATGCGTACAGGAAAGCCGGCATCGAACCGAACGCCTCCCGGATGTAGAGGTACATGCCGCCGGGTTGCGGCATCAGGGCACCCAGCTCCGCGTAGACGAGCCCACCCGCGATCGAAAGCAAACCGCCGACCGCCCAGGCCGCGAGGATCGCCTTGGAGGAAGGAAGGGCCTGCGCGATCGAGGAAGGCGTCAGGAAGATTCCGCCGCCCAACACCAGCCCGAGCACGAGCAGCGTCGTGTCCCAGAGGTTCAGTCCGCGGCGCAGCTCCCCGGCCGGAACGACTGAGGCCGCAGTGCTCACGCGGCAGCGGGCAAATGCAGGATGTGCCGGGCCTGTTCGACCGTGGCCGGCTCGCGCCCCACTTCCCGGGCAATCCGCGCCACGCGCTCGACGAAGCGGGCGTTGGAGTCCGCGAGCTCCCCCCGGCGGTAGTAGATGTTGTCCTCGAAGCCGACCCGCACGTGCCCGCCCATGGCGACGGCCAGAGTGGCCATGGCGGTCTGGCGCCGGCCGATTCCCGCGACCGTCCACGTGCAGCCGGCCGGAATCGACCGGGCGAAGTGAAGCAGGTTCTCGGGTGTGGCGGCGGCGGCTCCCGGCACGCCCAACACGAAGTCGAAATGGAGCGGGACGGTGAGCAGCCCCTTCGCAAGGAGCACGTCGGCGGTGGCGAGCATGCCATCGTCGAAGATCTCGAGCTCCGGCGTGATGCCGAACTTGCGCATGCGCTCGAGGATCGTCCGAATCGTCGGGAGCGAGTTCTCGAAGACGTCGTCGCCGAAATTGCAGGTTCCGAGCGTGAGCGTCGCCATCTCCGGCCGGAGCTCCAGCGCGGCGATGCGCTCCTCCACACTCATGCCGACCGCGCCGCCGGTGGAGAATTGCTGGATGATCGGACAGCGCGCCCGGATCGCCTGCGAATAGTCGCGGAAGGTCGCGAGATCCTGGGTCGGCGTGCCGTCGGGTCTTCGTCCGTGAATGTGGCCGATCGCGGCACCGGCCTCGTGCGCCCGGCGGTACTCCTCCCCGACCTCCGGCGGCAGCAGCGGCAGGCTCGGTTGTTGGGTGCGGGTGACCTCCGCCCCCACGCCGGCAACCGTGATGACGACCTCCTCGCTCAAGCTTTCCGCCTCTGGCGTCCGAGCGGGACCACGCAGGTGCCCGTGGCCCGCGCGACCACGACGGGCGGGTCGACAGGGACCGAGGAGGAGGCGGCGCCGCCGGCGGGCGTAATGACCTTGCGCGCCTCGAAGCGCATCTCGCGCGAGGTCCGCCCGACCCGGAGAAGCTCCGCCTCGACCTCCAGGTAATCGCCCGCCACGACCGGCGCCAGAAAATCGACCGATGAGTAGGCCCGGAAGAGCCCCTCGTCGCCGTCGTGCCGGACGAGCAACTCCGTGGCCGCGTCGCCGAAGAGCTTCAACAGATAGGCGCCGTCGACGAGCCCGCCGCCGTAGTGGGCCTGCTCCGCCCCAACGCGCAGCCGCAGCTGCACCTTCTCGTTCGTCAACTCGGCCCCGGCCCCGCCCGGCGGCGGGTCATCTCCTCGAGTAGGAAGGCGGCGACCCGTCCCGGCGTCGTGCCCGGCCCGAACCCCGCGTCGTAGCCGAGCTCCTTGGCGAGCGCGTGGTCGAGGCGCGCGCCGCCCGCCACCAGGATCAGGTCGTCGCGCAGGCGCTCGGCCTCCAGCATGTCGACCAGATCCGTCAGGTGCCTGACGTGAATCTCGTTCTGCGTGACCGTGGCCGAGACCAAGATGGCATCGGCCTTCGCGTCGCGGGCCAGGCGAACGAGCCTCTCGACCGGCACCTGGGCGCCGAGGTTTCGCGCATCGAACCCCGCGTACCGCTCGAGCCCATAGTCGCCGGCGAACCCCTTCGGATTGAAAATCGCGTCGATGCCCACCGTATGAGCGTCCGACTCGAGCGCGCAGCCGAGAACGACGAGACGCCGGCCGAACCTCTTGGCGATTTCCGCGTCGATTTCTTCCCGGCCGAGATCGGGCGCCGCGGCCTCTTCGGCCGAGATCGCGGTCGCGTCGACTTCGTGGACCGCCTTGCCGTACACGATGAAGAACGTGAATTCGGGCGCGACCGGCTGGGCGAGCGTCACGTAGGGGTCGCGAATGCCCATCTTGCCGGCGTACCGCTTGGCGGCTTCGATCGCCAGGCCCGAGTGCGGCAAGGGAAGCGTGAAGGAAACCTGTACGACGCCGTCGTTCCATTTGTCGCCGTACGGACGCAGGCGAGACGGGTCGCGCCGCGGCGCGCTCACGAGGCCGCCCCCGCGGGCTCGCGGTCCCAAGCCTCCCGGAAGGGGTTCGAATACTCCGGATGCCGCTCGACAACGCCCTCCCGGCCGCGTCCGCTCTCGCGCGGCCGTCGCGTGTCGGCGAAGACGCCCGAGGCGAGCGCGTCGAAAAGCCCCTGGCCGGCGATTCGCTCGAGGAGCGCCTCGGCTCCCTCGAGGACTTCGTGCGCGCGGCGGACGATCCGGCCGTGCGGCGCGAAGGCGATCTCCTCGGAGAGGTGCCGGGCGTTCGTGCGGATCGTCTTCGCCTGGTCGATCGCCAGCCACCGGTCCGAGAGCAGCGGCGTGTGGAGGGCCTCCGTCAGCATGCCGAGCAGGTGGATCGACTGTCCCGTCGCGACGGACGTGAGCACGAAGAGCGCGTTCTGCTGGTAGCCGCGCAGGACGTTGCCCGTCATGTGCTTGGTCGGCGGCATGTACTTGAGCGGCGACTCGGTGAAAATCTCGCGAGCCGCCTCGGCCTGGGCGATCTCGAGGAGAAGGCCATCCTCGAGCTCCGGGTCGATCTCGAAGGCGTGCCCGAGGCCGATTTGCCAGCGCTCGAGCCCCGCGTCCAGGGCCAAACGCTCGTTGATGAACTGAGAGGCGAGCACCGCCGGCGCCTGCTCGACGGCGTCGGCGGTCGTCAGATAGTTGTCTTCCCCCGTGTTGATCACGATACCGGCCGCGGCGTTGATCCGACGGGAAAAGTTCTGGTCGATCAGCGTGCGGAAGGGATTGATGTCCCTGAAGATGATGCCGTAGAGGGCATCGTTCAACATCATGTCGAGGCGCTCGAAGGCCCCCATGGCCGCGATCTCGGGCATGCACAGTCCCGAGCAGTAGTTGACCAGGCGCACGGAGCGCCCGATCTCTGGCTCGATCCGATCGAGCGCCGCCCGCATGAGGCGAAAGTTTTCCTGGGTCGCGAAGGTCCCGCCGAAGCCGCTGGTGGTCGCTCCGTGAGGGACGTGGTCGAGCAGCGACTGCGCGGTCGATCGGATGACCGCGATGCACTGCGCGCCGGCGCGGGCCGCCGCCTCGGCCTGAATGATGTCTTCGTAGATGTTTCCCGTGGCGACGATGGCGTACAGAAGCGGCTCTTCGTCCGGCGGGTGCGCCGCCAGGCGCCGCCGGCGTTCGGCGGCGTTGCCCCGGATGCGTCCGAGGGTCGAAGCCACCAGTGGGGCGAGCGCCTCTCGCCACCGCGGATGCTCCGAGATTCCCTTCGCCTGGGACGGATCCGAGAGCCGCCGTGCGGCCTCTGTCGGGCCCGAGTCTCCGGCCGCCAACGCGCTTCCCAGCCACACGGCGGCGCCGCGGGCGAGCTTGCCCGTCGCCCGCAGGGACTCGACGACTCGGTTGGGGATCGGAACGTCCTGCTCATCCACCCCATCGACGCCCAGGAGTCGCAAGACCGCGCGTTCGGTGGAAACGGTGGTGAACGGCTCCGTCTCCCTTCGAACACCGTCGGCGACTTTCCCGGCGAGGCGCCGGCAGTTCTCGATTCGCTCCGCCGAAAGACCGAGCTTGGGGGGCATCGACGGGGCAGTATAGCCGGGGCCCGGAAATACAGGCACACCGGATCGGGTTGGCGTATTCCGAGGCGGGCGAGTCTTGCCAACGAGTAGCGGGTTGGGTTTGTGGTCCGCGGCGCGGTGGCCTCGGGCCCGATCCGAATTTCTCACTTTCCTCGTGCTTCTCCTCGTCTCCAGCCGTGCGGCGGCCGTCGAGCTAGAGGATTGCCCGGCTTTCGACCCGGTCGAAACCGGCCAATCGGAGCAGGCCCCTGCCTCTCCGGCCAAGCCCCCGGTCTTGAAGGTGGTCGGCAATGCCCTCTGGAACGAGGCGAAGCGCTACGGCTCGGACACCGCCGCTCTCGTGGTGGCGCCCTTTCACTGGGACGCTCGAGACGGCTGGCACGCCGTGGGCGCGGCCGCGATGATCGGGGGCGCCTTCTGGTCCGATAAGGCCGTCTACGACCTGTTCGCGAAGCACCGGTCAAACTTCACCAACAGCGTCTCGAGCGGGACCTCCTGGTACGGCGCGGGTGGCGGATTTGCCGTGGCCGGCGGGCTTCTGGCCATCGGCCTCGTGGCCGGGGACAGCGATGTGCGGGACATGGGACGAGACGCGCTCGAGACGGCGATCATCGCGGGAGCCTTCACCAACCTGGTGATCAAGCCGGTCGCCGGCCGCTATCGGCCGAACCAGTCCAATGGGGAAACGATCTTCGACCCCTTCTCCGGGCACAACTCCTTCACCTCGGGCCACGCGACCCAGGCCTTCGCCGTGTCCTCCGTGATCGCGATGCGCGCGCCCGGGTGGATCATCCCTACCCTCGCCTACGGGCTCGCGTTCGTCGTCGCCTGCGACCGGATCAACGACAGGGCGCACTTCTTCAGCGACGTCGTCACCGGGGCCCTCTTCGCCACGGCGACGGGGCGCTTTCTCGTCCGGCGCCACCGCGCGGAAACTTCCGGTGTCGAGACGGCCGCGCCGAAGACGACGCTCGAGGTCGTTCCCATTCCCGATGGGGCCGCGTTGCGCGTCAGCTGGTAACGGATGGGGCCGTTGTCGCGCCCTTATCGGTCCTTCTCTCCCGCTCGCGGCTCGACGCTCGACAGACTCGCCTCCAGGTCGAAGATCGCGATGCCCGGCAGAGTGCCGGCGAGCGCCTCGAAGAACGCCCTGGCGGGCAGGGGAGGGCGCCCCGGCGCCGAGGGGTTCGCCGTGACCGCGATCAGGCGAGCCGGTCGCTCGACTGCCAGGCCGATGCCTCGTTGCCTCAAGTCTCGGACCCCCGACGCGGAGAGAAAGACCGAGGCGAAATCCTGGGCCACGAGAGTTTCACCGGGCTCCGGTGGCAGCTCGTGGAGCAGCTCGTCGGTCAGCGCTCCGTCGATCGTCCGGCGGCGGCCGGCGAAGTTCGTCGGCAACTGAATCAAGTCGGCGGCAAAGCGCGCCCTTTCGAGGACACTCTCCAGGCTCCGCCCGGCCGACATTCCGACCGCGAGGACGATTCCGTCGGCCACTCGCGCCGAAGCGAATGCCCTTCGGCCGAAGGCGCCGTCGAGCAATACCACGCGGGCTCCCGCGGCCTCGAGGGCCGAGGCGGTCTGCGCCGTCTGCGACGCCGTCGTTGGCCCCATCACCTCGAGCTCACCGGGCGTTCCGACGCGAGCGACGGCGACAGGCCCGAAGCGGGTCGGAAAGGGAAGCCGCGCCAGCACCGTCAAGGAGAGGGTCGTCCCATCGAGCGTGCTTTCGGCCGAGGCCACGAGCTGGCCCGGCCAAAGGCGGAATCGAGGCTTGGGCTCGCCGGTCAAGGCGTCGAAGTCCTCGCCGTCGCGCCCGACGGACGTCGCGCCCGCGGCGATCCCGACGCGGGACAGCTCGCCGAGCGTCGCGACGAGGGCCGTCGTCTTTCCCGCGTTCTTGGCGAGGCCGAGGAACGCCACCCGTCGGGACTGGGCGGCGAGGATCCGCTCCGTCAGGGCGCGCGCCGCTTCGCTCAAGGCGGACCGAGCGAGCAGAGCGACTCGAAGGCGGTTCGCAGCCTCGGGCGGCGGCGGAGCAGGTTCAGGACCGCTTCGGCATGCCCCGGAACGTAGCCATTGCCGATCAGAAGAGTCGCCGGGTGCGCCAGGCCTTCCGCGCCCAGGGCCGCGGCCTGGAAGGAGGTCGCCATGCCGAAGAAGAGAACGGTTCCCTCCTCCTTCGAAGCGAGCACACTGGCGATCTCGGTCCCCGGGGCGTTGACCGCATTGACGACCAAGTCCGCGAGACCGCTCCGCGTCGCCTCCTGGAGCGCCGAATGAACGGCGATGGGGTCCCGGGCGTCGATCGTGAAGACGGCGTCCGCGTCGCCGACGCCCCGAGCCCGGGCCGAGGCGGCCTCCGACGGGTCGACCGCGAAGACCTTGCCCGCGGGCCCGACGGCCTCGCGCGCCGCAGCCAGGCAGAGGAGGCCGGCCTTCCCCGTTCCGAGCACGACGACCGTCTGGTCCGCGCCCGCCCGGCGCAGAACGGCGGCCGGTGCCCCCGCCACGTCGAAAGCGGCGAGCGCGACTTCCTCGCGAAAATCGCCGGGGAGCCTCGCCCAGAGGGTACGCTCGAAGAGAATCGCCGTTCCCTCGAGCTCGATCCTCTCGGAGGACGCGATCACGGCCTTGATGCGTTGGATGGACAGCGGCGTCAAGGAGAGCGAAACGAGCGACGCGATCCGCTCTCCCGGCCGGAGGTTTCCGGCGGCCGGATGCCGGGCGCCGACCTCGCGGACCTCGCCCAAGAAGATCCCGCCCGAGCCGGTGACCGGGTTCTGCATCTTCCCGCGCTCGCCGACGATGCGAAGCACCTGCTGCTCGACCGTTTCGCCGGTCGATCGCTCCGTCTCGCGCATCTGCCGGAAGGAGGCGGAGTCGACGTTCAGGGCGCGAACGGCCACGGCGATTTCGTTCTCGAGAGCACGCGGCGTCGAGTCGAGCCGCCGGGCCGATTGGGGCAGCACTCCCGGCGGATCGAGGCTGCGGTGGAGTCCGAAGGGGTGGGGGACCACGATCATGGACCGATTATGTCCCGGCGCGACAGCAACCGACCGACCCGCGCGTCGTTCTTCGGTTACGAAGTCTCCTCCGGGGCCCCCGCGGCTCGGGCGACCTGCTCGGCTTTGACCGATTCGGGCTTGAACTTCTTCGCGGCCGTGATCATCTTCTCGAGCGTCCCGTCGAAAGAGGGCTTCTCGGCCTTGGAGAAGCGCAACGGATTGATCCGCGCGACGACGAATGCCCGCAGGTAGGGGCTCTCGAACCCGCGTTCCTTCAACCCCAGAATTGCGGCGGACACGGCCTCCTCGAGCTCCTGGAGTCGCGCCGCCCGCCCCTCGCGAATGGCGAGAGCGCCGGGGAGGGGCTCGGCGAGAAACTCGTCTACCCGCTTGAGAAGCGGATGGTATGCGCCGCCCGCGAACCGGCCGTTCTTCTCGTAACAGATTCCGAGGGTGAGAAACGCCGCCTCCTCGAACTCGAGCGCGTATTGCCGCTCGGGCGCTCCATCCCGTCCGGCGAGGTCGCGCGCCATGCGGATGACCTCGAGCGCCTTCTCCCGCAGGTTGTGCGCCTTCTCGGTGTTCAGCGCGAGGATCTTGTAGGCGACGTCGCGCTCGGGCAGAACGAGCGCGACGACGGACCGGGCGCCGAGCCGCTTCATCGCGGAGAGCCGATGATTGCCGTTGGGCGTCCAGTACTGGCCCTCCGGCGTGCGGACGGCGATGATCGGGTCCAAGAATCGCCCGAGCCCATCGACGACGCGGGCCAGACGCGTGACGTGGGCTTCGGAGAGGTCGCGCTGGAACGGAGTCGGCTCGACACGCTCGATGGGTAGCGCGGCGAACAGCTGCCAGTGGCCGCCGAGCGGGTCCCGGTAGGCGGCGAGGACCGAGCCGCCGTCCCCCTCGATCGCTTCGCGAAGCGCCGTGAGGCTCGCCGGAGCCGACCCTGTCGCCACCTCGGGCGCCGAGAGGCCCCGCGAGGCGGAGTCGGCTTGTTTCTTTCTCTTTCGCGGAGGCATCGCGTCTGTCCGCCCGACGAGGCGGTCGGCCCGGCGCGACTATATCGCCCGGCTCGAGCCCTGCCGGAAAGCCCGGGAAGTTGGTCGTGATCTTGCAGGAACCGACCGAGGGAGGTGCGCCATGAAAGGCTTACTCAAGAAGATTCTCCTGCCGGCGGCGTTCATGAGCTTGCCGCTCCTGTCGGCTTGCCTCGTGCCTGTTCCGCCGGGGGTGGCGTATGTGGCGGTCGCCCCACCGGCTCCTCTCGTCGAGGTCCGCGCGGTGTCTCCGGGTCCGGGCTACGTCTGGATCGAGGGCAGCTGGGTATGGCGGGCCAACGCTTACCAATGGCGGGCCGGGCGCTGGGAGCGGCGGCCTCATGCGGAAGCGGTCTGGGTGGCGGGTTCATGGAGACACGCGCACCAGGGATGGTACTGGGTCGACGGGCACTGGGCCGACCGCCGGGGCTGATCAGGCCGCGTCGAAGCTCAGAATGAGCAATGTCCGGTCGTCCTCGAGCGGTGTCGGTCCGACGTGGGCGGCGACGGCCGCCAGGACGGCGCCGACGAGCTGATCAGGCGGCAGTTCGCCTTCTCGCGCGAGGAGAGCCTCGAGACGCTCGTACCCCCACGGGTCCTCCTGCGCGTCGGCGGCCTCGACGACGCCGTCGGTGAAGAAGACGAGCCGGTCTCCGGGGTCAAACGCGAAGTCCTTCGAGGGATAGGAGGACGGCTTCCCGGGCAGCAGACCGATCGGCAGGGCGGAGACCTCGAGTCGTTCCACTCGATTGCCCGACACGCGGTACGGAGCCGGGTGGCCCGCGTTGGTCAGCGTCCCCACCCGGCGCCCGGCGTCGTAGGCGAAGAAAGAGAGCGTCGTGTAGAGTCGGCGCTGCGAGTCGCGCGACCGTTCCGTCCGCTGCCCGAGACGCAGGAACGCCTGATCCGCCGGCACTCCGAGCTCGACGAAGCTCGCCAGGGAGGCTCGGGCCGCCGCCGCGACCAAACCGGTCGGAAGCCCGTGTCCGGACACATCGCCGATCGCGACCGCGGTGCGCCCGTCGGGCATCGGAAGGATGTCGTAGTAATCACCGCCCAGATCGGCGGCCGGCTCGAAATGGGCGACGGCGTGGAATCCCTTCCAGCGCACTCCGGACTCGGGCAGAAAGCTCTCCTGGATCGCGCGTGCCACCGCCAGGTCGGCCTCGAGCTTCTCCTTCCGCGCCGTCTCCCGCAGGAGCGACTGGATGGAGGCGGCCATTCCGTCGAACGAGCGGGCCAGATCGCCGATCTGGTCTTTGGACTTCGAGTTCACCCGGACAGAGAAATCCCCCGCGGAAATCGCCGCGGTCGCTCGCGTCAGGCGATTGACGTTCCGAACGATCGACGCCACCAGGCCGAAGGCAATTGCGAGGGCGACGAGATAGACCAGGAGAAGCGCCGCGGTCAGTCCCACGATCAGCACGCGGACGATGCGACGGATCTCAGGAACGCCTTGGGCAAAGAGCTGGCCAAGGAACACCGCTGGCGACGTGCGGGCCAGGAAGGCGACGACGGGAGTCCCAGCGGGCTTCTCGCCCACGATCGCGACCGCCCGATCCACGTAGATGCCACCCAACCATTCGCGGCTCCAGAAAGTCCTCGGGATTGGCTCCGCGCTCGGGTGGGGGCTGACGAAACGCTCCTCGGCCTTCCTTTCGCGGTTGCGGCGGACGCGAATCTGATAGCCCGAGAAGGTCCCCTCGCCGGAACCCGCCCTCACCATCACGTCCCAGCCGGTCCGGTCGGCCAGGCGCTGGAGCCAGGGCGCCGACGGGTCCTGCAAGGGCAGGAGCCGAAGCACGGGGCCGCCCGGCGTCTCGTTCCGGATCCCGATCCAGACGGACCCCTGGACAATGATGGGATGGGGCAGGACCAGAGCGCCGGCCCACGGCACCTCGTCGCCCGGCTTCAGCCAGGAGACATCCGAGGACACGACGCGACCGTCTCTTCCGAGCTGGACGTGCGGCGCGTCGGCGGCGGACGACCGGGCGAGGTCGGCGAGCTCGTTGACCTCGTCGCGCAGGCGGGTTGCGATGATCTGGTGCGCGAGCACGTAACCAGCGACCGAGAACAACGCCGCCAGCAGCGGAATCGGCACGATGCCAATCAGGAAGTACGAGAAGGCGAGACGCAGGGTCAGCCGCCGAATGATGAGGCGGAACGCCGCCACCCCCGCGCGCCAGAGCAGGACGCATGCGGCGGTGTCGGCGAGCAGGGTGAAGAGAATGGAGGCGCTTCCCAGCCGATCGGACGATCCGTTGACGAGGATGCCGGCGAGCCCGACCGCGAAGAGAGCCAGCCAGATTCGCGTCGACTTGCGCAGGGCCATGGCGGCGTCATCTTACAGGCGGGCAGCCAAGACGGCGGATTCGATACAATCGCGGCGCGCCGTGACGTTTCTCCGCCAGATCGCCCTCCTGCTCCCTTCGGCCTTCCTCCTCGGCGCGCTCGCGTTCCTCTTGACACACGGGCGGGGCGACGCCGGCTTCGGGACCTATCCCTTTTTCGAGCAATGGATCGGGCCCCGAATCTCCGGCTGGACGCCCGAGCTGCGCTTCCTCGCGCAGGCGGGGCTCCTCTTCGTCCCCGCCTACGTCTTCGCGTTGCTCCTCGTGCTCGGGATCACTCTCGCGGAAACGGCGCTCTTCGGACGACCCGCCGGGAGGACCGGATCCGCTTACCGGCGGTCCTTCGCCGCGGCGTTCTCCGTGCTGTTCCTTCTGGCCAGCGGCGCGCTCGTGCTGTTTGGCGAATCGACGGTGTCTCGGAAGGCTCCGGGCACGCTGCTGGCGCCGCTGATCGTCGCCCTGGCGCCGTTTGGCGCTGGCGCGGCGGCCCTGCTGCCGGCCGCGGCTCTGGCGGCGCCGCTCGCGGCGCTGCGGAAGGCAGGCGAGGCGTGAGTGCGCCGTCGCGGCCGATCGTGGTTCTCGATTTTGGCTCCCAGTACACGCAACTGATCGCGCGGCGCATCCGCGAGGCGCGGGTGTTCTCGGTCGTTCTTCCCGGAACCGCCCCGGCCGCCGAAATCGCCCGCTGGAACCCCGCGGGGATCATCCTTTCCGGGGGCCCGCAGAGTGTCTACGAAGAAGGGGCGCCGCTTCCGGCAGCGGACCCGCGGGATTTCGGGACGCCGACCTTGGGACTGTGCTACGGCATGCAATGGATGGCTCACGCCTGGGGAGGGAAGGTCGCGGGGGGAGGCGACCGGGAGTATGGGCGCGCCTTGGCCCAAGTGTCACCCGACTCGGAGATCTTCCGCGGCCTCGAGCCCGAGCAAACCGTCTGGATGAGCCACGGAGACTCGATCGAAGCCTCGCCTCCCGGTTTTCGCGTCATCGGTTCGACCTCTTCCAGCCCGATTGCCGCCTTCGAGGATCCCAAGAAGGGTCTCTTCGGGCTGCAGTTCCACCCGGAGGTGCGCCACACCGTGCACGGCGCCGTGATCCTGGAGAACTTCCTCTTCCGCATCTGCGGCGCCAAACCCGACTGGACGATGGCCTCCTTCCGCGCCGAGAAGGTCGCCTCGATTCGCGCGCAGGCGCCGGAAGGCGCCGTGCTCTGCGCCCTTTCCGGCGGCGTCGACTCGTCGGTCACGGCGATCCTGCTGCGCGAGGCCCTGGGAGAACGGGTCCACCCGATTCTCGTGGATCACGGGCTGATGCGCGCTCACGAACGGCAGCAGGTCGAGGAGGCTTTCCGCCACCTCGGAATTCGCATCCGGGCCGTAGACGCATCGGACGTCTTTCTGTCCCGCCTGGAGGGGGTGACGGATCCGGAGGAGAAGCGTCGCATCATCGGGCGCACCTTCATCGAGGTGTTCGAGCAAGAGGCGCGGTCGATTCCGCAGGCGCGCTACCTCGCTCAGGGAACGCTGTACCCGGACGTCATCGAGTCGGTCTCGATCAAGGGTCCCTCGGCCGTCATCAAGACGCATCACAACGTCGGAGGGCTGCCGGAGAAGCTCGGACTCGAGCTGATCGAGCCGGTTCGAGAGCTTTTCAAGGACGAAGTGCGAGCCCTGGGGGCCGAGCTCGGGCTGCCTCGGGAGTTCTTGACCCGCCATCCGTTTCCCGGACCGGGGCTCGCCGTCCGGATCCCGGGAGAGGTCACGCGCGAGAAGGTCGCCATCCTCCAGAAGGCGGACGAGATCGTCCTCGACGAGATCCGGGCCGCTGGCCTCTACGACGCGATCGCGCAGGCCTTCGCGGTGCTCCTGCCCGTGCGTTCGGTCGGCGTCATGGGCGACATGCGCACGCACGAGTTCGTGCTGGCCGTGCGGGCCGTCCAGACGGTCGACTTCATGACGGCCGACTGGTTCCGAATGCCGCACGAGGTGCTCGACGCCATCGCGACGCGCATCGTCCGGAGCGTTCGGGGGGTCAACCGGGTCGTGTACGACATCACGTCCAAGCCACCCGCGACGATCGAGTGGGAGTGAGCCTCGCAGCTATATCGATATTGATATAGCTCGGTCGGCGCGCGAGGCGCGCTCAGGCTTCCCCGAGCGACCGCCCCATCGTCTGGAGGGCCTCGGCGAGCGCCGCCGAGGCTCCCCCGAGCGAGACCCGAAAGTGAGCGGGCAGCCCGAAGAAGTGGCCGGGCACGACGGCGATGCCGTGGGCCTCGAAGAGGCGCCGCACGAAGACGGCCGCATCTCGTCCGTCCCGGAACCGGGGAAAGGCGAGGGTTGCCGCCGAGGGGACGCCCTCCAGCGAGGGCTCTCGAGCGAGAAACTCCGACCAGAGCCGCCGATTGGGCTCGATCAAGCCGCGCGCCCTCTCCCTGAGGCGGTCGAGATGGCGAAACGCCGCTAGCGCCAGGCGCTCGGCCGGGATGGGCCCCGAGACATCCACGACGTCGCGCGCTCGACGGATCCTCTCGGTGATCTCCCGGGAGGCCAGAGTCCAGCCGCAACGCAGCGCCGAAAGCCCGTACGCCTTCGTCAGGCTGTTCGAGGTGACGAACAGGGGGGAGACCGTCGCCGCCGGACTGAGGCGCCGATCCACGACCGCGTCCATGTAAACCTCGTCGACCAGGACGGGAACGCCCGACTGCTCCGCGATGCCGGCGAGCGCGACGATCTCCTCGTCGGTCGCCAGAACGCCGCTGGGATTGTGCGGATTGGAGACGATCAAGAGACGCGTCGCTGGGCCGAAGGCTTTCCGGATCGACTCGGGGTCGAGCGCGAAGCCCTGTTCGAAGCGTCGGTCGAAGAAGCGCGGCCGGCCTCCCAGCATCCGGACCGCGGCGACGAGCGGATCGTAAGTCGGCCGCTCGATCAGAACATCGTCTCCCGCCTCGAGCAGCGCGGCGCACGCGAGAAAGTTGGCCCCCGAGCAGCCGGGAGCGGTCGACACCCGATCGGGCTCGACGCCGTATCGGGAAGCAATGGCATCGAGCAGGGGCGGGTAGCCGTCCGGGCTCTCGCCGGCGAGCTCGACGGCCTCTCGGGCGCCCGGCAGGTCCTGAAGCGAGCAGGCGAGCAGGTTGCTTCCCGCCAGGTCGAGCCTTGGCCCGGGCCGGCTCTTGGCCCATTCCATGTACGGAGCGCGTGCGCGAACCACGGACTAGCTCTCGGCGATGCGCGGCCGGCGCGCGAAGAAGAAGTAGACCGGAATCCCGGCGGCGAGCAGGGCCGTGCCCAGGGCCGAGCGGAAAGGGTTCGATCGGATGGCGCTCCAGACGACCAGGGCCGCCGCCCCGACGAAAAGGGCGGGGATGACCGGATAGCCCGGAGCGTGAAAGGCGTCAGCCTTCGCCGTGTCCGGGGGCCTCTTCCGGAAGACGAAGAGACCGGCCACGGTCAGTCCGAAGAAGATCCAGTCGGCGAAGACCACGGAGTCCACCAGGTCGGCGAAGGTGCCCGTGAGCACGAGAAGAATCGCCCAGGCTCCTTGCACCGCGATCGCGAGAACCGGCGTCTGGAATCGGGGGTGGAGCCTCGCGAGCGCGGGGAAGAAGAGGCCGTCTTTCGCCATGGCGTAGGAGATCCGCGTCGGGGCGAGCAGGGTCAGATCGAGGAACCCGAAGGTGGAGACCGCGATCGCGGCGGCGATCAGGCGGTCCGCCTGGGATCCGAAGAGGCGGCGCACGGCGTCGGCGGCGGGGGTGGCCGTGGAGGCGAGCCCCTCCCGGCCCAGCGCGCCCAGGTAAACGACGTTGACGAGCACGTAGACGAGGATGACGGCCGCCGTCCCGGCGACGAGCGCCGTCGGCAGGGTGCGGCGGGAATCACGAATCTCCTCCGAGACGACGTTGGCGTTCTGCCATCCGCCGTAGGAGAAGAGAATGGGAATGAGCGCCGCGCCGAAAGCGGCGAGCCCGGTTCCTCCGGGAGGCGCGCCCGGCGGGGCCGGGGGCGGCGCGACCCGAGGCAGCAGGAGTCCTCCGCCGATCAAAGCGGACAGTGCGGCGATCTTGAGCACCACCAGGACGTTCAAGAGCCGGCTGCCCGGCTTGACACCCACGATGTTGACCAGAGAGAGCGAGGCGAGGGCGCCCACGGCGAGCGGGGTCCCGGACGCGGATGGGGCGCCGCACAGCCGGAGAGCGTACTCTGCGAAGGTGATCGCGACGGCCGCCAGGCCCCCGCCCTGGATCATCAGCAAGGAAGCCCAACCGAAGAGAAAACCGACCAGCGGATGGAAGGCCTCCCGCAAGTAGACGTACTCTCCTCCGGCGCGAGGAAAGAGCGCGGCGAGCTCGGCGAAGGCGAGCGCGCCGGCCATCGCGACGGCGCCCCCGACGACCCAGGCCGCGAGCACCAGCCCGCCCGAGGAGAGGCGCTGCGCGACCAGATACGGATTGATGAAGATTCCGGCTCCGATGATTCCGCCGATCACCATCATCGTTGCGTCGAACGTGCCGAGCGCTCGGCGGAAGGACATTGCGCTTAGGATAAGCCAGCCCTAGAATCGAAATCGTGCCCGGCGACTTCGTCCACCTCCATCTCCACAGCCAGTACTCGCTTCTCGACGGCGCCAATCGGCTGCCCGAGCTGTGCAAGCGCGTGGGGGAGCTCGGCATGCCCGCGGTCGCCGTCACGGACCACGGCAACATGTTCGGGGCCTTCGCCTTCTACCACGAGGCGATCAAGAGCGGCGTGCGGCCGATCGTCGGGATCGAGGCCTACATCGCGCCGGGAGATCGGCGGGACCGCGAACGCGAAGCCGCAAGCGAGTCGGGGGAGGGGTACGCCTACCACCTCACGATCCTCGCCGCGACTCAAGCCGGCTATCACAACCTCATTCGTCTGGTGTCGGAGGCGTACCTGACCGGCTTCTATCACCGCCCACGCATGGACAAGGCATTGCTGCGCCAGCATGCCCAGGGCCTGATCGGCCTGTCGGGGTGTCTCAAGGGAGAAGTCGCCGGCGCCCTCGCGCGCGGCAATTTCGAGGCCGGCAAGAGGGCCTTCCTCGAGTACGAGGAGATCTTCGGGAAGGGGAACTTCTTCGTTGAGCTGATGGACCACGGACTTCCTCAGCAGACGGCGATCCTCCCGGAACTGCTCCGTCTGTCGGCGGAAACCGGGGCGCCCGCGGTGGCGACCAACGACAGCCACTACCTGCGACGCGACGACGCCTTCGCTCACGAAGTCCTGCTGTGCATCGGCATGGGCAAGACGCTCGAGGACGAGCGCCGAATGCGCTTCTACAACGACGAGTTCTACGTCAAGAGCCCGGAGGAGATGCGCGCGCGGTTCCGGCCGTGGAGCGAGGAGGCGGTGGGCAACGCCGCCGCCATCGCCGAACGCTGCGCGGTCTCGCTGGACGCGGAGGGTTTGCAGCTGCCGACCTTCGCCGCACCGCCCGGCCAGACCCCCGCCGAGTACTTCCGGGATCTCGCTCGGGAAGGATTGGAGCGCCGGCTGGCGGAGGTTCCGCTCGCGGCGCCGCCCGAGAAGTACCGCGAACGCCTGGAATACGAGATCGGCGTCGTCGAGAAGATGGGCTTTCCCTCCTACTTCCTCATCGTGTCGGATTTCATCCGCTACGCTCGGGAGAAGGGCATCTCCGTCGGCCCCGGGAGAGGCAGCGCGGCGGGCTCGATCGTCTCCTGGGCCCTGCGAATCACCGAGATCGATCCGCTGCGCTACGACCTGCTCTTCGAGCGGTTCTTGAATCCCGAGAGGATCTCGATGCCCGACATCGACATCGACTTCTGCCAGGCCCGGCGCCAAGAAGTCATCGAGTACGTGACCAAGAAGTACGGCCGAGAGAACGTCGCCCAGATCGTCACCTTCTCGCAGCTCAAACCGAAGCTCGCCGTGCGCGACGTGGCCCGGGTGCTCTCGCTGCCCGTCTCGACGGGTGACCGGATCGCCAAGCTCGTGCCCGATGGGCCCGACGTCACGTTCGACCGGGCGCTGCGCGACTCGGCGGGATTGAAGGAACTCCTCGCCTCGGACGAAACGGCCGCCAAGGTCGTGCGCATCGCGGAGCGGCTGGAGGGGCTCTCGCGCCATGCGGGCATGCACGCGGCCGGTGTCGTCATCGCGCCCCGTCCGATCACCGATTACCTGCCGCTGTATCGGACGAACAAGGACGAAATCACGACCCAATTCGACATGAATGCCGTCGAGAAGATGGGCCTCTTGAAGATCGACTTTCTCGGCCTCATCACGCTCGACATTCTCGACGCAACCGTCGCGGCCGTGAAATCGAGGACGGGGGAGTCGATCGATCTCGACCATCTCCCGCTCGACGACGAGGCGACCTTCGAGCTCTTCCGCTCCGGGAAGACCGCCTGCGTCTTCCAGTTCGATTCCACCGGGATGCGGGACCTGCTGCGCCGGGCGAAGCCGCGCGTCTTCGCCGATCTCGCGGCGTTGAACGCGTTGTACCGCCCCGGCGCCCTCGATGCCGGAACCGTCGAGGAATACGTCCGCCGGCGAAACGGAACGAGCAAGGTCACCTACCCGTTGCCGGAGATCGCCGACATCCTGGAGGAAACCCTCGGAATCCTGGTCTATCAGGAGCAGGTCATGCGGATCGCCTCACGCGTGGCCGGGTACTCGCTCGCGGAGGCGGACCTGCTGCGCAAGGCGATCGGCAAGAAGAAGAAAGAGATCATGACCGCCGAGGGAGAGAAGTTCTTGAGGCGCGCGGCGGAGCACGGCACGCCCAAGAAGAAGGCGCATGAGCTCTGGTCGCTGATCGAGCCCTTCGCGCGATACGGATTCAACAAGTCCCACGCGGTGGCCTACGCCCTCGTCGCCTACAAGACGGCCTATCTGAAGGCGCATCATCCGGTCGACTTTCTGGCCTCCACCTTGACCGCCGAAATCGGCTCGACCGACGGCCTGGTCAAGGTGATCGGGGACTGCGTCGAAATGGGGATCGCGGTCCTCCCGCCGGACATCAATGAATCGCGAAAGGATTTCACGTCGGTCGGCGAGGCGATTCGGTTCGGGCTCGCCGCGATCAAGGGCGTCGGGGAGGCGGCGGCGGAAGCCATCCTGGAGGAGCGGTCGCGCGGCCGATTCGCTTCGTTCACGGAGTTCGCCGAGCGCCTGGAGTCCCGGCTCGTCAACAAGCGGACGTTCGACGCCTTGATCGCCGCCGGGGCCTTCGATTCTCTCGGAAAGAACCGCGCGACACTGGCGGGCGCGGCCGAGCGGGTCCTCGGCCTGGCGGCGCGGGGGCGAGAGGAGGCCGAGCGGGGACAGTCGAGTCTCTTCGGACAGGATGGCGGCGCGACGGGACCGCCCGGCGACGATTTCGCGGACATTCCGGAGTGGTCGCTCGAGGAGCGCCTGAAGGGAGAGAAGGAGGTCCTCGGCTTCTACGTGACCGGGCACCCGCTCGCACGCCACACCGACGAGATCGCGCGGTTTGCGGACGCAAAGATCGTGGAGCTCCCGTCCCGGGTGGACCGCACGGTGCGCGTGGCGGGAGTGCTGACACAGTTGAAGCGGCAGAAGATCAAGAAGGGGGTCAACGAGGGCAAGACGATGCTCAAGGCGGTCCTGGAAGACACGACGGGCAGCGTGCCCGTCTGCGTGTTCGCGAGTCTCTACGAGAGGGTCGGCGGCTGGATCGCGGCCGACCTGCCGGTCCTGGTCAACGCGATCGTGCGCGAGTCGGGTGCGGCCCTGGAGCTGACCGTTCAGGAGGTCGCCCCGCTCGAAGGGATCAACGAGCGGCGGGCCCGGGAGATCGAGATCCGCGTGAACCTCGCCCTGGCCGACGAGAAGGTGCTGTCACGGCTCCGGGAGAGCCTCGCCTCGTATCCCGGCACGACTCCGGTCTCGATCCGGCTGGTGCGTCCCGGAGAGTTCGAAGCGCGCGTGAAGGCCGCCGACTCGATCCGCGTCGCCCCGTCGCCGCGCTTGACGAGCGAGATCCGTGCCCTGGCAGGGGAGGACTCGGTTCAGTACGTCTTCGAATAGAGCGGGCGCCGATCGGGCTTCGGCGGCGCGATCAAGGCACCGGGGCTCCCCGGCCGCGGTTGGAAAACTGCTGCGACGGCTGCCGCCGACCGTGCGGGAGGCTCTCCGCAGCGCCGTGGCGCTGGCGCGGGAAACGAGGACGCCCCTCTACGTTGCCGGAGGCGCCGTGAGGGACGCGCTGCTCGACCGGCCGGTCCGAGACCTCGACGCGGTCGTCGAGGGCGATGCCTTGGGATTCGCTCGGAAGCTCGCGCGGCGTCTCGACGTCTCCGTGCGGGAGCATGCCCGCTTCGGCACGGCGACGCTCGAGCTGCCCGAGGCGCGCGCGCTCGACGTCGCGATGGCGCGAGGCGAAACCTACGAGCACCCCGGGGCCTTGCCCCGGGTTCATCCGGGAAGCATCACGGAGGACCTGGCCCGGCGAGACTTCACCGTCAACGCGATGGCCTGGCGCCTGGAAGGCGCGGGGCCGCGCTTCTGCGACCCGCAGGCAGGGCTCTCGGACCTTCGCCGGGGCCTCATTCGGATGCTGCACGCGGCATCGCCACGGGACGACCCGACCCGGGCCTTCCGGGCAGTGCTCTATGCAAACCGCCTGGGCTTCCGGATCGAGCCGCGGACAAGGCGTTGGATCCGCCAGGCAGTCGACGCGGGGGCCGTGGACCGGATCTCGGGCGACCGGTTGCGACGCGAAGTGGCGCGGATCCTTTCGGAGCCGGGACGCGCTCGAGCCGTCTCGATGCTGTCGGCGCTCGGTCTCTCGGCTGCGCTGCACCCCTCCTTGCGCGGTGACGCGCAGACCAGAGCGCGCCTCTCTCGCGCCGAGAGGCTCGCGGCAAGCTCGCCGTCCGGCACGTCGTGGCTCGCGTATCTGTTGGTCTGGGCGGCGGACCTTCCGGCGGAGGGGACGGTGCGACTCGCCCGGCGTCTGAACCTCTCCCGTCAGGCCGCCCGCACCCTCGAGCGTTGGCCCGAAAGGCGCCCCGGCGGTTCGAGCCGCGACGCTTCGCCGTTCTCACCCGACGAGGCCCTCGCGGTGGCCGCGCTCGGCGCGACCGACTCCGAAGCGGGCGAGACGGCGCTCAGGATCCGCGGACGGGATCTGGTCGCGGCCGGCATCCCTCCCGGACCCGCGCTCGGCCGGGCGCTTGGGGCGACTCGCCGGGCTCGGCGGCTCGGTCGAATCTCGGCGGAGGAGGAGCTCGCCTTCGCCGTCGCGGCCGCGAGGGATCGTCAGCGATGAGGCGGCGCGCGCCCGCCGCTGCGATCCTGGGGTTTGCGCTGGCCGCCGCTCTCGCGAGGGCCGAGGCGGCGGCACCGACATTCTGCGCGGAGTGGATCGTGCAATCGCATGAAGGCTACGAGCGCCTGACTCTCTTCGCCGACCGGAACCTCGTCTGGAAAAGCAACCGCGGAGGGACCGCACAACTGAAGCGGCAGCGCCTGACGCCCGAAGAAGCGAGCTTCTACTGCGACTACTTTCGCAGCGAAGCCGTCTGGTCCGGCGCCGAGGACCTGCGCAGCGGTCTGACGGGCGAATTCGTCCGGCAGTCAGTCGTCACGCTGGCCGGACCCGCGGGCCGCAAGCAGATCCGCTTCGACGAATTCTCGGCGTTGACGCCGGAGGTGGCGGCGCTGCGCTCCTCGCTCGAGGGACTGAAGGGCACCTTCACGGCCCCGCTCGCCCCGGCGACTCGTTTCACGGCGGAGCGGATTCCGCCCGGAACGATCCTCAGGCGCTTCGATGGCGTGCTCTTCCGAGTCCGCAAGGTCGACGCCCAGAAGGGGGTCGTCGAGCTGGAAGGGGTGCGCGAGCCGTACTCGGAGTTTCGCAAGATCGAGGAGCTTCGCTTTCTCTTTGTCCCGCCCGACCGGCCGTGAGAGCCAAGTCCGCAGGGCGGGCGGCACCTTCCCTTCTCCGAATCTCGGCCGGACGCTGGGCGGGCCGCCGACTCGAGGTGCCCGTCGGGGCTCGCCCCACGAGCGGCCGCGCGCGCGAAGCGCTGTTCGACATCCTGCAGGCTCGCGTCAACGGAGCCCGGGTGCTCGATCTCTACTCCGGCAGCGGCGGCGTCGGACTGGAGGCAGCGTCGCGGGGCGCCGCGCGCTGTGTCCTGGTCGAGAACGAGTCGGAGACACTCGAACGAAACGTCGCGCGGCTGGCTCCGGATCCGGGGACCGTCGAGGTGCTCGCCCTGGACGCTTCCGACGCGCTGGCGCGGCTCGAGGGCCGGGCAGAGCGTTTCGACATCGTCTTCGCCGATCCGCCTTACACCGCGGGGCCGGAGCCCGGGGTCGCGCCCGCGATCGCGCGCCTCCTGGCCTCGGGCGGAATCTACGTGCTCCAGACCGATTTGCGTTGCGAGACTCCACCCGCGCCTGCGGGGCTCAAGCTTCTGCGGCGGCGGGCGTACGGGCGAAACGTGTTTTGCTTTTTCGGAGAGACCGGCCAATCGGCCTCCGCTCGGGGCCCGCGATGATTCCGACGGACCGCGGCGACGGCCGTTCCGGCCCTCCCGCCGGCCTTCTTTTGAGATCGATTCCCGGAAATGCTACGCTCGCGGGTTCAAACTCGAACAATGAGGAGCAAGGGAATGCTTCAAAACGGGCGCCATTACTTCACCTCGGAATCGGTGACCGAGGGCCATCCCGACAAGATCGCCGACCAGATTTCCGACGCCATCCTGGACGCGGTCCTGCGGGATGACCCGACGGGGCGCGTCGCCTGCGAAACGCTGGTCACGACGGGGCTCGCCTTCATCGCCGGAGAGATCTCGACGAAGACCTACGTCGACTTTCCGTCGGTCGTCCGGCACACGATCAAGGAGATCGGATACACCCGCGCGAAGTTCGGCTTCGACTACGAGACCTGCGCCGTCATCTCGTCGATCGACCCGCAGTCTCCCGACATCGCGCAGGGAGTGGACACGGGAGGAGCGGGGGACCAGGGCCTGATGTTCGGTTACGCGGTTCGGGAGACCGAGGAGCTGATGCCGCTGCCCTTGACCCTCGCCCACCGCCTCGTGCAGCGGCTGTCCGAGGCGCGGCGGAAGGGCGACATGGACTTCCTGCGACCCGACGGAAAGTCGCAGGTGACCGTCGAATACGAAGGCAGCCGCGCCGTCGCGGTCGAGACCGTCGTCGTTTCCACCCAGCACGCCGAGGCGATGAAGCACGCGGCGTTGCGCGAAGCGATCATCGAGGAGGTCATCCGGCCGGTGATCCCGGCGGCGCTGCTGACGCCGCGAACCAAGTTCCACGTCAACCCGACGGGGCGGTTCGTCATCGGCGGCCCCCAGGGGGACGCGGGCCTGACCGGGCGCAAGATCATCGTGGACACCTACGGGGGCAGCGCCCCGCACGGCGGCGGGGCCTTCTCGGGCAAGGATCCCACCAAGGTCGACCGCTCGGCCGCCTACATGGCCCGTTACGTCGCCAAGAACCTCGTCGCGGCGGGAATTGCCGATCGCGCGCTGATCCAGTTGGCCTACGCCATCGGGGTCGCCGACCCGGTTTCGGTTCACGTGGAGACCTATTCCACGGGGCGGATCCCCGAGGAACGCATCGTCGCGCTCGTCCGGGAGCACTTCGCCCTGACGCCCCAGGGCATCATTCAGGCGCTCGACCTGCGGCGCCCGATCTACAAGCAGACCGCCGCCTTCGGGCACTTCGGACGGCGTCTGCCGGACTTCACCTGGGAACGGACCGACAAGGCCGAGACACTCGCCAAGGCCGCTGGCGTCGAGCCGGCCTCGGTGGTCACCCGATGAGCGGGGTCGCCGCTCCCGTTCGCCATGACGTGAAGGACCTGTCGCTGGCCGAGCGCGGCCGGCTGCGGATCGAGTGGGCCGACGGGAGCATGCCGGTCTTGCGCCAGATCCGCGAGCGCTTCCGCAAGGAAAGGCCGCTAGCCGGCACGCGTCTGTCCGCCTGCCTGCACGTGACGACCGAGACGGCCAACCTGGCCCGGACCCTGGCGGCCGGCGGGGCCGATCTGGTCCTCTGCGCCTCCAACCCGCTCTCGACCCAGGACGACGCCGCGGCCTCGCTGGCCGTCCACGACGGTATCTCCGTCTACGCGATCAAGGGAGAGGATCACCGGACCTACTACGACCACATCCGGGCAGCCCTCGCGCACCGTCCCAACCTGACGATGGATGACGGGGCAGACCTGGTGTCCTCTCTGATCTTCCTGGCCCTCGGAAAGGACCAGGACGTCGATCCCGTCATCCGCGACTGGGCCAAGACGCTCTCGGCGCCCGAGCGGCGCGCTCTGCTCGAGGGCATTCGCGGGGGAACCGAGGAGACGACCACGGGCGTCATTCGCTTGCGGGCGATGGAGAAGGCGGGAGTCCTCCAGTTCCCGGTGGTGGCCGTCAACGAGGCAAAGACCAAGCACCTGTTCGACAACCGGTATGGCACGGGTCAGTCGACGCTGGACGGCATCGTGCGAGCGACCAACCTGCTCGTCGCGGGCTTGAACGTGGTCGTGGCCGGCTACGGCTGGTGCGGGCGGGGGGTCGCCATGCGGGCGCGCGGGCTGGGCGCGCACGTCATCGTAACGGAGATCGACCCGACCAAGGCGATCGAGGCGGTGCTCGACGGTTACACAGTGCTCCCGATGGAAAAGGCCGCACCGCTCGGAGACATCTTCGTCACCGTCACGGGCAACAAGTCGGTTCTGCGAGGGGAGCATTTCCGGGCGATGAAGGACGGCGCAGTCGTCTGCAACTCCGGCCATTTCAACGTGGAGATCGACATTCCGGAGCTGGAGGCGCAGTCGAAAGGCCGGCGGATGATCCGAGAGTTCGTCGAGGAATTCACGCTCGCCGACGGACGACGCGTCCACCTGCTGGCCGAGGGCCGACTAATCAACCTCGCCGCGGCGGAGGGTCATCCCGCCTCGGTCATGGACATGTCCTTCGCCAACCAGGCGCTCGCCGCCGAGTACATGGTCAAGCACCACCAGACGCTCGAGAAGCGCGTCTACGCCGTGCCCGAGGAGATCGACCGGGAGATCGCGCGCCTGAAGCTCGAGAGCATGGGGACGACGATCGACCGGCCGACACCCGAGCAGGTCCGCTACATGAGCTCCTGGGAAGAGGGGACCTGATCCGGCGTCTGACGCTCGCCCTGGCGCTTTGCGCCGCCGGGGCGGCCCGGGCGGGGGAACCGCTCCGGATCGGCGAGATCCGGATTCAATGCCTGGATGTCTTCGCAGCCGAGGAAGAAGCGCGCGGGTGGGTCTATCGCGCGGCGGACGCCCTTCACGCCGAGACCCAGCCGGCCGTCGTCCGGCGGTTCCTTCTGTTCGAGGAAGGGGAGCCCTACGACCCGTCTCTTCTCGCGCAGAGCGAGCGCAACCTCCGGGCGCTCCCGTTTCTCAAGTCGGCGGTCGTCCGGGCCGGACCGGAGCACGACGGCCGGGTAGACGTTGACGTGGTGACGCAGGATGCCTGGACGACGGCGATCTCCCTGAACCTCGGGCGCGCCGGCGGCGTCACCACGTGGGCCGCGGGCTTGACCGAGAGCAACGTGCTGGGCCTCGGCAAGGAAGTGGGATTTCTTTTCGACGAGGGCGCCGAAAGAACGAACCGTGTCATCGAGTACAAGGATCCGGCCCTTTTCGCCTCCTACTGGTCGGCCGCCTTGCTGTATTCCGACAACTCCGACGGGAGCCGCCGACTCGTGCAGGTGCGGCGTCCGTTCGTTTCCTGGGTGGACCCGATGTCCGCGCAAGGCCTGTGGGACCGGGCGCAACTGCAGGACCGAATCTATGCCGACGGCGTCGTCCTGTCCGAGTATTCGCAGCGACACGAGCAGGCCCTCCTCTCGGTGGGAAGGGCCCTCTCGCCCAACTCGCGTTGGGCGCACCGCGTGACTGCGGGAATCAACTTCTTCCAGGACCATTTTCAACCGCTGGAAGGGCAGCCGGAGGGAGCCCTCCCGGCACCTCGCGACTTCCGTTACGTCTTCGTCGGATGGGAGGCGGTCGAGAACAACTTCGTCACCAGGAACTACGTCAATCGGGGAGAGCGCCTGGAGGACTTCAACCTCGGCCTGCGGGCCGCCGTGGAGTTCGGGGTCTCGCCGAAGGCGTTCGGCGCACCGGCCACGAGCTTCTCGGTCGGGGCGGAGGCGGGCGCCGGCTGGCAGCTCGGACCGCAGGCTTTCGTTCAGGCGGGAGCGGTGTTCCAGACGCGCTTGCAGGAGGGAGGGATCCAGAACGGGATCCTGACCGGCAGGGTGGTGTTCGTGTGGAAACACTCGTCGAGCCTTCTCCAGACGACCGTCGCGCAGGTGCTGGTCGACCGGGGATGGAACCTCGACCGCGACGTCCAGTTCTTCGCCGACGGCGACCACGGGTTGCGCGGATATCATCTGTACGCCTTCGAAGGGGATCGGCGGATCCTTCTCAATCTCGAGCACCGTTTCTTCGGAGGCTTCGAGATTCTCCAGCTCTTCTCGCTCGGCGCCGCGGTCTTCGTGGACAGCGGCGCCGCGGTGCCACCCGGAGAGCCTCTCCGGTTCTCCTCGCTTCGAACCGACGCCGGGGTGGGGCTGCGCATCGGGATCGCGCGCGCCGCGAGCAACACGGTCCTGCGCCTGGATTGCGCCTACGCCTTCGAACCCGACCCCCTCGGTCGCCGGGGCTGGCTCGTTTCCTTCTCGAGCGGCCAGGCCTTCTAGCAGGGCGTCAAGTCCGGAGCTTCAGCAGCAAGAAGGCGGCGCCCGTCGCGAACAACACGCTCGGTGTCCAGGCCGCCAGTGCCGGGGGAAGGGCTCCGACGGCACCCAGACGAGTGAAGAGCTCCGAGAGAACGAGAAGGACCATGCCGAGCAGCAGGCCCACACCGATGCCCGCGAGTGCGCCCCGCCGGCCGAGCCGAAAAGCGAAGGGGAGGGCGACGACCGCCATCAAGGGCAACAGGAGAGGCCGGGCGATCTTCTGGGCGAGCGCGGTCCTCAGGGCTTCGGTCGGGTAGCCCGTCCGCGACAGGCGGCGGACGTAGCGCTCCAGTTCTCGATAGCGCATCTGCTCGCCCGTGCGGCTTTCCGTCTGGAAGGCTCTCGGGGGTTCTCCCGAGACCGGCCGCTCGAGAAACGCGTCGTAGGAGGTTTCCCGGGCCCCGGCAAAGGAGCGACTCCAGCCCTGTCGGAAAATCCAGGCCGTGCCGTTCCAATCGGCCTGGCGGGCTGCTGTCCGGCGGACGAGCTGGAAGTCGGGACCGAGCTCGAACACCGAGGGAGACAGGAGCGAGGAGCCTCCGGGGGGACCCTCCTCGCGATGCCAGATGCGTCCATCCGGCTCGTAGTGCCAGGTTCTCTCCGCCGCGGTGTGGAGGCCGGATTCGGGGGGCCGGCCATGCAGAATGTTGCGGTACCGCGCCTCCCGCTGCGCGGCGAGCGGCAGGAGCGTCTCGCCCAGCCAGAAGGCCGCTGCCGCGCCGAGAACCGCGACGATCAAGAGGGGCGCGCCCAGCCGGTGAAGAGAAACGCCGCTCGCCCGGCAGGCCGTGTCCTCGTTGTTCTTGGACATGGTCCCGAAGGCGAGGAGGGTCGACACCAGCACCACGAACGGCGCAACCTGGTTGCCGATCGAGAGAAGGAAATTGCGGTAGTAGGCGAGGACATCCCGGACCGGCGGGTGATTTCGAAGGATCTCGTCGGACTGGTCCGCGTAGTCGATGACCACGGACACGAGGAGAACCGACAGGAAGACCAGCGCGAAGGCGGAAAGGAACCGGCGCAGAACGTACCGGTCGAGAATCGCCGGAAATCGGAGGAACCCCTCGAGCCACGCTCTGCGAGGCCTCGGGAGAGCGGCTCCCGGGGTCGGCTCCGGTTCGGCGGCCGGAGCGGCCCGGCGCCATCTCGCGCGCTCGCGGCCGAGGCCCTTCAACAGAAGCAGTCCGGCGGCGGCGAGCAGCAGGTCGGGCAGCCACATCGAGAGACCCGGCGGCAGGGCGCCCGTCTGGGCCCAGGTCTCGCCACTGGAGAGCAGGACGTAGTACGCGACCAGAATCGCAAGCGAAATCGCAAAGGAGCTCCCGCGGCCGCCGCGCCGCGAGGTCTCGGCGAGCGGAATCCCGATCAGCGCAAAGGCCAGACACGCGGCTGGAATCGCAAACTTCTTGTGGATCTCGACCCACGCCATGCGGTAGCGCTCGGTGGACCGGCCCGGCTCTCGCCGGGCGGAGGCGTAGAGCTCCGAGAGCGACTGAGCGCGAAGGCCTTTTTCGGAAGAAGCCCGGGAACGCGGCAGGCCCCCGAGTCCGGAGGCGAACAGGATGCGCTGCGCCCGGTTCCAGCTGACCCGGTAGCGGGACGGGTCGGAGGGGGAAAACTGGTGCACGGTCGAGGACTCCAGTTCGAGCCACAGGGCGTCTTGGTCCATCGTCAGGGCACCGCGGCGGGCCACGATCACCTCGCTGTGGTCGGAAGCCTCCTCGTCGCCGAGCGAGAGAAACACCCCCTCGAGCGATCGGCCGTCCGCGCCGACCCGGTCGAAGAACAGGGTCGCGCCGGGGCGCGGCTCCCGGAAGGTTCGGGGCGAGACCAGGTTCACGACCGATGTCGCCGCCAGGCGCGCCATCGTGAAGGAGAGGAGTTCGTTGGACCTCGGGAGAACCTCGTTGTAGAGAACGAACACCAAGAGCGTCAAACCGACCCCCGCGGCGATCAGGGGGCGATACACGGCTCCCGGCCCCACGCCGCAGCTTCGCAGGGCAACGAGCTCGGAATCGGCCGAAAGGCGCCCGACGCCGACTAACACGCCGAGCAGGAAGGCCATCGGAATCGTGAGAACCACGATCCACGGCACGGACAGCAGGAGCATCCAGGCCACCTCGGCCAGGGTGGCGCTGCGCCGGACGAAGAAATCCGTCAACAGGAAGACGGTTCGAAGAAGAAGCAGGAACGTGTAGGCCACGAAACCGAGCACCGTCGGAGCCCACACCTCGCGGAGGACCGAGCGGGAGATCAGTCTCATGGCGGCCAGGCAGATGGTCGGACGGTCGGCCAGGGCGAGTCAACCGCAGCGGACTGCGTCTTGTCGGGTCGAATCGGCGCCCGGTCGAGACCCCCGGATTTGCTGTACGGAATACAGTGTCCGATAAGATATATTATGTAAAATAGAGTAAGTGACCTGCGGGCCTACAAGGAGCCGCTTAGCCTCGCTTGCTCAGGCGGATCTCTCCGGACTCGAGTTGCTTCAGGACCTGGCGGAGCGTGTCGATCAACTCGCTGCGGTCGACCCGCGCCTTGGCGAAGGACAGGTTGAGCTTGAACGGGCCCCCCTTTGGTCTGTAGACGAAGGCGAAGCGCTTCGCCTTCCGGTTCTCTGAGCCTGCCTGTTTCTTCCGGGCCCGCAGGTCCTCTCGTGTCGATCCCGTCGACACGCGCGCGATCGCCTCCTCCATGCGCTCGCGATCCCCCAGGCGCGCGATCTCGAGCAGGACGGAGCGCGCGTCGATGTCGGCGCGCCGACATTGGTGGCGCAAATCTTCCGGGATGTCCAAGAGAGAGAGGGCTTCGGTGATCGAGACGCGGGACTTGCCGACCGCATCGGCGATCTTCTGCTGTGTGTAGCCGGGCTCGCGGGTCAAAGCCGCATAGCCCTCGGCTTCTTCGAAGGGATGCAGATCCTTTCGGTGCAGGTTCTCGATGAGGGCGAGCTCCATCATCTCCGGAACCGAGACGTCGAGCTCGATGCACGGCACTTCGGTCAGGCCCGCCTCGACCGCGGCGCGAAAACGCCGCTCGCCCGCAATGATCGTGTAACGGCCCTCACGCGCCGGCCGGACGAGAAGCGGCTCGAGGATACCCTTCGACTCGATGGACCGGGTCAGTTCGGTCAGGTCCCCCACGGAAGTCCGCGGTTGATTCGGGTTGGTCTCGATCTCCTCGACCGGGATCCAGCGCCCGAGCGAGGCCCCGAACCGCTCCGAGAGGGCCTCGACGAAATGCGAATCGTGGCGCATGCGCGCCTGCTCGGGCAGTCCCCTCCTCTTAGACACGCGAAAGAACCTCCTCGGAGAGGGAGTAGTACTCGGCGGCGCCGCTCGAGCGCGGCGCGTAGCTGAAAATGGATTCCCCGTGCGCCGGGCTCTCCTCCAGGCGCACGCTCTTGGAGATCGTCGTCTTGAAGAGCTTGTCACCGAAGACGGAGGCGATCTGCTTGTAGACGTCCTTGCCCAGCACGGTGCGCCGGTCGTGCAGCGTGATCACGACACCCAGGATTCGCAGGTGCGGATTGGGGCGCGCCTTGATCTTGTCGATGGTCTCGAGCAGGTCATCGGTTCCCTCCAGCGCGAAATACGAAGACTGAATCGGGATCAGGATGTGACTGGAGGCCACCATCGCGTTGACCGTGATCAGGCCGAGCGTCGGGGGCGTATCGATCAGGACCGCGTCGTACTTTCGGCGCACCGGGTCGATCTTCTCTCGCAGGCGGAAGTGACTGTCGAACTCCCCGAGCAGCTTCGCCTCGATCTTCGCCAGCGAAATGCGCGCCGGAGCCAGGTCCAGATTCGGGAACCCCGAGGGCCGGATGATCTCTTTGAACGTAACCGCGGCATCCGTCAAGAGCTCGTACATCGACGCCTCGACCGTCTTTCGGTCGACATACGACATCGTGCTGTTGCCCTGAGGGTCGAGATCGATGAGGAGGGTTCTCATCCCCTTCTGCGCGAGGGCGGCTGCCAGGTTGATCGCGGTGGTCGTTTTCCCGACTCCCCCTTTTTGATTGGTGATGGAGATGATCACAATCGGAGTGTAACCGCGGAAGCGCCGGCTGTCAGCTACTGTGTCGGAGAGACGGACCCGACGAATCTGGGAGGCGAGCCGCTCGCTCGAGGCTCGCGGTGCGGCGAGTCACATCTTGTACTTGCCGAGATCCTCCGGGTTGACCTCTTCGAGCCACTTGCGGAGGCGCTCCGGGTCCGGCTCTCCCGCCTCGGATCGGAGGCTCCGGCTCTTCTCGAGCACCTCCTGCTCGACGAAGATCTCGGCGCGGGAACGCAGCGCCAGGGCGATCGCGTCGCTCGGACGGCTGTCGATGTCGAAGTGGGCATCGCCGCGGGTCAAGTGAATCCGCGCAAAGAAGGTGTTGTCCTTCAGCTCGTTGATCACGACTCGATCGACTCGGGCATCGAGCTCCGCCAGGACGTTCTTGAGAAGATCATGGGTCATCGGCCGCGGTGTCGCGATCTTTTCCATTTCCAGGGCGATGGCGTTGGCTTCGAAGAGACCCACCCAGATCGGCAGGAAAAGGCCGTCCCCGGCGTCGCGCAGGATGACCACCGGCATGTTCGAAACCGGGTCCATCAGCAGTCCCTTGATCTCCATCTTCACCATCGCCATAGGCTACCCCGCCGTTCTTCCTTGCTCCGGCAGGTGCTCTGCCGGCACGAGCTCCCCGAGAAGAGAATTGGGCAGTCCTCGGGCGATCCGGACCCGGACATACACACCCGCCGGGACGGTGCCAACGCCTCGCAGGTGCACGATCCGGTTGCAGGAGGTCCGGCCGCGGCACTGCCCCTTCCGGTCTCGACCCTCGATCAATACCTCGAATTCACGCCCCTCCAAGCCCCTGTTGATCTCGCACTGGATCCCCTCCTGGACGGCGAGCAACCGGCCGAGGCGCTCGGCGGAAACCGATTCCGGGACCTCGGTCGCCCTCCCCCACCGGGCCGAAGCCGTGCCGGAGCGCGCAGAGTACTGGAACGCGAACAGGCTCTCGAACCGAAGCTCTTCGACCAGTTCGAGCGTTGACCGAAACTCCTCCTCCGTCTCGCCCGGAAATCCGACGATGAAGTCGGAGGAAACGGCGATTCCCGGAACCGCGGAACGGATGCGTCGAACCAGGGCTCGATAGGTCGCCGCGTCGTACCGACGCTTCATCCGATAGAGAACGCGATCGGACCCCGACTGCGCGGGCAGGTGGAGGTAGGGCGCGATGACCCCGCCGGAGGCCATCGCCTCGACCATCTCGGTGTCCACCAGGCGCGGATGCGAGGTGATGAACCGAAGGCGCCGGAGGCCTTCCACTCTCGCGGCTCTCTGCAGCAGCTGTCCCAGCCCAAATCCCTCCTCGGGATCCCGAAAGGCGTTGACGGTCTGCCCGAGAAGCGTCACCTCGGTATAGCCGAGCCGGACGAGGTGCCGCAGCTCGTCGAGGATCTCGGAAGCCCGCCGGCTCCTTTCCCGGCCTCGCGTCATCGGTACGATGCAGAACGTGCAGAACTGGTCGCAGCCCTCGATCACCGTGACGTAGGCCTGAAAGGGCGAGCCCCGGGTGATCTGCCGAAACTGGTAGACGGGAGACTCCTCCGGGAGCTCGTAGGCGGCGATGCGGCGCCGCTCCCGGCGTATCTCTCGAACCGTCTCGCCGAGGCTTTCGACTCGGCCCGTCCCGAGAACGAAATCGACCCACGGAGCCCGCTCCAGAATCTCGTCGCCCTGGACTTGGGCCACGCAGCCGGTCACGCCGATGACCAGATCCGGATTCTCGAGCTTGCGCCGCCCGAGCACCCCGAGGGCGCTGTAGACCTTCGCCTCCGCTTTTTCGCGAATCGCGCACGTGTTCAGGATGACGACGTCGGGCTCGGCCGATTCGCCGGCCGGGCGAAGGCCCAGGGCCTCCAGTTGCCCCGCCATTCGTTCTCCGTCGAGCACGTTCATCTGACAGCCCCAGGTGTCGACCCGGAAGCTTCCCGGACCCGAGGCACCGGCCTCTTGATCGGCTCGACTCGTGTAGACCGGGGGAGCGCTCATTCCCGGATCCACCCGGGAAGGGCTCCGGCCTTGCGCGCCTTTTCGGGAAGGTCCGCCAGGGCCTTTTCCGCGGTCTCGAGCTCCTCGCGCGCCGTCTCGAGCTCCTCGCGCTTCTTGTCCCAGGCCGGCTTGATGACGTTGTCGCGGTATTGGCCGTCGTCCCAGGCGTAGAAATCATTCTCGAGCTTTCTCGCTTCTGACTCGAGTCGCGAAACGCGGGTCTTCGCCTCCTCGACCTTTTCCCGGGTCACGCGGGCCAGCTCGCGCCACTTATCCTCCTCCGAGCTCTCCTGAGGCGAGGGGGAAGGGCTGGGCGCCGCCGCGGTCCTCTCCGGCGCCGGAGTCGCTGCGGCAGCCGCGGCGCGGCCGGCGGGTCTCGGCGTCGCCTGCCAGGTCGTCAGGCGCCCGCGGTTGGGGTCCTTCACGAGACTCTCGTTGGTGATCGCGACACCGGGGCGCGGTGTTTCCTTTCCCTGTTTTGTCCGAGAGGCCGCCCGAACGACATCGGCGAGCGATTGGCCGGCCGGCGGGGTCGCCGCCGGAGTCAGCGGAGACCGCCCGAAGCCACCCGAGAGCCGAGCCGCGGTGGGAGTCGGTGTCGCGGTGGGACTGGCGAGGCCAGCCGACGCGGCGAGCAATCCCATCGCGAGGGGCGAGAGGCGATTCACGGAGCAGTCGTTCCCGCTCGCCCGTAAGCGTCTTCGAGCCGCACCACGTCCGAAAGCTCCGGGGAAGAGACCTCCACGAGCTCGCAAACGGCCTCGGCGCGGAGGCGGTGCCGCACGCCGGGGCGGATCCGATACGACTCGCCCGGCTGGAGCTTCAACTCGCGCATGACGCTGTCGACCTCGACGGAAAGGTACACCTCACCGGACAGAACATACAGCGTCTCGTCTTTTCTTTCGTGGTACTGAAGAGAGAGCCGATGGCCGGGGTCGATGTGCAGGATCTTTCCCGCATAGCGCTCGGTCTCGGCGAATACAAGCTCATGGCCCCAGGGCTTGGGAACTCTTCTCATGTCCTTCCTCGAAACAAACCCTCCACCTCCGCCGCGTCGCAACAGCGCAGCGCCTTCTCGGCGAGCGCCGCGGCTCTCGTCGTATCCAGGGATCCGATGCGCTCCTTGACGCCCGCAATCGCCACCGGGGTGACGGAAAGCTCGCGGATCCCGAGTCCCAAGAGAATACCGATCCCCATGGGGTCGGAGGCCATCTCACCGCACACCGACACCGGGCGCCCCGCGGCCCCCGCGGCGTCGCACACCAAGCGAATCATCCGAAGGATCGCCGGGTGGAGAGGATGGTAGAGGGAGGCGACATCGGGATTCGCCCGGTCCACAGCCAACCCATATTGGGCGAGGTCGTTGGTGCCGATCGAGAAGAAATCGCACTCGAGGGCGAGCTGTTCGGCGAGCATCGCGGCCGAGGGCACTTCCACCATGACCCCGAGCATCGGGGGCCGCGCGAGTCGGGCGGCTTCGGAGGCGCGCTCGAGGTGTCGCCGCGCCTGTCGCACCTCGCCTAAGGAGGTCACCATCGGCAGGAGGATTCGCAGGTCGCCGCGCGGCGCCGCGAGGCACAATGCCTCGAGCTGCGTCTGGAACAGATCGGGGTGGGCGAGGCAGTAGCGGAGCCCCCGTAACCCGAGAGCCGGGTTTTCTCCCCGCACCGGCCCGATACCCTTCTCGCCGCCGAGGTCATACGTTCGCACCACCACCGGCTGGCCGCCCGCCGCCTCGAGAAGCTGTTCGTAGACGGCGCGCTGCTCGGCGACACCGGGAGCCGAGCGCTCGGCCTGCAAGTAGAGAAACTCCGAGCGGTAGAGCCCGACTCCCTCGGCGTGATACCGCTCGAGCGCGGGAAACTCCTCGGGCAATTCCAGATTGGCGCGCACGATCACGCGAACGCCGTCCCGCGTGACCGCCGCGCGAGCGGTGCGGGCGCGAAGGCGCCGGTTGTGGTCGCGTGTCTCCTGGGCGCGCCGCAGACTCTTGCGGAGGCGCTCCTTGGAGGGGGCGACGTCCACCAGTCCCCGGTCGGCGTCGACGACGATGGGACGATCCGGCGAGACGGCCGCACAGAGCCCGGGCACGCCGACGATGGCCGGCATGCCGAAGGACCTCGCAATGATGGTGGCGTGGGAGGTGGGTCCGCCCCGCTCGAGCGCCAGCGCACGCACTCGGCGAGGGTCGAGCCGCGCCGCGTCGGCCGGAGAAAGCTCGTCGGCCACCAGGATCGAGCCGTGGCGCAGCTGCCGGGGAAGCGACTCGCCGCCGGGCGAGAGCTGCTGCGCGATCTCCCTGGCGACGTCGGCAATGTCCGTTGCGCGCTCGCGCATGGCCTTCGAATCGGCCTCCGCGAGCCGCAACCCGAACTCCGCGGCGGCATCGGCGAGAGCCCATTCCGCATTGACGCGTTCGCGCTGGATGCGCCGGACGACGGCGGCCAGGAATGTCTCGTCGGACGCCATCAGGGCGTGCGCCTCGAGGATCGCGCCGAGTTCCGTACCGATGCCGCCGCCGGCGCGCACCGAATGGCCGTGCAGAATCTCCGTCGCCTTGCGGGCGGCCCGCCGGAGGCGGCGCTCCTCCTCGTCGAAGTCGCCGGCAGACACGGCGCGGCGAAAGACCGGCGTCCCGTCGAAGCGGACGACGACGGCGCGCCCGACGGCGATCCCCGGAGAGACCGAGAGGCCCTGGAGCATAAGAACCTGGTGGTTGGTTTTTGGGTGGAAGGCCGTCGGGAGCGACCGACGACCTAATACCTGCCACCTTCCCCTCCCTCACTCCCCCTCGTCGAAGCTGCGCGTCACGAGATCCTCGACCGCCGCGAAGGCGTCGGCCTCGTCCTCGCCGGAGACGGAGATGACGATCCGCGTTCCCTGGGATGCGGCCAGCAGCAGGATGCCCAGGATGCTCTTTCCGTCGACCTCTTCGCCGTTCTTGCGGACCTTCACGGCCGATTTGAATCGGCTGGCGGTCTGCACGAACTTCGCCGCCGCTCGGGCGTGCAGGCCGAGGCGGTTGCGGATGGCAAGCTCTCTCTCAATCAACGGCGCGGCCCTCTAGGAATCGGGCGGGTCGTAGGGGCCGATGCGGCCGGACTCCCCGACCGTGGAAACCGCTTCTTCATCCGCCAGCAGGTCCGAGGCGACGCAGATGGACCGCTGGCCGCGGTCCCGGACCAGGCGCGCCATCTCCGCCACCGAACGGGCGGACTTCTGGAGCGACGCGCACTTCAGGACCATCGGCAGATTGACCCCGGTCACGATCTCGACGCGGTCGCGCTGCAGAAACGAGAGGGTCAGATTCGTCGGTGTTCCGCCGAACATGTCCGTGAGGATGACCGCGCCCTCCCCTTCGTCGGCTTCGGCGAGACCGCGGCCGATTCGGTCGCGCGCATCGTCCCCCGTCTGGTTCCACTCGAGGGCCACGGCCACCATGCGCGAGATGTCGGGCTGAATGGTCAGCGCCGCCGCCCGCAGCTCCTCGGCGAGCCGGCCATGGGTCACCAGGACGATCCCGATCATCGGATCTCCGATTCTAAGGCCGATGAGTGTTGCAAACGCCTCACTCCCGGGTTGCGTCTCGATGGGAGACGCGAACCGGAAACCCTTTCTGCTTAAGGACTTCCGCCAGCCTCTCGGCAATGTAAACCGACCGGTGCTTGCCGCCGGTGCAGCCGATGCCGATCGACAAGTAGCTCTTGTGCTCCTTCTCGAAACGAGGCACGAGATAGTCCAGGAAGTCGGTCAGGCGGGAGAGAAACGCCTCGGTTTCGGGGTCCTTCTCGATGTAGGCGGCGACAGCCGGGTCGAGTCCCGTCTTGGGCTTCAACTCGGGAACGAAGTGCGGGTTGACGAGAAAACGAACGTCGAAGATCAAGTCGGCGTCATGGGGCGTTCCGAATTTGTAGCCGAAGGAAGTGAAGGAGATGACCATCCGGGCGTGACCCGGGTCGCCCACGAAAGTCTTCTGGATGACGGAGCGCAGCTCATGAACCGTCAGCGCGGAGGTGTCGACGACAACATCCGCCACCGCTCGGACATCCTTGAGCATCTCCCTTTCGTGACGCAGAGCCGAGAGAAGAGAGCTGTCCCCCGCCAGCGGATGCGGTCGCCGGGTTTCCGAGAACCGGCGGATGAGCGACTCCTCCGAAGCGTCGAGAAAAAGGAGGCGCGTCCCCGGACAACGGCGCCGCACACGCGCCAGGATCTCCGGAAAGCGGGCGGCAAAGCCGGGGTTCCGGACGTCGAGGATGACGCCGATCAGGCGCCTGGAGACGTGGTCGAGCAGCGGCTCCACGAGCTCGAGCGGCAGGTTGTCGACGCAGAAGTAGCCCATGTCCTCCAGACACTTGTTGACATAGCTCTTCCCCGAACCGGAAAGTCCCGTCGCGATGACCAGACTTTCGGGTACGGCCGAGGCGTTCATCGTGTCGCGAGGGCCTATCTTCGCCGCACCGCCGGTGATTGCGCGTTGCGCGCGATTTGCTCGTCCACCTTCAAGGCGAATTCCTTGGCCGCATCGTAACCCTGCTGTTTGAGGAGCTCATTGCGGGCGGCGATTTCGATCAAGAGCGCCAGGTTGCGCCCGGAGGCCACGGGCAGGGTCATGAACGGGCGCGGACGATCGAGGATCGCGTAGGTCTGGCCGTCGAGACCGAGCCGGTCGTATTTCTTCGTCGGATCCCAGCGCTGCAGCTCGATGACCAGCTCGATCGACTTTGACGACCGCACGGCCGACACTCCGAAGAGATGCTTGATGTTGATGATTCCGATTCCCCGCAGTTCCATGTGGTACCGGATCATTTCCGCGGCCCGGCCCACGAGCGAGCCGTTCGGGTACTTGCGAATCTCGACGACGTCATCGGCGACGAGGCGGTGTCCCCGCTGAATCAGATCGAGGGCGCACTCGCTCTTGCCGATGCCGGAGTCGCCGATGAGCAGAACCCCCATGCCGTAGACGTCGACCAGCACCCCATGGACGGTGGTTGCCGGCGCGAGCTCGTCCTCCAGAAGCCGGGTGATCGATTGGATGACCACCGAGGTCGTCCGGTCGGACACGAGCAGGGGAACGCGCTGCGAGCGGCACTCCCGCGCCAAATCATCCGGGACGGCCTGTCCCTTGGTCACGACGAAGGCCGCCACGGGGAGGGCGCAGATGGCGGCAATCCTTTCCCGCCGCACGTCCGGCCCCATCGTATCGAGGTAGTGAAGCTCGCTTTCCCCGAGAATCTGAATGCGCCCGGGCTTGATGTAGGGAAGGAAGCCTGCCAGGGCGAGCCCTGGGCGTTGAATCCGGCCCCACGAGACGGGCCTCGCGAATCCGTTCTCCCCGGCCACGACGCGCAGGCCGAGGTCTTCAAGCATCGGCGACCGGAGCACTTCCGCCGTCAGCTTCGGGGTGCTCGGGGAGCTTTCGGAGGGGCTCATGCTGTCGCGGCCGCGGAGGTCGCCGCCTCGGCCCCCCGCAGCACCCGATAGATCGCCTCGGCGGACTCGGCGTGCCGCAGCTCCTCGAGGAGCGTCGGGGTTCGCACCATTCGTGAGAGCCGGGCGAGCGCCGTCAAGTGTTCTCCGGGCGCATCCATGGGAGACAAAAGCAGAAAAAGGACCGTCACGGGAACCCCGTCGGCCGCCCCGAAGGCGATCCCGGCCGGCGAGGTCCCGACCGCGAGCACGACTTGCCGGAGATCCTTGACGCGGCAGTGCGGGATCGCGATCCCGCTTCCCAGACCCGTGCATCCGTCGCGCTCGCGCTTGGAAAGGCGCGAGGCCAGATCGATCGGGTCCGTGATCACGCCCGCCCCGGCCAGCCTCTGCGCCATCTCGAGAAGCGCCTCATCCCGGGTCGTCGCGGCGAGACCGGGGAAGAACAAGCGAGGATCCGCGAGCTCCTGCAGGGACCCGCTTCTCACGGGCGGCTCCCCCGCCAGGGCCTCAGCATGCCGGCACGATCAACCCGAAGTCGCCGTCGCGTCGCTTGTAGAGCACGCAGATCTTCTCGTTGGAGGAGTCCCGGAACACGAGAAACTCCTGGCGCGAAGTCTCGATGCGCATCGCTGCTTCCTCGACACTCATGGGCTTGATCGGCAGCTTGTCCGTGCGCACGATTCGGCTTCCGTCGGATCCCGCCGGAATCGATCGACCCAGGGCGGTTCCAGAGAGAACCTCCACACGCCAGGCCGGGGCGGGCGCACGATGCTTGCGGTCGCGCCGCTTCTCCGAGTCGCGCTTGGCCTGCGCATCGATCTTTTCGAAGGCCAGAGCCACCGCGGCGCGGGGGTCCGCCGTCTCCTCCTGGGCCTTCCAGCGGCGCCGGCGGTGGGTGGCGATGATCTCGGCCCCGAACCGGTGCTTCTCGTGCGAGAGCACGACGCGAACCGTCGCGGGGCCGCCCAGGTGCCGCTCGAGCCGCTGGGCCCGTTCCTCCGCAAGCTCCCTCAAAGCGCTCGTCACCTCGACGTTGCGACCAGTGCACTCGACCGCCATCGTTCCTCCCCTCGGGGTCAAAAACTCTGTTTGCGTTGCGACGAAGAGGGGATCCGGAGTTCCTCTCGGTACTTGGCCACGGTGCGCCGCGCGATCTGGATGCCTTCCGCACGCAGCCGCTGCATGATTCGGGCGTCGGAATGCGGGCGTCGATTGTCCTCCTCCGCGATCATGCGGGCGATCTTGTTCTTGATCGAAAGGGAGGAGACGTCGTCGCCCGAGGAGGAGTCGATCCCGCTGTGAAAGAAATACTTCATCGGGAAGAGGCCCCGCGGCGTGTGGATGTACTTGTTGGACACGACCCGCGAGACCGTCGACTCGTGCATTCCGATGTCGTTGGCGACATCCCGCAGCACGAGCGGACGCAGGTGTTCAATGCCGCTGTCCAGGAAGGCCCGCTGGTGGCGAACAATGGAGTCGGCCACCTTGTAGATCGTGCGCTGCCGCTGGTCGAGGCTCTTGATCAGCCAGACGGCCGAGCGCATCTTCTCCTTCAAGTACGTCGCCGCTTCCTCGCCAATCGCGCCGTTACCGCCGCGCAGCATCCGGCGGTACGCGGCCGAGATCCGGAGCTTGGGCAGACCGTCCTCGTTCAACTGGATGACGTACTCGTCGCCGATCTTGCGCACCGCCACGTCGGGCTCGACATAGATCGTGCGATCCGTCGAGTACTTCCGGCCCGGTTTGGGCTCCAAGTTCTTGATGATCTCGACGACCGCCTGGAGCTGCGACATCCCGACCCCGAGCGTCCGAGCCAAGGCGGCGAACTGGCGGTTCAGGAACTCCGGCCAGTGCGCCGTGATGATCTTCTCGATCAAGGGATTCTCGATCCCGAGCGCGCGGATCTGGAGCATGAGGCAGTCCGGGAGGTCCCACGCGCAGATTCCCGGCGGGTCGAAGGAGCGCACCCGGGAGAGCGCGGCCTCGACGTCCGCTTCGTCGGCGAATCCGGCTTCGCGGATTTCCTCGCGGCTGACCCTCAGGTAACCGTCCTCGTCGACGTTTCCGATCAGGTAGGTCGCGATCTCTCGCACCGAGGGGGACGCGTCGGACAGAGAGAGCTGCCAACTCAGGTATTCCGGCAGCCCCGGAGAGCTCGACAGGCGGTTCTCGAGAGGGGCGGCCTCGCTCTCCTCGTACTGGCGCGGGTTGTACGCGCTATCGAGATAGTCCTCGAAATAGGAGTCGAAATCGATCTCCTGGAAGGAGTCCCGCTCCGGAGTCTCCGCAACCGGTGTCGCGGGCCCGGGCGCGGCGACCGCCGGTGCCTCGCGTGCGGGGTCGCGCGACTCCTCGGGAGCCGTCGCCTCCTCCTGTTCCTCCTCGAGCAAGGGGTTCTCGACCATCTCCTGAGTGAGAACCTCTTCGAGCTCGAGCTTCGACATCTGCAGCAGCTTGATGGCCTGCTGCAGCGACGGCGTCATGACGAGCCGCTGCGAGAGCTTGAGGCTGAGCTTTTGTTCGAGAGCCATTTCGAAGGAACCGCTGCCTACTTCAGCTGAAACGCTTCTCCAAGATAGATCTTCTTGACGACGGCGTCGCTCGACAAAGCAAGGGGCGTGCCTGCCCGCAAGATTTGGCCGTCGTGAATTATATAGGCGCGGTCGACGATGCTCAAAGTCTCGCGCACGTTGTGATCGGTGATTAACACCCCGATTCCGGACGACGCGAGACGCCTGGCGATGACCTGAATATCGAGAACGGCGATCGGATCGATTCCCGCAAAAGGCTCGTCCAGCAGGAGAAAGGACGGCGAAACGACGAGGCTCCGCGCGATTTCGACGCGGCGTCGCTCCCCGCCCGACAAGGTGTAGGCGCGGTTGGCGCGAACGGTCTCCAGACCGAACTCCGACAGCAATTGGTCGGTGCGCTGGCGGCGCTCCACCGACGAGAGGTCGAGCGTTTCGAGAATCGCCAGGAGGTTCTGCTCGACGGTCATCTTGCGGAAGACCGATGGTTCCTGGGGCAGATAGGAGATACCGGCGCGAGCGCGACGATACATGGGCAGGTCGGTCAGGTCCTTGTCGCCCAGCCGTACGCGTCCTTGATCGGGTCGTACGAGGCCCACCACCATGGAGAAGGTCGTCGTCTTCCCCGCCCCGTTGGGGCCCAGCAGGCCGACGATCTCGCCGCCCTGGATTTCGAGAGAGACGCCGTTGACCACGGCGCGCCCGCCGTAGGCCTTGACCAACCCCTCCGCCGCGAGGACGGGCCGAGGGTAGGGAGACTCGATCGGTGTCGTCAATCGCGGCTTGTCTGGTGGATCGTTTCGGTCCTGCCCCCTTCGGGGGCCGTGACGTCGACCCTACGCCCCCGATCCCGGATCGTCAAGGTCGCGCCGGCCACTCGGTTGCCGTCGCGGTCGGAAACCCGCGCGGGTGCGCCCTCGAGAATCGTTCGCCCCTCCTCCGGCAGGTCGATCGCGTGCTCGGCCTGGCCCGTGCGCCCCGCCGCGCCGTCAACGAGCGCGACGGAGCCGGAAAGCTCCAACTTGTCGATCTTGCGGTCCTTGTTGAGCCACGCCGCACCCGTCTTCCCGGACGCCCGCCAGGAACCGCGGACCGCCTTGACGCTCTCCTCCAGGTCGATTCGCGCCGAGTCGCCGGCCCCGGCCGCCCCCGTCTCACGATAGATCAGCCGGCCCGCCGTCAGCAGCGTCGGCGCCTTCTCCTCCGGTCGGGGACTCCCGGCTCGGGGCGCCAGGATCGCCCGCACGTCGCCGACCGCGACGACGGATCGCTCCGCGTCGTTCAGGGTGACGTCGCGGCCAAACAAGCTCGAGGCGTCTTGCCAGAGCGCGGCGCTCCCCGACAGGATCGCGATCCGAGAGCCTCGGTCGAGCACCATGCGGTCGGCCTTTCCAAATGTCGGTCGGGAGGGATCTCCGACGAGCGTGGCGTTGGCCCGCTCCCCGCGCGCTGGCGCCAGGACGGCGCGCACGTTGCCACCCTCGGCCCGAATGACTTTCTTCTCGTCGTCGATTTCGATTCGCGGCGCCGAGATCCGCGAGCCGTCCTGCTCGACCGAAGCAGACGACTGGGGATCTCCCGTGAGAATCCACAGACGGCGTCCCGGCACCTCGACGGCGCGGCTGGCGCGTCCCGCACGGCCCTCACCGTCGAGGCGCGCCTCCCCCGAGAGGGAAAGACTCTCGGCCTGCCCGTCCGCTCCGAAACTGATCTCCCCGTTGTCCGCCTGGGCCCGGTCCAGACCCGCCGTGATGGCTACCTCCCCGCGGGCCCGCGCGGCGACCACGCGGCGGTTCGCGAATTCCAGGTCGATCGTCCTCGCCGTGACCTTGCGCTCGGGCTCTTCGGCTGTCGCCGGCGATCCGGAGAGGGACAGGCTCTTGATCTCGCCCGCGGCGTCGAACAGGAACGCCGCCTGCTCGCCGGAGAACGGGCGCGGGGCCGACGGCGACGCCGGTGGGCGGGTCATGGCAACGACCCCGCGGACGGCGCCGGTCGCACGTGCCCATTCCGGCCGCCCCTCGGGCTCTCCCATCTTGACGACCAGCCGCTCGCTGTCGATCGAATCGCCCTCGCCCGAGCGCACCCGCACGTGACCCTCGAGATCGACGATCCCCTCGTCTTTTCGGTAGCTTGCCCCATCCGCCGCCAACGTGGAGGGAGCGCGATTCGGCGGGGAACTGCTGCCCGAGCCCTGGACCGGGCCCCCCAGGACGAGTGTGCGGCCCGCCACGTCGTAGCGTCCCGAACGTGCCGTCAGATCGTAATCCCCGCGGGAGAAGTGCACCCGGCCGGGAAGATCCAGCGCCCGCTGCGCCGAGAGAAAGACGGCCTTGCCCGTCTCGGCCAACGCGCCCTTCGCATCGCTCCATCGCACGTTGCCCTCGAGTGTCGCGCCCCGAGTCCGCGCATCGTATTCGGCCCGCTCGGCCCGAACGGTGACGGGCTCTCCGTCCTCCGGGTAGAGGGTCAGCGTGACGTTTTCTCCCGCGTAGAGTTCGGCCGATGCTCCCACCAGAGCGGCCGCGCCGAAGCCGGCCGTCTTCTCCGCCTTGATGTGAAAGAGAGGCCTGCCCCGGACGGATTCCGTGAAATCGAACCCGGACGAGAGGGAGGTGGCGGGCCCCGCGTCCCGGGCGGGTGGCACTTGCGGCGCCCGCGATGCACGCTCGGCCGTGCGGCTGCCGGATCGAAAAGAGAACACCACCACGGCGAGAAACGCGGTTCCGAAGAGAAGGAGGGCAATCTCCAGGACCCGGCGCCTCACGCGACCGACCCCCCGGGCGGTTGGGCAACCGGAATCGAAGACGGTCGGCCCCCGCGGGCGGCAACGATCTCCACTTCGACGCCGCCGGCGGCGCGTCGGCGCTTCACTCGGTAGTGAACGGCGGCGGGGCCCCGTTGCCGCAGCAACGGCTCGAGCGTCGCCCTCGACCACGAGACGTACGGCAGCGGCTGTCCGTCACGGCGCAGTCGCCCGCGCAGGCCGCTCGCGCCGAGAGGGGTCGCGTCGCCCTCGAAGCAGATCTCGCCGCAGTGCAGGATCGGTCGAGGGTTTCCCATGCCGTGCGGCTCGAAGGCCCAGAGGCGCTCCGCAAGTTCGGTCGTGACGGCCTCGATCGGCAAGTCGGCCTCGGCCTCTTCGACCCGATCGAGTCGTTCGGCAGGAATCCGCGCGGTGAAGTGCGAGCGGGCCGCCTCGCGAAACTCGTCGTATCGTCCGGGCAGAAGCCTGCCGCCGACGGCCTGATCGTGCCCGCCGAATTCCAGGAAGAACGAGGCCAAGTCTCTGGTCATGTCGTGCAGGGGCACCCCGGGGATGCTTCGCCCGGAACCGACGGCCCGGTCCCCCTCGAATCCGAAGAGCAGGACGGGCCGGTGGTATTCCCGCGCCAATCGAGAAGCCGAAATTCCCAGCACGCCACGATGCCACGAGGGGTCGGCTTCGACGATGACCGACGCCCCAGGGCCACCGGCCCGCTCGATGCGCTGCCGCACTTGTCCGGTGACATCCCGCTCGATCGCCTGACGCTCTCCGTTGCGAACGGAGAGCTCGCGCGCCATTCGGGCCGCGTTGCCGGGGTCCCGCTCCTCGAGCAGGGACAGCGCCAGGAAAGCCGTGTCCAGGCGGCCCGCCGCATTCAAACGCGGAGCGACGCGAAAGGCGATCTCCTCCGCATCCGGCGCTTGCCCTTGGGCGACGCCGGCCTCGCGGAGCAAGGCCGCCAGGCCCGGTGCGCGAGGTCGAGCGAGAGCGGCAAGGCCGGCCGCGGCGATCACCCGGTTCTCGCCCGTCATCGGAACGAGGTCGGCGATGGTGCCAAGACAGGCGACCCGAAGGAGCGACTCCTCGGACAGCCGAAGCCCGGCCCGCCGCGACACGGCGAGGGCAAGCTTGAGCGCGATCCCGCAGGCGGCCAGCTCCTTGTACGGATACCGGCAGCCGGGCTGCCGAGGATTGACGACAACGGCTCCGTTGGGAAGCTCGGCGCCAACCAGATGATGGTCTGTGACGATAACTTCAACGCCCGCCGCGCGCGCGCAAGCCACTCCCTCGATCGCCGTGATCCCACAGTCCACGGTCACGATGACCGCGGGCCGATGTTCCGCCAAGACTCGCCGGACCGTTTCGGGTTTGAGGCCGTAGCCGTCCTTGAGGCGGTGAGGAAGGAACGCCACGGCATCGGCTCCCGCCCGGCCGAGCGCGGCTCGCAGTTGGGCCACCGCGGTGACGCCATCCACGTCGTAGTCGCCGAAGACGACGACGCGACTTCCTCGCCGCGCCGCCGACACGAGGATTTCGGCCGCCTCCTCGGCTCCCTTCAGGAGCAGCGGATCGTGGAAGCGTGAGGCTTCCGGCCGGAAGAACTCGTCGGCCGCCGCCGCGGTACCAATCCCCCTTCGCGCCAGCAGAGTCGCCACCACCCGCGGCAGGCCGGTCGTCGCGGCAAACGGCCCGGCCTCGGGCGGCTCGGGGGCGATTCGCCAGTCGCTCATCGGGTCCAGAATCGCACGGACTCCGGACGAATGACGTCCGATCCTCCTAGGCCGGACTCGTTTCGAATCGGCCCAGGGCGCGAAACTTCCGGTAGCGGCGCTCGCGGCGCTCTTCGGCGGTCAGGTCCACCACCTCCCGGAGATGCCGCTCGACCGCCTCGCCCACGGCGGCGGCCGCGCTCTGGGGGTCGGCGTGCGCCCCGCCGGGAGGCTCCGGCACGATCTCATCGATGACGCCGAGCTCCGCGAGATCTCGCGCCGTCAGTTTCAGGGCCTCCGCGGCCTCCTTCTTGCGCGCCGCGTCCTTCCAGAGAATCGCGGCGCAGCCCTCCGGAGAGATGACCGAGTAGATGGAGTGCTCGAGCATCAGGAGGCGATCGCCGACACTCAAGGCGAGCGCCCCTCCCGACCCTCCCTCCCCCGTTACCGTCACGATGATGGGGACGTGAAAGCCCGCCATCTGACGGAGATTCGTGGCGATGGCCTCGGCCTGTCCGCGCTCTTCGGCGTCGATCCCGGGATAGGCGCCGGCCGTGTCGACGAAACTCAAGATCGGGCGGCGAAACTTCTCGGCGAGCTCCATCACGCGCAGCGCCTTGCGGAATCCCTCCGGGCGCGGCATTCCGAAGTTCCGGCGCACCTTCTCCTTGGTGTCCCGCCCCTTCTGGTGGCCGACCACGGCCACGGGCCGCCCCCGAAAGAACGCGAAGCCGGCCACGATCGCCGGATCGTCGGCGAATCGGCGGTCGCCGTGAATCTCCGTGAACTCGGTCGTGAGCGCCTGGACGTAGTCGAGCGTGTAGGGTCGGGCGGGATGTCGCGCGACCAGCGTGTTCTGCCACGGAGTGAGGTTGGCGTAGATCTCGCGGGAGACACGCTCGAGCTTCTCCTGCAGCTTTTCGATCTCGCGTCGGTGAGAGGCGTCGTCGGGCAACGCCGACAGTTCCTCGATCCGTCGCCGCAACTTCAGGATCGGCTCTTCGAAATTCCCGTCCTCGGAGTTCATCCATCGGCCATTGTAATGGCCGAGCCCTCCCGAAATGAGATCGACCTTCCGGGAGACCCGGCCTCGGCGGACACCCGCCCCCCTAGAGGAGATCCTGCGGGTCCACGTCGACGTCGATCCGCGTACCCGCGGGGGCGCGCTCGGGGATCGCCGTTTCCAGGGCCGCGAGGACCTTCCTTCTGTCGGGAGCCCGGAGCAGGATCTGAAACCGCCATCGTCCCTTCAGCCGCTCGAGGGGCGCCGGGGCGGGCCCCGAAACGCGCAGGCTGCCTGCCGAACCCGCGAGCCCCCGTCCCACCGCAGCGGCGGCGCTCTCTGCCCGCTCACGATCGGCGGAGGAAACGAGGATCGCTGCCAGCTCGGAGAACGGCGGGTAGAAGAAGGCGCTCCGGAACTCGAGTTCCTGGCGGGCAAAGCCCTCCAGGTCGTGCGCGGCGGCTCGCTGGATCGCCGGATGCTGCGGATGGAAGGTTTGGACATGGACGGTGCCCGGAGACGCGCCGCGCCCGGAGCGGCCAGCCACCTGGGCGACCAGCTGAAACGTCTTCTCGGCGGAGCGAAAGTCGGGAAAATTGAGAAGCGTGTCGGCCGAGAGCACTCCGACGGCCGTGACCCGCGGGAAGTCATGTCCCTTGGCGACCATCTGCGTGCCGATCAGGCAGGAGACTCTCCCGGAGGCCATCTCCTCGAGGACCGCGGCGGCGCCGCGACGCCGAGCCGTGTCTCGATCCAGCACCGCATGGGGCACTTCCGGGAAGAGGGCGGCAAAGCGCTCCGCCACGCGCTCGGTTCCCGCCCCGACTTCCTCGAGCAACGCACCCCCGCAGTCGGGACAGCGTTGGGGGCGTGACACGCGCTCGCCGCAGTAGTGGCAGAGGAGCGACCGCCCCCGATCGTGCACGGTCCGGCACACGCTGCAGTGCGAACAGCGAAAGTCGAAGCCGCAGTCGCGACAGAGCAGCAGTGGCGCGAATCCGCGCCGCGGCTGCAGCAGGATCGCCTGTTCCCGAGCGGCGAAGCACTGGCGAAGCCGGGAGAGGAGCGAGCCCGAAAAGAGCGGGACGCCCTTCTCCTCCGGCCGCGCGGGCTCCCGCCGGAGATCCACGATCTCCACCTTCGGAAGGGCTCGGTCCTCCACTCGGGAAGTCAGCTCGAAGAGCCGAAGTCTGCCTTCGCGCGCCGCGTGGTAGGTCTCCAGCGAGGGGGTCGCCGAGCCGAAAAGAAGAACCGCGGAGGCCGCCCGCCCGCGAATCGCGACCACTTCGCGGGCGTCGTAGCGTGGGGACTCTCGCTGCTTGTAGGAGGCGTCGTGCTCTTCGTCCACGACGAAGAGTCCCGGATCCTCGACCGGCGCGAAGGCGGCCGAGCGAGGACCGATGACGACTCGCGCCCGACCGGCTCGGACTCGCTCCCAGGCTTCCCCCCTTTCGCGCTCGGAGAGGGCCGAGTGAAGCACCGCCGCGCGGTCGCCATACAGCGCGGTCAGACGCCGCGCGAAGAAGGGTGTCAACGCGATTTCGGGCACGAGCCAGACGGCGCCCCGCCCGATCTCGAGTGCCGCGGCAATCGCCCGCAGGTAGACCTCGGTCTTGCCGCTGCCGGTGACGCCTCGAAGCAGCGCCGAGAGCCGGCGCCGGTCTCGAATCGCGGCGTTGACCTCGCGGAGGACCTCCTGCTGTTCGCCGGTCAGGACAATCGCGCTTCCCGGGTCCTCTCGCGGCGCGGCGAAAGCCGAGGGCGGCTCGCGCGCCTCCTGCTCGAACGAGAGCACGAGGCCCCTCTCGGCGAGGGTGC
>DATKAE010000031.1:0-73617 GCA_035498405.1 Thermoanaerobaculia bacterium | reverse complement strand
ATTTCGATCGCAGGGTTCGCACTATTCATTCCAGCGGATTTCCCGGCCCCTTCGCGAGCGCTCTTCCGTCGTTTGGCGACGTCGATCGATCTCACCGCACGACTAATCCGCTATTTTGTTTTCATTTCAGTCGCACGGCTTTTCTGTCCATCGCTTTGGATTTCTCTTTTACATTTCGACGCGCGAACGGCGCATATCAACTGACGGAGGACGGCAGCGTCGCGAGGAGGTGTTCGAACTCCTCCGGATGGTTCGCGCGCAGCTGCGCCTCCCCTTTCGGCACGACCCCGCGTTTGACCAGCCTCGCCAGCGATTCTTCCAGGCTGAACGAGCCGAGCTTGCGGGTGAGCGCGATCTCCTGATGCAGGTGCTGCACGCCGTTCTTGCGAATGTGCTGGCGAGCGCCGTAACTGAGCATCAGCAGTTCGGCCGCCGGCACCCGCTCGCCGGTCGTCGTCGGCAGCAGCATCTGCGTGAAGACGGCGGTCAGCGCCATCGCCAGCTCCTGGCGGATCGTCGGCTGGCGTTCGGAGGAAAATGAGTCGGCGATCCGGGCGACGGTGGTCGCCAGATCGGACGTGTGCAGCGTCGAGAACACCAGGTGGCCGGTTTCCCCCGCCGCGAGCGCGATGTTCATCGTCTCGGTATCGCGCATCTCGCCGATGACGATCACGTCGGGCGCTTGACGCAGCGCCGACCGGAGCGCGGTCGGGAAATCCGGGGCGTCGGTGCCGATTTCTACTTGTTCGATGACGCTGCGCAGGTTCTGGTGCTCGTACTCGATCGGGTCCTCGATCGTGACGATGTGGCGGGCGTCCCGCAGGTTGATCTCCTCGACGAGGGCCGCCAGCGTCGTTGTCTTGCCCGAGCCGGTGGGCCCTCCGACGAGGACCAGGCCGCGGGGAAGCCGGGTCAGGGCCTCGGTCCCCGGCGGAAGCCCGAGCGACCCCAGGCGCGGCGGCCGCGAGGGCAGGGCTCGGACCGCGGCGGCCGCGCGCCCGCGCTCTCGGTGGAGATTGATGCGGAACCGCCCGAGTCCGGCCACCTTGTAGGAGCCGTCGGCGATTTCGCCCTGCTGGAAGCGCGAGCGCAGGGCGGCGTTCAAGGCGGGGAGCACCGCCTCGGCGATCTCCTCTCCCGAGAGCGGGCCCTCGGAAAGCGCAAGCACGGCGCCGTCCACACGCACGGCGGGGGGCGCCCCGGCGACCAGGAGCAGATCGCTCCCGCCGCGCTCGGCAAGCGCCCGGAGCCAGTGAGTCAGCCGGGCCGCGTCCGCCCCGGCATCCCCGCGCACACCGGTGTTCAACTCCCGGATCAGGCGGTTCAAGTCCTCGGTGTCGTCCAACCCGGCAGAATCATACGGAAACGGGGGACGGATCGTCCGCGGAGGAGACTAAAGCCTGGATGAGCGGAAGAACCGGCCGCCGACGGATCGCCATAGTTCGGGGCATGAGAACGACGCTCGTCTTGACGGCCACCTTGATGCTGGGCTTCATGGGAGCGAAGGCGGACTCCGGGGTCCCGCTTCCCGCCGCGCCCGGGGGTCCGGGCGGCGCCGCGGAGCTGGCGCTCGCCCCAGATCTCTCCTTCACGGACGACTCGAGCTCGAACTTCCCGATCCGAGGGAAGAATCTCGCGGACGGCCGGATCGCCTCGGACCGGCCGACGGCGATTTTCTTCGGCACGTCGCACTGCTGGAACACCAACCGGGAGGCAGAGCGGTTCGTTGCGCTCTTCCGCCTCTACCAGGACCGAGTGCGCTTCTTGGTAGTGGACCTCGACCATCCCGCGCGCGAGCAGAAGGCGCTCGTCGCTCGCTTCTACGGCGGATCCATTCCGCACCTGACCTTCCTCGACCGGAACGGTCGGGTCGTCTACAACCGGTCGGGAGAGACGGCGACCGGCAGAGGGGACGTGCGGGGGCTCGAGGAGCTCACGAGGAAGTCTCTCGAGTAGAGCGGCATCCCGAGAGGTCGCCGCGCCTCCTCGTCATCCCGAGCGCGCGATCGCTCATCCCTCCAGGTGCCAGTTGGTGTGGGGCGCCCGATTCCGAACGATCCACTCGTAGAGCAGCCGCCGGTAGGTCACCGGGGTCCAGCCGATCGAGTCGAAGAAGGGGCGCAGGGCGAAGTGCAGGCGGCGCAGGTTGTAGAGCGGCACGGCAGTGAAGTAGTGGTGCTCGATGTGATAGGCGGAGTAGAGGTACCAGAAATCCCAGAAGCGGGAGGGCTTGATCACCGTTCCCCATTTGGCCGGGTCTTCCGGATCGATCGCGTAGTGCTGGCCGAGCCGGTTCAAGGCGAAGGCGATCGGGAAAACGAGGAAGTACGGAACGAGATAGACGCGCGCGAGCACCCCGAGCCCGCCCGCCAAGCCGAGAGCCGCCATGGCCGCCACGTGAAAGAGGATCGTCACCGCCCGTTCGCGGCCGATTCGTTTCTGTAGCGCCGTGGGGTAGCTCACCGTCTCCCGGCGAGCGGCACGGAAGTAGATGGGGAAGAGCGCGGGCGTGAAGTAGAGCAGCTTGTACCAGGGCCGATTGATCTTGGGCGAAAGGTAGTGCCGCTTCGGGTCGGCCTCCGCATCGCCAAGCTCCGCATGGTGCGTCAGGTGCCATCGCGTGAATTGGAGGGCGGAGATCCCGGAGGGGAGGGCGTAGAGGATCCCGAGCAGCCGCTCCGCTCGAGGCCGCGGGCCGTTCCAAACGGCGCGATGCACGACCTCGTGCAGGAGCACCGTGAAGTTGAAAGCCGTCCAGCCGGCCACGAGCGCCGAGGGAATCCAGATCCAGGGCTGCGAAAACCTCCAGGACACGACCGAGGCGACCGCGAGCAGCCCGAACTGCCGAATCGCGATGGCGAAATGCCGCGCGGGGCTCTTGCGGTGCAACTCCTTTAAGACCTCGTGGGGCACCTCGCGGGTGAGCCGATGCCGGAGTTCCCGCGAGGCCTTCGCCCAGTGGTGCTCACCGCCGGCGGGCGGGTACTCGTCGGGGCGCGTTGCGCTCGGGGAGGGGTTGGCGCTCATGGCTCGTCTTCCGGCGGAAAACCCCGCCGGGGAAGCCCTTATTCTGACAGAAGCGGGTTTGGCGGCGGTTCCCGCTCCGGCGGACGACAGGGTGACGAGAAAAGAAAAGCCCCGGACGTGCCGGGGCTCTCTGGAATCCGGATCGAGGCGGATTTACTTCTTCGCCATCTCCATCGAGGAAACCTTGATCGTCTTGGTCGCCGCATCGGCCGTTCCCTTGACGGTGACCTCTCCCTTTCCGACCATCTTGGCAGCGCCATCCTGGTCCGAAAGGATCCAAGTGGTCTTGTCGGCGGCGTTGTAGAGGGCCCACTTGGCGCCCTTCTCCTTGACGCACTTGGTGGCGCACTCGGCGTGGCTGGCGGTGGCGCCCTTGGCGGCGCAGTTGGTGTCGGTGATCCAGCCTGTCCAGCTGCCCATGTCGGCGGCCATGGCGAACGTCGCCGCGGTGACGAGCAGGGCTCCCACGAGAATCCGCGAAGCGAGCTTCTTCATCACTATTCCTCCTAAGTTTGCGATTCCAGCAATTAAGCGCCGCATCATATATACGGCGGGAGATGAACTTCGGATGAACGGGGGCGGAGGACGGCGGCTGCTTCGCCAGCTGTACCGAGCGGCGTTGTCCGGCGCAGACCCCCGGAACCGTGTCGAGACGGCGCTCGGCGAGGCGAAAGTCGAACTTATTCTTGGGCTTGCGCAGGAGGTCGGAGCCTTTGCCGTCGGAAAGGCGGCCTCCGGAATGATCCGAGGGGCCCGTGGGCGCTTTTCCCGAGGGCTGGCGATTCTCCCGAAAGGCGGACCCGTCTTCTCCTTGCCCGGCGTCGAGGTCCTTTCTTCCGCCCACCCCGAGCCCGACCGGTCGAGTGTGGCCGCCGCAAGGCGGGCCCTCGAGTTCTTTTCGAGCTTCGGCCCGGAAGACGTCATCCTCTGTCTCGTGTCGGGCGGTACATCGTCGTTGCTCGCGTTGCCCCGCCGGGGCGTGACACTCTCGCAGAAGAGGCGGGCCGTCGCGAGGCTCGCCTCTTCCGGGGCTTCGATCCTGGAGCTCAACCGGTTGCGCACGCGGCTCTCCGCGATCAAAGGGGGCCGCCTCGGCGCATCGACCCCGGCCAAACTGGTGACGCTCGTTCTCTCCGACGTGCCGGGCGACCGCGCCGCGGTCGTGGGCTCGGGCCCGACGATCCGCGCCCGACGCGGCGACCTCGTGCGGATCATCGGAGTCAACGCCGACGGCCTTGCGGCGGCCGAAGCGGAGGCTCGTCGCCAGGGACTCTCGGTAACCCGGGCGCGGAGTCGGATGTCGGGAGAGGCGCGCGAGGCCGGAAAGCGATTCGCCCGGCGGGCGATCCGGCTGCACCCGGGGCAGGCGCTCGTCGCCGGGGGGGAGACGACGGTGACTCTTTCGAGGCCCCGCGGCCGGGGAGGCCGGAATCTCGAGTTCGCCCTGGGCGCGGCGCTCGAGATCGAGGACGAGACGGGGCTCTACCTGCTTGCGGCCGGATCCGACGGCCGCGACGGCACCTCGCGCGGGGCCGGCGCCTTCGCGGATGGGCGCACCGTCGAACGCGCCCGGCGCGGCCGACTCGACCCCGATCGAGCCCTCGACCGCCACACGACCGATGCCTTCTTCGGCCGGCTCGGGGACCTGTTCGTGACCGGTCCAACGGGCGTCAACGTGGCGGACTGGGCCTTCGCGCTGCGCCTATAATTGCCGGTTCTGCGCATGCGCCCGACCGCAAAGAACCGAGAGCTCGCGGCCCTCGAGCGTTTCACCGAGGCCCCGAACCGGTTCGGGGCGTACCGCATCGCGCTCGGCTTCCCCAACTCCTACGAAGTCGGCATGTCGAACCTCGGCTTCCAGTGGGTCTACCGGCTCTTCAATCGGGTGCCGGACCTCGTCTGCGAGCGTTTCTTCTTCGAGGAGGGGCAGCCGGCCGTCTCGTTCGAAACCGGTACGCCGCTTTCGGAGTTCGGCCTGCTCGCGTGGTCGCTCTCGTGGGAGATGGACATCGTCAACATCGTCAGGACGCTCGCCGCCGCGGGGATCCCGGTGCGCCGGACGGAGCGCGACGAGCGGCACCCGCTCTTGCTCGTGGGCGGAGACATTGCGCGCATGAATCCCGCCGCGCTGTCCGCCTTCGTGGATTTGTTCGCGCTGGGTGACGGAGAGCGCCTGGTTCCCCGAATCGCCGAGCTTTCGCAATCGGGCCTGTCGCGCGAAGAATTTCTGAGGGAGGCCGCCGGTCTGCCGGGGTTCTTCGTGCCGACGGTGCAGGGGCTGCGGGCCGAGGGCGCCGTCCGGCAGAGGGTCGTGATTCAGCAGCCCATGTCCCGCAACGAGATCGGCCCCTCCTTCGAGGTTCCGCACTCGACGATCCTGACGCCGCGCACCGAGCTGGCGGACAAGCTGCTCGTCGAAATCTCGCGCGGCTGCACCGAGATGTGCCGCTTCTGCTGGGCCGCCTACGCCATGGCGCCGATCAAGCAGTATCCGGCGGATTCGATCCTGAAAGTCGCGCGGCTGGCGCGTCCCTCGACTTCCCGGATCGGCCTGATCGCCACGGCGGTCTGCGACCATCCCGAGATCACACCGATCCTCCGGGGGCTCTCCGAGCTCGGGTACCACATCGCGCTCTCTTCGATCAAGATCGACGCGATCGAGGACCCGATCTTGGAGATTCTGGCGCGCCAGGGGGAGAAGGCGATCGCGATCGCGCCCGAGGCCGGAAACGAGCGTCTCCGGCTCCATATCAACAAGAAGGTCTCGGACGAGATGCTTCGCGAGAAGGCGCGGCGGGTGTTCGCGCACGGATTCACCCGTTTGAAGCTCTACCTTCAAGTGGGCCTTCCCACCGAGACGGACGCCGATGTCGAGGACATCGTCCGCACGGTCGCCGATCTTCGGGAGATCGCCGTCGAGGAAGGCCGGGCGCTCGGGAGAGTGGCGCAGCTCGTACCCTCGGTCAATGCGTTCATTCCGAAGCCGCACACCCCTTACGAGGACGAAGCGCTCGCCGACGAGGATTCTCTGCGGGAGAAGCTCACCTACCTGCAGCGGGAGTTCGAGCAGATGAGCCACGTCGTCTTCCGAGGCATGTCGTTGTCCGAGGCGGTCTGGGAAGCGTATCTGGCCAAGATGGACGAGTCGGGCGCCGACATCCTGGAGGAAGCCGCGTCGGGAGTGCCGGTTCGGCGCCTGCTCAAGACACATCGCAACCGGATCGCCGCCGTCATACGGCCACAGACGCTGCAACCGAGGACCGAGCCGGCCCCCTGGGCCTTCATTTCGAAGAGGTGAAGATGAGACCGCGCCGAAACACCCTCTCCCCGGGGAGCGGGGGAGCGCGAGGGGTCTCCCCGCGCTTGACTTCAGCGTCGGCCGCGACCGAAGGTCGCGTCTCGCGAAGCGAGCGGGCGGCAGGGGTGAGGGGCGTCCTTTCGGTGGTCATCCTCCTGCTCGCCTTCCCTCTGCGGGGCCTCGACTCCGCGCCGTTGTCGCACTCGCCGGAGACGTTCCGCGCGCGCCGAGAGCGATTCCTCTCGAAGCTGCCGCCGCGGTCGGTCGCCGTTCTGCGCTCGGCGCCCGAGCGGCTGATGTCCAACGACACCGAGTACCTCTACCGGCAGGACTCGGACTTCTTCTACTTGACCGGAATCGAGGAGCCCGACACGACCGCGGTGCTCCGCAACGACCCGGCCGACGGGAAGCGATACATCCTCTTCGTTCGCCCGCGCGATGCCCGCCGGGAGGCGTACCAGGGGCCGCGTCCCGGGCCGGCGGCAGCGGCGGCCGAGTACGGCGCGGACGCTTCCTTCGCGGAGTCGGAGCTCGCCAACCGCCTGGCGAGCTGGGATCCCGTCACGTATCGCTTTTCGGGATACCTCGCCGAGGCCGCCAACCTCTATCTCGGCGATGGAAACGACGCGGCCTGGGCCGAGAAGTTCCGAAAGGCACTCCGGGGCGTGCGCGACCGCGACTCCGGCCCCGCCGCGGTCATCGATGCGGGAGAGCTTCTGCACGAGATGCGTCTGATCAAAGACGAGGAGGAGATCCGCTTCCTGCGCCGCGCGGCGCAAGTGAGCGCGCAGGGCCACATCCTCGCGATGAAGGCGGCGTCCCCGGGCCGGTGGGAGTTCGAGGTCCAGCAGGCTCTGGATGGTTCCTGCGCCGCCAGCGGCGCGCGTCGGATGGCCTATCCCTCGATCGTGGCCTCGGGGCCGAACAGCGTCTTTCTCCATTGGGACAAGAACGACCGACAGATCGAGGAGGGGGACCTCGTCTTGAACGACTCGGGCGCCGAGTACGGCTACTACGCCACGGACATCACGCGCACCTATCCCGCGAGCGGCCGCTTCAGCGCGCCGCAGCGCGCGGTCTACGAGGTGGTGCTCGAGGCGCAGCGGCAGACCCTGGCGATGGTGAAGCCGGGGGTCAGCCACGAGGAGATCGAGAAGAAGTCCGCCCGAGTCCAGACGGAGGGACTGGTTCGGTTGGGGCTTCTTTCGGGCGATGTCGAGAAGCTCGTCGAGTCCAAGGCGTACCGCAAGTTCACGGTTCATGGCATCTCCCATTGGGTGGGCCTGGACGTTCACGACAAGGGGTCCTACGAAGTCAACGGGGCCTCGCGCCGTCTGGAGCCGGGGATGGTCCTGACTATCGAGCCCGGCATCTACATCCCGGCCAACACGGCGGGCGCCGACCCGAAGTGGTGGAACATCGGGGTGCGCATCGAGGACACCGTCCTGGTGACCAACGAGGGAGTGGAGTGCCTCTCCTGCGCGGCGCCGAAGGAGATCGCCGAGGTCGAGAAAACGGTTCTTTCCGGGAAACGTCGGTAGCCCGAAAAGAGGAGCTCGCCCCTCGGGCCGGGGTCAGCGACGAGGGGTGTGCGCTGCCGGTCGGCCTTCGCGCGGAACGAGAACCTCGACCGTCTGCAGGGTCGTTTTGCAGGTGACCGGGGTTTCGAGCACGCAGTCGCCGTCCACCTGCACCTCGACCGGGTAGTTCTCGAGTGAACGGATCTCCACGTTGCGGCCGTGCACGACGCGCGCCAGGCCGTGGGCCAGGTGCCCGGCCCGCCCGCGCCGGATTTCCCGGAAGAAGCGGAAGAATTTCCAGCGACTGCGGCCCGAGAAGAGCACCACGTGCATCTCGTCGGAGGTGGGAGAAGCGTCCGGCGCGATCACCCAGAATCCCGCATAGTGCCGTGCGTGGCAGACGACGGCGAAGGTCGCTTCCTCGACGGCGCCGTCCACTTCCACTCGGAGGCGGGGAAACTCGTAGCGGAAGAACTCTCTCCAAGCGGTTGGCGTGATTCCCGAGCGGCCCAGGTGTCTCTTGAGCCGAAGGCTCATCTTCCCCATGACGCGGGCGTCGAGTCCCGCGCCCGCCCAGAGCAAGAATGGACGATCGTTGGCCGTCAGAACGCGCAGCGAACGCAGCTGTCCGGTGAAGAGCAACTCGGCCGCGCTTTCCGGGTCGGACGGGATGCCGAGCTCTCGCGCCAGGACGTTGGAAGTCCCCCCGGGAAGGATGGCCAGCGGAATGCCGGATCCGTCCAGGCCCCGCACGACCTCCGAGACCGTGCCGTCCCCGCCGCAAACCAGCGCGACGTCCGGCTTCAAAGGCAAGAAGGCCTGCATGATCTCGGCGGCGTGCCCCGGGCCGGTCGTGGGAGCGTTGACCAGGGTGAGGCCCCGCGCCCGCATCCGGCCGATCAAGGCCTCCATCTCCGGTCTGCGGTCGCGCTGGCCGGCCTTCGGGTTATAGACCAGGACTCCCTTGCGAAAGGCCTCGGGCGGCGCCTCCGAACTTTCGGCGGCGTCGCGATCGGGCTCTCGGGCGGTCGTTTGGCCGATCGTCACGGGCGGTTTCAAAAGAGCGATCCATCCCGGGGCGGCGGGACGATCCCCAGATGCCGGTACGCCGCGGCCGAGGCCACCCGTCCCCGCGGTGTGCGTTGCAGAAAGCCCGCCTGGATCAGGTAGGGCTCGTAGAGGTCCTCGAGCGTGCCGCGGTCCTCGCCGATCGAAGCGGCAATCGACCCGATGCCGACCGGCCCTCCCCCAAACTTGTCGATGATCGTCGTCAGGATCCGGCGGTCGAGCTCGTCGAATCCGTGCTCGTCCACCTCGAGCCGGGCGAGGGCCTCGCGGGCGGTCGAGAGGTCGATCGACCGCTTGGCGGCGACCTCGGCGAAATCGCGCAGGCGGCGCAGCAGCCGGTTGGCGATGCGCGGCGTGCCGCGGCTGCGGGCCCCGATCTCGCGCGCCGCCGCCTCGTCGATTCGCACACCGAGAATGTCGGCCGAGCGCCGGACGATCCGCGAGAGGGCCGCGACGTCGTAGAAGTCCAGGCGCAACGTAATGCCGAAGCGCGCATGGAGCGGCTGAGACAACAGGCCGGGACGCGTCGTCGCGCCCACCAGCGTGAAGGGAGGCAGGTCCACTTTCATGGTGCGCGCCATCGGCCCTTCGCCGATCACGATGTCCAGGCGGTAGTCCTCCATGGCCGGGTAGAGGATCTCCTCCACGGCGGGCGCCAGGCGGTGAATTTCGTCCACGAAGAGGACATCCCGGGGCTGGAGATTCGTCAGCATACCGGCCAGGTCTCCGGCGCGGACGATCATCGGGCCCGAGGTCAACCGGAGGCCGGCCCCCATTTCTCGGGCCACGATGTGGGCGAGCGTCGTCTTGCCGAGACCGGGAGGCCCGGTCAAGAGCACGTGGTCGAGCGGCTCACCGCGACCGCGTGCGGCCGCGAGGAAGACACCGAGGTTCTCGCGGATCTTCGGCTGGCCAATGTATTCGGAGAGCGTCTGCGGCCGGAGTTTCGGCTCGACCGCGGCGTCCTCTTCGAGGGCGGTGCCGGTCAGGATGTCCTTCTCGTCCGTCATGGGCGTCATCAGTCTACCGTCGGAGGTCGCCGCCTCGGGCGGCGCCGGCGCGGCCCCGGCGGTCCGCCGTCGGAGGTCCTCCTCATCCGCCGGTGAGCTTCTTCAACGCCAGTTTGAGGTACTGGCCGAATTCCGCCGGCGCGCCGCCGCGGGCGATGCCGTCCACGGCGCGCTCCGCCTCGGCCTTTCGGTAGCCCAGGTTGACCAGGGCGGAGATCACATCGTCAGCCGCGACCGCCGCGGGCGCTCCCGCCGGCGGCTCCGCCGCGAACGCGGCCGCTTTTTCGGCGAGCTCCAGCACCATTCGCTCGGCGGTCTTCTTTCCCACGCCCGGGATCGCGACCAGGCGCCGGACATCCTGTTGTCGCAGGGCCTCGACCAGTTCGGCCGGCGGAATGCCCGAGAGCACCGTCAGGGCGACCCTCGGCCCGATGCCGGCCACACTCATGAGCAAGAGGAAGAGCGACCGCTCCCGCTCGGTCAGGAAGCCGTAGAGCGCCAGCACGTCTTCGCGCACGTGCGTGTGGATCCACAACGAGGCAGGGCTCTCGGCCTCGGGCAGCTCGTAGAACGTCGAGAGGGGAATGTGGACGAGGTAGCCCACGCCGCCCACATCCAGCAGGACCTGGTCGGGCGCCTTGGACGCGAGGCGCCCCGTGAGGCGGGCGATCATAAGAGGCGAATTCTAGCTGCGCGCGCAGTCGGGCGAGGCGTCGGAGAGCGGAGCGTGGCGCAAGCCGTCTCCGGCGTTCAGCCTCGTCTCTCTTCCGGCAGAAAGGACCGCAGCAGCTCCTCGTTGATCTCGACCTTCCGTTCGGTGCGCAGCTGCTCGAGCGAGGAGCGCAGGAGCTTCTCCCCTTCCCGGGCGCGGACGGCTTCGGCGAGCTCCGCCTTCTGGGCCTCGAAGGCCTTGGGATCGGCCGTCTTGCGCTCGATGACGCGGAAGAGGACGAACCCTCCGGGCACGGGTGTGGGCGCTCCGGTCTGCCCTTGGGCGGTCTTGAAGACCGCCGACGACAGCTCGGGCGCGTTGCCGATCTCGGGAATGGGGCCGCCCGGGGCAAACTCCGGAGTCGTCTTCACCTCGGTGTCGTAGCGTGCGGCGACCTGGGGAAGGGGTGTGCCCGATGCGATCTCCCGGGCCGCTGGCTGCAGCTTTTCCAGGGCTTCCTTCTCGCGGCGGTCGGTCTTCCAATCCGCGGCGACCCGCTCCTTCAGCTCGTCGAAGGGGGGAACGCCGGCCGGCCGCTGCTCGGCGGGCTTGACGATCGCGGGGCCCCGGGCCGTCGAGACGGCGCTCTTGGAGATCTGGCCGAGCTTCAAGGAGAAGGCCTCCTGCGCGAAGTCGGCGTTGGCGCCGACGCCCGGAATCGCTTCTCCGCGCGCCACCCAGGGCGTCGTGTTGAAGGTGACGACGTCGTTCTGAAGCTTGCGAAGCTCCTCGTCCGAGGCGCTTCCCAACTTGCGCACCTTTTCCGACAGCTCACGCGCCAGGCGGCTCACCTCCGCCGCGGCCTTGCGCTGCGTCAGGTCGGCCGCCAGCGCGCCGCGCGCCTCCTCGAAACTCTGGAGGTGCTCGGGGTTCTTCGACACGAGCTTGATGACGTGGTAGCCGAACTGCGTCTTGACCGGGCCCGCGATCTGGCCGGGGGAGAGCGCGAAGGCGGCCTGCTCGAACTCGGGCACCATCTGGCCGCGGGAGAACGGCGGCAGCTGTCCGCCGCTGTCCTTGTTCGCCGTGTCCTCGCTCGATTCGCGCGCGAGCTTGGCGAAATCCTCGCCGGCGCGGGCGCGGGCCGCCAACTTCTCGGCCTTGGCGCGGGCGGCGGCATCGGCCTCGGCTCCCTTCGTCGAATCGCTCTTGATCAGGATGTGGGCCGCCACGACCTGCTCGGGGACCTTGAGCCCCTCGCGGCGCTGTTCGTACTCGGCCCGCAGCTCCGCGTCGGTCGGCGCCACCTTGGCCCGCACCTTCGCCTGGTCGATCAGCAGGTACTTGATCCGGCGCTGCTCGGGCTTGCGGTATCGGTCCCGGTGCTTTTCCGCGTAAGCCTTCAGATCCGCGTCCGTCGGCTGCACGGCGGACTCGAGGCGGCTGGACGGCACCAGGATGTATTCGATGGTGGCCTTCTCGTTGCGCACCGCGAACTCGCGCACGAGCTCCGGTTCGGGCACGAGGATCGAGGCCCGTACGAGTTCGGCGTACTTGCCCGCGAGCAGATCCTCGCGCAGCTCTTCCTCGAAGCGCTCCGGCGTGTAGCCGTAGCGGAAGAGCAACTGCACGTACTTCTCCCTCCCGATGAACCGCCCGTCTTGCTGAAAGGCCGGGTAGGCCATGACGGCTCGGGCGACCTCGTCGTTGCCGACGGAGAGCTTGAGTCGCCGCGCTTGCTCGAGTTCCAGCCGGCGGCTGATCATGCCCTCCAAGACCTGGCGGGGCAGGTCGAGATACCGGAGCATCTCCGGGGTCAAGCTGCCGCGATACTGCTGGCGGTAACTCTCCAGGCGGGCCTGGTAGGTGCGCTCGAATTCGGCGCCGGTGATCTCGTCGGAGCCGATGCGGGCCACGACCTGCGAGGCGCGGTCCGCCGGGTTCGGGCTCGACCCGCTGAAGTAGACGAATCCCAGGATGAAGACGATGACCACGGCCCACAGCGTCCACTTGAGATGGTGGAAGCTGTCGCGCATCGTTTTGAGCATCGGGAAAGATCCTCCGTCGCTGGAAATCGCGAACGCGCGACTATACCCGAAAGGTCGTGGGCGGACTTCGGACCGGCCGCCGGCCGCTCTGCGAGGTCCTTGCGCCGCAGTGAGCTGCGCAAGTCTCAATCAGAAATCACCCCGAGTGGCGTATGCTATAAGTCTCTGCAAAACCGGAGGTTTATGGCCAAACGGAAGCCCGGCCAACCCGTGGGATCGGACATCGACTGGTTTGTCATCCCGATCCAGCGGATCCGGCAGGCGGGCGTCGTTCTGGTGATTCTTCTCATCGCCGGAGCGGCCGGCTACTTTCTGTACACCCGCTCGCGCCGTTCCCCCGAGGAGAAGGCGCGGGCCGAAATCTCGAGCGCCTCGGCCCTGCTCGCGCGGGCGACCGCGGCCTCCGGCGCCGCGCGGCCCGGCTCCCACCTCGCCCAGGCGCGCGATGCCCTGCGCTCGGCGGAGGATGCCTATGCTCGGCGGCGCTTCGAGGAAGCGTTCCGGCAGGCGGTCGAGTCCCAGTCGTATTCCCGCCGGGCCTTGGGCGGCGCCGGCACCGAGGAGACGGGCGACGCCTCCTTCATTTCGATCGAGGGAGACGTGTCCCTGCAGAGCGCCGGCCGCTCCACCTTCGAGCCGGCTCGGCAGCGGCAGGCGCTCTTCGACGGGGACTTCGTCAAGACGGGGCGAACCGGCTCGGCGGAGATCATGTTCTCCGACGGCACGCTCTATACGCTTCGCCCCGGGTCGCTTTTCGAGGTTCATCGACCTTCGCTCTCGGAGTCGACCGGAAGCCAGGTCAAGATGGTTTCGGGCGCCATCAACGTCTACACGGCGGGATCGACGTCCAAGATCGCGACGGACGCGGCAACGGCCGACGTCGACCGCGACTCGCGCGTGGCCCTGGACGTCGAACAGGGCGACAAGACGGAGGTCACGAGCTTCCGCGGACGGACGACGGTGTCGACCGGCCGCGAGACGGTGGTCTTGACGGACCGCGAGAGGGTCTCGGCCGCGGCCAACACCGGCGCCATCTCCGCCAAAACGCTCCTGCCGGAGTCGCCGCAGCCGCTGCTGCCGTCCGACAACCGCATCTACGATCTGAAGACGAGCGACCAGATCGATCTGCGCTGGTCGGCCATCGCGGGGGCGCCGCGGTACCGCCTGCAGATCTCGCGCTCGCGCCTCTTCGTGCCCGACGCGATCGAGGTGGATCTCGATCACCGCACGGAGACCTATGCCGTCGTGAAGGTCTCACGCGAGGGCTCCTACTTCTGGCGCGTCGCATCGATCAACCGGGAAGGCGTGTCCTCCGACTGGAGCGCCGTGCGCCGGTTCAAGATGCTGGCCGAGCCGCCGCGCGTCGGGGCGCATACGGCGCCCCCGCCGCTCTCCGTGTCGCCGCCGCAGCAGATGGGCAACCTCTTCTTGATCTTCGGCAAGACGGACGCGGGCGCCACCGTGACGGTCAACGGCGAGACGGCGGACGTCGAGTCCGACGGCTCCTTCCGAAAAACCATCACCATCGATCGGGACGGGTATGCCATGCTCATCGTGAAGGCGACGGACGCGTCGGGAAACGAGACAGTCAAGCGCATTAAAGTATTCGTCGAAACGTTGTAAAGAGGAGTCGATTCCGCAATCCGTTCTCCGTTGCTGGAGGCGTCCGGAACGGAGAACCGAGAGCGGAAGAATCCCAACAAACCCGGAGGTCCCCTTGGCGGTCAAATCAATCTTCTCGATCTTTTCCAACGACCTGGCAGTCGATCTCGGAACGGCGAACACGCTCGTCTTCGCGAGGGGCAAGGGGATCGTCGTGCGGGAGCCGTCGATCGTGGCGGTCAACAACACGACCAACCGCGTGGAGGCGGTGGGAACCGAGGCCAAGGACATGCTTGGCCGAACGCCCGGCAACATCGTCGCGATCCGGCCGATGAAGGACGGCGTCATCGCGGACTTCGAAGTCACCGAGAAGATGCTCGATCACTTCATCAAGAAGGCGCACGGCCGGTCGCTCTTCGTGCGGCCCCGAATCGTCGTCTCGGTTCCTTCCGGCATCACGCAGGTCGAGAAGCGAGCCGTGCAGGACTCGGCGTTGAGAGCCGGCGCTTCCGAAGTGTTCATCATCGAGCAGGCCATGGCCGCGGCCATCGGCGCCGGATTGCCGATCACGGAGCCGGCCGGAAACATGATCGTGGACGTCGGCGGCGGCACCACCGACGTGGCCGTCATCTCGCTCGCCGGGATCGTCTACAGCCGGTCGGTTCGAATCGCTTCCAACGAAATGGACGAGGCCATCATCCAGTACGTCAAGCGCAAGTACAACCTTCTCATCGGAGAGCGCACGGCCGAGCAGGTCAAGATCGAGATCGGCTCCGCGCATCCGTTGGACGAGCCCCTGACGATGGAGGTCAAGGGGCGCGACCTCGTCGAGGGAGTGCCCAAGACGCTCGTGCTGACGGACGAAGAAGTGCGCGACGCGCTTTCGGAGGTCGTTGCCGCGGTGGTCGAAAGCGTGCGCGTGGCCCTGGAGCGGACGCCGCCGGAGTTGTCGGCCGACATCATGGACAAGGGCATCATCATCACGGGGGGCGGCTCGCTGCTGCGCAATCTGGACCGAAGACTGCGTGAGGAAACCGGCCTGCCGATCTCCTACGCGGAGGACCCGCTGGCCTCGGTCGTTCTCGGGACCGGGGCGATGCTGACGGACATGGACCTGCTCCGCAAGATCAGCATCACGTGACCGAGAGCCGCCCACCGAGCCGTCGCGAGGTCGGGCGCGCGGGGACGGGAAAGCGCGTTCGACTCGCGACTCGGGTTCGATGAGAGTCAGCAGTCCGGCCGTGGAGATCGCCGGCGCTCGGTCCCGCCGGGGAGGCACCGTCCTGCTCTCGGTGCTCGTCGGCTGCGTGCTGCTCTTGTCGGCGCAGGCGCCGGCACGCAACCGCTCGGGCTCGGTGCTCCAGTCCTGGATCCTCTCCTTGGTCGCCCCGGCGGCGCGCGGGGTGGCGGTCGTGTCCCGCGCGGTGACCGGCGCGGTGGACTCAACCGGGCAGATGCTGGAGGCGACCTCGGAGAACGCCCGGCTCCGCGAGCGTCTGGCGGCCGAGGAGAAGGAACTCTTCCGGCTGCGCGCGGCGGTCGCTCAGGCGGAACGCGACCGGTTGCTGGCGACGGCCGCGCCGTCTCTTCCCAACGTCATCACGAGTGCGCCGGTGTTGCTGCTCGAGCGCCGTGCCGGGCTCCAGAGCGTTCTCGTGGCGGCCGGCTCTCGCGACGGCGCCGTCGCGGGCTCCCCACTCGCCGTTCCCGAGGGTCTCGTCGGGCGGATCGTCTCGGCGGGCGTGTCCATGTCGCGCGGACTGCTCCTGACCGACACCTCGGCCGCCGCCGGAGCGCGCATCGTCCGCACGGGGGAGTTGGGCGTCGTGCGCGGGGACGGCCGGGGGGGCCTGCGCCTGAACAACATCCCGATCACGTCCTCCGTGCGCGCCGGAGACGACGTCGCCTCGGCGGGCATCGACGGCATCTACCCGCGAGGCGTTCCGATCGGCCGTGTCGAAACCGTCGCCCGCGGCAGCAACTTGTTTCTCGAGATCCGGATCCGTCCGGCCGCCGACTTTGCGCTCTTGACGGACGTGCTCGTGCTGGCCCCCTCCCCGGCGGCGGGAGAGGCTGCGGGAGGATCGCGGAGTGGCACGCCGTGAAGCTGCGCCGCATCGCGCTCCTGCTCGTGGCCGCGGCGTCCCTCTCCTTCCTCTTCGGAGCCTCGCGGCACCGCGGCGCGTGGCCCGTGGACTGGTTCCTGATCGCCGTCGCCGCGGTCGCTCGGGAGGGCCACTTCGTCAAGGGGGTGCTGACCGGAGCGGCAGCGGGGTTGCTCGAGGACGGGCTCACCCAGCCGATGCTCGGCTTCAACGCGTTCGCCAAGTCGGCGATCGGTTACGGACTGGCGCTGGTTTCGGTGCGCGTGATCCTCGGCGGGCCCGTCGCGGTCGGCGCCGTGCTGGCGCTTGCCTCGCTCGCCAACGACGCGATGGTCGCCGTGCTGGCTTCGCTGCTGATGCAGGCGCCGATCGTCCTGCTCTCGCGGGAGGCCCTGTGGCGCGCGGCGGCGACCGGGATCACCGCCGGTATCCTCGAGGCGGCGGCGAGGTTTTCGTGGCGCGAGTGGTGGGAGAAGAGAAGACTGCGGAGACTGCGATGACGCCCCGGGCGGCGCGGGAGAGGGCGTAGTGTTTCGGGCTCGGGAAAACCGCCGCGAGCTTTCCCGGCGCGTGGAAATCGCGCGCATCGTGGTCGGAAGCGTCTTCGCGCTGCTGGCGACCGCCTATTGGTACGTCCAGATCGTTCGCGCCGACTACTACTTCACCCTTTCGGAGAACAACCGGATGCGGTCGGTCAAGATCACGGCGCCGCGCGGGTACATCTTCGACCGCAACGGGGTCCCGCTGGTCGAGAACGAGCCGGCCTACGACTTGCAGCTCTACCGCCGCGAGGCGAAGAACCTGGCCGGTTCGCAGGATTTCGCCGTGAGCGTCCTCCAGCTCTCCCCGGATCAGGTGCGCGCCCGGGTGGAGCGGGCCCTCCGGTATCCCGAGTTCGTCGCCGTGCCGATCGCCGAAAACCTGCGGCTCGAGGAAGTCGCCGCGGTCGAGGCGCGTGCTCCGGAGCATCCCGAGTTCGCCGTCTCCGTTTCCCAGCGCCGCCTCTACGCCCACGGAATCGTCGCGGCGCACGCCTTGGGCTATTTGGCCGAGGCGACGGCCGAGCAGATCAAGGCCTCGCCCGACGCCTACGCCATGGGGGACTGGATCGGTCAGAAGGGCATCGAGGCGACCTACGAGCCGTTGCTGACCGGCATCAACGGCGAGCGTCACGTCGTGGTGGACTCGCACGGGCGCGAGATCGCCGAGCAGGGCCGCACTCCCGCGCAGCCGGGCCAGAATCTCTTCACGACGCTCGACCTCGACCTCCAGCGGATCGCCGAGGATTACTTCCGGGAACGCGTGGGAAGTGTCGTGGCGATGGACCCCCGGAACGGAGAGATCCTGGCGCTGGTCTCCTCCCCGGCCTACGATCCGAACTGGTTCACCCGCCGGGTCACGGGAGAGGAGTGGTCGCGGCTGCTCTCCGACCCGAATCATCCCTTGCAGAACCGGGCGATCCAGAACACCTACTCGCCGGGCTCGACCATCAAGCCCTTCCTGGCGTACGGCGCTCTGGCCGGGGGTTTGGTCGATCCGGATGCCAGGGTCTTCTGCCCGGGCCACGCGGAGTTTTTCGGCCGAACCTTCCACTGCCACAAGAAGGAAGGGCACGGCTGGGTCAACCTGCGGGACGCGATCAAGGTCTCCTGCGACGTGTATTTCTACAACCTCGGACGCCGGCTGGGCATCGACCGGATCGCCGAGATCGGCAAAGGCTTCGGTTTCGGGGGACCGACGGGCGTCGATCTCCAGTTCGAGAAGAGCGGCCTGGTTCCGTCCGAGGAATGGGCGCTGACCCGGCGGCGAGCACGCTGGTATCCGAGCGAAACGATCTCGGTCGCGATCGGGCAGGGGCCGGTTCTGGTCACGCCGCTGCAGCTGGCCCGCGCCCTCTCGGGGCTCGTGGAGGCGGGCCGGCTGCCCACGCCGCACCTGTTTCTCGCCGCGCAGGACGCGCGCACGGGGACGCGACTGCGCTACAAGGCGGAGACGAAGCCCGGAATCGAGATTTCGCCGGCGAAGCTCCAGATCGTCAAGAACGGCATGTGGGCGGTCTTGAACGAGCCCGGCGGGACGGCCTACCTGTCGCGCGTTTCTTCGGTCGATGCGGGCGGCAAGACCGGGACCGCCCAGGTCGTCGGGCGTGAATCCGGTCTCGCGGCCAAGGGCAAGTACGAGGACCATGCCTGGTTCATGGGCTTCGCGCCGGTCGAGGACCCGCAGATGGTCGTGGCGGTGTTCGTCGAGAACGGCGGCCACGGCTCGTCGGCCGCGGCGCCTCTCGCCAAGGCCCTCTTCGAGCGTCGCTTCGGCAAGAAAGAGCCCGAGCCGTCCGGGGCGGGCCTGGTGCGCGCGTCCGACACGCGTTCCGCGGGCCCCGGGGCGGAGCATCTCCGATGATCTCGCGGGTTCTCGCCGGCCGCACCCGGATCGATCCGATCGTGCTGGGGAGCGCTCTCCTCCTCTCGATGCTGGGGATCCTCTTCGTGGCCTCGGCCACGGCGGGCGGGCGCCTGTCGGGACTGGCGACCCGGCAGGGCATTTGGGTGACGGCCGGGGTGGGGCTGATGTTCGCCGCGATCCTCATCGACTACCGAACGCTTCTGAAGGTCGCATTCCCGATCTATTGCGCGACCCTCGTGCCGCTCGTTTACCTGCTGGTCTTCGGGGAGCGCATTGCCAACGTTCGATCGTGGATCCGCTTCGGTGGGTTCCAGTTTCAACCCGCCGAGCTCGCGAAGGTTTCCACCGCTCTGCTGCTCGCCTACCTCTTCGAGAACGAGGAGGACAAGCGCCTGCGCCCGGCCGCGTTCGTGAAGCTCGGCGCGATCGTGGGCGTTCCGTTTCTGCTCGTCTTCCTGCAGCCGGACCTGGGACTGGCCCTGACGATGCTGCCGCTCGCCGCCGTGGGGCTCTACTTCGGGGGCATGCCGGTGAAGTGGTGGCTGGTGATGTTCCTCATCCTCGTGCTGTTCTGCGGAGCCGCCTGGTTCCTGTTGAAGGACTATCAGAAGGAGCGGATCGGAACGTTCTTGAACCCGGACAAGGACCTGCTGGGCTCCGGCTACCAGGTGCGGCAGTCCAAGATCGCGGTGGGCTCCGGGGGGTTCTTCGGAAAGGGCTTCCGCTCCGGGACCCAGAGCCAGCTGCGCTTTCTTCCGGTGCAGCACACGGACTTCATCCTGGCGGTCATCGCCGAAGAATGGGGTTTCCTCGGCGTGATCCTGGTGCTCGGTCTCTTCGCGGCCCTCCTGCTGCGGGCCTTGACGCTCGCCCAGGCGGCGCGCGACCGGGGCGGCGTGTTCCTCATCCTGGCTCTGTCCGGGATGATCTTCTTCTCGGTCGTGATCAACGCCTCGATGATGATCGGGTTGCTTCCGACCACGGGCATTCCCTTGCCCTTCGTCTCGTACGGCGGGTCCTCGGTCGCCACGACCTTCCTCGCGATTGGGCTCATTCTCGGCGTCGAGTACCGCCGGTTCGCCAACGCGTGAACCGACAGCTTCTCGTCAACGCGACGCCCCCGGAGACCCGCGTCGCGCTCCAGGAGGACGGCCACACCGTCGAGGTCTACCACGAGCGGCGGGGGCACGAGGGGCTGGTCGGGAACGTGTACCTCGGGCGCGCTCACCGCGTGTTGCCGGGCATGCAGGCGGCCTTCGTCTCGATCGGGCTCGACCGCGACGCCTTTCTCTACGTCGAGGACGTGTTGCCGCGGGCCCTGGACCTCGAGTCGGCCGAGGAGGAGGAAGGCAACGGAAACCAGGCGGACCCGACGTCTTCGGGCAACGACCGCCCCCGGATCGACGACGTCGTCCGGGAGGGACAGGCGCTCGTCGTCCAGGTGACCAAGGACGCGATCTCGGGCAAGGGGCCCCGAGTGACCGCGAACTTCTCCCTGCCGGGGCGGACACTCGTCTACATCCCGGCGGCTCGCGAGATCGGCATCTCGCGCCGAATCACCGACGAGGTCGAGCGCGAGCGCCTCCGGCGGATTCTCGAAGGGTTCGAGGATTCCGGGGGCTTCATCGCCCGCACGGCAGCCGCCGGGGCCCCGCCCGCGGAGCTCGAGGCCGACCGCGCGTACTTGAAGACGCTCGCGGCGTCGATCGCCCGAAGGGCCGAGAGCGGCGAGGCGCCGCGGCTGCTCTACCGAGAGCTCGACCTGGCGCAGCGGGTCTTCCGGGACCTCGTGACCCCGGATTTTCAGGCGATTCGCGTGGACGAAGAGGCGGTGGCCGAGCGCCTGCGCGAGTTCGCCGCCGCGATCGCGCCGGCCTTGGTCGCGCGCATCGAGCTCTACGCCGAGCCCGAGCCGATCTTCGAGCGTTACGGTGTCGAGGCAGAGATCGAGCGCGCTCTTCACAGCCGGGTGCCGCTTCCCTCGGGAGGCTCCTGCGTCATCAACCAGACCGAGGCGCTCGTCGCCATCGACGTCAACACGGGCCGATTCACCGGGAAGGGCGATCTGGAGGAGACGGTCTTCGCGACCAACCTCGAGGCGATCCCGGAGGTCGCCCGGCAGATCCGGCTGCGAGACCTGGGCGGGCTCCTGGTGGTGGACTTCATCGACATGCAGGATCCGGAGCACCGGCGGGAGATTTTCGAGCGGTTCGAGTCGGAGCTCGCCCGGGACCGCGCCCGCACAAGGGTGCTCCAGCTCTCCGATTTCGGCTTGATCGAGATCACCCGCCAGAGGAGCCGCAACAACCTCGAGCGCGTTCTCACGCGATCCTGCCCCGACTGCTCCGGAACGGGGCGCGTGAAGACGGACTTGACCGCGGCGCTCGACTTGAGACGGGCACTGCTCAAGGCTTCGATGCTCTTTGACGCCGGGGAAACGGTCCGGGTTCGTGTTCCGTCCTCGCTCGCGCAGTTCCTGGCCGAGGAGGGACAGATCCTCGAGGAGATTCGCTCGGCGCTCGGCATCCAGGTCGAGCCCGTCCCCGATGACACCCTGCCGCCGGGCTCCTTCCTCGTGTAGCGGTCCGGAAGTTCTTTTGGATCAATGGATTATTAAAGTGAAATGTTCGAGGCCCTGGAGCGGTTACATAGGTCAGCACGCGATACCTTCCTTCCCGGCCCCGACCTAGAGATGTCGGGGCCGCCTTTTTACTGGAGCCACTTTGTGGCTCCCAGTCTGTCTCGGTACCGGAAGGCTGGCCCTGCCGGGAGGCGTCCATTCTGTGTGAGACTCGCGCCCGGAGTGCGTGAGGCTTGAAGCGGATCGGTCCCCCGGCCCTGGCGTTGGCGGGCTGTTGTCTGCTCTGGGGGGCGCGGGCGGCCGGCGCCGTTCTGACCGTCACGAACACGGCGGATTCCGGCCCTGGATCCCTGCGGCAGGCGCTGCTGGACGCCAATTCGATGCCCGGCGCGGACACGGTCGTGTTCGACATCGCCGGGGGCGGGGTTCAGACCATCACGCCTCTCTCGCCGCTGCCCATCCTGGCCGACACGGCGGGCGTGACGGTGGACGGCTACACGCAGCCCGGCTCGAGTCCGAACACGCTCTCGGCCGGAGACGACGCCGCGCTGATGGTCGAGCTCGACGGCTCCCAGGCGGGCTCCGGCGCCGCGGGCCTGACTTTCCAATCTTCCTCGAACCTCGTTCGGGGCCTCGTGGTCAACCGGTTCGGGACGGGAATCCGGATCGCGGAGGGCTCCGACAATCAGGTGACCGGCTGCTTCATCGGAACGGATCCGGCCGGGTCCACCGGACGCGGCAATCGGACCGGGATCGTCGTCTCTCCCTTGATTCTGGGCGGCGGGGTCTTCCCGAGCGCCGTGACGATCGGGGGCTCCGATCCCGCCATGCGCAACCTGATTTCCTCCAACACCCAGGATGGCATCTTGCTCTACTCGGCCCAGGACTCCGCCGTGCTTGGAAACTACGTCGGCACCGACGCCTCGGGGTCGGCGGCGCTTCCCAACGGAGAGGGTGTGGCGCTGCTCTTCACCAGCGACGTGGCGGTGGGCGGCTCGTCGTCCGGCGCGGGAAACCTCGTGTCGGGAAACGTGGGCGCGGGCATCACGTTTTCCTTTGGTGCGTCGGGCTCCGTCGAGGGCAACCGCATCGGCGTGGACGCGTCCGGGACCGCCGCGCTGTCCAACGGCGTTGGTATTTTTCTCGCGAACAACTCGGGCAGTCTCATGGTGGGAGGCGGAGGGCCGGGTACGGGAAACCTCATCAGCGGCAATTCCGGAAATGGCGTTCACATGATCAATTCGACTGGCACGACGATCGCGGGAAATCAGATTGGCGTGGATATCTCCGGATCACCGCTCCCCAACCTGCAGAACGGGATCGCCATCGCCGCCTCGACCCACAGCCTGATCGGCGGGTCCTCGGGCGCGGGGAACCTCATCGCCTACAACGGCCAGTCGGGTATTGCGGTCGGGACCAGCGCCAGCGACACCTCGAGCGGCAATCGCATCACAGGCAACGCGATTCACGACAACGGTGGCCTCGGGATCGACCTCGGCAGCGACGGACCCACGGCCAGCGACGCAGGCGACGGGGATGCCGGGCCCAACCTCCTCCAGAACGCGCCGGTCTTGACGGCGGTGACGGCTGTCGGAACGGCGACCATGATCGAGGGAACGCTCGCGAGCCTCCCCGGCGCCACTTTTCGAATCGAGCTCTTCAAGAGCGGCGGGTGCGACCCGTCGGGTTTCGGCGAGGGAGCGGCCTGGATCGGGGCGGCCGACGTCGTGACGGACGCGTCGGGCAACGCCTCCTTTGCCGCGCCGGTGCCGGTGGCGATCGCTCCGGGCGAGGTCGTGACGGCCACGGCCACGGATCCGAACGGAAACACCTCGGAGTTTTCCGCGTGTTTTCCGGCGGCCTTGAGCTTCTACACGCTGGCGCCCTGCCGGGTGGTCGACACGCGGCGCGCCGCCGGGGACCTCGGGGGACCGGCCCTGGCGGCGGGGGAGACCCGGGCGTTCCCGCTGGCCGGCGCCTGCGGGATCCCGGCGGGGGCCGCGGCGCTTTCCGTCAACGTCACGGTCACGCAATCGACCGCGGCGGGAGACCTGGCCGTCTTCGCTGCGGGGCTGCCGGCGGGGCTGCCGCTCATCGAGTATCGCGCCGGTCAGACGCGCGCCAACAACGCCGTCGTGCGCCTGTCGGAGACCGGGGCCCTCTCGGTCTCCTGCGGCCAGGCCGCGGGGACCGTCCACGTCATCGTGGACGTCACGGGCGCCTTCCGCTAGCTATATCACTATTGATATAGCTCGGGCGGCTTCGCCGGGCGCGTGGCCGCGTGGAAGAGGTCGAGGGCCACCTCGCGCTCGCGCGCATGATCCACCAGTGGGGCCGGATAGTCGCCCCGGGACCCGATCCGGCAACCCGCGGCGCGTTGCTCCTCGGCTGTCATCGTCCAGGGCTCGTGCAGTTTCTCCGGGGGGACCCGGGCGAGCTCCGGCACGAAGCGGCGGATGTAGACGCCCTGCGGGTCGAACTTCCTGGACTGAAGGACCGGATGGAAGATTCGAAAGTAGGGTGCCGCGTCGGTGCCGCTTCCCGCCACCCACTGCCAGCCCCCGTTGTTGTTGGCGAGATCGGCGTCGGTGAGCTCCCGCTCGAACCATTTTTCCCCTTCCCGCCAGTCGATGTGGAGATCCTTGGTCAGGAAGGAGGCCGCCACCATGCGGGCGCGGTTGTGCATCCAGTGTGTCCTCGCGAGCTCCCGCATCGCGGCGTCGACGAAGGGAAAGCCCGTCCGGCCGAGCTTCCAGGCGGCGAGCGCTTCGGGTCGGGAGGACCACCGGATCCGGTCGAAGGCGGGGCGGAAGCTGCGCTCGGCCACGAACGGGAAGTGGAACAGGACGTGATGGAAGAACTCGCGCCAGGCGAGCTGCCGGACGAATCGGTCCAGGTGGGCGCGCGCCGCGGGAGAGGACTGCGCGGCGGCGCGCTCGGCGGCGGCGTGGGCGGTGCGGGCCGAGATCGTGCCGAAGTGCAGGTGCGGAGACAGGCGCGAAGTCGCCGCAAGAGCGGGAAAGTTCGCCCCCTCCTCGTGGCCGGCGGTGGCCAGGAACCGCTCGAGCAGCTCCTCCGCACGCCGTTGCCCGCCGGGCGGCACCGAGGAATCCGGCATCAGGTCCCTCCAGGAGCGGACCTTCTCGAGGGGCACGCCCGGCAACTCCGGGGTCGCCAGGGGAGGCGGCTCGGGCACGGGCAGACGCTTTTCGGCCTCCCTCCACTTCTTCCAAAAAGGCGTGAAGACGGTCAACGGGTCTCCCGAGGCGGTCGCGATCGCGTCCGGTTCGACCAGGAGCGCGTCGGCAAAGAGTCGAAACCGGGCGCCGACGCCCTCGACGGCGCTTCGCGCCTCTCGGTCGCGCCGCTCGGGGTAGGGACCGATCTCGTGATTGGCGTAGACGGCCTCGGCCCCGGTCTCCCGGAGCAGCTCCGGCAGGGCCCGGGAGGCCGGGCCGCGCCGCACGAGGAGCCGCCCGCCGAGGCGCCCGAGGCCGGCCGAGACCTCCGCCAGGCTCTCGGCCAAGAACCGGTATCTCGCCGATCCGACGTTGGGATCGGAGGCGTAGTGGTCGTCCAGGATGAAGACCGGGACGACTCGGTCTGCGTCGCGGGCGGCTTGCGCGAGCGAGGTGTTGTCCCCGATGCGCACGTCGCGCCGGAACCAATGAACGATCGTCGTCATGGACGGGGGCTCATTCCGCGGCGCCCGAATGTCGAAGGTCCTCGCGCGCACCGGCGCCGAAGATCTCGGCGACCGCCTCCCGCCGGTAGTCGAAGATCGCCTCGAGCTGGCGCTTGACCGCCAGACGGTGCGCGAGGCGTCCGAGCGGGCCGAGAGGAAGCTCGTACTCCACCCGGTCGTGGATCGTGACGCCTCCCGGGTCTTCGACGAACCGATGCGTGTGGATCCAGGTCTTGTACGGGCCCCGCTCCTGCACGTCCTGGAACTCCCCGGGCGGCGAGAGACCTCGGATGCGGGTCACCCAGCGGAGCGTGAAGAGCGTCCAACGGATTCGATACTCGATTCGGGTGCCCGCGACGATGTGGGCGGGCGCGGGGCCGAGGATCCGAAACCGCAGCCACGGCGGCGTGATCCGCGCGAGGTTGCCCGGGTCGGAGAAGAAGGCGAAGACCTGCGAAATGGGCGCGGCGATGTGTTGCGCGCGTTCCAGGACGTACAGAGGGACCTCCCGCGACGGAGTCTAGCCGCTGCGCGAGGGCGCAGGCGCCGCGTCCAGGTTCGCGCCTATCCTCCGTCGGGAAAGAGGCCGAAGAGCGGGAGAGTCACGACGGTGTGGAGGCCCGGGTTGGCGTTGACGACGAAAGGAATCGCGTTGACGACGCATCCGACCGTTGCGCGGTCGCCGTGGAAACCGCCGTTGACGCGAAGATTGACCGGAGGGTCGCCGGCAATTTCGATCGTGTCGGCGGGGTCCTCGATGCCCACGGCCATCGTGAGGTCCAGGATGACCTTGACCTCGTCGCCCGCCTGAACCAGGGCGATCTGGTGAAGACCCCGGACCTTCCCGGCGGCCACACCATCGGTTTCCCTCTGTGCCAGGACGGGCTCGATCGTCTCGGTGATCTCGTGGATGGGCAGACCCAGGCCCATTGCGATCATGGCCGCCGACTCGGAGAGCCCCACGTGCCCGAGCTTGCGCGCGGCAACGCCGGCCGTGAATTCCTCCAGGGAAAGTCCGGCCCCGACCTTCGCTCGCAATGGGCCGCGGCGCCGGGCGGCGTCCACGACGCGCGTGACCTTGACCCGGTCCACGCGCACGCAGGCGGCCGCGGCGGCCAGCGCGAGGCGGTCCATGACCAGCCCGGGGTTCACACCGGTGCCGAGCACCGCCACGCCGTGCGCGATCGCCGTCCGGTCGATCCGGCGCCCGACCGCCGCGTGCTTCAACTCCGGATAGGCGAGCTCCTCGCAGGTCGAGACGACATGGAACCCGGCCCCGAGCGCCTCCTCGATCTGCGTGACCACGGTGTCCAGGCGCGATCCCGTGCAGAGAATCGCCACGTCATTCTTCTTTCGCGAGCCGGAACTTCGGGCGTACAAGTCGTGCGCCGAGGAGTCCGCCCTGGTCGCCGGCGCCGCGGGCGATTGGAAGAGCTCGGAAAGCGTGCGCCCGGCGATCTCGCTCGATGGGTCCGCCGCGCCCAGGAACTCGATCCGGTCGCGCCCCGCGAGCGCCTTGCCGACGGCGAGGCCGATCGGCCCCAGCCCGACCAACGCCACCCGGGCCCCGGACCACTTCTGCACCGTTCCTCCTCGATCCTGGGACGGACCCTGAACAGTAATCCGTCCGGCGCGAGGAAGGCAATCTCCGTCAGGCAGCGGCGGAGCTAGGATACGGGACTTCGGAAGGAGGCGGCATGAGTCGAATGGCGTGCGCCGCCGCGGTGGGACTCGGATTGGCGGCCGCCCTGTTCGCGGCGGAACCGGCCGGGAAGCCCACGCTCGCGTTGGTCGGCGGCAGGATCATCGACGGGTACGAAGGGCCTCCCATCGACGACGGCGTCGTTCTCATCTCCGGCGAGCGCATCGTGGCGGTCGGCCCCTCCTGCCGGGTCGTCGTGCCGCCGGGAACGCCCACGATCGACACCCGCGGGATGAGCGTCCTGCCGGGATTGGCCGACATGCACGTGCACCTGATGATCCTCGGCCACGGCGACTACGAGCACTGGGACACGACCTACCGCGCGCGTTTCCGCGGCGAGATCATGCCCGCCGCAGCCAAGCAACTGCTCGGAAGCGGCGTGACTTTCGCGCGGGATCTGGGCGCCCCGCTCGAAGACAGCTTGAACGTGCGCGATCGCATCAACAAGGGGGAGATTCCGGGGCCGAGGCTCTTCGTTTCGGGGCCGTTCATCCAGCACGCGCCCTACGCCGAGTACGAGAAGGAATTTCGCTGGGGCGTCAACGGGCCCGCCGACGCGCGTGCCAAGGTCCAGAAGGTCGTGGATGCCGGTGTCGACGTCGTGAAGCTGATCGACCAGGACCAGATGACCGAGGAAGAAGTGAGGGCGGTCGTCGAGACGGCGCACAAGGGAGGAAAGCCGGTCGTGGCGCACGCCCACCGGGAGGAGGAGATCCGCATCGGGCTGAAGTACGGCGTCGACTGCTTCGAGCACACGGGCCTCGGGACCGAGCCCGGCTACCCGGAGGACATCCTGGCGGGGATCCGCAAGCGCAACCAGTCCCTGGCGTGGTGCCCGACGATCGAGGCGCTCTTTCTCTCGGCGTATACGGCCGACACGTTTCCCGAGCGGCTGGACGATCCGCGCTGGCAGAGGGATCTCGCTCCCGACGTCGCGATGGACATCCGCCAATCGCTCGCCGACCTTCCGGGCCTGCCGTATTTCCTGGTGGTGCGCCGCCGGATTCCCACTCTCGCGAACAAGTTCCGTCAGCTGCGGGAAACCGGCGTCACGATGCTCGTCGGCACCGACTCCGGAGTCCCGGCCAACTTCCATACCGACTCCACCTGGCGAGAGCTCGACGCCTGGGTCCGCCTCGGTGTGACGCCGATGCAGGCGATCGCCGCGGCGACCCATTGGCCCGCGGTGTGGCTGAAGAAGGAGAAGGAACTGGGCACGCTCGCGCCGGGACACTACGCCGACATCATTGCGGTGCGCGGGGACGTGCTGACCCACATCGACTTGCTCCAGAGCGTCGATCTCGTCGTCAAGAATGGGACGAGAGTGCGCTAGCGCCGAAATACCGGGGGGCCCCGCGAGGTTCTGTCTGGACGATGGCACCGCGACTGCGCCTGATGATCGCGACCGCGCTTCTCGCCGCTCTGGTTTGCGCCTGCGCGAGCTCCGGCAAGTCTGCGTCCTCCAACGCCGGGTCCAAGGTCCTGCCGGCCACCGTGACCGAGCGCCAGTACGATCCGAGCGGCGGATCGGTGAGCGGTTACCGCGGCTCGGGTGTGTGGTACCTCTCCTTCGAAGCGCAGGACGGGAACAGCACAGTTCACTATCGCTACCAGGTCACGCAGCAGCAGTACATGCGCTACCCGGAAGGCTCGCGCGTCGAGCTGGTCCTGCAGGACGACGAGCTCCGCGAGATCCGGCCGGGCAAGGACTAGCCGCCCCCCGTTTCCTTTCCCCCGAGGTTTCTGGCAAGCTCGGGCATCGCTTCTTCTCGAACCGACGCAGACTTGCGCCGACTCGCGTGGTTGATGCCCATCGCTGCGGGAGCGGCCTCGGCCGCGGCGTCGTGGCAGCGCTGGATCAACCCCTTCGTCGATGCCTCGCGAGAGATGAACGTGCCGGCGCGCGTGGCGGCGGGAGAGAGACTGTACCGCGACGTCGTGTACCACTACGGTCCCGTCGGGCCGTGGCTGGAGGGCGCCGCGATCGAGCTCTTCGGCCGGCGTTTCATGGTGCTCGAGGCGGCAGCGCTCTCGGCCGCGATCCTTCTCTTCGTCTCGCTCTGGAGACTCGCCTCGCGCGCCGGAAGCCTTCTCGCGGCCTGTCTGTCGACCACCTGGGCGGCGGCGCTGTGCTTCGGCGCTCCCAACGGGGGCTCGTTTCTGTTCCCGTACTCCTTCGACGCCCTCTTCGCGCTTGCCGGAGCGTTTCTCTGCCTGGCCCTGGCGGCCGAGCCGCCGGCGCGTCCGCGCGGCGTTCTTTCCGCCGCCGGCCTCGCCCTGGCGCTTTCCTCCAAGCCGGAGATCGGTGTCGCCGCGGCGCTCGTTCTCGTGGTCGGGGGACTGAGAGCGGAAGATCGCCCTCGCGAGCGGCGCCGGGCGCTTCGCGTCGCCGGCGCGGGCGGGGGTGTTGCGATTTTCCTGTGGGCTCTCGCGATTCGGGGCGTGCCCCGAGCCGATCTCTACCCCGAAGGGCCGCTCGCGATCTTCGCGCCGCCGGCCGAGTGGCGCGCGGTCTACGGAGTCATCTCCGGATTGGCGCGTCCCGCGGAGGCGCTGGCCTCGGTCTCGACGGCACTTTTTCTCGGTGTGCTGATCCTGGCGGGGGCGTTGACGGTCTCGAAGGTAACCGCCCGCACGCCGCGCGCCGGGGAGTCGCTCTGGATCGGTGTCGTCGGCGCGGCCGTCCTCTTCTTTCTCACCTCCGGCGCCGGGATCGAGGACCGTCTGCCCGCATTGCTCGCGCCGATGCCCGCGGTGGCGGGCGCGGTGGCGGTCTGGCAACTGCGTCGGCCGCTCGATTCCGCCGGCCGAGCCCGCTGGCTTCTCTTCGCCTTCTCCGCCGCTTGCGCCTCCCGGGTCATCCTGGGACTGACGTATGGCGCGGTCACGACGCCCTACTCGATCCTCGCCGTGCCGGGGCTTTCGGCCGGCGCGGCGGTCGTTGTCCTGGACCTCTTGCCGCGCCGCTTCGCGGTGCCCGGGAGCTTTCGGCGGCTGATCGCCGTCGTGCTCCTGGCACTCGCCGTCGTCGCGATCGCTCGGTGGCGGCGCCTGCTTCCCCCGTCGCAAGGCGTGCTTCTCCACACGCCCTCGGGATCGCTGCGGCTCCCGGCGGAGAGGGCTCTCCCCACCGCCCAGGTCCTGTCTTTTCTGTCGACCGCCGGGGCGGAGGCGACGCTCGGCGGCTTTCCGGAGGCGGGCTTCTTCAACTTCGTGACGGGAATTCGAAATCCGCTGCGGCAGGAGCAGGTCTTTCCGGGACACCTGGACCGCGCCGCCGAGGACCGGCTCGCGGAGCGACTCGAGCGCTCCGGGCCCCGCTATCTCCTGCTCATCAATCAGACCGCGCCCGCGTTCGGCTCCGTGGCCTTCGGGCGCGACTACGCCAGGGAGGTCGGAAAGGTGCTCGGGCGGCGCTACCACCTGGCGGCCTCCTTCGGCGAGGTACCGCCCGATGCTCCGGTCGGTTGGCCGCGGTTCTTCATCCACGTCTACGAGCGCAACGGTCCCGCGGAGACCATTCGAGCGCCGTAACCCGCATTATTCATGAACGACTCCGGCCGCCGCTCCGATCTTTTCCGGCGAATGCGGCGTCAGCGCTCCTCGACGATGCCCCGGAATCGCCGTCGTCGCGCTTCCTTGCCTCGCCGAAAAATCTCTGTCGCGGACAAGGTGCACTCGGGTGCCATGACGACCTCCCGCTGCCGGACCGTTTCTTCCCAGTCACGTGCTCGTGTTTCGGCCGGGTGTCCATGAATAATCCGGGTTGACCTTCCGTAGAATGCGCGGGTGTTGCGCCCCGCCGAGCCGCTCTCCTCCTTTCATCCCGCCGTGCGCGAATGGTTTTCGGCTTCGTTTGCCGAACCCACGCGGGCGCAGCGGGCAGGGTGGCCGCCGATCGTCGCGGGGCGCTCGACGCTCCTCTTGGCGCCGACGGGCTCGGGCAAGACCCTGGCGGCGTTTCTGGCGGCAATCGACCGGCTGATGTTCTCCCCGGAGCCGGGCAAGCGGGAGCGCTGCCGGCTCCTGTACGTCTCGCCCCTGAAGGCCCTGGCGGTCGATGTCGAGAAGAACCTGCGCGCCCCGCTCGCCGGCATCGCCGCCGTCGCGCGCGAGCGCGGACATCCTTTCCGCCTTCCCGCCGTCGCCATTCGCTCGGGGGACACGCCCGCGGCGGACCGCGTGCGTCTGGCGCGCGCGCCGGCCGACATCCTGATCACGACCCCGGAGTCGCTCTACTTGATGCTCACCTCGGCCGCGCGCTCGACACTCGGCTCCGTCGACACGGTGATCGTGGACGAGATCCACGCCGTGGCGGGCAGCAAGCGCGGCACCCATCTCTTCCTCTCGCTCGAGCGGCTGGAGGAACTGCGCCCGAACGGTCGTGGCCCGCTCCAGCGAATCGGGCTGTCGGCGACACAGCGCCCGCTCGAGGAGATCGCCCGGTTGCTCGGAGGCGGCGAGGTCTCGAGCGGGAAGAACGGGAAGTGGAAGCCGCGCCCGGTCGAGATCGTGGATGCGGGCGGGCCCAAGCGCTTCGACCTCTCGGTCGAGGTGCCGGTGGAGGACATGTCGCAGCCCGGAGCGACCGGCGCGGACCGGTCCATCTGGCCGTCGATCCACCCGCGCCTGGTCGAGTTGATCCGCCAGCACCGGGCGACGATGGTCTTCGTCAACAGCCGGCGCCTGGCCGAGCGCCTGGCGGCCGCGATCAACGACGCGGCCGGGGAGGAGATCGCTGCCGCACACCACGGCTCCATCGCCCGCGACAAGCGGCTGGAGATCGAGCAGCGTTTGAAGCGCGGCGAGCTTCCGGCGATCGTCGCCACCTCCTCGCTCGAGCTCGGCATCGACATGGGTTCGGTCGACCTCGTGATCCAGATCGAGGCGCCCCCCTCGGTCGCCTCCGGGATGCAGCGCATCGGCCGGGCCGGGCACACGGTCGACGAGGTCTCTCGCGGAATCCTGTTTCCCAAGTACCGGGGGGATCTGCTCGCTTGCGCGGCCGCGACGGCTCGCATGATCGAGGGAAGAGTCGAGGAGACCGCCTACCCCCGGAATCCTTTAGACGTCCTGGCGCAGCAGATCGTCGCGATCACGGCGATGGACTCGGTCTCGGTGGACCGCCTCTACCGGATCGTGCGCCGGGCGGCTCCCTTCGCCGATCTTCCCCGGTCTTCCTTCGAAGGCGTCTTGGATCTGCTCTCCGGGCGCTACCCGTCCGACGAGTTCGCGGCCCTACGCCCTCGGATCACCTGGAATCGGGCGCGCGGCCGGCTCAAGGCCCGTGAAGGAGCCCGGCGCGTTGCCGTCATCAACGGGGGAACGATTCCGGACCGGGGCCTCTATGGTGTCTTCCTTTCGGGGGGCGATCCGCGCTCGAGCCGGCGGGTCGGCGAGCTCGATGAAGAAATGGTCTTCGAGTCGCAGCCGGGCGACGTCTTCCTGCTCGGCGCCTCCTCCTGGCGCATCGAAGAGATCACGCACGACCGTGTGCTCGTCAGCCCCGCGCCGGGAGAGCCGGGGCGGATGCCTTTCTGGCACGGCGACCGGCCGGGCCGTCCGGCCGAGTTCGGGCGCGCCATCGGGGCCTTAGCCCGGGAGCTCGCGGACCTTCCCGAGCGCGACGCAGAACGCCGCCTGTGCGAGCGTCACGGCTTGGACGAGCGCGCCGCGGTCAACCTCGTGGCCTATCTCTCGGAGCAGAGCGAGGCGACGGGCGAAGTCCCGAGCGACCGCGTGATCGTCGTCGAGCGATACCAGGACGAGGTCGGGGACTGGCGCGTGTGCGTCCTTTCCCCGTTTGGCGCGCGTGTGCACGCCCCGTGGGCCGTCGCGGTGCGCGCGCTTCTGGCGCAGGCGACCGGGTTCTCGGTCGAGATGCTCTGGTCCGACGACGGGATCGTGTTTCGGTTGCCCGAGGCGGACGCGCCGCCGGAGACGGCGCACTTTCTTCCTCCCGCCGAGGAGGCCGAGGACCTGGTGGCTCGGAGCCTCGGCGAGAGCTCGCTTTTCGCGGCGCGGTTTCGCGAGAACGCGGCCCGCGCGCTTCTCTTGCCGCGGCGGCACCCTGGCCGCCGCTCCCCGCTCTGGGCGCAGCGCAAGCGCGCGGCGGACCTGCTGTCGGTGGCGGCGGGCTACGGCTCCTTCCCGATTCTGCTCGAGACCTATCGCGAATGCCTGCGCGACGTCTTCGACCTGCCGGGCTTGGTCGACCTGCTCTCCCGAATCGAGACGCGCCGCGTCCGGGTCGTGGCCGTCGACTCGCGCACGCCATCGCCGTTTGCCGCGTCGCTGCTCTTCTCGTACGTCGGCAGCTTCATCTACGACGGCGACGCGCCGCTCGCCGAGCGCCGCGCGCAGGCGCTTTCGGTGGATCCGGCCCAGCTCAAGGAGCTGCTCGGGGAGGCCGAGCTTCGAGAGCTGCTCGACCCGGACGCGATCGAGGAGATCGAGAGGTCGCTCCAACGCCTGGGCTCGGAGCGGCCGGCCTCGGGCGGCGACGCCGTCCACGACTTGCTCCTCGCGTTGGGCGACCTGACCGAAGAGGAGATCGCGCGGCGCGCGGGCGGTCCGGCGGCGGGGCGGCGCGCCATCGAGAGCCTGCAGTCGGAGGCCCGCACGATCGCCGTCACGGTGGCGGGCGAGCGGCGGTACGCGGCGGCAGAAGATGCGGCGCGGCTACGAGACGCGCTCGGCACGGTGATTCCGCCGGGAGTGCCGCCGGAGCTTCTCCGGCCGGTCGCCGATCCCCTGAGAGACCTCGTGTCGCGCTACGCGCGCACGCACGCCCCGTTCCTGCCCGAGGCCGTCGCGGCGCGGCTCGGAATCGGAATCGCGCCGGTCAAGGAGACGCTGGCGCGCCTGGCGGCGGCGGGGCGAGTGGTCGAAGGGGAGTTTCTCCCCCGCGGGCGTTCTCGCGAGTGGTGCGACGCGGAGGTGCTGCGGGCGATCAAGCGCCGCTCGCTCGCGAGGCTGCGGCGCGAGGTCGAGCCCGTCCTGCCCGCGGCGTTCGCGCGGTTTCTCGCGGAATGGCAGTGGGTCGGGCGCCCGCGGCGGGGCCCGGATGCGCTTCGGGCAACCGTCGAGCAACTGCGGGGCTGCGCGGTTGCCGCCTCCGCTCTCGAGAGCGAGATCCTTCCGGCGCGCGTCGCCGACTACCGGTCCGGGGACCTCGACGGGCTCTGCGCGGCCGGAGAAGTCGTCTGGCGGGGGATCGAGCCTCTGGCCGACAACGACGGGCGCATCGCCCTCTATCCCGCCGGAACCGACGCCCTGCTCGCCCCGATACCGCGGGAGGTGCCGGGCGAGCCGGCAGGAAGAATCCGGGAGCTGCTTACCCGCCGGGGCGCTCTCTTCTTCCAGGACCTCGCCCGGCAGATGCAGGGCTTCTCGGGCGATCTCCTCGCCACCCTCTGGAGGATGGTCTGGGCCGGAGAGGTCACCAACGACACGCTCGCCCCGTTGCGCTCCTACCTGGCTCGCGCTGGTTCCGCCCGGCGCCATGCGCGCCGGGGGTCTCTCCGCGCCTCGACCGCCGGCCCCCCGGGCAGCGAGGGTCGCTGGTCGCTTGTGCCGCGTGCCGAGGCGGCCCCCTCGGAGACCGAGCGCCGCATGGAGCTCGTGCGGGCGCTGCTCGACCGGCAGGGTGTTTTGACACGGGAAGGCATTCGGTCCGAAGGCATTGCCGCGGGGTTTGGCGCTGCGTACCCGGTCTTGAAGGCTCTCGAGGAGCGAGGGCGCGTCCGCAGGGGCTACTTCGTCGCGGGCTTGGGTGCCACACAGTTCGCCGTGCCCGGAGCCGAGGAGCGCCTGCGCGCTCTGCGACAGGCGAGGGAGGAGTCCCGGACACTGGTCCTCGCGGCGACCGACCCGGCCAATCCCTACGGCGCGGCGCTACCGTGGCCCGACCGGGAGGGCGCGCGGCCGCAACGCGCCGCCGGGGCGCAGGTGATTCTGCAGGACGGCGCGCTGGTCGCCTTTTCCGGCCGCGCGGAGCGAAACCTGTTGACCTTCCCGCCGGCGGAGGAGCCGCAGCGGGACTTCGCGATGCGGGCGATCGCGCGAGTGCTCGCGGACTCAGTGGAGAGCGGCAAGAGACGGGCTCTCCTGGTCTCGGAGGTCGACGGGCAGGAGGCGGCGCGCTCGCCTCTGGCGGCGTATCTCGCCCGGGAGGGGTTCGAGCCGGGAAGCCGCGGCTACCTCAAGAGGTCCTCGCGCGGCGCCGGCGGCCGCCGGTCGGGCGACCGCGTCCCGGTCGGCGCGCAAGAAGTTTTTCTCGTTGACGGAGGGCAAAGGGGGCGTAAGCTTTAGACGATTCGTTTTCCAGATCCCGGGCCCGCGGCGGTCCGCGGTCCGGGGGGCGAAAGAAGGGGCCGGGCGCCGCAGGCGACCCGGCCATTCGTTTCTACGGAAAGACGCGGCCTCGCTTGCCCGCGTGCCGGGCGGCAGATATATTTCCGAGGTTTCCCTGATTTTCTCTTGGGAGGCGAATGATGAGAGTCCGCTCGGCGGTCGGGTTTCTCGTTTGCGGGATGGCTCTGGTGTTTGCCCGGCCGGCGTTTGGCCAGGAATGGCGCGGAAGGGCCAGGGTCGAAGGACAGGTCACCGACGACAAGGGGCAGCCGATCGCGGGAGCCACGGTCTCCCTGCGGTGGACGCGCAGCGGCCAAGGCGGCCCGGACATCAAGACGGACGCGAAGGGCCGGTGGGTGTTCTTCGGTCTATCCGGCGGCGGCTGGAACATCGAGATCCAGGCTCCCGGGTTCATTCCCAAGAAAACGGGGGCTGATTTCTCAGAAGTCGAGCGAAACCCGACCATCATCACCAAGCTCGACCCGGCACCGAAGGAGGCGGCTCCGGCCGGGCCGGCGACGCATGAGGAGTTCCGGGTAGGCGGAAAGACGGTCTCCAAGGAGACCATGGAAGCGATCGAGAAGGGCAACGCGGCCTTCCAGGAGAAGAAATTCGCCGAGGCTCGAGAGGCCTACCAGGTGGCCCTCCTCGAACTGCCCGACAGCGAACCGCTGATCATGCGTCTGTCGGCGGCCTTCGAAGGGGAGGGAAACACAGAGCTGGCGCTCAAGTACGCGCGCCAGGCCACCAGCCTCGATGCGACCGACATTCACGCCTGGTTTCTGGTCGCGACGATTGAGCTTCAGAACGGAAACCTCGAGGCGGGAAAGGCAGCCCTCGAAAAGGTTCCTCCCGAGAAGGTCACGAACCCCGAGGTCTACATGAACCTCGGGATCGTGCTGTTCAACAAGAAGAAATCCGCCGAGGCGGAAGTTGCCTTCGGCAAGGCGCTCGCCATCAGCCCGGACCTGGCCGATGCCTACTACTATCGGGGGTTGGCGCGTCTGCAACAGGGGCACAAGGCGGATGCGAAGGCCGATTTCCACAAATACCTCGAGCTTGCTCCCAATGGCAGCGAGGCCAAGGACGTCAAAGAGCTCCTGAACGCCACCCGTTGAGACCCCGAGTTCCCTGCCGGGGCTGGCCCTTCGCGGCCGCGCCTCGGCTTCTCCTTTGCGCCCTCGTCGCGCTCGCGGCCGCAACCGCCTGCCGGCGAAAGGCCGCCCCGGTATTCCCGGGGGCCCCGATCGTCTTGATCTCGATCGACACCCTGCGCGCCGACCATCTGCCGACCTACGGGTATGCCGGTGTCGAGACTCCGGCCTTGAAGGCCCTCGAAGCCGACTCGATCGTCTTCGAGAACGCCCTGGCTCAGGTTCCGCTCACCCTGCCCTCCCACGTCTGCCTGTTCACGGGGCTCCTTCCCTTCCAGAACGGCGTGCGCGACAACCAGGGCTACCACCTCGACAAGACTCACCGCACACTGGCGAGCTTTCTTTCGGCCAGGGGCTACGCCACGGGTGCCGCCGTCTCGGCCTTCGCGCTCTCCCATTTCACAGGCATCTCGGAAGGTTTCGATTTCTACGAGGACGGGATCGAATCGCGCCGCGCGGGCCAGGCGCTCGGACAGCTTCAGCGCTCCGGATGGCAGAGCGAGAAGCTGCTGGAGGATTGGATCGAGAAACAGCCGTCCGGAAAGCCGCTGTTTGCCTTTCTCCACTTGTACGAGCCGCACAGCCCCTACGATCCGCCCGAGCCCTTCCGGAGCCGCTATGCCGCGCGTCCCTACGACGGCGAGATCGCCGCGGCGGACGCGATCGTCGGGAAGTTTCTCGAGTTCTTGAAGGGCCGCGGACTCTACGACCGTTCCGTCATCGTGTTTCTCTCGGATCACGGAGAAGGACTGGGCGACCACGGCGAGGACGAGCACGGAATCTTCGTCTATCGCGAGTCGATTCGAGTTCCCCTCTTCGTCAAGCTCCCGGGACGCGCCTCGCCTCCGCAGAGGGTTCGGGGGGCGGTCGGGCTCGTGGACGTCTTTCCGACGGTGGTCTCGCTTCTCGGGGAGGAACCCTCGCGGGATCTCCCGGGCGCCTCGCTCTTGGCCCTCGCGCGAGAGCCCCGGACCGAGCGCCGCGTCTACAGCGAGACGCTCTACCCCCGCTTTCATCTCGGCTGGAGCGACCTCGCCTCGCTCTCCGACGACCGCTTTCAGTACATCGACTCGCCCCGGCCGGAGCTCTACGACTGGCGCGCGGATCCGGGAGAGAGGACCGACCTCGCCTCCCAGTTGCCGCCCGCCTTCCGGTCCATGCGCGTCGAGCTTCAGGCAATGAGCCGTCCCCTTCAGGACCCGGGAGCCGCGGATCCGGAGACGCTCCGAAAGCTCGCCGCTCTCGGATACATCTCGGCGACCTCCCCGCGCCGCGACGCGAAGGATCTTCCCAGTCCCCGCGACCGCATCCGCATCCTCGACCGGTTGAAGACCGGGTCCCGTCTGGCGACGGAGAATCGCGAAGACGAATCGATCGCGGTCCTGCGCCAGCTCGCCAACGAGAACCCCGAGATGCTGGAGGTCTGGGAGACCCTGGCGATGGTTCTGCGCCGGGCCGGCCGGCAGAAGGAAGCGATCGAGGCCCTCCAGCACGCGGATCGTCTCGTCCCGGGAACACCCCAGATCCTGCTCGGCTTGGCCGAGCTCTACGTCGAGACGCGCGATTTCGAGAAGGCGCGTTCGCTCGTGGAGGCGGCGGCTCTGGCGGGCCAGCGGGACGTGCACGAAGAGCTGGCCGTCATCTCGCTCGAGCAGGGAGACCTCGCGGCGGCGCGCTCACAGATCCAGCAGGCCCTTCGTTCGGGCGACGGAACGCTTCGCCGGCCGTGGCTGATTCTGGCCCGCATCGAGCAGAGGGGCGGGAATCTCGCGGCGGCCCTCGAGGACGTCGAGCGTGCCCTGGAAATCGAGCGAAAGTGGAACGAGCCGCCGATGGTGGATCTGCAGGCGACGCGAGCCGACATCCTGGCGCGAATGGGACGAGAGCAAGAAGCGGAGCAAGCCTTCCGCTCCGAGATTCGCAGCTTTCCCGAGAATCTCAACGCCTGGTCGCGACTCGCCCTCCTCTACGCGAGTCAGGGGCGGGTCAAGGAGTTTCGGGATCTCCTGTCGGAGATGGTCAGAGAGACGCCGTCCGCGCGCACGCTCGATACCGCCGTGAAGCTGTCCGAGACCGTCGGAGATCGCCAGGGAGCAACGGAGTGGGAGCGGCGCAAGCGCGAGAGACTCGCCAAGGCGAGCTAGAGCCGAGATAGAAACAGTCGCCTTCTCGCGGCGGCGCGCTACATTCCGCCTCGCCCGTCGCTGACCGCACCCACGGTTCCGGCGCTTCGGGCGGGTGCTCGTCCCAGCCGATCCAGTTTTCCTGGGGCTTCTCCACTTTCCTGAAACCGCGGCGCGCGCGGCCTGTCAGCTTCTTGCGCGGCAATTTCCGCAAGCCGTTGAAATCACGCGCCGATGCCCGAATGGCCCTGGCCTTGCTTTGTGTGGGGACCGTCAGTCGAGGCGGGAGAGCGAATCCCGCGCGGACTCATAAAGGAGGTTCTATGTCGAAACGGTTCCCCCTGTTGGTGACGGCGATCGCGCTGCTCGCGGGATGTCTCGCCTCGGCGCCGCTATGGGCGCAGTTCGGCGAGGCGAAGGGCAATCTGTACGGGACGGTCCTCGACGAGCAAGGCGGAGTGCTGCCTGGAGTCTCGGTCACGCTTTCCGGCCAGGGAGCCGCGCGCACGGAGACGACGGACGCCCGCGGTCAGTTTCGGTTCCTGAACCTTTCTCCGGGGACGTACGCCGTCAAGTTGGACCTGACGGGTTTCGCGACGGTCAGTCGCGAGAACGTGGTGGTCAACGTCGGGCGAAACACCGAGATGCGGGAAACGATGAAGCTCTCGGCGGTCGCCGCCGCCGTCACCGTTTCGAGCGAGAGCCCGGTCATCGACACCCGCAAGGTCGACACCGGCGCGGTCGTGACCCAGGCGGAGCTGAACAGCATCCCGACGGGCCGAGATCCGTGGGTTCTGCTCCAGAGCGTGCCCGGTGTGCAACTGGACCGCGTCAACGTGGCCGGCAGCGAAAGCGGCCAACAGTCCTCTTTCAACAGCAAGGGGACCGTCGCGGGAACGTTCACCGTGGACGGGGTCAACTACACGGACATGGCGGCTCTCGGGGCTTCGAACGGCTACTACGACTTCGACACCTTTCAGGAGGTCCAGGTCGTCACGGGCGGCTCGGATCCGGCGCTGCAGGGTGCGGGCGCGCACATCAACATGATCACCAAGCGCGGCACCAACGAGGTGCACGGCAGCGCGCGGATCAACTACGTCAGCGACAGTTTCGAGGGAACGAACTACCCGCCGACGGCCGGGCGGCGCAACATTTCGAGCGTTCAGGACTACGGAGTCGAGGTGGGTGGGCCGGTCGTCCGGGACGCGCTCTGGCTGTGGGGCGCCTACGGCCGCGACCAGATCAACATCAACGTCGGGTCGGGAACGCCTCCGACCAAGAGCGCGACGACTCTGGAGAATTTCAACGCCAAGCTGAACTGGCAGGCCATCCCCTCCAATTCCTTCAGCGGCTGGTATCAGCACTCGAACAAGCTGGTGTTCGGACGCGGCGCGGGCGCCAATCGACCCCAGGCGGCCACGGACGACCAGACGCTGCCCCGCAACACCTGGAAAGTCGAGGACTCGCAGGTCGTGTCTTCGAACCTCTTCTTTTCCGCGATGTACGCCGAGGCGAACAACTTCTTCGGCCTGACGCCCGAGGGCAAGGGGCAGCTCTACTACGACGGAAACTCCGGATACCTCGGCACGGCGCCCTACTTCCTGGCGCAGACGCAGCCACAGAAGCAGGTCAAGGCCGACGCTTCTTACTTCTTCAACACCGGCAGCCTCGGCCATGAGCTGAAGGCGGGATTCCAGTACCTGAAGGTGACCACCAATCAGTTGAGCGGCGTTCCGGGAAACCCCGCGCCGGCCGGCAACCCCGATCAGCTGGTCAAGGTGGGCGGTTTCGTGAACGTCTTCACGGACCCCACGACCGGCGCGCCCATTCCCGCCGCCGGGATTTTCCGGGACGCGAGCTTCGCGATCTCGGCGCAGTACTACGGGGCCTATTTCGGAGACACGGTGACGTGGGATCGATTGACGGCTCAGGTCGGGGTCCGGTGGGACCAGCAGTTCGGCACGAACGCGCCCGCCGTGGCCGCAGCCAATCCCGCCTTCCCGACGATTCTGCCGGCGATCAACTATGCCGGGGCTCCCAAGGACTTCACGTGGAATGACTGGTCTCCGCGCGTCGGCATCACCTACGCGCTCGGCCAAAACCGCAACACCGTCCTGAAGGCGAGCTACGCGCACTTCGTGGACGCGCTCGGCACGACGACGATCTCCTACACGAATCCTCTGGGCGGGTCGGCCGGCGCCTACTATCCCTGGAACGACGCCAACGGAAACGGCATCGTCGACACGGGAGAGGTGAACACTTCCGGCACGCTCTTGAGGAACTACGGCTACAACCTCGCCGATCCGGGCAGCGCCGGCGTCTCGGCCAACGCGACGAATCCGAACCTGAAGGCCGGCTCGACCAACGAGTTCATCGGCGGCGTCGATCACGAGTTCCTGCCGGGGTTCGCGGTCGGCGCGGCGTACACGTACCGCAAGTACGTCAATCCGGTCGTCGGCCTTCCCTACGACCCCGCGACGGGCACGATCATCCACAACACGGACTACGTGCAGTACGGGACGCTGTCGGGGACCCTGCCCAACGGAACGGCGTACGGCCCGGTGCCCGTCTATCAGGTCAATCCGGCATTGCTCGCCGAAATCGGCGGGTATCCGGGCGGCCTCTACTACACGAATCGCGGCGACTACGACCAGGTCTACAGCGGTGTCGACTTCACGCTGACCAAGCGCCTTTCCAACAAGTGGATGGCGCGGGCCAACTTCAGCTACGGCATCAACAACCAGCATCTGGGGTCGAATGGCTGTCCGGGCGACCCGAACAACGGGCCGCTCTACGGCGCGCCGTACGGTTTCTTCGAGAATGCGGTACAGACGACCTGCCGCAACGGCGACTACGTCAGCCAGCAATCGCAGGCGAGCGGCAGCCACTACTCCGTCTTCCTGAACTCGAAGTACGTCTACAACCTGAACGCGATGTATCAGCTGCCGCTCGATTTCAACATTGCCGCGAGCTTCTTCGGCCGGCAGGGCTATCCGATCAACTACTACTTGAACTCGACCGGGCCCGACGACGGACAGATCCGCGCGATCGCGGTCGTGCCCGTCAACGCGATTCGTTACCCGACCCTAAACGAGCTCGACTTGAGACTCGAGAAGGTCATCACCTTTGCCCAGACGGCGTCGGTCGCGGTCGCGCTCGATTGCTTCAACGCGATCAACACCTCGACGGTGCTCCAGAAGCAAAACTCGCTCTCGGCGGCCAACACGGACCAGGTCCGGGAAGTTCAAAACCCGTGGGTCCTGCGCTGGTCAGCGCGGGTTTCCTGGTAAGATCGCGCCTCACTCGTTCGTTTTCCGGCCGCCGGGAGAGGTCCCGGCGGCTTTCTTTTTGGGAGACGGAGACTTCATCCTGCGGGACCTTGCGGGGCCGGGAGCGCCGAGCCGCTCCTCTGGATCGAACCGGTCGGGCGGGCTCACCCTCCACTCTGATGGAGGGCTATCCATTTTCTTGAATCACGAGGTTGGTCCGGGCCGGTCGGCCATCTCTAGGCGCCATCCTAAGTTATTGAAACAAAAGAATGAAGTCGGTTGGAGGAGACAATGTTGCTGGTAGTCGCCCTTGGCTTCCGACTTGCTATTACTTGCGCCGTGATCCAAGTGGGTCTGAGGTCTTTTTCTCGATCCAGCAACTCTATAGAGGAGGGGAGTATGCCGAAACGGTTTCCGTTAGTGGTCTTGGCGATCGTGCTCGTAGCGATTTGCCTGGCCTCGGCACCTGCGTACGCGCAGCTGACCGGAGGCGTGTCGGTAGGCAACATCTACGGCAAGGCCGTCGACGAACAGGGCGCGGTGCTGCCCGGAGTCTCCGCGACGCTGTCCGGGGTCGGCGCGCCGCAGACGGTGACGACGGATGCCCGAGGGGAGTATCGGTTCCTGAATCTTGCCCCGGGCAAGTACACCATCAAGCTCGAGCTCTCCGGATTCGCAACCGTCACGCGCGAGAACGTCGTGGTCAACTACGGGAAGAACACCGAGCTGACCGAGACGATGAAGCTCTCCTCGGTGGCGGCGGCGGTCACGGTCACGAGCGAGACGCCGGTCATCGACACCCGCAAGGTGCAGACCGGAGCGGTCATGACACAGGAAGAGCTGAAGTCGATTCCGACGTCCCGGGATCCCTGGGTCATGCTTCAGGGCACTCCGGGCGTCATGGTCGACCGGGTCAACGTGGCCGGCAGTGAGAGCGGCCAGCAGTCGGCCTTCAACAGCAAGGGAACCGTCGCGGGGGCGTTCACCGTGGACGGCGTCAACTTCACGGACATGAACGCTCTGGGCGCCTCGGACGGCTATTACGACTTCGAGACGTTCCAGGAGATCCAGGTCGTCACGGGCGGCTCGGATCCGGCGCTGCAGGGTGCGGGCGCGCACATCAACATGATCACCAAGCGCGGCACCAACGAGGTGCACGGCAGCGCGCGGATCAACTACGTGAGCGACAGTTTCGAGGGAACGAACTACCCGCCGACGGCCGGGCGGCGCAACATTTCGAGCATTCAGGAATATGGCGTCGAAGTGGGCGGCCCGATCGTCAAGGACATGCTCTGGCTGTGGGGCGCTTACGGCCGCAACCAGATCAACATCAACGTCGGAGCGGGAACGCCTCCGACCAAGAGCGCGACGACCCTCGAAAATCTCAACGCCAAGCTGAACTTCCAGGCCATTCCGTCCAACTCCTTCAACGGCTGGTACCAGCACTCGAACAAGCTGGTGTTCGGACGCGGCGCGGGAGCGAATCGTCCCCAGGCGGCGACCACCGACCAGACGCTTCCCTACAACGCCTGGAAGGCGGAGGACTCCCAGGTCGTTTCCTCCAACTTCTTCTTCGACGTGGTGTACTCGGGATTGAACGGATTCTTCGGCTTGACGCCCGAGGGTAAGGGGCAGCTCGGCTACGACGGGTCCGTCTTTTCGGGCACGTCGCCCTACTACCTGGCGCAGACACAGCCGCAGTGGCAAATTCAGGCCCACACCTCCTTCTTCTTCAACACCGGCGACCTGGGCCATGAGCTGAAGGCGGGGTTCACGTACCTGACGGTGACCACGAACCTGCTCTCCGGCAGCCCGGCCAATCCGGCGCCTGCCAGCAACCCGAACCAGGCGGTCAAGGTGGGTTGGTTCACGAACGTCTACACGGATCCCACGACCGGGGCGACCATTCCGGCCGCCGGGATTTTCCGGGACGCGGCCTTCGGGATCACCGGCAATTACTACGGGGCGTACATCGGGGACACGATGACCTGGGATCGCCTGACCATGCAGTTGGGCGTTCGGTGGGACCAGCAGTCCGGAACGAACGCTCCGGCGATCGCAGCAGCCAATCCCTCCTACCCGGAAATCCTTCCCGCCATCAACTACGCCGGGGCTCCCAAGGACTTCACCTGGACCAACTGGTCTCCGCGCGTCGGTCTGACCTACGCGCTCGGCCAGAACCGCCAAACGGTCTTGAAGGCGAGCTACGCCAGGTTCTGTGACGCACTTGGCACCACCACGATCTCGTACACGAACCCGCTGGGCGGGTCCGCCGGGGCGTACTATCCCTGGAACGACGCGAACGGGAACGGGGTCGTCGACGTGGGCGAGGTGAACACGGCTGGCCCCCTGCTGGCCAACTACGGCTACAACCTCCAAGACCCGGGCAGCGCGGGTGTGTCGGCCAATGCGACGAATCCGAACCTCAAGGCCGGCACGACCGACGAGTTCGTCGGAGGCATCGACTACGAAATCACACCGGGATTCGCGGTCGGCGGCGCCTACACGTACCGCAAGTACATCAATCCGGTCGTCGGCCTTCCCTATGACCCGACGACGGGCACGATCGTCACCGCGGCGGATTACGAGCCGTACACGCTTCCTGGGGGAACGCTGCCGAACGGAATGGCCTACCCCTCCCAGAATGTCTACCAGATCAATGCGGCGACACTCGCCGCGATCGGCGGATATCCGGGAGGCTTCTACTACACGAACCGCGGGGACTACAACCAGACCTACAGCGGCTTCGACGTGACCCTGACCAAGCGCCTTTCGAACAAGTGGATGGCGCGTGCGAGCTTCAGCTGGGGCATCAACAAGCAGAACGTCGGCGCCAACGGCTGCCCGGGCGACCCGAACAACGGGCCGATCTACAAGGCTCCCTACGGGTTCGTCGAGTCCCCGACGCAGACCACCTGCCGCGACGGCGACTACGTCAGTCAGCAGTCGGCGGGCAGCGGCAGCCACTACTCGGTCTTCCTGAACTCGAACTACACGTACAACCTGAACGCGATGTATCAGCTGCCGCTCGATTTCAACATCGCCGCGAGCTTCTTCGGCCGTCAGGGCTATCCGGTCAACTACTACATCAACACGACGGCGCCCGGCGACGGGCAGACCCGCGCGATCGCGGTGGTGCCTGTCAACGATGTTCGTTACCCGACCTTGAACGAGCTCGACCTGAGGCTCGAGAAGGTCATCCCGTTCGCCTCGACGGCGTCGGTGACTGTCGCGCTCGATTGCTTCAACGCGATCAACACGGCGACAGTCCTGCAGAAGCAGAACCGGCTCGCCATTTCCAGCACCGACGTGGTCCGCGAAGTCCAGAATCCCTGGGTTCTGCGCTGGTCAGCGCGCGTTTCCTGGTAAGACCTCCTTCCATCGTTTCGGTGCCGCCGGGAATAAAAATCCCGGCGGCTTTTTTTTGGTCCCGATGATGTCGCGGCCGAAAGTTCGTTGGCTCGGGCCCGCGGCAGGTCTCCTCCTCGCGGTCCTGGTCGTTGTCGGCGCGCTCTATGCCAGACGGGTCGTCCCGGCCGCAGAGAAGCCTCAAGCGGCCGCGCCCTCCGGCGCGGCGGGCAAGCCGGACATCGTGCTCGTCACGATCGACACGCTGCGGGCCGACGCTCCCGGCTTTGCGGGCAACTCGCGGGTCTCGACCCCGACGCTCGATCGCCTGGCCAAACAGGGCCGCGTTTTTACGAGCGCTCACGCGCACAACGTCGTCACGCTGCCTTCGCACGCTAACATCCTGACCGGCCTCTATCCGTATCAACACGGCGTGCGCGAGAACGGGGGCTTCCGCCTCTCCTCAGACGTTCCGACTCTCGCGACACTCCTGCGGGCGAGGGGCTATGCGACCGGCGCCTTCGTGGGCGGCTTTCCGCTCGACTCCCGCTTCGGCCTGAACCGCGACTTCGACGTCTACGACGACCGCTACCCCAAGGGAGGCTCGGGCCTCGAGTTCGAGATCTCCGAGCGGCCCGCCGCGGCCGTGATCGCCGCGGCCGAGAAGTGGTACGCGGACAACGGCGGCAAGCCTCGCTTCCTGTGGGTTCATCTCTACGACTGCCACGCGCCATACCGCCCTCCGGGCGCCTTGGCCGAGCAGTACAAGAAGGACCCATACCTGGGAGAGGTGGCCGGAGTCGACGCGGCGCTCGATCCGCTCCTGACCCCGTACCTCGATGGAAAAATGCGGCGGGCGCTTCTGATCCTGACCGCCGATCACGGCGAGTCCCTGGGCGAGCACGACGAGGACACGCACAGCCTCTTCGGTTACGAGGCGACGCTCAAGGTTCCGCTCGTCGTCTGGTCCCGGGACCTCGTCGCCCCCGGCATCGACAGCCGCCCGGCCAGGCACGTGGACATCGCACCCACCATCGCCGCGGCCGCCGGCATTCCCAGGCCCTCGCCGTGGCCGGGCTCCTCTCTTCTTTTGCCGCCGGTGAGGGCTCCGGAAGACGCTTCCTACTTCGAGGCCTTCTCGGCGGCCTACAACTATGGGTGGGCGCCGCTCCGGGGCGTCGTCGAGGGCGGTTACAAGTTCGTCGACCTGCCCCTGCCGGAGCTGTACGACCTCAAGGCCGATCCGGGGGAGCGCCACAACCTGATCTCCGAGAATCCGGAGGAGGCGGGGCGCCTCCGCCGGTTGATTCCCGGCGAATCCGCGTTCGGCGCCGCTCCGCGCTCCAAACCCGACACCGAGTCGGTCGCCCGTCTTCGCAGCCTGGGGTATCTCTCGGGCAGCGCGACGGTCAAGGCCTCCTACAGCGCCAGCGACGACCCGAAGCGCCTCGTGGCGATCAATCGGGAGTTCGGGAAGTGCATCGAGCTCTACCAGCAGGGCGACCTGCGCGGCGCCACCGAGCTCGCCCGGCGGGTCGTCCAGGAAAGACCCACGATGGTGCTCGCCTACGTGCACCTGGCCTTCCTTCTGCGCCGGTCGGGCGATTCGCCCGGGGCGCTCGCCGTGTACCGGGCGGCGGCCGCGCGTGGAATTGCCAACGAGGAGCTCATCAAGAACTACGGCCTCGCGCTCTGCGAGGCCGGCCGTCCGGCCGAAGCGGTCAAGTTTCTGGAGCCTTTCTCGGGCACCTCCGACTCCGGGACGCGGAACGCGCTCGGAATCGCGCTCGCCGACGCGGGACGGGGCCCCGAGGCGGAGAAGGTCTTCGAAGGCGTGCTGGCGCTCGATCCGGAGAACGTCGAGGCCCAGGAGAACATGGGGATCGTGCGCCTGCGCGCGGAGGACCTCCCGGGCGCGCGCGACTGCTTTCGAAAGATCCTGGCGATCGACGCCGGCGCGCCGCGGGCCTGGAACGGTCTGGGAGTCGCCCTCGCCCGCCTGGGGGACGAGCGCGGGGCGATCGATTCCTGGTCCCGGGCCGTGGCGCTCGATCCGACGATGTACGACGCGCTCTTCAACCTGGGGCTGACGGCGGCCAAGGTCGGTTTGAGAGAGCAGGCGCGCCTTGCCCTCGAGCGCTTCGTTTCGGCGGCGCCGCCCGCCCGCTACGGCGCGGACATCGAGAAAGCCCGAGGCATCCTGAGATCGCTCGGAGTCGGCTGATGCGTGCCGGAAAGGGTTACATAGCCTGGATCGCCGCGCTCTTGCTGACGGCTTCCTGCCGTGGCGGGAAGACCTTTCCTCACGCCCCGGTCATCCTGATCTCCATCGATACGCTGCGCTCGGATCACCTTCCCGACTACGGTTACAAGGGAGTGGAAACTCCGAGCCTTCAGGCCTTCCGGAAGGACTCGATCCTGTACGAGCGCGCCTACTCCCAGGTGCCGCTGACGCTGCCTTCGCATGCGGCGCTCTTCACCGGCCTCCCGCCCTACGAGAACGGCGTGCGGGACAACATCGGCTTTCGCCTCTCGCCTTCGCACCAGACCCTGGCGGCGCTGCTGAAGGCTTCTGGCTATGCGACGGGAGCGGCGGTCTCGAGCTACCTGCTGCGCGGGGAGCGCGGAATCGGCGCCGGCTTCGACTCGTACGACGATCGGATCGAGAAGGTGGACCAAGGCGTGACCGAGCGAGCCGGGATGCAGACGGAGGCGGCACTCGAGCAATGGATCGACTCGGAAACCGGCTCGGGCAGCCTCCTCTTCGCCTTCCTGCATCTCTACGAGCCCCACACGCCCTACGATCCGCCGGAGCCATACAAGACGCGGTACGCCGGACGCCTCTACGACGGCGAGATTGCGGCCGCGGATGCCATCGTCGGGCGGCTGCTCGCGTACCTCAAGAAGAAGAATCTCTACGACCCGGCGATCGTCATCGTCTTGTCGGACCACGGGGAAGGCCTGAACGATCACGGAGAGGAGGAGCACAGCGTCCTGCTCTACCGCGAAGACATTCAAGTCCCGCTCTATCTCAAGCTGCCGGGCTCCCGCTCGGCGGGAAAAACGATCACGGCCCCGGTGGCGCTGACCGACGTCTTTCCCACGGTGGCGGCGCTGGTCGGCATTCCGGTGCCCGCATCCGTCCACGGCGTCAACCTGGTCACGGCCGGCGAGGAGCCGAGGGCCCTCGAGAGACGCGTCTACAGCGAGACCCTCTATCCGCGGCTCCACCTGGGGTGGAGCGATCTGGCTTCGCTGACGGATGGCGGGTATCAATACATCGAGGCGCCTCGGCCCGAGATCTACGACCTGCGCTCCGACCCGGCGGAGAAGCACGACTTGTCTGCCAGCCTTCCTCCGGCGTTCCGCTCGATGCGGCTCGATCTCTCCAGCCTGAATCGTCCCTTCGTTTCACCGGAGGCGTCTTCCTCGGAGGAGCTGAAGAAACTCGCGGCACTGGGCTACATCACGGTTCAACCTCCTGCCGCGCCGGAGAAGAATCTGCCCGATCCGAAGGACCGGATGGACTCGCTCGCCCTGTACCACCGCCTCTACGCCCTTTTCTTCGCGAAGGACTACGCGCAGACGATCGTGGTCGCGCGAGAGCTCCTGGCCAAGGAGCCGAAGGTCATCGCCGCCTGGAGGATGTTGGGCCTGAGCCTGGCGCGGACGGGAAAACCCGACGAAGGGATCAAGGTTCTCTCGGAGGGACTCGCGCAGTTGGGCCCGGGCGGGGTCGGCCAGGAGCTCTCCGAGGCCTACCAGGAACTGGCGGACTTGCTCGCGAGGCGCGGCGATCAGGCGGGCGCCGAGAAGGTCCTGCGCGAAGCCTTGCAGCGCAATCTCGCGACCGACGCGATCCGGCGCGATCTGGTCAAGATCCTGATCTTGACCGGGCGGACACAGGAGGCCCTGGTCCTCCTCGGTCCCCTGGAAGGGAAAGAGGACCCCGAGACCCTGGATTCCCTGGGTGTCTCGCTGGCCGAGGCAGGGCAGCTGGCGCAGGCCCGCGAGGCCTTTCAGAAGGCGCTGGCGATCAACCCCGGCAACCCGGACGTTTTGTCACACATGGGGACTCTCTCGCTTCGAGAACGGAACGCCGCGGCGGCCCGTCAGTGGTTCGAGAAGGCTCTGCAGAAAAATCCCAATCTTCCGGGGACGCTCACTTCGCTCGGAACGGCGCTGGTGCAGCTCGGCGAGGATCAGCAGGCGCTCGTCGCCTGGAAGAAGGCGATGGAGCTCGACCCGAAGCAGTACGACGCCCTGTTCAATCTGGCGATCCTGACCGGCCGGCATCGCCAGTTCGACGAGGCGCGCCAGTACCTCGAGCAATTCGTGGCCGTGGCGCCCCGTGACCGCTACGGCGAGGAGCTGGCCGAGGCCAACCGAATTCTGCGGAACATGAAGGCAAAGTCGTTGGGCCAGGGGTCAACCTCAGAAAAGGGTCAAAACCCGGAGTCCGCTCGCCGGCCTTCGTGATAGCCTAGACGAGGCTTTCGGGAGCCTTGCCATGAACCGTTCCCTGGCGCTCGCACTCGCGATTTCTCTCCTCGCGGGTCCCGGCACGGCTGGTCAAGATCCGTCCACAGGGGTTCAGGAATCGGCGGAAGTCGTTCTCGTCGAGGTGCCCGTGCGGGTCGCCGGTCGCGACGGGATGCCGATCCGGAATCTGACCGCGGCCGACTTTCAGGTCTTCGACAACGGCAAGAAACAGGAGATCGTCGGCTTCGACGCGATCGATCTCGCCGAGAAGATCCCGAACTCGACCGGCGAGTCGATCGACCCGGCCGGCCGCCGCCGCTTCCTCTTCCTCTTCGATCTCACCTATACGCGTCCCCGGGGCTTGCTCGAGGCCCGCGGCGCGGCCAAGGAGTTCGTGCTCAACGGGATGGGGGACGCCGATCTGGCCGCCGTGGCGACCTTTTCCATCGAAACGGGCATCCGCCTGATCGCGACCTTCTCCTCCGACCGCCTCCAGCTCGCTCGCGCGATCGATACCCTCGGTCTGACGCCCACGCTTTCGAAGGAGCCCGATCCGCTCGAGCTCGTCCACGACCAGCAGATGCTTCAGGCCCTGTCGGTCGGCGGAGTGGCGGCGAAAGCCAATCGTCCCAGCGCAGACGGTTCCTTGATCGACAGCCTCGAGACCCTGCGGGCCATGACCAACGCTCTCGACGATCGCTACGCGCGCGGCCGGATCAACCACATCATCCGGTCTTTCGAGGACTTGGCGACCGTGCTCGACGTCCTCGCCGGCCGCAAGGACATCATCTATTTGTCCGAGGGCTTCGAGAGCCGGCTGCTCGTGGGCACGAAGGAGACGACGCAGGAGAGGGAATGGATCACGACGGGCCAGATCTGGAACATCGACAGCGACAAGCGGTTCGGGAGCTCGGCTCTCCAGAACCAGCTGGAAATCATGTCCGCGCTGTTTCGGCGTTCGGACTGCGTCATCCACGCGGTCGACATCGGCGGAATCCGGAGCGACGCGGAGATCTCGACGATCGAGCCGACGCGGGTGGACAACTCGCTCTTCGAGTTCGCGAATGGGACCGGCGGCGAAGTCTTTCGGAACGAGAATGATTTTCGGAAGGGGCTCGCGGAGCTCCTGCACCGGACCAATCTCGTGTACGTTCTCGCCTTCCGGCCCAACCGCTTGTCGGGCAAGGGGGAGTTCCACGAGCTCAAGGTGAAGGTCCGGACCTCCGGGGCGCGGGTATCGGCGCGGGCGGGCTACTACGAGAAAAAGGCCTTCAAGGTGCTCTCGCCGCTCGAGCGCGGGCTGCTCGCCGCCGACATCATCGCCAATGAGATCCCGGTCTCACAGGTCCCGGCCCGCGTGTTGGCGTCGCCCCTTCCGGACGCTCGAGGACCGGCGCGGGTGCCCGTGCTCGTGGAAGCGTCGGGTCCGGAGCTACTCCTGGCGCAGAGCGGCTCGAGCCTGCCCGTCGAGATGTACGTCTACGCGTACGACGACGAGGGGCGGCTGCGAGACTTCTTCACCCAGGGAGTCTCGATCGACCTCACCGTCAACCGCGAGCGGCTCGAGAGGGGCGGGCTGCGTTACTACGGACAGCTCACGCTTCCGCCGGGTCAATACCGCGTCCGGGCGCTCATCCGAAACGGCGAGACCGGCCGAATGGGGTTCGTGGCCGAGACGGTCCGGGTCCCCGACTTTTCGGTAAGGGAGCCCTACCTGGCTCCGCCCGTGTTTCTGGCGAGCTCCGCCGAGGGAGTCTTCGTGCGAGGGCGCCTCGGCGCCGTCGGCCGGTCCATGGCGGCGGAGTTGATCTTGCCCCCGGCCGGGAGCCGCGGTCTCATGCCCGTCGCGCTTCCCGAAGTGCGCTCCGGCAACCCCTCCCAGGTCTCGCTCGTCGCCTACTACTTCGGTCCGCACCAGCCGCAGTCGCTCAAGATCGGAGCGCAGGTCCTCTCCGACGAGGGGAGACCGCTCAAGGACGGGGCGCTTCAGCTCGTGAGCCAGTCGTCAGCCGAGCCCGACGGCAAGCAGGTTCTCGTAGTTGCCTTCACACCGGAGACGCTCTTACCGGGCCGCTACTCCCTGCGAGTGTTCCTGCAAGACCCGGCGACGGGGAAGGCGGGATACGCGTCGGCGCCCTTTCTGGTCCGGTAGTCTCCGCCGCGCCGTTCCCCGTGTCGGTTGATCCGATCGACTGGTCCCGCTCCATGTGCCTCCACCGCCTGGTGCGCGCCCTTCTCATCAGTCTTGCTCTGATTCTGTCCGGAGCCTCCGCGGATGCGGCTGAGCCCGGGACCGACCTCGGCAAGCAGCTGGCCGCGGTGAGGCGTCGGGCGGCCGCGGTCTCTCCCGGCACGCCGGCGGCGCGCGACCTCGCCCGGGACCTCGCACAGATCGGTGTGGGCTACCTCGAGGCGGGCGACACGGGCCGCGCCATCGAGCTGCTCGAGGAAGCGTATGGATGGAACGAGCAGGACGGCCTGCTCCTCGCGGAGCTGACGCTTGCGTACGTCCGCGCCGAAAATTATCCGTTTGCCCGTTTCTATCTCGAGCTTGCCGAGCGGCAGGCCGCGGGAGCGCCTCCCGAGATCTACGGGACCCTGGGCGACGTCTACTACGGCTTGAATCGCGTCGAGGACGCCGTTCTGGCCTGGGAGCAGTTCGAGCGATTGCGCGGCCACGACCCGAGCGTCCTGAAGCGGTTGTCGGCTGCTCGCCAGGAGCTCTCGCTCGCGCGCGGGCAGAAGGTGTTGGAGCTCGACGACTTCACGATCTACTCGGATGCCGCCATCTCTCCCGACATGGTCGACCGCGTCTCCCAGCACCTGGCCGAGGACTACACGGCGATGTCGGGCTTCTTTCAGGTGCGCCTCCCGTATTCCCAGGTCGTCATCCTCTACGCGGGGCGCGCGTACTTCTCGCTCGTCTCCATACCGGATTGGGTCGGCGGGCTCTTCGACGGGAAGATCCGCATCTCGCTCGATCCCGAGGGCGGCATGACGCCCCGCCTCGACGCGGTCCTGCGCCACGAGCTCTCGCATGCGCTCATCCGGCACGCCTCCGGCGATCGGGCGCCGGGTTGGGTGCACGAAGGACTCGCGCAGTGGTTCGAGGGCAAGCGGTTGACGATTCACGACCAGCGCGAGATCTTCAAGAACCGCCGGCCGGTCTCGATCGCCGAGATGGACGAGAGCTTCGGGCGCAAGACCGATCGCGCGACGGCTCAGTCCAACTACGGCGAGGCGCTCGGCTTGATCGAATACCTGATCCAGCACCGGGGCGAGGGAGCGCTCGTCTGCCTGCTGCGAGATCTGGCCGAAGACATGTCGATCGAGGAGGCCCTGGATCGGGAGACCGGCCTGACTCCGGGCCGGCTGGTCTCTGCGTGGAAGGCCTGGGTCGGCCTCTGAGGAGATCCGCGAAGCCGCGAAGGGCCTACGCCCGCCGGGCGAGCGGCCTCGACTCTCGGGGCGTCTCTTCTCGCATGGCGAGACGTTCGGCGCGCGCCTCCCGGGCTCGGCTCCCGTTGGCGAGCCACCAGTGTCGGGCGCGCTCTTCCGTCCACTGCGTGGAGACGGGAACGGATCGCAGCCGCTCCACGAGCTCCTTGGTGGTTTGCGGCCGGTTGTTCGGATCCTTTTCGAGGCAGGCGAGGATGATGCGGTCGAGCTCGGCCGGGATGTGGCCCTCGAGGCGCCGCGAGGGGGGTTCGGGCCGCTTCTGGATGTGGTCCATGAGGACCTGCATGGGTGAGCCCTCCTCGAAGACCCGGTGGCCGGTGACCAGCCAGTAGGCGACACAGCCCAAGGCATAGATGTCGGTGCGCCAGTCGACGTCGGGCGAGCCCAGGCCCATCTCGGGGGACATGTAGCCCGGCGTTCCGGCGATCACGCCGGCGACCGTGACCTGGCTGGGGTCGTTCGAGGCCGGGTTCTTGACCAGTCCAAAGTCGAGCAGCTTGACGAAGTCCCAGTCGGGCCCGTACCGGCAGACGTAGATGTTCGCCGGCTTGACGTCACGATGGATCAGGCCCCCTTCGTGCGCCTCTCCCAGCGAATGGCAGGTCTGCTCCAGCAGAAAGATGGCGCGCTCCGGAGGCAGGGGCCCAAATTGGTGGACCAGTGTCTCCAGGTCGAATCCCTCGAGCAGCTCCATGACGTAGTAGAACGTTCCGTCCTCGGTCGTGCCGTAGTCATAGACGTCCACCGTGTGCGGCGAGCGCAGCGCCGCGGTCGCCCGCGCCTCCCGCTCGAAGCGGCGCAGGAGCTCGCGCGCGTCGGAGCTCGGGTCGATGCGGATCAACTTGACGGCCGCCGCGCGCGCGAGAAGGCGATGGCTGGCGCGCCAGACCTCGCCCATTCCCCCGCGGCCGAGCAGCTCTTCGAGCCGGTAGCTGCCCATTTCCTGACCCTTGCCGGCCGCGATCGCGAGCTCGAAGACGATACGGGAGACCACGAGCGAGACGCAGCCGGCGACCACGGTCGGCACGAAGAGAAGAAATGCCGTCAGCCAGCTCGGGCGGGCGCTTCCGGCGAGCACGTTCAAGAACAGCGACACGGGGTCCATCAGCGCCGCGGCGGCCGTCGCGAGCGCGGTCTTTCCCCAGGTGTTCGGCACGACGAGAGGAAAGGCCAGGATCCAGACCGCGACAGCGGACCAGCCCCGGGGAATCACGTCCGGCCGCATCGAAATCGAGTGGAACATGATGCCGAGGCAGAGCGCCTCGCCGACCTCGTACAGGAGACCGAGATCGAGCAGCTTCTCGGAAGGCAGCATCTCCCGGTAGGCGATCCAGGCCACCGAGAGGGACAGTCCGAGGTTGCCGAGAACCGCGAAGAGCCACAGCGCCCCCGTGGTCGAGCGCGGGTCGAGCGGAACGATGACTCGGTCGAGGACCGCGAAGAGGGTCGAGGCCACCGCGGCGAGCGTGGCGATGATGGCGAGTCGCCGGGCCCCCGCGGCGAGCAGGTCCGGCCGCAGAGACCCCGTGGTGGCGGGACCCGCGCCGCTTTTCGGAGCGGCGGGGTCGGGGGTCTGCTTGCGGATACGAAGGGTCATCGGGGTGCCCGGGACGATTCTAGATCGAAGGGCCCGGGCGGTGCGGCGGGCCATCTTTCGCCCGGGCCCTGCGGTTGCCCCGGCCGGCGCCGGATCAGCTCGGCAGCTTCAGCCCTTTCTTCGGCTTGACGCAATTCGTTCCACCCCGAAGGACGCAGAGCCGGTAGACCACGTCGTCGCTCCAGTAGTCCAGGCTGTACTTCACGTCTCCCCAGGAATTGAAATACTCCTTGTTGAGCGAATCGGTTCCAACGATCGTGTCGGCTCCCACCCGCCGGTCGGCGCCGGCGGCGAGCAGGTCCCCCGTCGCCGAGGCCTTCACCATGAACTCGATCGAGGCCTCCCCGACGAACGGCGGCTTGCCCGTGATGAAGGTCCAGAGGAAGCTCGCGGCGCCGCCGTAGGGGACTCCTTTCGAGACGACTTTCAGCGGCGTGCTGGCCTGCTGGCCGTTGGTCAGGGCCACTTGGACGCGCATGACGCCGGGCCCGGGTTGTTCAACCATTTCGTAGTCCGCCGAGAGCTTGTGCTGGAGCGTGGCGCCGAAGCTGTTCACCAGCTCCTGCAGGTCCTTGAGCTGGTCCTTCGAGAGCTTCCAGTTCGGATCGCTCCAGATCGTCACGGGCTCGAGCAGGATCTTGCTGTAAGCGGCCCAGTCTGCCTGGGGGTTCCGGTAGACGAGCAGCTCCTCCTCTCCGGGCTTGCCCGGCTGGAGCAGGGAGCGGTAATCCCCGAGGAAGCCGGAGGGCTTCACATTTCTCGCCTGACTGCTCGTCGCGCAGGCGGCGAGCAAGCAGGAAGTGACTACGAGAAGGATGGCGAACAACCGCTTCATCGCACGCTCCATTCCGTCCGGGGCAAGGGAGTCCGCTGGGAGATTCGAGCGCAAGCTTACAAAAATTCCGGCCGGTCGGCGCCGCGGTGAGTGCGGGTTTCTTCGGCCGGTCCCTCGCGCGAGGCGGTGCTTTGGACGTACACTGGCTCTCGTCAGACGGGGGAGCCGACTCCGCCTTTGCCTCGAGAGGCCTCGGCGGAAGGCTGAGAGTCCGACGGCGTCCTTCGGCCGCGTCGGAGACCCCAAGAGGACCTGATGCGGGTAATGCCGCCGTAGGGAGGTCGAGATGAGCGTCCGCCGGGATTCCCTTCCCACCGATCGAAGTGCCCGCCGGGAGCCGCTGCCGGGATCGCGCAAGGTCTACGTCTCCGGGCCGCGCGGCCTGCGCGTGCCCTTTCGGGAGATCACACTCCATCCGAGCCGCGGGTTGCGCGGCGAAGCGGAATTACACCCACCTCTGCGGGTCTACGACACCTCGGGGCCGTACACGGATCCGGAGGCGGCGATCGATCTCGAGCAGGGACTGCCGGAACTGCGGCGTCCCTGGATCCTCGCCCGCGGAGAGTACGTCGAAAGCGATCCCCTGAGGGTCAGCGCCCCGGCGCTGGCGATGACCCGCCGGAGGAAGGTGCTGCGCGGCCGGGGACCGGTGACCCAGATGCACTATGCCCGCAAGGGAATCGTCACGCCCGAGATGGAGTTCGCGGCGATCCGGGAGAACCGCGATCCCGAGTTCGTCCGCAGCGAGGTCGCGCGCGGCCGCGCCATTCTGCCGGCCAACATCAACCATCCGGAGTCGGAGCCGATGGTCATCGGCCGGAACTTCCTAGTCAAGATCAACGCCAACATCGGCAACTCGGCCGTGATCTCCGAGATCTCGGAGGAGGTGGAGAAGATGACGTGGGCCACGCGCTGGGGCGCGGACACGGTCATGGATCTCTCGACCGGCCGGAACATCCACGAAACGCGCGAATGGATCCTGCGAAATGCTCCGGTACCGATCGGTACGGTCCCCATTTACCAGGCCCTGGAGAAGGTGGACGGCAAGGCGGAGGAGCTGACCTGGGAGGTTTACCGCGACACGCTGATCGAACAGGCCGAGCAGGGTGTCGACTACTTCACGATCCACGCGGGGGTGCTCTTGCGCTACGTCCCGCTGACTGCCGGCCGGGTGACGGGCATCGTCTCGCGCGGCGGGTCGATCATGGCGAAGTGGTGCCTGGCGCACCATCGGGAGAGTTTCCTTTACACCCGCTTCGACGAGATCTGCGAGATCTTGAAGACCTACGACGTATCCTTTTCTCTCGGCGACGGCCTGCGCCCGGGCTCCACGGCGGACGCCAACGACGAGGCGCAGTTTGCGGAGCTCGAGACCCTCGGGGAGCTGACCGAAAGGGCCTGGAAGCAGGACTGCCAGGTCATGATCGAGGGCCCGGGACACGTGCCGATGCACCTGATCGAGTCGAACGTCCAGAAACAGCTTGCGATCTGCCACGAGGCTCCGTTCTATACGCTCGGGCCCCTGGTGACCGACATCGCGCCCGGCTACGACCACATCACCTCTGCCATCGGCGCCGCGATGATCGGCTGGTTCGGCACGGCCATGCTTTGCTACGTGACGCCCAAGGAGCACCTGGGACTCCCGAACCGGAAGGACGTCAAGGACGGCGTCATCGCCTACAAGATTGCGGCGCACGCCGCAGATCTGGCCAAGGGGCACCCGGGGGCTCGCCTCTGGGATGACACGCTGTCGAGAGCCCGCTTCGAGTTCCGCTGGGAAGACCAGTTCCACCTGGCGCTCGATCCCGAGACCGCGCGCGAGTTTCACGACGAGACCCTGCCGGCCGAGGGAGCGAAGCTCGCGCACTTCTGCTCCATGTGCGGCCCGCACTTCTGCTCCATGAAGATCACCCAGGACGTCCGAGACTACGCGGCAACCCTCGGTGTGGCGGATGAAGAGGCCCTCCGACGGGGGATGGATCAGAAGTCGGAGGAGTTCCGGACGGAAGGCGGAGAGATCTACCGCAAGAGCTGACGCGAAAATCGAGGTCGTTCGTCCTTCGAAAAGGGGCATCCGTCCTCGGTTGCGAAGAACGTCGCTCGCGTTTAAGAGTTCTGGCAGGACCGCGATACGCTGTCCGCTTCATTGGAGGTACTGCCATGGCCGAAGTTACGCGTCACAATCCCGGTTCCTTTTCCTGGGCGGAGCTCGCGACGACCGATCCCGCCGCCGCCAAGAAGTTCTACACGTCGCTTTTCGGGTGGAGCATCCAGGACAACCCGATGGGTCCGGGCCCCGAAGACATCTACACGCGGCTGCTTCAGACGAACAAGGACGTCGGCGCGCTCTACCCGATGCGCCCGGAGCAGAGACAGCAGGGCGTGCCTCCGAACTGGCTTCCCTACGTCACCGTCGCGTCCGTCGAGGAGACCGCGAAGAAGGTCAAGAGGCTGGGCGGCAAGGTCCTGACGGAGCCCTTCGACGTCATGACCTTCGGCCGGATGGCGGTGCTGCAGGATCCTTCGGGAGCCACCCTCGCCTTGTGGGAGGCCCGCGAGTCCATCGGCGCGCAGCGCGTTAACGAGCCCGGCGCGTTCTGTTGGATGGAGCTCCTGACCAACGACACGCCCAAAGTGGGCAAGTTCTACTCGGAGCTTCTTGGTTGGAACGCGAAGACATCGACCGTCGATTCGAGCTACACGGAGTTCTGGCAAGGTGACATGCCCATCGGCGGAATGATGGGCATTCGGCCGGAGTGGGGTCCCGTGCCCCCGCACTGGACGGTGTACTGGCAGGTCGAGGATGTGGATGCCGCGACCAAGAAAGCGACGTCGCTGGGAGCCAAGGTCCTGGCCGGCCCGCAGGATATTCCGACCGTGGGCCGCTTCTCGTCGCTCCAGGATCCGCAGGGCGCGAGCTTCTCGATCTTCAAACCCGCCCCCCGAGCCTAGACGGTTTCTTCCCGCGGCGCTCTCCGTCCTCCGTCCCCTCTGCCTCTGGGCGAGGGGACGGGGTCAGCGCCGCTGCCTAGAGCTTCAGGAAGATCCTCTTCCGATAGAGCAACCCCGCCACCGCCACGAAGACCGCCAGGAACGCCAACGCGAAGAGGAGCGACCCGAGCCTCGGGTCGGCGAAGCGGTCGAAGGCGCCGAGGAAGATCGCCGCGTAGAGGGAGCGCGGCTTTCCGGAAGCGCTCGGCAGCTTGACCCAGAGCAGCAGCAGCGTCGCGAGAAGCGACATCGTGAAGATGGCGAGCGCGTTCATCCCGAGCCAGCGAAAAGGCGCCGCCCAGGCCTTCCAGCCGCGCACGTCGACGATCCAGACGCACAGGGCGAGGCCCACCGCCGCGAGCCCTGCCATCAGGAGCGCGTAGGAAGAGGTCCAGAGATTCTTGTTGATCGGGAAGACCGTTCCCCAGAGAACACCGAGGGTGGTGGCAAGAGCGCCGGAGGCCATCAGACCGACGAGTCTCGGCCTCCAGGACGTCCGCGCGCGCAACAGCTCTCCGGCCAAGGCGCCCGCGAGCACCGAGGCGATCGCGGGAATCGTCGAGAGGGGGCCCTCCGGGTCCCATCCCGGCTTCCAGGTGTGGTCGCCGAGAACGAGCCGGTCGACGTAGGCCGCCAGGTTTCCTTGGGCGTCGAGCCTTCCGGCGCCGAAGCCCGGCACGGGCACTTGCGCCATCAGCACGGCGTATAGGAGCAGGAGCGTCGCCGCCGCGGGAAACAGCCCCCGCCGCCCGAATGCCAGGTAAAGGATCCCACCGACCAGGTAACAGACGCCGATGCGCTGCAGGACGCCGGGGATCCGTAGGCTTGCCTTGTGGAAGAGCAGAAACGAAAGAACGTTCAACCCCAGGCCGATCGCGAAGATAGCCACGGCGCGCTCCACGGTGTGGAGGGCGAGATCCTTTGGCCGCGCGCCCTTCTCGATCCGCCGCCCGAAGGAGAAGACCATCGAAACGCCGACGGCGAAGAGGAAGAAGGGGAAAATCGTATCGGTATAGGTCCAACCGTTCCACTCGGCGTGCAGGAGCGGCGGGTAAACGTGGGCCCAGGTGCCCGGCGTGTTGACGACGAGCATGCCCGCGATGGTCAAGCCCCGGAAGACGTCGAGGGAGACGAGCCGCGATTTCGGGGCCGAGGATTGCGGAGAAGGCGATTCCGCGGGGACCACCCTAGCCCGCATTATTCATGAACGACTCCGGCCGCCGCTCCGATCTTTTCCGGCGAATGCGGCGTCAGCGCTCCTCGACGATGCCCCGGCATCGCCGTCGTCACGCCTCCTTGCCTCGCCGAAAAATCTCTGTCGCGGACAAGGTGTACCCGGGTGCCATGACGACCTCACGCCACAGAACCGTTCCCGCCCATTGATTTGCCTCGTGTTTCGGCCGGGTGTCCATGAGTAATCCGGGCTAGCGACCGAAGCTGCCCGCCAGGCCGTCCGGCTCCTTTCCCGCCGTGAGCCGGCCCACAACCGTCAGGGTCTCCAGATCGAGCACCGAGACGACGTCCGCATTGGTACAGGCTACCCAGGCGCGCTTGCCGTCGGGTGCCACGAGCAGCCCTACCGGGACCGGGCTCTTTCCGAACTGGGTCGAGAAGAGACGCTGCGCGGCGCCCGGGACGGATTCCTGGTCGATCTGGATCCGCCCGATCTCGCGCCGGGCGGCCACGTCGATCACCGCCACGTCCCCCGACTTGGCGCAGGAGACGAGCGCCCGCCGGCCGTCCGGCGTGATCTTGACGCGGATGGGGAAGGCGACCGCCGAAACCGAGGCGACGACCTCGAGCCCGTTGGCGTCGATGACCGAGACCGTGTCGGCCTCCCGGTTGGTCACCCAGACCTCCCGACCGTCGGGTGTCATGGCGATGCCCTCGGCACCTTTTCCGGTCGGGATCTGGCGGATCGCTTTGCGTCCCTCGACGGCCGTCACGGACCCCGAACCGATGTTGGCGACGAAGGCTCGCCGCCCGTCGGGTGTGGCGACCACCATGTGCGAGATCTCCTGGAACGTCGGGATGCGAGTCTCGACGCGGCGCGCCTTGGGGTCGAGCAGGAGCAACTCTCCCAGGCCTTCCGCCGTCACGAGCAGCCTCCCATCGGGCAGCGCCGCCAGGCCGTGGGGCCGCGCGCCTTCGGGCAGTTCGATGCGGCCGAGACTCGCGCCCTTATCGATGTCGAGCAGCGTGATCGTGTGCCCCGGCTTCGCCCGGTCGCCGTAGTCGCTGACCGCGCACGACCGGCCATCGCCGAGCACGACGGCTTCGTGCGGAGCGTGCCCGACCGGCACGGTCGCGAGAACCCTTCCGTTGGAGGCGTCGAGGATCGAGGCCGTGTCGTCGGACTTGTTCAGCACGACGAGGCGGTCGGCCGCCTGCGCCACGGACGCGACCGCGAGGCCGGCGAGAAGCGCGAGACAGAACGGCGCAACGCGGTTCATGAGAGCGGCGCGGAAGGCGGCCGTCTCAGCCGCCGATGACCTCGAGCTCGAGCAGTCGCTCGGAGAGGCCGTCCGCGACTCCCGCGGTGACCGCGTAATCGTCCTCGATGCGAACGCCGAACTTGCCCGGCATGTAGATTCCCGGCTCGACGGTCACCGTGTTGCCGGCGGAGAGCGGCGTCTGGTTGCCGTGAACCAGATAGGGAGACTCGTGGCCATCCATGCCGAGCCCGTGTCCGAGCCGGTGGGTGAAGAATTGCCCGTAGCCGGCATCCTCGATGACCTTGCGGGCAGCGCGGTCCACTTCCTCGGGAATCGCCCCGGCCTTGAGCGCCGCGATCCCGGCCGTCTGAGCGCGCTCGACGATGTCGTGGACCCTTCGAACCTCGTCCGAGGCGCTCCGGAAGACGGCGGTCCGCGTCACATCGGAGTTGTACCCGCGGACCTTGCAGCCCGAGTCGATCAGGATGACGTCTCCCGAATCGAGGCGGCGTTCCTGCGGCCCGCCGTGCGGGAAAGCCGACGAGGGCCCGAACTGGACGAGCCCGTCGCCCTGGACTCCCAGCTTCCGGTATTCCTCCGCCAGGATATCGGCGACCTGACGCTCCGTCATGCCCTTCCGGATGCGTTGGTGCGTGGCCGCGATCGCCAGGATGGTTCTCCCGGCGGCCGCGTGGATGAAGACCTGCTCTTCCTTCGACTTGATGCGGCGCAAGGCGTCGAAGACCGGTGTTGCGTCCTCGAGGGTTCCGGGAAAGACCGCGGCGAGCCTCGCCACCGTCTGATAGGGGGTCGATCCCTCCACACCGACTGCCCTGGCACCCTCGAGCAACTTCGCCGACAAGGCGATGGGATTCTCGTCCTCGTTCCACGGCTTCACTTCGTCCACGACGGCGTTTCGCCGGTGGTTGGCCTCCTCGAAGCTCGGGGTCACCAGGATGGCGGGCCCGTCGGTCAGGAGGAGCAGAGCGGTCAGGCGCTCGCTACCCTGGATCGCGAGGTCCGCGGCGTAGGCGAGGTTGGTCGAGGGGGTCACGAACAGGGCACCGAGCCCCCGCTCCTTGGCCGCGGCTCGGAGCCTCGCCTGGCGCCCGCGGAAGGCCTCCGGGGGGAGCGGCGGTGGAAGGGCGGGGAGCGCGGCGGCGGCAAGAGGCGGGCCTGGCAGGGCGGCCGCGGCCAGCGCGGCGCCGGCGGTCGCTATCAGGGTTCGGCGGGTGACGGGCATCGGCGCTCCTTGCTCACACTTTCTTTCCAGGCGGGCGTTAGGATATCGGTTTCGAGGAAAGGAGTCGCCATGCCCTACGATCCGATGATGGTTGCCCCGATGCGCGAGGAGCTCGCGCGCCTGGGCTTCCACGAGCTGCGCCGGCCGGAGGACGTGGATCGGGAGCTGGCGTTGCCGGGGAGAGTCCTGCTCGTCGTCAATTCCGTCTGCGGCTGCGCCGCGGGAGCCGCCCGGCCGGGTGTGGCGCTGTCGCTCAAGCATCGCGAGGCGCCGCAGCGGCTGGCGACGGTCTTCGCGGGGCAGGATGTCGAGGCGACGGCGCGCGTCCGGAGCTATTTCGGAGGAAAGGCACCGTCGTCCCCCCAGGTGGCGATCCTCGAGGACGGCCAGCTGCTCTTCCTGCTGCAGCGTCACGAGATCGAGGGCCGCACCCCCGAGCAGGTGGCCGCGGCCTTGACGGCCGCCTACGACCGTCTGTCCCAGAAGGCGACCGCCTAGCGGGCCCGCTTCAAGTCCGCGGCGATTTCGCGGGCGGCGTTTGACCCGGGAGCGCCGGTGACACGGCCGCCGGGATGCGTCCCGGCGCCGCAGAGGTAGAGACCCGGAATCGGCGTGCGATAGCGCGCCCAGCCCAAGAGCGGCCGCATCGTGAAGATCTGGTCGAGCGCCTGCTCGCCGTGAAAGATGTGGCCGCCGGTCAGCCCGTAGACGTCCTCGAGCTCGCGGGGCGTGATGACTTGCCGCGCGAGGATCGCGGAAGAGAGCCCCGGCGCGTATTCCTCGAGCGTTTGAACGACGGCATCGCCGAAGGCCTCGCGGCGGCTGGCCCAGTCGCCCTCGCGAAGGCGCTCGGGCGCGTACTGGACCGTGACCGACATCACATGGGCGCCGGCCGGGGCGAGCGAGGGGTCGAGCACGGTCGGAATCGTCACGTCGCAATAGGGGTGCGGCGAGAACGCGCCATACTTGGCGGCGTCGAAGGCCCGCTCCAGATAGTCGATCTCCGGGCCGATGTGAATCCTCCCGGAAAGCAGGGCCCCGTCGCCGTCGAGGCCCTGGAACCTCGGCGGCTGTGCCAGGGCGAGATTCACTTTTCCGACGGCGCCGGAGCTGCGGAAGTTTCGGATGCGGTTCAAGAAATCCGGGTCGAGGTCGGTCGGGTCGATCAAGGAGAGAAACGTGCGTTTCGGGTCCGCGTTGGAGACGACGGCGCGGGCAGGAATCTGCTCGCCGGTCGAAAGCACCACGCCGCGCGCCTGTCCATCGCGGACGTCGACGCGAGCGACGTGCGACCCGCAGCGGATCTCCGCGCCGAGTCCTCGGGCGGCGGCGGCCAGGGCCGCGGTCAGCGCGCCCATACCCCCCTGGATGAAGTCGGCGGGGCCGGCGGAGTGCGGCTCGATCGCCGCCTGTACGAGCAGGTTCGCGCCGGTGCCCGCCGACCAGGGCCCGCCGAACATGCCGTAGATGCCCCGCGCGGCGATCGCGGCCCGCAGCAGCTCCGTTTGGAACCACTCCGAGACGAGATCCGCCACGGCCATCGGTCCCCATCGCAACAGACGATAGGCATCCTTGCGGGGAAGCCTGCGGAAGTCCTTGCCCAGCTTGAGCAGCTTCCACACGTCGCCCGCCTCCGGGGCATCGACCGACGGCGGGGTGAGCGACAACAGGGGACGAGCGAGGCGCCCGATGCGGCCCAGACTCTCGTGAAACTCGCCGTAACGCTGGGCGTCCTTCTCCGAGTGCCGCGCCAGGGCGGTTGCCGTGCGCGCAGGATCGTCATACAGGGGTAAGTGCTTGCCCACCGGGGAGAGCGCGAGCACCCGGACCTGAGGGCGCAGCCACCGCGCCCCGTGGCGCTCGAGGTCGAGCTCCCTGGCGATGTGAGGCAGGAGGGGTCCCGCGGAGTGCGCGAGGGTCGGGCACCGAAAACCCGGATGAATCTCCTCGGTGACCGCGGCGCCGCCCACCGTTTCTCGCCGCTCCAGGACGAGCGGCGAGAACCCGGCCTTGGCGAGGTAGGCGGCGGCAACCAGTCCGTTGTGGCCGCCGCCGATGATCACGACGTCGCGTGTCTCAGGCAAGCCGTTCTCCGCTCACGCCCTTACCCTGCCCCGCCGCCAGTCGGAAAGCAGTTTCATCGCCGCGTTGCGACCGGGCGCGCCCATGATCCCGCCGCCCGGATGCGTCGCCGAGCCGCAGAGATACAGGTTGCGAACCGGGGTCCGGTACTGAGCCCAACCCGGCGCCGGCCGCAGGAAGAAGAGCTGCTCGAGGGTCAGCTCTCCCTGGAAGATGTTTCCCTCCGAGAGGCCGAACTCGCGCTCGAGGTCGAGCGGCGTCAAGACCTGCCGGTGCCGGATCAGGCTCTTCAAGTTGGGCGCGTGCTCGGCGATCGTGTCCACGACCGTGTCCCCGAAGGCCTCGCGCTCGGTGTCCCAGTTCCCCTTCAGGTTGTACGGGGCGTACTGGACGAAGCAGGACATGACGTGCTTGCCGGGCGGCGCGACCGACGGGTCGGTCAGGCTCGGGATGACGATGTCGACGTAGGGGCGCCGGGAGAAGTGACCGTACTTGGCCTCGTCGTAGGCGCGCTCCATGTAGTCGACGGAGGGCGAGATCGAGATCGCGCCGCGCAGGTGCGCGCCTTTCCCAGGCAGGCACCGGAAGTCCGGCAGCCCGTCGAGAGCGAGGTTCACCTTGCCGGAGGACCCGCGGAACTTGTAGCGCTCGATGTCTTCGACGAAGTCGGACGGCAAGAGCTTCGACTCCATCATCTTCAGGAAGGTCAGGCGCGGGTCGACACTCGAGCAGACGACCTGCGCCGAGATCTCCTGGCCGTTTTCGAGGACGACGCCCGTTGCCTTGCCGTTGCGTGTCGCGATGCGGGCGATCGCGGCGTTCGTCCGGATCTCGGCGCCCGCCTCCCGCGCGGCGTCGGCGATCGCGTTGGAGATCGCGCCGGTGCCGCCCCGCGCGAAGCCCCAGGATCGGAAGGCCCCGTCGATCTCCCCCATGTAGTGGTGCAGCAGCACGTAGGCCGTGCCCGGCGAGCGCACTCCGAGGAAGGTCCCGATGATCCCCGAGGCCGACATGGTCGCCTTGAGCACGTCGGTCTCGAACCACTGGTCCAGGAAGTCGATCGCGCTCATGCTCATGAGCTGGACCTGGTTGTACTGGTCCCCGGGCGAGAGCGCCTGGAAGCGGCGGCCCAAGCGCAGCAGGTCGACGAAACCCTTCCAGTCGCGAGAGGTCGGATCGACCGGGGTCATCGAGAGGATCGGCTTGACGAACCGGCCCATGTCGACCATCGCCTTGCCGTACTCGTCGTAGGCCTCGGCGTCGAGCTTCGAGTGCCGGGCGATCTCGCGGCGCGTCTTGAAGTGGTCGTTGACCCTCCACAGGTAGTCGCCGTTGCTCATCGGCGTGAACGTGCCGTCGAGCGGCAGGATCTCCAGGCCATGGCGCGGCAGGTCGAGCTCCCGGATGATCTCCGGCCGCAGCAGAGAGACCACGTAGGAGCACACGGAAAACTTGAAGCCGGGGAAGACCTCTTCGGTCACGGCCGCGCCGCCCAGAACATGTCGCCGCTCGAGCACGAGAACCGACTTGCCCGCGCGCGCGAGGTAGGCCGCCGTGACGAGGCCGTTGTGGCCGCCGCCGATGACGATGGCGTCGTAATGGGATTTCGCGTCTGCGGACATTGCTCGGGCGAGGCAGCATACTTATAATCGGCGCCCGCCACAAACGGATAAGGGCGAGAGAAGAGGCGCGTGTGCCGATCGGAACGGCCGTCCACGAGAAGACCCTGGCGCTCTGCGAGAGTCTGAACTACCGCGACTGGTCCGGCTACTACGCGGTCTCCGCGTACGAAACGCATCACGAGCACGAGTACAACGCGATCCGCAATGCGGCGGCGCTGATCGATGTCTCGCCCCTCTACAAGTACCGGGTCTCCGGACCCGACGCGACGCGCTTAGTCGACCGCATCGTGACACGCGATCTGCGGAAGATCTCGGTCGGCCAGGTGATCTACACGCCCTGGTGCGACGAGCAGGGCAAGACGATCGACGACGGAACGGTCTCCCGGCTCGAGGAAAACCTCTACCGCTGGACGGCGGCCGATCCGTCGCTGCGCTGGTTCCAGCAGAACGCGCTCGGCCTCGACGTGAAGATCGAGGACATCTCCGAGCAGGTCGCCTCGCTCGCCCTGCAGGGGCCGACGTCCGGACGCCTCCTGAAACACGTCGCCGAGGCGCCGATCGAGAACCTGAAGTACTTCCGCGTGACGAAAGGCAAGATCGGCGGCGTGGCGGTCGAGATCTCGCGGACCGGCTATACGGGAGACTTGGGCTATGAGATCTGGATCCCCTGGGGCGAGGCGGGCCGAGTCTGGGATGCCTTGATGGAGGGCGGCCGCGGCTTCGACATCCAGCCGGCCGGAATGCTGGCGTTGGACGTTGCGCGGATCGAGGCGGGCTTGCTCCTGATCGACGTCGACTTCCACAGCAGCAAGAAGGCTTTGATTCCGTCCCAGAAGTACTCGCCGTTCGAGATGGGGCTCTACCGGCTGGTGGATCTCGACAAGGGGCGGTTCGTCGGACAGGCCGCGCTTCGTCGGGAGAAACACGACGGCCATCCCCGCGAGATCGTCGGGTTGGAAGTCGACTGGACCCGTGTGGAGGGGCTGTTTGACGCGGTGGGCCTGCCACCGCAGGTTCCGGCCGCGGCCTCGCGCGTGGCCGTCCCGGTCTATGGGCGCCTGGGTCAGGTGGGAAAGGCCACTTCGACGACCTGGTCGCCGACGTTGAAGAAACTGATCGCGCTCGCGACCGTGGCGCGCGAGCATGCGGCGCCGGGGTCGAAGCTCGAGATGGAGCTGACGGTCGAAGCCGTGCGGCACCGCGTGCCGGCGGCGGTCGTCAAGACGCCCTTCTTCAATCCGAAGCGGAAGACCGCCGCACCCGTCTAGTCGCGAGGAGGGACCCGAAATGGACGGCTCGCTCGCGGAAGTCCTCGCCCGCTACGACGCCGAAACGCCGCTGGAGAACGCGTGGACGATCCCGTCCTCCTGGTACGTGGATCCGCGGGTGACCGACCTCGAACGCCGAGCGGTTTTCTCTCGAACCTGGCAGATGGTCGGGCGCGCCGATCAAGTCGCTCTCCCCGGGCACTTCTTCACGGCGGACGTCGCGGGCGAGCCGATTCTGGTCGCGCGCGGACAGGACGGCGTCGTGCGCGCGTTCTTCAACGTCTGCCGCCACCACGCCGCGGCCGTGGAACCGCGGGCCGAGGGAAGGACCCACCTCTTTCGCTGCCCGTACCACGGATGGACCTACTCCTTGGACGGGGAGCTCAAGGGGACGCCTGACTTCGCGGGCGTGTGCGGCTTCGAGAAGGCCGACAACGGCCTCGTGCCGGCGGCCGTGGAGGAGTGGGAGAAGTTCGTCTTCGTGAAAGTCGAGACGGGGGGGCCATCGCTTCGCGAGTCGCTGGGAGACCTCGTTTCGCAGTTTCGCCCGCTCGGCCTCGACCGGTATCACTTCGTCGAGCGTCGCCAATGGACCTTCGACTGCAACTGGAAGGTCTTCGTGGACAACTATCTCGATGGCGGCTACCACGTCCCGCACCTGCACAAGGGGCTCTCCTCGGTGCTCGACTACTCGGAGTACCGGATCGAGACGGGTCCCAACTGGTGTCTGCAGCACAGCCCCATGACGCAGGAAGGGGCGGCGCCGGAGGTCGGCGCCGTGCGAAAGGGGGAGAGAGCCCTCTACTACTGGTTCTATCCGAACTTCATGATCAACTGGTACGAAGGGGTCATGGACACCAACCTGGTGCTTCCCCTTTCGACGGGGAAGTCGCTCGTCATCTTCGATTTCTACTTCACCGACGTCTCCTCACCGGAGGCGCTTGCTCGGAACAAGGCGTCCATCGAGGTGGGCAACCGGGTGCAGGACGAGGACCTCGCCATCTGCGATTCGGTCCAGAGGGGCTTGGCCTCGCGCGCGTACTCGGCCGGCCGACTGTCGGTGCGGCGCGAGGGAGGCGAGCACCTCTTTCACCGCGCGCTCGCGGGGGACCTAAAGGCCGGGCTCGGAGGAGATTCCTCGGCCGGCTAGTCGCGTCGCCGGCGGTCGCCGCTTCGGCGGTCCGGCCGCGACGAAGTTCCCACGGAAAACCGGGGTTCGCGTCGGCGGTGCTCGCGTCGGCGTTCCTCGTTTCGGCGCTCGCGCTCCGCTCGATCCTTCTTCTCCGAACTGGTCACTTTGCGATTGTGCGTCATCTGCGTCCTAGCCCCTAGCTCCTAACCCCTAGCCCCTAACCCCTGCTAATAGACCCCCCCCGTCAGGTGCACGATCGCCGTCCATACGCCGCGGCTGAAACGGAAGGAGACGAGGGGAAACACGACGGCGGCAGTGCACCACACGGCGAGGCTCGTGCGGATGGGCCACTGCGGGCCGAATGCGACTCCCGCCATCAGCACGATGGCGGTCAAGAGCGTGTTGATGTCGAGGGAGCCCACCCACTGTCCGTGCTCGCGCGCGAATCCCACGCCGCAGCAGGCACAGTGGTCGTTCATCGCGAAATAGGTCCGGAAGAGCTTTCCCTTCCCGCACACCGGACAGCGGAGCTTCAACCCCCGCCAGACAACCGTCTTCCAGTACCCCTCCGGGAACGTCGTCGGGTGCCGCGCCGTCGCCCGCCACGGGAGCACGGGCTGCGGGACGGAGGAACGGGAGGAGGCCGCCACGCTCGAATGCTAACAGGTCACGGGTGCGGCGGGGAGGCCGGCCTCGCGGTTAGAGCGGAAACCGATCTCCGGCCCGGGCCACATGGAATCCTCGAGCCTCGAGGTCTTTGACGGCGGAGTCGTCCCACAACAACCGATTGGTGTGATTGAGATGTGTGAAGAAGATCTTGGCCTTGGGTCGGCCCGAGGCAGAGAGAAGCACGACCGTGTCCGGCACCAGGGGATGCGGGATGGCCTGGATGGCCCGGCCCGGTATCTCGTCGACCGAATAGAACGTCCCGTCGAGAAACGCGGTGAGCTGCGGATCCGCGGCGAAATCGCCGATCCGTCGATCCCACTTCTCCCACCGGTCGATGTCGGGCAGCCAGAGTATGCGGGCCTGCGGTCCGGCGACGAGGTAGGCGACGGTGTCGGAATCCTCGTCGCGATGCGGCACGGCAATCGCGGTCGCCCGCAGGTTCTCCGTCAACGGGAACTCCCGGCCGGCTTCGATCTCGTGGATCGCGATGTTCCCGCGCTCGACCAGTCGGCTCCAGGGCCGGTTCTCGCGCAGGAATCTCGCCATCGAAGCGGTGCAGTAGACGGGGAGCTCCCGGGAGTTGAAGACCTCGCGACCGAGATCGGCCAATCCGAGATAGTGGCCGATGTGCGCGTGCGTCAGCAGGATCGCGTCGGGGAGCCCGCCGAGCCGCTCGACCTGCTCCTGGAAGTCGGGTGTGGCGTCGATCAGGAGGCGCTTCCGGGCAGCGGTGTCGATGAGGCCGAGCGAGGCCACGAGACGGCGCTTCGAAGGGTCCTTGCGCGCCTCGACACAGAGCGCCTGCCGGCAGCCCAGATGCGGCACACCGCCGTCCTGCGCAATGCCGAGGACCACGGCCTCGACGCGCCCGTCGCTTGTGGGCGCAGGAGTTAGAGGGGCGAGAAGGATCAGGAGGAGCAGGCCAGCCGCGGGCTTTCCGGTCGCCATGATCTAATGGTGTCTTCGGAGGTCATTATGGCTCGCTCCCTTCCACGCGATACCGCCAGGGCGCTCGCGCCCGTCGTCATCCCGCTCGTGACAAGAGTCGCGCTGCCGATCCTGCTCGAGAGCATGCGCCGCCGCAAGCCCTTCGACACGGACGCCTTCTTCGAGCAGGCGACCGAGAGCCTGAAGAAAGGCTTCAAGAAGGCGCGTCCCGACCTCGAGGACGTGAGAGACGACGCCGTCGAGCGCGGCGCGAAGCTGTACGAGGACGCGCGCAAGCAGGGTGAGGAACTGGTCGAGCTTCTCGCCGAGAAGGGCTCGAAGCTCGCCGAGGACTGGATGGAGGGCGTCCGGCCGCGCCGCCGCCGTCGCGTGCGGTGGGGCCTCCTGCTCGGAGTTCTCGCCGTCGTCGGGATTGGCGCCGCCGTCATCGGCCGCAAGTAGCAAGTCCGGAGGAGTCCCTTCGGAGACCCTCCCCGCCTCGCGATGCGGCGGAATCCGAACTAGTTGCACGTCGTACTGAGCGCGGCGAAGTTCGCGTCGAAGGCCCCTACGCAAGCGAGCGTCGCTCCGAACGCGGCGAAGACAGGCCCGTCGAGCTCGGAGGCGCCCACGCGCACGGTGTAGTTGGAGCCGACGCTGAGCGAAAGGTCGCCCCCCGCGATGCGGGTGTTTCGAATCGTGATCGGGGCAGTCGCCGTTGCCACACAGACAATGCCCTGGCTGCTGGTTGAGCCGCGGTTTCCGACGAGAACGCTGTCGATGATCTCGGCCGTCGAGGCCTCCACGTACATGCCCCAGCCGTAGGAGCCTCCGTCGCCGGTGGCGGTGACGTGGACGAGCTTGGGAGTGGACCCTCCGCCGCTCACGATCGCGTAGTTCGCGGTTCCACCGGTGGCGCTGACGACGGCGTCCTGAATCGTGGGTGAACCCCCGCCGTTGGAGATTCCGTAGCTGAAGGTCCCTCCTGCCGCGTCGACCGCCACGCGGACTCGGCGCATCTCCGCCGAGGTAGAGAAGGTTTGAATTCCCCAGGAATTGGCGGTGGCCGTGCCCGTCACGGAAACCGTGACGTCGGTGAGGAGCGGAGAGGAGGGGCCACCGCAGTAGATTCCATAGTTCGAGCTCGTTCCACCCGATACCAAGATAGCCACGTGGGTGAGGCGAGAAGAGGCGGCGCTCTGAAACCCGTTCACGCTGGCGACGCCGCCCACGTTCTGAAGCGTCAGAAGCCGCATCTCGGCGTTGCTCGCACCGCTCGCGGCGACCGACGTGGCCGTTTGAATCAGGGTAACCAGCTCGCCGGAGCCCTCGATGTCGACGAAGGGCTGCATGAAGATAAGGTTGCCTGCCAGGTCGTAGACACCGGGCTCGATCTTGACGAGCCAGGGATTGCTGGCCGAGGCGGTCGTGATTCCGTTGAGCGCGTTTTCGAGCGCGGCGCCATTCTGTACCGGCGTTCCCACGGGACTGACGACAACGGTCCTTGCGTAGCGCGGCTGGAAGGCACTTGCCGGCAGCCCCTGGAGCGTCACCGCATTCACGTTGGCGAGGCCGGCGCCGTTGCCCGATATTGTGTTTAGCGGACTCGAGAGCGTGAGGGCGTTCGAGTATGTTCCGCCGAGCCTCGCGCTGGCGAGAAGACCGGAGACCAGGTCGGCGGTCGAGTGCGTGTGGTCGCTGCGGGAAGCGGTGGCGGCCGCGCCGGTGCCTCCGAAGTTCACGTCCAGTGTCACGTTGCCGGAGGTGCCGCCTCCAGAGAGGCCGGTCCCGGGGCTGACCTGCGTGATGATGCCGGTGTTGTCGTAGTAGCCGTTGGTGTCGAGGATCAGGTCGGTGCCGGAGACGCCGGCGGTGACCGTGATCGCGCCTCCGGTCCCGAGCGGCACGACGGCGGCGTTGGCGATGACTTGTCCAGCGACGTAGTTGAGAGTCGAGACGGTGGGTGTCGACCCGCCGGCGGGGAAGATCTTGATGAAGCCGGGTCCGGCCGTGTTGGTCACGGTGACATTCAAGGAGACGGCGCTGGCCGAGGCGGGGATGCCGCACTGGCCGGTCAGGGTGAAGTCGCGTGGGACGCCCTGTGACATTGCGGGCGGGCCGTAGGCGCCGGAGAAGCCGCCGTTGCCGGTCGTGTTGGCGATGCGGCAGGGCGTGATGCCGATCAGAGGCAAAGGCACGGTCGGGACCGAGGCCAAGGAGAGTTCCGCCCGACCATGCCCCGAAACGGAGAGCTCATCCACGCGGCGCGCGTCGCCACTTCTGTGAGGAGCGCCGATCGGGCTCCAGAGGAGCGGCGCGCCCCAGTTGGTGATGGCCGGCTCTTCCTGAGCCGCGGTGGGTGAGGCCAGCAAAACGACCGACAACAACAGACCAATCTTGCGAGGCGTGTGGCTCATGGCTCCTCCTCCTGCCCTTCCTGCACCTTTCCCAGGCGCGTCGTTGCCTCGTTCGGTGCTACTGGCGCGGCACGGTGCCGGCTGCCGTCCGAGCGATCTGCTCCTCGAGCCTCTGCAGGCGCGAGGCCAGGTTCTTCATCTCCTCACTCTGCGTCGCGATCATCCGCTCCTGGTCGACGATCGTCTTCTGTTGGCACTGGAGCTCGCTCAGGAGAAGCGGCGCCAGGAAGTGGTACCGCACCGTCTCGGGCTGACCGTCGGCGGAGAACTGCACCAGTTCCGGGAAGACTTTCGCCACCTCTTCCGCGACCAGCCCATACTGGCGGATCCCTTCGGTGTCGGTCTTGTAGAAGAAGGAGACCGGCCGCAGCTTCAAGAGCAGCGCCCGCTCTTGATCGATGTCCTCGATGTCCCTCTTCGTCGTCACCGAAGAGGAGATGGTGCCCAGCTGCCCGTTGGCGTCGATGAGAACATTCAATCCGGTAGCCGAGCCCGTCGTCACGCCCCGGACGCCGGCGACGAAGAACCGGGTGTGTAGGCCACCGGTGCCGATTCGAATGGTTGCGTCGTCGCCCGGAGCTCCTGAGTTGCCGATGTGAATGCCGTTGCTCTCCGTCGTGAGATTTCCTCCGGCGTTGTATCCCATGGCGATGTTGTTGCTGCCCGATGTGTTCTCTACGAGCGCATCGACTCCAACGGCGATATTCGCGTTTCCGGCGACGTTGTTGGCGAGCGCCAGGTAGCCGGCGGCCGTGTTACTGCCACCGGTCGAGTCGACGTTGAGCGCGAACGTCCCGAGAGCCGTGTTGCCTCCGCCACTGCCGACGACGGGAAGAGTGCCGTCCCCGGCCGCCGTGTTGCCGAAGCCGGTGACCGTGGGGTTCCCGGAATTCCCGCCGAGAAAGACGTTGCCGCTGCCAGACGTATGGAGGAGGCGGCTTCCCCCCTGCAGAAGTGCTCCCGAAGTCGAGGAGGAGGCCGGCAGGGTCAGGTTGCCGGAGAGGGTCACGGTTCCGGCGGCGAATCCTCCGGCGCCATCGCGGCGGACGATGGCGTTGGCCGTGTCGGCGGCTGTGGCGTTGGAGACGGTGGTGGCGCTCTGCGTTCCCGTCACCTCCCCGGCAAGAGAGCCGGAAAAATTCGTCGCGCTCGATGGGCTGCCCCAGGAGACGGCCGAGCCGTTGGAGACGAGAGCCTGGCCGCCGCTCGATCCGGTCGGGGAGAGCTGCGCCGTGCCGACTCCGCCGTCGGCGAGGCCGAGAGTCACGTTGCCGGAGGTCCCGCCGCCGGACAGGCCGGTCCCGGGGCTGACCTGCGTGATGATCCCGCTGTTGTCGTAGTAGCCGTTGGTGTCGAGGATCAGATCGGTGCCGGAGACGCCGGCGGTGACCGTGATCGCGCCTCCGGTCCCGAGCGGCACGACAGCGGCGTTGGCGATGACTTGTCCAGCGACGTAGTTGAGCGTCGAGACGGTGGGTGTCGACCCGCCGGCGGGGAAGATCTTG
>DATKAE010000030.1:0-7999 GCA_035498405.1 Thermoanaerobaculia bacterium | reverse complement strand
ATCTCCAAGAAGGCGAACTCCTCGGTCGTGTCCCAGACGCTCCAGGCCTCCTTGTCGGCCGGATCGAAGCGGAGCCGGTGGCCCAGAATTTCCCGCACGCCGTCGGTGACTTGCTTGCTCTCGTGCGGGATCGTCGGCTGGTAGATGGCGTTGTCGACCCACTTGACGCCGGTCAACGCCCGGAAGGTCGAGCCCGGAATGAAGGCCTTTCCGTTGTCCCGGCCGCTGTAGCTCGACTGCTGGATCTTCTTCTGGAGGACGCCGACGATCAGAAACGGAGAACCGCCGAGCAGTACGGTCTTGCCGACGGCGGGCGTCTTCCCGAAGACGTCGTCGGCGAGCTTGTTGCCGATGAACAAGACGCGGCGCTGCTCCGCGACGTCCGAGGGATTCAGGAAGCGTCCGCCCTCCTGGGCAATGAGGTTGCGCATGGCGCCGAATTCGGGCGAGACGCCGGAAACGTCCACGGCCACCGTCTTGGTGCCGTAGTTCAGCTTCAGGGTCTGCGAGTACTCGCTCGAGATGGCGTTCAACCCCCGGGCCTCCCTGCGGATCGCCTCGATGTCCTCTTCGTTGAGTCGGATCTTGCGTCCCTTGCCGAGCCCCTGAAAGGGAATGGAGGTCAGCCCTGGCCAGGCGATGCAGATCTGATCGCCGATCCCGGCGGCGTTGATCGTCATTTGGCGCTGCAAGCCTCGGCCGAAGGCGAGGAGCAGCGTCACCGCGACCGTGCCCCAGACGATTCCGAAGACGGTCAGGAACGTGCGCAGCTTCTGGCTGCGCAGGTCTCGCCACATCTGACGAACGGCGTCCTTGAGAGAAAGCATCGCCGGCGGACTAATCGACGGCCGAGGTGATCTTCTTGGGGGGCCGCTCGAGAACCTTCGCTCCGGCCTGCAGGCCCGCCACGACCTCGGCGTTCAAGCCGTCGGAGATGCCGAGCTTGATCTCGGTCTTCTTGGGCGGGTCCTTGGGCTTGGCGGCGGGCAGCTCGACGAACGTCTTCTTTCCCCCGTCCTCGAAGAGGACGACGCGCTCGGGCACGGTCAAGACGTCCTTCTTCTCGCGGATGATCAAATCCGCGTTGGCGGAGTAGCCGGCGCGCAGCGTGATCTTGCTCGTGGGATCGAGCTCGATCTCAACGTCGAAGAGCGTGGCGCCGTCTTTCTGCTGGGCCTGCGGCGCGATTCGAGACACCCGGCCCGTGACCACGTCCGTCGGGAGCGCGCCGACCTTGATTCGGGCGGGCAGTCCGACCCGGAGCTTCCCGACGTCGATCTCGTCCACGGTTCCCTTGAAGATGAGATCGGTCATGTCGGCGATCGTCGCGAGCTCGGTCCCCGGTTGGTAGGAGGTCAGCGGCGTGATCGGGTCGCCGGGGTTGACGGCGCGGGTCAAGATCGTGCCCGCCGCCGGCGCCTTGATATTCGATTCGATCGTGATGTCCGCGGTGGCGATGCGCCCCTTCCGGGTCAGGTCCCGCCCCTGCTCGGCGCGGGCAACAGCGATCTTGGCGAGCTCGAAGGCCTCGCGCTTGGAATCGAGGTCGGAGGTCGGCATCACACCCGTCTTCGAGAGCTCGCTCGCGCGCTCGTAGTCTGCCTTGGCGCGCTGGAAGGAGGCCTGCGCGGAATCGAGCTGTCGGTCGACGTCCGTCAGCTCCTGTGGCGTGGGATCGGGCGCGATCTCGAAGAGAGTCTGGCCGGGCTGGACGCGGTCTCCGACCTGGACCAGGCAGCGGCGAACGATGCCGGAGATCTTCGACTTGACGGAGAATTTCTGTCGGGGCTGGATCTGGCCCACGGCGATCGCCTTTTCCGTCACCGAGCCCTTCTCGACGATCACCGATTTCGGACCGTCCTTGTCGTTCTTGCCGGAACGGGCCCAGGCGTAGAGGCCCCCGGCCGCGGCGACGAGGATCGTCAGAAGGAGGAGAATCTTGAAGAGCTTGCGCATGGGACCGACCCCTCTCCCCGGTCGCCGCCAGCAGAGCGTTGGACGGCAATTCCTGTCTGCTAGTTACGCATGGCCCCGGCGGAAGTTCCTCTACCGAGGCGGCCGCGCCGTGTGCTCGGCTCCGGGCGGAGCGTCCGCGATAAGCTCGAGCCTTCGGGGGTCGGAATGGGCATCAACGATTACCACTTCGTCACTCGCTGGCTGGTTCCGGGGACCCCCCGCGAGGTCTCCGACGTGCTGGGCGACCCCGCCGACCTGCCCCGCTGGTGGCCTTCGGTCTACCTCGAGGCGGAGCGGCTCGCCCCGGGCGGCCCCGACGGCGTGGGGCGCGCGGTCCGGTTGCGCACCCGGGGATGGTTGCCGTACACCCTCGATTGGACGCTCACGGTGACGGAGTCGCGCGACCCTCACGGGTTCACCTTCGATGCGGCGGGCGACCTCGAGGGGCGGGGAGAGTGGAGCCTCGAGTCGGCGGGGGCGTGGGCCGGCGTGAGCTTCGACTGGCGAATCGAGGCGCGTAAACCGCTGCTTCGGCTCCTGGCGCCCCTCCTGCGTCCGGCTCTCGAGGCCAACCATCGGTGGGCGATGCGCCGCGGCGAGGAGAGTCTGAAACTCGAGCTCGAGCGCCGGCGGGCGCCCAGCGAATGGGAACGAGAGCGCATCGCGGCGCCGCCTGGCCCGGCCACGCGCTCGGGCTGGATCCTCCTGGGAGCGGCGGCCGGCGCGTTGGCCCTGCTGGCCGCGGCGGCCGGCGAAACGGCGCGCCGGCGGCGCCGCCGGTGGCCCAGGCGCTTCTGGAGATAAGCGACACCTGTGGATTGGCTCGCGCAGCTGGCCGTCTTGGGGGAGGTCGCCTTGGCGATGACTCTCGGCGCTCTGCTCGGCTTCGAGCGGGAGCTCGCGCACAAGCCGGCGGGGCTGCGGACGCACATGCTGGTGGCCGGCGCGGCCGCGCTGCTGGTGGGACTCGTGGGCATTCTCTTGAAGCGCTTCCTGGTCCCGCCGATCTCGCCGCTCGTGCGCGCCGATCCCGTCCCGGTCATTACGGCGGTCGTGATGGCGGTAGGGTTTCTGGGTGCCGGATCGATCATCCGGCACGAAGACCACGTGGAAGGCCTGACGACGGCGGCCTCGCTGCTCTTCGCTGCCGCGATCGGCGCCACGGTGGGGCTCGAGCAGTTTCCTCTCGCGGTCGGCGTGACGCTGCTCGCCCTCACGACGCTGCGCGGCCTTCGGGCTCTCGAGGAAAAGCTGCGCGGGCGCGGCGCCTCCCCGCCGCCGCGCGCCTAGTCGAGCCGCGCGACCCTTGACGCGAGCGGGGCGGCTGACTCGGGAGATCGGCGTGTTCGACGCGACGGCGCTGGTCGTCGGGTCGATGATCGGCTCGGGCATCTTCATCGTTTCCGCGGAGAGCTCCCGGGTCGTGGGCTCGGCCGGTTGGCTGCTGGCGGCATGGACGATCGCCGGCCTTTCGACGATGGTCGCCGCGCTTTGCTGCGCGGAGCTGGCGGCGATGCTCCCTCGGGCGGGCGGCCAGTACGTCTTCTTCCGCGAGGCCTATGGGCCGCTCGCCGGCTTTCTCTTCGGCTGGACCCTCTTCCTCGTGGTGCAGAGCGGGACGATTGCCGCCGTTTCGGTGGCGTTCGCGAAGTACCTGGGAGTTCTCTGGCCGGCGGTCTCGGGGTCTCGCCGACTGTTCACGCTCGGGCCGGTCTCCGTTTCGGCGGTGCAGGGCGTCGCGATTCTGGTCATCCTGGCCCTGACCGCGTCGAACGCCACGGGTCTGAAGACCGGGACGAGAACCCAGAACGTCTTCACGGTCGCCAAGTTCACGGCCTTGCTGGCGCTGACGGCGGCGGGCCTCGTGCTCGGCGGGGGATCGGGGGCCGCGCTTGCCCAGCCGAGGCTCTTCCGAGCCGTCGAATCTGGCGGCGGAGAGTTGACGGGAATGGCGCTCCTCGCCGCGATCGGCACGGCGATGGTCGGGCCCCTCTTCTCCCAGTCGGCGTGGAACAACGTGACGTTCGCGGGCGAGGAGATTCGCGAGCCCGGGCGGACGCTCCCGCGCGCGTTGCTTCGGGGCTGCGCCGTCGTGACCATCCTGTACGTCGCCGCCAACGTGGCTTATCTGAACGTCCTGCCTCTCGCCGGCGTTGCCCATGCGCCCGAGGATCGCGTGGCGGCGGCCGTCGCGACATCCCTCTTCGGTGCGCGGGCCGCCGGCGCCGTGGCCGCGGCGATCATGGTGTCCACTTTCGGCTGCGTCAACGGCTTGATTCTCTCGGGCGCGCGGGTGTGCTTCGCCATGGCCCGTGACGCGCTCTTCTTCCGCGGCCTCGAGCGCGTCAACGCGGCGGGCGTGCCGGGCAACGCGCTGGCCGCGCAAGCCGGCTGGTCCTGTTTGCTCGTGCTCTCGGGCAGCTACAGCGACCTGCTGAAGTACGTGATCTCGGCGGACCTTCTCTTCTATGTCCTGCTCGTGCTCGCCGTCATCGTCCTGCGCCGGAAGCGGCCGGACCTTCCGCGCCCGTTTCGGGCCCCGGGCTATCCCGTCTTGCCGCTGCTCTACGCGGGCGCGGGGATGCTCCTCATCGTGATCCTGCTCTCCGGTAATCCGAAGACGACCTGGCCGGGCTATCTCCTGGTCCTCTCCGGTGTGCCGGTGTACGCGCTCTGGCGCCGGCGGTCGGAGGCCCTCTCGGAGCGCGCCCGTTGATGCCGGGGGAAGCCGTCTTCTACGACCTCGCCGACGGCGCGATGGTCGTCGAGTACCAGGAGAGATCGGACGAGGAGGCCAATCGCGACGCCGTCACCCTCGCCAGGGCGCTGATGTCCTCGGCAACGCCGGGTCTCTACGATGCGATTCCCGGCGCGCGTACCCTCTTCTTGGTCTTCGATCCGCGTCGCCTTTCCTCCGATCGCCTGAAGAGGGAGATCCTCTCCGGGCCGGCTGGACTCTCCTCGATCGGCTCGCAGCGGAAGATCTCGATCGGCGTCGCGTACGGCGGAGAGATGGGGCCAGACCTCGAGGATCTCGCCCGTTCCTGCGGCCTCACTTCCGAAGAGTTCTCGCGACGGCATTCGGAGGGCGATTACACGGTCGCCTTCCTCGGCTTCGCGCCCGGGTTCGCGTATTTGACGGGGCTCGATCCGGCGCTGCACGCGAGGCGGCTTCCCGCGCCGAGGCCGCGGGTGCCCGCCGGCTCCGTCGCGATCGGCGGGCCGTACACCGGCGTCTATCCTTCTCCGACGCCGGGCGGCTGGCGCCTGATCGGCCGGTCTGCCATCCGGCTGTTCGACGAGGAAGGCGAGCCTCCCAACCTTTTGAGGCCGGGGGACCGAGTCCGCTTCGAGCCGATGGGACGGGCCGAGCTCGAGAGACTCCAGCAGGAGATCGCGGCGGCCTCGTCGCGCTCGGACACCTCTCCGGGCGGGCGCCCCATTTTCCGGATCGTCAAGCCCGGTCTCTTCACGTCGGTCCAGGGGGCGCCGTGCTTCGGACGAGGCGGGTCGGGCCTTCCGCCGGGCGGCGCCATGGACGAAGGCGCGCTCGCTTCCGGAAACTCGCGGCTCGGCAACTCGATCGGGTTGGCGGCGCTCGAAATCACGCTCCTCGGTCCGGAGCTCGAAGCGATGTCGGAGGTGAGGGTTTGCCTCCAGGGAGACGTTGCGGTCGAGCACAACGGCGCCGCGGTCGAGCCCGGATCCGTGCTCCGCCTCGCGGCCGGCGATCGGCTGCGTTGCGGGCCCGTTCGAGGCGCGGCGCGCGCGTGCCTTTGCGTCGAGGGCGGGGTAATGGCGACGGGACGGCTCGGGTTGACCCGGCCGCTCGAGGCGGGACAAATCCTCATGGCCGCGCGCCGAGAGCCATCGGCGCGAGGCGGCCTCGATGCTCCCGGACGAGAAGTGTCGGAGGGAATCGGCGGCGACACCCGGACGAAAGAGGAAGAGGAGAGTCCGGTGCGCGTCGTTCTCGACCCGCGTCGCGAGCGATTCTTCGAAGCCCCCGCCATCGAGCAGTTCCTGACGTCGAGCTTTCGCGTGTCGTCGATGAGCGATCGACGCGGGATCCGCCTGGAGGGCACGCCGCTTCCGGCGTCCGGCTCCTCCGAGATGCCGCCGGAAGGAACGGCGCTCGGGACGATCCAGGTTCCTGCCGGCGGGCAGCCGATTCTGCTCGGGCCCGACCGTCCCATCACCGGCGGCTATGCGAGGCTGGGCACGGTGATTTCGGCCGATTGGGCGCGTCTCGCGCGAATTCCGCCGGGGCGGACCGTTCGGTTCGCCGCGGCGACGCTCGCCGAGGCGCTGGAGGCGAGGAGTAGTATCTGGAGACTTTGAGCATCGATCTCAACGCCGATGTCGGCGAGGGGATGGCGGACGAAGAGCTGCTGCCTTACGTCACCTCGGCCAACGTGGCCTGCGGCTTCCACGCGGGCGATCCAAAGACCATGGATGAAACCGTGGCCGCCGCCCTCGCGCGGGGAGTGCGCGTCGGTGCGCACCCCGGGTTCGCGGACCGCGAACACTTTGGACGGATCCCGGTCGAGATGCCGGCCGAGGAGATCCAGGATCTCGTCCTGTATCAGGTCGCGGCGCTCGACGGGTTCGTGCGCTCCCGGGGCGGGGCGCTCGCGCATGTGAAGCCTCACGGCGCGCTGTATCACCAGGCCGCGGAGTTCCCGGATGTGGCCAGGGCGATCGCCGAAGGAGTCCGGCGGTTCCATCCCGGACTCATACTGATGGGAGCCGTGGGCTCGATGTTGCTGGAGGCGGGACGCGAAGCGGGGCTCTCGGTCGCGGCCGAGGCATTCGCGGATCGCCGCTATCTGCCCGACGGGAGCCTCGTGCCGCGAAGTCGACCCGACGCGCTCTTGACCGACCCGGAGGCGGCGGCCGCACAGGCGATCTCGCTCGCGCGGGACGGATTCGCCACCGCCTCCGACGGCTCTCGTCTGTCGCTTCGAGCCGACTCGATTTGCCTGCACGGGGACACGCCGGGCGCGGGGGCGATCGCGCGGCGGGTCTGCGAGCGGTTGCGCCAGGAGGGCGTGCGCATCGAGCCGCTCGAGCGGCGGGGAGCCGCCGCTCGCGCGGGGGGCTCCGTCTCGATCCGGGTGACGTGATGGGCGACGAAGAGACCAAGGGCGCTCCAGAGATCTCGGAGCCAAGGTGGCGCGACCGCATCGGGACGGTGGCCGCCGCCGCAGGACGACTCTTCGAGACGCGCAAGGCGATTTTTCAGGAAGAGCTCGCCGAAAAGGGCGGCCTTCTGGGTGGGGCGTTGCTCGCGATCTTCGTGGCTCTGCTCTTCGCCACGATCGCCGGGCTGCTGCTTGCGGCGTTGGTGGCCGCGCTCCTCACGCGCTTGCTGGGGGGTCCGGTGCTCGGAATCCTCGCCACGCTGGTCCTCTACCTGGGTGTGGCGGCCGCGGCCGGCTGGGTCGGGTGGAGAAAACTTTCGCGGCTGCGTCCGCTCGAGTTTCCGGCGACCGGTCGCGAGCTTGCCCGCGACCTCGAGGCCGTGGCCGAAGCCGCGGGGATGGGAGAGGACGAACCGCGGGGAGAGCGGTCTTCGGGGCCGGGACCGGGCGATCATCCGCGCGCGGAGGAGACTCCCGAGGAGATGGAGGCACGCCTGCGCGAGGGGGCCGGATGAGCCCGCGCGAGGTTCGCCTGGCCGAGCTCTCGACGCGAGCCGTTGCCGAGCGCGAGGAGCTCGCTCGCGCGGTGCGCGAGGTGCGCCAGCGCATCGAGGAAAAGCAGAGGCGTCTGCGCTCGCTCGGATTCTGGTCGGGACTCCTCGTCTCGGGTGTGACGTCGACCTACCGTCTCCTCGGCCGCAACACCTTGTCGGCCCGAGTCAACCGCTGGAGCACTCTCGGCTCGATCCTCGTCTCGCTCGCGCGCTTTCTCTTCCGGCTGTTCGGCTGACGCGGGGAAGGACAGGCGACCACGTCGGCAGCGTGCCGCCGTGACTCCGCTGACTGTCTGACCTCTGACGGAGTCGGCCTGGCTCCTCACGGTGACAACGCCCCGGCGG
>DATKAE010000029.1:0-5842 GCA_035498405.1 Thermoanaerobaculia bacterium | reverse complement strand
GCAGCGGGTCGCGGTCGCGCGCGCCCTCGCGAACCGGCCGGCGATGCTGCTCGCCGACGAGCCCACCGGAGCTCTCGACTCGAAGACGGGACACGAGGTCCTGGAGCTCTTCGTCGACCTGCACCGCCAGGGCAACACGATCCTGATCGTCACCCACGACCTCTCGATCGCCGCGATGGCCGAGCGCCGGGTCGAGATCCACGATGGTCTGATCACGATGCCGGAGGCGGCGTGACGGTGGGATCCGAGATACGGGATCCGGGATACGGGATACGGATCGCGCATCTCGTATCTCGCATCGCGCATCTCGCATCTCGAATCCCGCATCTCGACGAATGAGCCTCAACGGCAAGTTCCGCGAGCGCGTCCGCAACGCCTGGGTCGAGATGCGCGAGAACCTCACGCGCTCGACCCTGCAGTCGCTCGGGATCGTGCTCGGCGTCGCCTCGGTCCTGGGCGGCTTTTCGATCTCCGACAGCATGCGCCAGCGCTCGCTCGAGCTCTACCGCAGGCTCGGCGGCTTCGACAAGTTGAACGTCCAGCCGTCGGCCGTCATCAAGGAAGGCAGTCCTACGGCCCTCCAGATGGCGAACCTCGGCCTGCGCGCCGAAGACGCCAAGGAGGGCTCGGATCTCGATCGCAACGCGGTCGACGGCGTCTCGATCCAGAAGTCCGCGCGGGCGCGCGTGCGTTCGGCCTGGGCCGACCAGGAGCGCGACATCCGCGGCATCGGCGGGGATTTCCTTCCGTTGGACGGCTACGAGATCGCCGAGGGACGCAACTTCACGCGCCGGGACATCGACTCGGCCGCGCCCGTCGTGATCCTCGGCACGGAAGCCCTCGCCGTCTTCTTTCCGAGCGGCCACGCGCTCGGGCAGACGCTTCGCATCGGCGACACGCCGGTGACGGTCGTCGGCGTGCTCAAGGAGCGCGTCTTCTATTTCCGAAAGTCCAACCGAAACATTTTCCGGAGGCGCAACCGCATCATCGCGATTCCCACGACACTCGTCACGCGGCGCTTCGAAGGCGATCAGTACCAGCGTCTCGACCGCGTGACCTTCCGCATTCCCAAGATCGACGCGATGGCGATGTTTTCGAAGGGGCTCGGGTCGCTACTGAAGGCGAACCACCGCCAGCAGGACGACTTCCGCCTGGACGATGTCGCCGCCCGCGTCCGGAAGGAGCAGAGCCAGGGGGACGTCTACGACATCATCTTCATGCTGTCGGGCGTCCTTTCCTTGATCGGCGGCGGCATCATCAACGTCAACGTCCAGATGGCGACGCTGAAGGAACGAATCCGCGAGGTTGGCGTCAAGATGGCGATCGGCGCGTCCGGACGCGAGGTCTTCAAGGAATTCCTGACGGAGGCGCTGCTGCTGACGGCGGTGGGCTCGCTCGCCGGCCTCGGGATCGGCCTCGGCTTCTCGAAGCTCATCACCTTCTCGCTCGGAATCCCCTTGCATATCGACGCGAAGAGCTTTCTCGCTGCCTATTCACTCGCGATCGTCTTCGGGTTCCTGTTCGCGCTCTACCCCGCCTTCAAGGCGGCCAAGCTCTCTCCGATGGAAGCCCTCCACTATGAGTAGCCGGGCGATTCCGCTGCCGGCGGCTCGGGTGGCTGCGAGCGGCTCCCATCGCCTCGGCCTGCGAGCACATCTGGCGCTTTACATCGAAGTCGTCAAGGGCGGCTTCGTCGAGCTTTGGGCCCACAAGCTGCGCTCGACCCTGACGCTGACCCTCCTGATGCTCGGCGTCTTCACCCTCGTCGTCATGACTTCCGTCCTGGACGGGGTCGTGGACAAGGTGTCGACCGGCTTCTCGGGAATGGCCTGGGACGGCACCGTCATGCTCGCGCCGAAATCCCCGGAGACCACCGAGGAACAGAAGCACTTCGCGATGAGCCCGGGCCTCCGTTTCGAGGATCTCACGAGGCTCACCGCACCCGATCCGAAGATCCTGGCATTCCTCCCCCGCGCCTACAAGAAGTCAGCGGTCAAGACGGCCGGCGGCAACGAGCGCATGTTCGTCAACGGCGTGACCTCGGAGTACGGGCGCTGGATGAACCGGCCCATTGGACTCGGGCGCGGCCTGACGGAAGACGATTCGCGGCGTCGCTCGACGGTCGCCGTCGTGGGCGCGACTCTCGCCTCGAAGCTCTTTGGAGGCTCGGATCCGGTCGGCCGGGACATCACCGTCGAGGGCGTGCGGTTCCGCGTCGTCGGGGTCCAGGCGCCGGGCCAGCTCTTCTCCGACGAGAACTACTACGACGCCAACGGCATCTCGATCCCGCTCGAGACCTACATGGATCGCATGGACCCGGAGCACAAGCTCGCGCACGTGGCGGTCAAGCTCCGGTCGAAGAGGGACATCGGCGAGGTCTCCGCAACCATGATTGGCCGCGCGAAACAGGCGCACCATGGCATCGAGGATGTCGAGATCCTGGACCTCGAAGGGGAGCTCGCGCGCGGATACCAGCGCTTCGAAGAGCAGATCGTGGGTTGGAAGGTCGTGCTGACGAGCCTCGCGGCGACCGTGCTCCTGGTGGGCGGCGTCGGGGTCCTCTCCGTGATGTTGATCTCCTTCTCCGACCGCCGCTACGAGATCGGGCTGCGCAAGGCGATGGGTGCCTCCGATGGCGAGATCCTCACGCAGTTCCTGCTTGAAGCGTGTGTCCTGGCGGCGGTCGGGGCTTCCTTCGGAACGTTTCTCGGCACGGTGGTCTGCAAGGCGCTGTCGGCGAACTTCCCCTACGGCCTCGTGGTGAACCCGTTGGGCCTCCTGACCGCCTGGGTCGTCGCCCTCGTGCTCGCCCTCACCTTCGGCATGTACCCCGCCGTGCGCGCCTCGCGGCTGTCGCCAATGGAGGCGATGAGGTAAACCGTCGCGGGAGCTTGCTCGGGATCTGGCTGTCGCCACCGGCAAGCGGCTCGCCATCTCGGGCTCGACCGCTCGCCTGATCCCTGCGCTGCGCTCCCGCTCCCGAATCAAGAACCGGCAGCTTCTTGCGTCTCGCCGAAGAGGGGCTGGCCGGCAAGAGCCGTCTTCGTTGCCCAGTAGGCCAGCGCGAGAACCCCGGCCACGGCGATCATCCCCGCGTAGAAGATCCAGCTCGACGGGTCATTGCTGTAGATGTAGTACCCGGAGATCTGCCGGCAGGCCTCGAACGCGACCGCTGACAGGACCCCGAATCGGATCGTCACGGCGACGAGCAGTCCGCTAGACAGAACGGCCAGCGGCATGGTCACTGCCAGTCCGGAGCTGCCGAGAAAAGTCGACGACGCGATCAAGGCGACGACGAGGCCGGCGAGCCATCCGGAGCGCACCGCCGCGCGCACTAGTACCAGCAGAAACACGAGACCGAGGACCCAGAACGACGCGAACTCGATCGGGCTCAGGAGCCAGGCGACGGCGCGGCCGGGGTTGACCGGAGCCTTGAGATCGAAGGCATGCGGGATCGGCCCGAGGATTCCGAGTTTCATCGGAAGGAGGACGCGGAGCGGTCCGAGGATGAGTCCGGCCGCGGTGCCCGCCGTGACCCCGATCAGGACATCGCGTCCGACGAGCGGATCGTGACCGCCCCCCGAAAGCGCGCGCGTCCAGGAGATGAGCATCTGAGGCCAGCGGCGGCGCGCGAACGGCTCGATCGCGAGGTAGAGGATCCAGAAGCCGAGCCCCATTCCTGCCGCATTGCAGAAAGCCTCGATCGAGATCCAACCTTCGAGGGCACCCTTGCCGTGCTGGCCTCCCAGGATCCACATCGCGCCCTGCAGGACGTAGATCACGATGGCGAGGCGTGTCGCGCCGCGCCGATCGCCTCGACCCGCGCGCACGTTTCGCCGGGCGAGAACGGCGCCGCCGATCAAGAAGAGCAGCAGCAGCGCCTCGAAGGCAAGCTGTCCCGCCGAGGCCTCAGTCGCCGCGTCCCGCATCGGCTGAGTCCACGGTCCGATCCACTCGAAGGACACGGGTCGCCCGCGATACGAGGCGGTTTCGACACGCATCGTCACACCGGGCCGCTCGGGATGCGGTCCCTCCCACGCGGCCCGGGCCGTGGCGTAGGCGCGAGGCGACCAGCGGGGTTCGACCGGCGAGAAGCGCTTCATGTCCAGGCCCGCCTCGCGGAAGAGCGGGCTCCAGTCCGTCTCGGGCGCTGGCCCGGACTCCTTCGACAGCTCCGGCGGAACGATCGCGAGCCGCACGAGCCTTCCACGGGGATCCAACCACACCTCGGCCATGCCGGGCTCGACCGGCGGCGGGTTCAGGGAATCCACCCACGGAGACGGATACGGCCCGGTTTCCGCCAGCGCCGGGGCGAAAGGAGACGCGGCCTGGCGATAGGCGAACGCCACGGCGTCCCGCGAGAGGTCGGAACCGAGACCCCCGTGCGCCTGCGCCCATTCGAGAAAGGCACCGTCGGTCCGGAACCAGCTGCCAGAATCGGCCGCCCTTCCGAGCCCCGCGCCTTGCAGGACCCCCCGCGCGCGCTCGCGGAGGACCTCCGGCGATTTTTCCAGCGGGACGAAGCTCGCGACGTTCGCGCGCGGCGTGAGGAAGACAGCCAGCGCGATGCCCGCCGCGAGCGCGAGGAGAAGTCCCCTCGCCTGCGAAGGCGCGAGCGCGCCAGTCTGGCCCGCGGCGGCGACCATTTCCGGCGAAGGGGTTTCGCCGGCAGCGACAGCGGCCGCGAGAGGATCGCCTCCTGGCAGCGCTGCCGCTACCTGCGCCGCGGAGGACGGTCGCTGTCCGGGATCCTTTTCCAGACAACGCAGAATTGCCCGCTCGACCGCCGCATCCATCCCCGCGACGAGGACCGAAGGACTTGTGGGCGGATCCTCCGAGTGCTTCCGGCGATAGTCTGCGACGCTCCCGGCGTCAAACGCCCGCTTGCCCGTGTAGAGCTCGTACAGCACCAGGCCCAACGCATACACGTCGGTTCGAACCGATGCTCCCTTGCCCGTAAACTGCTCGGGCGCCATGTACGCGGGCGTTCCGCCGATCTCCGCCGCGGTTCCCGTCTCCGCGACCGCCACGGCCAGGCCGAAATCCATGATCCGCGCCCGGCCCCGGCCGTCCACCATCACGTTGGCGGGCTTCAGGTCCCGGTGCAGCACCCCGCGATCGTGCGCCGCGGCGAGCCCCGCGCAGAGCTGCCGCGAAAGCTCGAGAGCCTTGTCCTGCGGGAGCCGTCCGATCCGTCTCAGCAGCGACGCCAGGTCCTCCCCATCCACGTACTCCATCGAGATAAAGTGGCGGCCGTCCACCTCGCCGATGTCGTAGACGCGGCACACGTTCGGATGCGCCACCGACCGCGCCGTCCGAACTTCCGAAAAGAATCGATCGAGCAGCGTCCGGTCAGCCGAGAGCCGATCCGGCAGGAACTTCAACGCGACCGGCTGGCCGAGCTTCAAATCGTCGGCGCGGTAAACCTCGCCCATGCCGCCGCGGCCGACGAGGCCAATGACCCGATAGCGTTCCGCGAGGACGGTTCCCGGCGTGAAGCCGCCCGAATCGATCGACTCGGAGGACGCCAGCCGTCCGACCGGCGAGGAGGGATGGCGCCGCGCGGCCGCCGCGACCGAGGGCGTCGCCAGCCCGGTCGGCAACTGCGAGGCCGAGGTCGAAGGACGGCCGCAGCGCGGACACGCCGCGGCCTCTCCGATCTCCGAGCCGCACTGGAGGCAGCGCACGAAGCCCGGAATCGTATCGCGGTCGGGCGATGGAGCACGCGGCCTCCGCAGGCTTGCCCGTTCCACATCCTCAACCTTCGGCGGGGGGGACCCTCTTCATCGAGAAGACTCCGGACGGCGATCACGCCTTCCGGTTACAGGACCGAGGTGGGAGG